>NZ_JBWKRI010000002.1:588892-916983 GCF_059419205.1 Variovorax sp. GW821-FHT06D12 | reverse complement strand
CACTCAGCGTGCGACACCGCATGCAATTCCAGAAGCTTGAACTTCATCAGCACCTTCATCGCGTGACGCGCGTGCTTTACAGGATCGCGCTCCAAGCCAGCTAAACGCTTGCGCGCCGTATGCAACGCGCGCTCGACATCGGTGAAGACGCCACCATGCCCCGGGATCACCTGCCGCGGCGCCAACTTCTCGATCAAATCGAGCGTTGCCGCAATGTCCCCGAACGAGGGCTCACCCATCAGCTCCGGAAAGGCGATGCCAAACCCGTTCTCCCAGAGCGCGTCCGCTGAAATCAGAGTCCGCGACACCGGGTCGAATAGGATCACCGAGTGCGGATCGTGACCTGGAGCCCCATGCACTTGCCACGCGCTGTCTCCCAGCAGGCATTCAGTGCCTGGCTCGAGCAGTCCAGTGAAGCCAAAGCGCGGGCAACTCTGCCCCGTCGCAAGAAAACTCAGACCCTGCGCATCCCATCGTTCAACCAGCGCCGCCTCTCCAGGCGGGATGTCCGTCCGCAGCGATGGATAACGCTGCTGCAACGCCGCGTTCCCCCCGCAGTGATCGCTGTGCAGATGTGTGTTCAGCACCCGATCGAGTGGACGTTTGCCCAACACCGACTCCACCAGGGCCAGCGTCTGATCGGCATGCGTGGCATAGCCGGTGTCGACCAGCGCCGTTTCCTCGGCTCCGACGAAGAGGATGTTGTTCGAAGACAGCCAGCCCCGCTCGAACACGACGACATTCGCTGGCAGCCCGGCGCTGGCTTCCCAGTGGCGCCCCACGCGCTCAGGCACCGGTGCTGGTGCGCAGCTCGCGCCGCAGGATCTTCCCCACGTTGGTCTTGGGCAGCGACTCGCGGAACTCGATGTGTTTCGGCCGCTTGTAGCCGGTGAGCTGTCCGTTGCAGTACTGGAGCACGGCGTCTTCCGTCAGCGTCGGGTCCTTGCGGACCACGAAGACCTTGATGGCTTCGCCCTGCTTCTCGTCTGGCACGCCGACGGCCGCACATTCGACAACCCCCGGACACAGCGAGATCACGTTCTCCAACTCGTTGGGGAACACGTTGAAGCCGCTCACGAGGATCATGTCCTTCTTGCGGTCGACGATCCGGCTGTAGCCGTCTTCCTGCATCACGGCGATGTCGCCGGTGCGCATGAAGCCGTCGGCCGTGAAGGCTGCGGCCGTCTCGACGGGCTGGTTGTAATAGCCGGTCATCACGTTCGGCCCCTTGATGCACAGCTCGCCCGCCTGTCCGATCGGCAGTGATTGGCCTTCATCGTCCTTGATCGCGATCTCAATGCTCGGCAACGGCAGGCCGATGGTGCCCGTGAACTTCGTGTTCGACACCGGGTTGTTGGTGCCGATCGCGCAGGTCTCGCTCATGCCCCAGCCTTCGATCATCGGGCAGCCGGTGGCTTCGAACCACTTGCGCGCCGTGCCTTCGGAGGCAGCCATGCCACCGGCCTGCGAGACGAACAGCGTGGAGAAGTCGACTGTCTTGAACTCCGGGTGCATCAGCAGCGCATTGAACAGGGTGTTCACGGCCGGCAGCATGTGGAAGGGCCGCTTCTTCAGCACCGCGACGAACTTGTTGAAGTCGCGCGGGTTCGGAATCAGCGTCATGTGTGAGCCCTGGCGGATCACCAGCAGGCACAGCGTCAGCGCGAAGATGTGATACAGCGGCAGCGCGGCGATGCTGTTGACCTTCGCCAGGTCGCCGGCCCGCGCCAGTGCGGGCGTGAACCAGGCTTCAGCCTGCAGCGTGGCGGCCACGATGTTGCGGTGGGTCAGCACCGCGCCCTTCGACAAACCGGTGGTGCCACCCGTGTACTGCAGGAAGGCGATCGAATCGAGCGTGCTCTGGTCGGGCCCGAGCGTGCGTCCGCGGCCTTCGGCAATCGCCTGCTTGAACGGCGTGACCGTGCGGCCGTCGCTCAGCGGCAGCTTGTAGGGCGGCACCATCTTGGCCAGGTGGCGCACGGCCACCGTGATCCAGGCGCCGTACAGCCCGCCGAGCAGGTCGCCCATCGCGGTCATCACCACGTGCTTGACGGGCGTGCGCTCGATCACCTGTTCGAGCGTGGCGGCAAAGTTCTCGAGGATGACGATGGCGGTGGCGCCGGAGTCCTTGAGCTGGTGCTCCAACTCGCGCGCCGTGTACAGCGGATTGACGTTGACGCAGGTGTAGCCCGCGCGCAGCACGGCGCACATCGTGACCGCGAACTGCGGCACGTTGGGCAGCATGATCGCCACCCGCGCACCGGGCGCGAGGCCCTGCGATTGCAGCCAGGCACCCATCGCCTTCGAGAGCGTGTCGAGCTCGCCGTACGACATCCAGCGCTCCATGCAGACCGAGAACGGACGGTCCTTGTAGCGGCCGAAGGCCTCGTCGAACATGTGAGGCAGGGAGCGGTACTGCTCCGGATGAATCTCGTGCGGCACGCCGGCCGGGTAGTTCTGTCGCGCGGATGTCTGCATGCAAGCTCCTTTGGCGCGGATTGTGGGAGCCAATGCCTCCCACCCGCCAGCGGGCTTGTCCTAGGGGCGCTTGCCCGGTGTCGCGCAGGCGATAGCCGCCGTGCGCGCTCGGGTCACTGCAATGCGATCAGGCGTTGCCGGATTCGCCCGGCAGCAGCACGCCGGCCGGGATGTCGGGCTCGACCTCGAGCGCGCGGTACAGCGGCGTGAAGTCGGGGGCCGTGAGATCGAAGAGCTGCGCGAAGTTCTCGATCACGAAGTAGTTGGCCTGGTAGGTGTCGATCTTGTATTGCGTGCGCATGGTGCGCAGCAGGTCGAGCGGGAGGCGGTGCGGCTTGGGGCTGCGCACCGCGTGCTGCAGCTCGCCGACCGAACTCAGGATGCCGGCGCCGTAGGCGCGCAGGCCCTCGGGCTGGCGGATCAGGCCGAACTCGACCGTGTACCAGTACAGCCGCGCCAGCTTCTCGCCCGCGCCCAGCTCGTGCGCCTTGATGCCGCCCTGGCCGTAGCGCTGCACGTAGTCGGCGAAGGTGGGGTCGAACAGCATCGGCACGTGGCCGAACAGGTCGTGGAACACGTCGGGCTCGACGATGTAGTCGAACTCTTCGGGCTTGCGGATCCAGTCGGTCACCGGGAACTTGCGGTTCGCCAGCAGCGTGAAGAAGGGCAGCTCGGGAATCAGCCCCGGCACCGCGACGATCTCCCAGCCGGTGGCGCGGTGCAGGCGCTCGTTGAGTTCCTCGAAGCGCGGGATGCGGTCCTTCACGCCGAGCAGCGGCAGCGACTTGATGAAAGCATCGCAGGCCAGGCCCGTCAGCTGCGCGGCCTGGCGTTCGTACAGCCGCTTGTAGGTGTCGTGGTCGGCCGCCGTGTAGCTGGCCCAGTCCTGCGGGCAGGTGTAGTCGGCTTGCACCGAACCGCCGCGCGAGTAGTCGCCGCGCGGCGGGCGATCGGAGGCGCCATAGACGGCGGGAGTGACAACGGCGGCGGGGGAATCCATGGGGCGTTCGGTTTCTCGGGTTACTTGAGCCAGCGGTCCATCACGCGCTGGAAGTCGCCGCCGGCTTGCTGCAGGTGCAGCCATTGGTCGACATACGATTTGAAAGCCACGTCGTCGCGCGGCAGCATCCAGGCCATCTCGCCGTACTGCAGCGGCTTGTCGGGGTTCACGGCGCACAGCCCGGGCTTGAGCTTCTGCTGCGTGATGGCCTCGGCCGATTCGGTGACGAACACGTCGGCGCGGTTGGCCAGGATCTCGTCGAAGATCGTGACGTTCTCGCCGTGCAGCGTGAGCCTGGCCTGCTTGAAGTGGGTACGGGCGAAGCGTTCGTTGCTGCCGCCCGGGTTGAAGATCACGCGGGTCGACGGCTGGTCGATGGCCGCCACGCTCTGGTACTTGGCCACGTCGGCGCAGCGCGCGATGGGCGTCTTGCCGTTGACCATGTAGGGCGTGCTGAAGAAGGCACGCTTCTGGCGGTCGGTGGTCACCGACACGCCGCCCACGGCGATGTCGCACTTGCCCGCGGCCAGGTCGGGCAGCAGGTTGGCCCACGTCGTCTTGACCCATTCGGGCTTGGCGCCGAGGCTGGCGCTGAAGCCGGCCATCAGGTCGACGTCGATGCCTTCGAACGAGGCGTCGGCCTTCTGGAAGCTGAAGGGCCGGTAGTCGCCCGGCGTGCAGATGCGCAGCACCGCCGCCTTCTGCACCGTGTCCAGGTGCGAGGCACCCGGGCCGGCCGCGGGCGGCGCCGAAGCGCAGCCCGAGAGCACGACAGCAGCGGCAACTGCCGCGACGAAGGAAGTGACGACAGTCGAAGAAGACGCGTGGCGCATGCCGGGCTCCAGGGCAGTGGTGAAGCGCCTTATTTTGCGGCGCTCAGCACGCCCCGGCGCATCTGGTCGAGCTCGATGCTCTCGAACAGCGCCTTGAAGTTGCCGTTGCCGAAGCCGTCGTCGCCCTTGCGCTGGATGAACTCGAAGAAGATCGGGCCCAGCTGGTTCTCGCTGAAGATCTGCAGCAGCAGTGCGTCCTTCTTGCCGTCGATCAGGATCTTGCGGCTCTTCAGCTCAGCCACGCTTTCGCCGTGGCCGGGAATGCGCTTGTCGATCAGCTCGTAGTAGGTGTCGATGGTGTCCAGCAGCGTCACGCCGTTGGCGCGCAGCGCGTCGACGCTCTCGTACAGGTTGTCCGAACCCATGGCGATGTGCTGGATGCCCTCGCCCTTGTACATGTCCAGGTACTCCTGGATCTGGCCGGCCTGTTCCTTGCCTTCTTCGTTGATCGGGATGCGGATCTTGCCGCAGGGGCTGGTCATGGCCTTGCTCTTCACGCCCGTCACCTGGCCTTCGATGTCGAAGTACTTCACTTCGCGGAAGTTGAAGAGCTTCTCGTAGAAATTGGCCCACACGTCCATGCGGCCGCGGTACACGTTGTGCGTCAGGTGGTCGATGTAGGTCAGGCCGTTGCCCTTGCGCGCGAGCGCGTCCTGCGACGACACGCCCGGCAGCGCCTCGAAGTCCACGTCGTAGAAGCCGATGTTGCCGATGTCGCCCGGCTGCGCGCCGTTCTTGCCGGGCCAGCGGTCCACCAGGTAGATCAGGCTGTCGCCGATGCCCTTGATGGCGGGAATGTTCAGCTCGCCCGGGCCGGCCTTGTCGGCGAAGCCCCAGGCGCCCAGCGCGGTGGCGCGCTCGTAGGCCTGCTTGGCGTCCTGCACGCGGAAGGCGATGGCGCACACGCTCGGGCCGTGCTCGCGCGCAAAGCGCTGGGCGAACGAATCGGGTTCGGCGTTCAGGATGAAGTTGATCGTGCCCTGGCGGTACAGCAGCACGTTCTTGTGGCGGTGCTTGGCGATGGCCACGAAGCCCATGCGCTCGAACACCTTGCCCATCGCGACCGGATCGGGTGCCGCGTACTCGATGAATTCGAAGCCATCGGTGCCCATCGGGTTCTCCCAGGGCGTGAAGGCGGGGGCGTCGGCGTGGCTCATGGGTGCTGTCTCCGGAAAGTGGGGAAGTTGTGCAGAAAGGAAAACAAAGGCTCGGATTCGGGCCGTGCTGCACTGTAGGTCGGAAGGCGTTCAGGTTTTCTGCGTTTCTGGGCGCCCTGGGTGGCCATGACGCAGTAAAACTGCAAAAATGAGGAAATGGAAGCACTCGACAAGATAGATCGGCTCATTTTGCGCATGCTGCAAGCAGATGGCCGTGCCACCTACGACCAGATCGCGGAGCAGGTCAGCCTGTCGCCCAGCGCCGTGCTGCGGCGGGTCAAGCGGCTCGAAGAGCACAAGGTCATCGACCGCTACGTGGCCCTGGTCCAGCCCGAGGCGGTCGGCCTGGGCCTCACGGCCTACCTGAACGTGCGGCTCGAAAAGCACACCGAAAGCCACAAGCGCAACCCCATGGACCTGTTCCGCGCCAGCGTGCAGACCTGGCCCGAGGTGGTCGAGTGCGCGGCCCTCACCGGCGACATGGACTACCTGTTGCGCGTGGTGGTGGCCGACATGGCGCACTACAGCCGCTTCATCATGGACACCCTGCTGAAGCACCCCAGCGTCGAAGACTGCAAGACCAGCTTCGTGCTCGATCGTGTCAAAGCCACAACATCTGTGCCCGTTTAACCACAAATTGGTTGCGGAAACACCACGCACTCTGGTATCGAGTCACGAATGCGTCCAGAAAGTGTCCTTGCGGGCTTGGTGATTAAGGGAAAACCCTTACATTGGAGCCATGCTTACCGCCAAGACCCTCCTCAAAGCGTCTCTCGGCCTCGGCTCTTTCCTGAAGGCGCCGATGGTTGAGGCGCAACCGCGCGCCGTCAGCGCGCCCCCACCCGTCATGGTGCCGATCCGTTCGATCGGCCCGCGCGAACGCGAACGCATCGCGCGCCACCTGCTGGACCTGACGCCGCACGACCGCTACCTGCGCTTCGGCTATGCCGCGGCCGACGAGCAGGTCCTGCGCTATGTCGAAGGCCTGGACTTCGACCGTGACGAACTGTTCGGCATCTACAACCGCCGCCTCGACCTGATCGCGATGGCGCACGTGGCCTACGCACCCGGCGACCAGCACAGCGACTGCGCCGAATTCGGCGTGTCCGTGTCGTCGCACGCCCGCGGCCGCGGTTATGGTGCGCGCCTGTTCGAACGCGCCGTGGTTGCTGCGCGCAACGAAGGCGTGGGCATGCTCTTCATCCATGCGCTGAGCGAAAACGCGGCCATGCTCAAGATCGCCCGCAACGCCGGCGCCACCGTGGTGCGCAGCGGCTCCGAGTCGGAGGCGCACCTGCAGCTGCCCACCGCCACCTTCGACAGCCGCATGAGCGAGATCGCGCTGGAGCACTACGCCGCGGTCGATTTCGCGCTCAAGAGCCGCGCCAAGCAGTTCTGGGCCTTCCTGGCGAGCCTGCAGGAAGTGCGCAGCGGCATGCGCGACGCAAGAAGCAAATCGGCGCCCTGAGCGGGCAGGGCCGGCCTATGCCGGCCGGACGGTAGAGCCTGTCATGCGCAATCCGTTATCCTTGTCTCTCTTCAACTCCGCCCTCCCGCAGTGGCCGACCCTCACCCTGAACGCGCTCCCGTTGAACGGGAAGACAAGCGTGGCTTTCTCCAGAAGCTCGCCGAATTCATCCACCCCGGCCCCGATTCGCGCGACGAGCTGATCGAAACCCTCGCCGATGCCGAGGACAACGAGGTGATCGGCGCCGAATCGCGCGTGATGCTCGAAGGCGTGCTGCGCATGGCCGACATGACGGCCGGTGACGTGATGGTCGCGGCGCCGCGCATGGACCTCGTGGACATCGACGCGCCCTTCGACGCGCTGCTGCACGCCGTGATCCAGACCGCGCACTCGCGCTTTCCGGTCTACGAGGGCGAAAAAGAAAACATCATCGGCATCCTGCTCGCGAAGGACCTGCTCAAGCTGCAGCGCGCGCCGGGCCTGAACATCCGCGCCTTGCTGCGCCCGGCCACCTTCGTGCCCGAGAGCAAGGGCCTGAACGACCTGCTGCGCGAGTTCCGCGGCAACCGCAACCACCTGGCCATCGTCATCGACGAGTTCGGCCGCGTAGCCGGCCTCATCACCATCGAGGACGTGCTCGAGCAGATCGTCGGCGAGATCGAGGACGAGTTCGACATCGCCGAGGACGAGGGCGACATCTTCGGCCTGGCCGACCACACCTACCGCGTCTCGGGCGACACGCCCATCGAGCGCGTGGCCGAGGCCTTCGGCATCGTCTTCAATGAAGAACAGCTGAGCGAAGACTTCGACACCATCGGCGGACTCATCGCGCACGAGATGGGCCACGTGCCCAAGCGCGGCGAGCACCACGCCATCGGCGGCTTCGACTTCGTGGTGCTGCACACCAAGGGCGGCGCGGTGCGCTGGTTCCGGGTGTCGCCGGCGCGCGGCGGCGACGCGGCCGACTGATGCCGGCGCCCGCAGCAGCGGCCCCGGCCCGCGTCTCGCCCACCTCTCCCCCTTCCTCCGCCGCCTCCGGGCTGCTTCGCCTGCTCGGCTTCGGCCTGGCGGGCGTGGCGCAGGCCCTGTCCATCGCCTGGCCGGGCGACGGCCGTCCGCTGTGGTGGCTGCAGCTGCTGTCGCTGGCGGGGCTGGTCTGGCTGCTCGACGGCCTGCGCGCCCAAGGCGCGGGCTGGCGCCGCGCCGGCCTGCACGGCTGGGTGTTCGCGACCGCCTGGCTCACCGGCAGCTTCTGGTGGCTCTTCATCTCGATGCACACCTACGGCGGGCTGCCGGCGCCGCTGGCGGTGATCGCCGTGCTCGCGCTGGCGGCGGCGCTCGGGCTCTACTACGCCGTGGCCTGCGCCTGGTTCGTGGTGCGCGGGCCGGCAGGGCGCATCGCGGGCGCCTTCGTGTTCGCCGCGCTGTGGACGCTGGCCGAGCTCGTGCGCGGCAGCTGGTTCACCGGCTTTCCCTGGGGCGCAGGTGGCTACGCCCATGTCGACGGCCCGCTGGCCGCGCTGGCGCCGTGGGTCGGCGTGTACGGCATCGGCGCCGCCGCGGCACTGGCCGTGGCGCTGGTCGCGCGGCGGCTGCCGCTGCGTGGCGTGGTGCCGACGGCGCTGGCCGCGATGCTGCTCGCCGCGGTTTTCGTGCTGCCCAACGTTGTCTCGCCGCTGCCTGCCGATGCGCGCGGCGCGCAGGGCACTGCCGGCACGCTGCAGGTCGCACTGCTGCAGGGCAACATCCCGCAGGACGAGAAATTCATTCCCGGCGGCGGCATCGAAACCGCGCTGCGCTGGTACGCCGAACAGCTGCGCGACGCCAAGGCCCAACTCGTGGTCACGCCCGAAACGGCGCTGCCGCTGCTGCCGCGCCAGCTGCCCGCCGGCTACCTCGACAGCATCCAGGAACGCTACGGCCAGCCGGGCTCGCAGCAGGCCGCCATCGTCGGCCTGCCGCTCGGCGACGGGCCGGGCACCTACCGCAACGCCGTGCTCGGCTTCATGCCCGGTGGCGCGGCGCAGCCCTACGCTTACAGCAAGCACCACCTCGTGCCCTTCGGCGAGTTCATTCCGCCGGGCTTTCGCTGGTTCATCCGCATGATGAGCATCCCGCTGGGCGACTTCGAGCGCGGCGGGCTGGCACAGGCGCCCTTCGTCTGGCAGGGCCAGCGCATCGCGCCCAACATCTGCTACGAAGACCTGTTCGGCGACGAGATCGGCGCGAACTTCCGCGACGAGGCCACGGCACCGACCGTCCTGCTCAACGTCAGCAACATCGCCTGGTTCGGCGACTCGGTCGCCATCGACCAGCACCTGGCCATCTCGCGCATGCGCGCGCTCGAGTTCGCGCGGCCGATGGTGCGCGCCACCAACACCGGCGCGACCGTGGTGATCGACGCCGCGGGCCGCGTCACGCACCAGCTGCCGCGCCTCACGCGCGGCGTGCTCGAAGCGCCGGTCGAGGGTCGGCGCGGGCTCACGCCCTTCGCGCGCTGGGTCGCACCCTTCGGCCTGTGGCCGCTGTGGATCGCGGCGCTCGCGATCGTCGCACTGGGCGCGGTCTTCTTCCGGCCCGGGCGCACCCGGGGCTGAGGCGTACCGGCGGATGCAAATTCGACGTCGTCGTCCATGAAGCACCACCACCGCCCCAAGCCCGCCGCGCCATCCGTGGTCGATGGCACAGGCGACCTTCGCGCCAGGGGCTCGGTGCTCGAAGTCTTTCTCGCTTTCCTGAAGCTCGGCCTGACCTCCTTCGGCGGACCGGTGGCGCACCTGGGCTACTTCCGCACGGAGTTCGTGGAGCGCCGCAAGTGGCTCGACGACAAGCGCTATTCCGACCTCGTGGCGCTGTGCCAGTTCCTGCCCGGTCCCGCGAGCAGCCAGGTCGGCATCGCCCTGGGGCTCGGCCGCGCGGGCTGGGGCGGGGCGCTGGCGGCGTGGCTCGGGTTCACGCTGCCGTCCGCCGTGGCGCTCATCCTCTTTGCGGCCGGCGTCACGCACTGGGCGGGGCTGGCGCAATCGGGCGCGGTGCACGGGCTGAAGGTCGTCGCGGTGGCCGTCGTCGCGCAGGCGGTGTGGGGCATGGCGAAGTCGCTGTGCCCCGACCGGCTGCGTGCGGGCGTCGCCATCGCCGCGGCGCTGCTGGTGCTCGCGGTGCCTTCGGCCATGGGGCAGATCGCCGCCATCGTCGCCGGGGGCGTCGTCGGCCGATGGGCGCTGCCGCCCGGCCATCTTCCCGCCGCGCAGCACCGCGACCATGGCGTGAGCAGGGCGACCGGCGCCGCGCTGCTGGGCCTGTTCGCCGCGCTGCTCGTCGCCCTGCCGATGCTGGCCGCGGCGACGGATTGGCCGCCGCTGTCCGTCATCGCGTCCTTCTACCGGTCGGGCGCGCTGGTGTTTGGCGGGGGCCACGTCGTGCTGCCCTTGCTGCAGGCGGGCGTGGTGCCGACAGGCCTGGTCTCGAACGACGTGTTCCTGGCGGGCTACGGCGCAGCGCAGGCCGTGCCGGGGCCCCTGTTCACCTTCGCGGCCTTCCTCGGCGCCGCGATGCCGGGGCCGTTCGGCGGATGGGTGGGTGGCTTGGCGCTGCTGCTGGCCATCTTCCTGCCGGCCTTCCTGCTCGTGGCGGGTGCGCTGCCGTTCTGGGAGACGCTGCGCCAGCGCGACGGCGTCCAGCGCGCGATGGCGGGTGTCAACGCGGCGGTCGTCGGCGTGCTGCTCGCCGCGCTCTATGACCCGGTGTGGACGAGCGCCATCCACTCGAAGGCCGACTTCGGGCTGGCGCTGGCGGCGTTCGGCTTGCTGGTCTACGCGCGCCTGTCGCCGGTGTGGGTCGTCGGGCTGGCGGCGGTGGCGGGCTGGCTGCTGGCCCTCTAAGGCCGGCGCATGACCGCATGCCATGCCGGCATGCAGCGGCATGGCATGCGGGCATGGTTCATGTATCTTCCTCGCCGCCTCGAGAAATCATCCTCAAACCAAGGAGCCCGTATGTACTTTTCTACCCATTTCCGTGCCTTTGCGGCCGGTGCCGCACTGCTCGCGGCCAGCGCGCTCGCGCAGGCCCAGCAGGCGCTGCCCAACGTGGTGATCCTGGCGACCGGCGGCACCATCGCCGGTGCCGGCGCGTCGGCCGTCAACAGCGCCACCTACGCGGCCGCCAAGGTCGGCGTTGAGAAGCTGATCGCCGGCCTGCCCGAGCTTTCCAAGGTCGCCAACGTGCGTGGTGAGCAGGTGTTCCAGGTGGCTTCCGAAAGCCTCACCAACGACAACCTGATGACGCTGGCCAAGCGCGTCTCGGCGCTGTCCAAGCAGTCGGACGTGGACGGCATCGTGATCACCCACGGCACCGACACGCTGGAAGAGACCGCCTACTTCCTGACGCTCACCGTGCACACCAACAAGCCGATCGTCGTGGTCGGCTCGATGCGCCCGGGCACGGCCCTGTCGGCCGACGGCGCGCTCAACCTGTACGACGCGGTGAACGTGGCGGGCAGCAAGGACGCGATGGGCAAGGGCGTGCTCGTGACGATGGGCGACAACATCGACACCGGCCGCGACGTGAGCAAGAACGTCAACATCAAGACCAGCGCGTTCTCCAGCCAGTGGGGCCCGCTGGGCATGATCGTCGAGGGCAAGAACTACTGGTTCCGCGCGCCGGTCAAGCGCCACACCACGAACTCGGAATTCAACATCGACACCATCACCGCGCTGCCGCCGGTCGAGATCGCGATGGGCTACGAAGGCGTGTCGTCGGTGGCCATCGACGCGATCGCCAAGAGCGGCGCCAAGGCGCTGATCCACGGCGGCACGGGCAACGGCTCGGTGGCCGACCGCATCGTGCCGAACCTGCAGAAGGCACGCACCGACGGCGTGATCGTCATCCGCAGCTCGCGCGTGCCCGACGGCTTCGTGATCCGCAATGCCGAGCAGCCCGACGACAAGTACGACTGGGTGGTGGCGCACGACCTGCGCCCGCAGAAGGCGCGCATCCTGGCGATGGTGGCCTTGACCAAGACCAACAACACCAAAGAGCTTCAGCGCATCTTCTGGGAATACTGATCGACGGTCAGCGCGCGGTGCGGCGCTTGCGGTGCCGCGCGTATTCCAGGCTGCTCACGCACACCAGCAGCCAGCCCAGGCCGGTCAGCAGGCCGGCCGCGACATCGCTCGCGAAGTGCACCTGCAGGAAGATCCGGCTGCAGGCGATGGTGACGATGGCCGCCACCGCGGCCATGGCGGCCGGCACATGCCAGCGCGCCGGCAGCAGCCGCAGCGCCAGGTACAGCAGCATCCCGTAGCTCACGATCGCGCCCGCGCTGTGGCCGCTGGGAAAGCTGAAGCTCGTTTCCAGCGCCAGCCCGTGGTCATGCACCGGCCGGGCCCGCGCAAAGATGTGCTTGAGCGCGGGGTTCAGCACCACGATGCCGCCGAGCGCGGTCACCCAGCCGAGCGCCAGCCCGCGGTGCGCGTGGCGCCAGAGCAGCAGCGCGACCACAAGGCACACAGGCGCGAGCAGTTGCGCATCGCCCAGATGCGTGAGCCAGCTGAAACTCACGAGCGCGCCCCACGGCACGTGGGCGCCGATGGCGTCGGCCAGCGCCTGGTCGGCGCGGCCCATGGTGCGGCCGTCGCCCAGGTGCGAGGCGATCCACGCGACCAGCACCGCCGCTGCAAGGATCAGCACGAAGCCCAGGCCCAGTCCGAGCGCCAGGCGCGATTCGTCAGGCTCGCCGGTGTCGGGCAGCGGATGGCGCCGTTGCAGCATCCGGCAGGCGAGGCCGGCGCCGAGCACCGACACGGTCAGCGCGAGCGCGAACCAGGCCAGGGCGTGTTCGCCCAGCTGTTGTGCAAGAAGAACCAAGGGGGCTGAAGAAGAAAGAAGAAGGGTGTCCGCAGGAGGCATGCGGCGCAACCCTAAGGGGCCGTCGCGCGGCTGGCAAGCGGAAGCCGCAATAGGTCGACGCGCGTGAAGGCTTTGTCTGCCGCCGAATGGTCCCAGCGCTCGACCACGCACACGCGCTGCGCGCCGTCGCCGGACGTCTCCGCGCGCAGCACGTTCACCGAGTTCGGCGCGTCCCAGCGCACGCGCGTCGACACCGCGGTGCCGGCCTGCACCGCCCAGGCCGTGGGCGGGCAGCCCGGAAAGCGCTCGTCCAGCGGGCGCACGAAGGGCAGGTGGATGTGACCGCCGACGATCAGGTCGGCGCCCGCCGCCGTCCAGCGCGCCACCGCCGCCGCGCGCCCGTGCAGTCGGTTCTGCCGGTCTTCGGGCCGCGTCACCAGCACCGGCTGGTGCGTCACGACCACGCGCACCTGCCGGGGCGTGGCGCTTGCCAGCCGCGCCGCGACGCGCTCGACCTGCGCGGGCGACACCTCGCCGTCCTCGTGCCGGTACCAGCGCGTCGTGTTGACCGTGACCACCAGCCAGTCGTCGCAGGCGAACACCGGCTCCAGGTCGGGGCCGAAGGCTTCTGTGTAGCGGCCGTAGGGCGAGAACACGCGCGCCGCCAGCTGGAACAGCGGGATGTCGTGGTTGCCCGGAATCGCGACCACCGGCACCGCCAGCCGGTCGGCGAAGGCCCGCGCCGCCGCGAACTGGCGGCGCGTGGCGCGCTGCGTGATGTCGCCCGACAGCAGCACCGCCTGCGGCGCCAGCGCGTGCGCCAGGCGTTCGAGCGCCTGCAGCACCTCGGGCTGCTCGGTGCCGAAGTGCGGGTCGGACACTTGCAGCAGGCAGCTCATGGCCGTGCCGCCTCCAGTTCGGGCGCGCTGTCGGGCCGCACCAGCCACAGCGGGTCGGGCGCCACGCGGAACAGCAGGGGCATGTCGACCCAGTCGATCTCGCCGTCGGTGGCGATCTTCACGCGGCGCGGCGTGCGCAGCCGGCCGGCCTTCACCGTCATCGACTCGAAGGGAAAGCTCAGCACCTCGTCGGCATCGCCCAGCCGCCCGAGCGCGCCGCGCACCAGCAGCCTCGGCATCGCCAGCAGGCCGACCGGCTTGAGCGCCACCGCAGTCAGCCGGCCCTGCTCGGGCGCCTCGGCGTGGTCGACGCCCGCCTGCATCAGCTGCAACGGGTTGTTGCCCACGAACAGCGTGGGCGTGCGGATGTCGCGCTCGTGGCCGTGCGAGGCGATGCGCAGCTGCCAGTGGCGATGGCGCCCGCGCAGCACCGTCAGCAGGCCCGAGTAGAAGGCGATCCACCGGTGGCGGCCGAAGCGTGCCTTGTGGCTCTCGCGCTCTTCCAGCAGGTCGGCATACAGGCCCATGCTGGCGTTGACCAGGAACACGCGGTCGTTCACCAGCCCCACCTGCACGGCCCGGGGCTGCTGCGCGAGCAGCACCTGCAGCGCCTGCGCCGTGTCGCGCGGGATGCCGTGGGTGCGGCTGAAGTAGTTGAAGGTGCCCTGCGGCAGCACGCCGAAAGGGCAGCCGCTGCCCAGCGTGGCCTGGGCCACGGCGTTGATGGTGCCGTCGCCGCCCGCGGCCACCACCACGCCGCCCACGGCCCGGGCCCGTTCGACCGCCTCGCGCGCCAGCGCCTGCACGCGGCCGGGGCCGTCCACGAGGAACACGCGGTGCCGGCGGCCGTCCGCGGCAAAGGCGTCGTCGATGACCTGCCGGGCCTGCGCGGCGTCTTCGCTGCCGGAGCCGGCATTGAGCACGATGAAAAACGGGGTGTCGGGGCCGATGTGGGGCGATGCCATGCAGTGAGAGAGGGGGAAAGCGCAGGAAAGTGCCGAAAGCGGCGGGAAACGCAAAAAAGCGTGCGGGGCCGGGCTTTGTCCCACAGCCGCGCGGGCTGTCGCGGCAGCCGGCATCCCGAGCGGCTGTGGGAGAGATGCCCTCCCGCGAACGTAAAATCGTCGCCTTTCGCGGCGTGTGCCGCGCCACCGTCCCGTCCAATGTCCGGCCCCCGACGCCGGCCAGCTTCATGTTGACCTTCCAGCAAATCATTCTCAAACTGCAGTCGTACTGGGCCGACAAGGGCTGTGCGCTGCTGCAACCGTACGACATGGAAGTGGGCGCGGGCACCTCGCACACCGCCACCTTCCTGCGCGCGCTCGGCCCCGAGCCCTGGAAGGCCGCCTACGTGCAGCCCAGCCGCCGCCCCAAGGACGGCCGCTACGGCGAGAACCCCAACCGCCTGCAGCACTACTACCAGTACCAGGTCGTGCTCAAGCCCGCGCCCAGCAACATCCTCGAGCTCTACCTCGGCAGCCTCGAGGCCCTGGGCTTCGACCTGAAGAAGAACGACATCCGCTTCGTCGAGGACGACTGGGAGAACCCCACGCTCGGCGCCTGGGGCCTGGGCTGGGAGGTCTGGCTCAACGGCATGGAAGTGACGCAGTTCACCTACTTCCAGCAGGTCGGCGGCATCGACTGCAAGCCCATCACCGGCGAGATCACCTACGGCCTGGAGCGCCTGGCCATGTACCTGCAGGGCGTGGACAACGTCTATAACCTGACGTGGACCGACGGCCTGAGCTACGGCGACGTCTACAAGCAGAACGAGGTCGAGCAGTCGACCTACAACTTCGAGCACAGCGACGCCGAGTTCCTCTTCACCGCCTTCGCCGCGCACGAGAAGCAGGCCAAGCACCTCATGACCGAGCAGCTCGCGCTGCCGGCCTACGAGCAGGTGCTCAAGGCTGCCCACAGCTTCAACCTGCTGGACGCGCGCGGTGCGATCAGCGTGACCGAGCGCGCGGCCTACATCGGCCGCATCCGCAACCTCGCGCGCAGCGTGGCGCAGAGCTACTACGACAGCCGCGAGCGCCTGGGCTTCCCGATGGCCCCGCGCGAGTGGGTGGCGCAGATGCCCCCGAAGAAAGCCGCCTGAGCGATGACGACCCCCATGAACAACAAGAACTCCCTCCTGGTCGAACTGTTTGTCGAAGAGCTGCCGCCGAAGGCACTGAAGAAGCTCGGCGAGGCTTTTGCCGGCGTGCTGCGCGATCAGCTCGTGGCCCAAGGCCTGGCCGAAGCCGGCTCGGTGCTCACGCCGTATGCGTCGCCGCGCCGCCTGGCCGCGCACCTCACGCACGTGGCCGAGCGCGCCGCCGACAAGGCCGTGTCGCAAAAGCTCATGCCCGTGGCTGTGGGGCTCGACGCTTCGGGCCAACCGACGCCCGCGCTGCTCAAGCGCCTGGCCGCGCTCGGCGCCGATGCCTCGGCCGTGCCCGGCCTGAAGCGCGCCATGGACGGCAAGGCCGAAGCCCTGTTCTACGAAAGCACCGCCAAGGGCGCCACGCTGGCCGAAGGCCTGCAGAAGGCCCTGGCCGAAGCCATCGCCAAGCTGCCGATTCCGAAGGTCATGAGCTACCAGCTCGAAAGCGGCTGCGAACTGCCCGGCTGGAGCAGCGTGAGCTTCGTGCGCCCCGCGCACGGCCTGGTGGCGCTGCATGCCGACACCGTGGTGCCCATCGAGGCGCTGGGCCTGAAGGCCGGCCGCGAGACGCACGGCCACCGCTTCGAAGCGGCGGTCGACCCCGTCGTGCTGCGCGATGCCAACAGCTACGCCCTGCAGCTGCAGGACGACGGTGCCGTCATCGCCAGCTTTGAAGCGCGCCGCGCCGAAATCGCACGACAGCTCGCGGCCGCCGCTGTGACGGTGGGCGGCGGCTCCGTGCCGATCCACGACGACGCGCTGCTCGACGAAGTCACGGCGCTGGTCGAGCGCCCCAACGTGCTGGTCTGCAGCTTCGAGCGCGAGTTCCTCGAAGTGCCGCAGGAGTGCCTCATCCTCACGATGAAGGCCAACCAGAAGTATTTCCCGCTGCTCGACGCGCAAGCCAAGCTCACCAACAAGTTCCTTGTCGTCAGCAACATCAGCCCCGACGACGCGAGCGCCGTGACCGGCGGCAACGAGCGCGTCGTGCGCCCGCGCCTGGCCGACGCCAAGTTCTTCTTCGACCAGGACCGCAAGAAATCACTGGCCTCGCGCGTCGAGTCGCTGGGCAAGGTGGTCTATCACAACAAGCTCGGCACGCAGGGCGAACGCGTGCAGCGCGTGATGCACATCGCGCGCGGCATTGCCGAAAAGCTCGGCGACGCCACGCTGGCTGCGCAGGCGACCCAGGCCGCCCAACTGGCCAAGGCCGACCTCGTGACCGACATGGTCGGCGAGTTCCCCGAGCTGCAGGGCACGATGGGCCGCTACTACGCGCTGCACGACGGCCTCGACGCCGCAGTGGCCGACGCCATCGAAGACCACTACAAGCCGCGCTTCGCCGGCGACGAGCTGCCGCGCAACAGCGTGGGCCTCGTGGTCGCGCTGGCCGACAAGCTCGAGACGCTGGTCGGCATGTTCGGCATCGGCAACCTGCCCACCGGCGACCGCGACCCGTTCGCGCTGCGCCGCCACGCGCTGGGCGTGATCCGCATGCTGATCGAGAAAGACCTCGCGCTGGGGCTCGATGCCCTGCTGCAGGACGCCGCCGCGCAGTTCAGCGCCATCGACGGCTTCGACAGCAGCAAGGCCACGGTCGAGCTGCGCGACTTCATCCTCGACCGGCTCGCCGGCAGCCTGCGCGAGCAGGGCGCCAGTGCCCAGGAAGTCGACGCCGTGCTGGCCCCGCTGCCGCAGCGCCTGGGCGAAGTGCCCAAGCTGCTGGCGGCCGTGCGCGCCTTTGCCGCACTGCCCGCCGCCGCCGCACTGGCCGCCGCCAACAAGCGCATCGGCAACATCCTGAAGAAGGCGCCCGAGGCCGACGCGCACGTGAGCGAACTGCTGCTGCAGGAGCCGGCCGAGAAGGCGCTGCACGCCGCCATGGCGCAGGTCGTGCCCGCTGCCAACGCCCAGTTCGATGCGGGCGACTACACCGGCTCGCTGCAGACGCTCGCCGCGCTGCGCGAACCGGTCGATGCGTTCTTCACGGACGTGATGGTGAATGCCGAGCAGGCCGACCTGCGGCTGAACCGCCTGGGCCTGCTGATGTCGCTGCACAGCGCGATGAACCGCGTGGCGCAGCTCGAGCGGCTGGCTGTCTGACCCCGTGCCCCATCCCTCCACCAGGAGCGGTTCCGCCATGAAGCTCGTCATCCTCGACCGCAACGGCACGATCAACGTGCACCGCGAAGATTTCGTCAAGAGCGACATCGAGTGGACGCCGCTGCCCGGTGCGCTCGAGGCCGTGGCGCGCCTGAACCATGCGGGCTGGCACGTGGTGGTCGCGTCGAACCAGTCGGGCCTGGGCCGTGGGCTGTTCGACATGGCTTCGCTCAACGCCATGCACGCCAAGATGCACAAGATGCTCGCGGCCGTGGGCGGCAAGGTGGATGCGGTGTTCTATTGCCCGCACAGCCCCGACGAAGGCTGCGACTGCCGCAAGCCCAAGGAAGGGCTGTTCCTTCAGATCGGCGACCGCTTCGGCATCGACCTGAAGGGCGTGCCCACCGCGGGCGACAGCCTGCGCGACCTGCAGGCCGGCGCTGCGGCCGGCTGCGAACCGCACCTCCTGCTCACGGGCATGGGCGCGGCGTGCCGCGGGGTTCACCCGCTGCCTCCCGAATATCCGGCGGACACGAGGGTGCATGAAGACCTCGCCGCCTTTGTCGACTTTTTGCTCGCGCGCGAAGCGCGGGCTGCACTGCAGGTGGCTGTCTGATGGCGTTTATCCGTTCCGTTCTCCACGCCCTGTGGATGCTTGTCACCGTGGTGCCCTGGGGCATCATCATGTGCGTCAGCTCGCTCTGGAAGCGCGGCATTCCGCTGTACTGGATGGCCGAGCAATGGCTCAGCTGGGCCATCGGTGGCGCGCGCGTGCTGCTGGGCATCAAGACCCGCGTGACCGGCATGGAAAACCTGCCGACCGACCAACTCGCCGGCGCGGTGCTGCTGGTGAAGCACCAGTCCACGCTCGAGACTTTCCTCATGCCCACGCTGATGCCGCATCCGCTGGCCTTCGTTTTCAAGAAGGAACTGATCTACGTGCCGTTCTTCGGCTGGGCGATGGCGCGGTTGGACATGATCCACATCGACCGGAGCCAGCGCGCGCAGGCGTTCAACAAGGTGGTGAACCAGGGCCGCAAGCTGCTCGCGCAGGGCATCTGGATCATCATGTTCCCCGAAGGCACGCGCATTCCGCGTGGCCAGAAGGGCACCTACAAGAGCGGCGGCACGCGCCTGGCCTGCGAAACCGGCGTGCCCGTGATCCCGATCGCAGTCACCTCGGCCAAGGTCTGGCCGCGCAAGGCCTTCATCAAGCGCCCCGGCGTGGTCGACGTGTCGATCGGCCCGGCGATCTCGAGCGTGGGCCGCAAGCCCGATGAGCTGATGCGCGAAGTCGAAGCCTGGATCGAGGCCGAGATGCGCCGCCTCGACCCCGAGGCCTACAGCGACACCCCGGCGCAGCCGCAGCAGACGTTGCCGCGCGAAGCGGGCTGACGCGCCACCCTCGGACCGGGCCCGACATGCGGGGAATGCTGCAGTTCACGATGGACCTCTTCGAGGGGTTGGGGAGCACGCCGGCGCCTGCTGCTGCTCCGCCGCGGCGGCCGCGGAAGAAGGCGCCTGCGCCACCTGCTGCTCCCGTGCCGGTGGTGGCCGATGTGCCTTCATCCATCGGGCCGGTGGACCCGCGTCCTGCGGTGCCGTTGGCTGACACACTGACGCTGGCGAATTTCACACATCCGCAGGCCACGCGTGAAGTGGTGTTGGGGTCGGCGCGGGTGGCCTACGAGTTCAAGCGCGGGCAGCGCAAGACGATCGGTTTTCTGGTCGGCGCCGAAGGACTGTCGGTGCGGGCGCCGCGGTGGGTCACGCTGCGCGATGTCGATGCGGCGGTGCGGGAGAAGGCCGACTGGATTCTGCGCAAGCTGGCGGAGACGCAGCAACGCAATGCACGGGTCGAGGCGACGCGGATTGCTTGGGAAGATGGGGCGGAGTTTCCTTTTCTTGGCGAGCTGGTGGTGATCCGGCTCGATCCGAAGCACGGTTTCGCCAGCGTTGGCGGCACGCTCGACCCCGCTGTCGAAGGCGGCGGCCCGCGGACGCTGCGGCTGGCTGTGGCGCAGAACGCGGCGCCTTCGCAGATTCGGGATGCGGCGCAGGCCTGGTTGATGCGGCAGGCGCGCAAGCTGTTCATCGAGCGACTGGATCACTTTGCGCCGCTGCTGGGGGTGTCATGGCAGAAGCTGTCGCTCTCTAACGCGGCTACGCGGTGGGGGAGTGCGAGTGCGGATGGGTCGATTCGGTTGAACTGGCGGTTGATTCACTTTCGATTGCCGGTGATCGACTATGTCGTTGCGCATGAGTTGGCGCATCTGCGGGTGATGGATCACTCGCATCGGTTCTGGGAGACCGTTGAAAGCGTTGTGCCTGACTATGGGGTGCTGAGGCAGCAGTTGAAGGATGAGGCTGTGCCTCGGTGGGGCTGACTTTGTTTGTTTGCTTCCCGGGGCCGGGACTCGCCCCGGCGGGCGACTTACTTTCTTTTGCTTCGCCAAAAGAAAGTAAGCAAAGAAAAGGCGACCCCACTGTCTGCGACCCTTCGCTTCGCTACGGGCAACCTGCGGTGCTCACGTTTCGCGGGGTCTCGCAGAACTCGCTTCGCTCAAACAGCTGCGAGCCCTGATCCGCGAAACGCTGCGCTCCTCGGCGCAGCCAGAGGGGCTTTGATACCGGGCGGGCCGTCGCTTCGCTCGGCCCGGCAGTTGCCAACAGCCGAATCCCGTGTTCGTGCTCGTGTTGGTGCTCGTAAGCACATCTGCACCCGCGCGTGCGCTTGCGCTCATGTTCCAACCAACGCCGCGACCAATCCCAGCCGCAGCAGGCGCAAAGCGCCTGCTGCGGCCCACTGGCCGAGCGAAGCGATGGCCCGAGAGGTTCCCCAACCCCTTCTGTATGCGCCGAGGAGCGCAGCGTTTCGCGGATCAGGGCTCGCCCTTGTTTGAGCGAAGCGAGTTTGGGCGAGACCCCGCGAAACGTGAGCACCGCAGGTTGCCCGTAGCGAAGCGGAGGGGCGCAGACAGTAGGGTCGCCTTTCTTTTGCCTACGTTTCTTTGGCGAAGCAAAGAAAAGTAGGTCGGCCGCCGGGCCGAGACCCGGCCCCGGAACCCAAACGAATCAGCGCGCGTGCGTAACGCCCCCGTCCACCACCAGCGTAGACCCCATCACATAGTCCCCAGCCCGCGAAGCCAGGTAGATAGCGGCACCAGCCATATCTTCGGGAGTACCAATGCGCCCAGCAGGAATCCGTCCTTTGACCTCATCCCCGTGATCCCGCGCATCCTTGTTCATATCCGAAGCGAACGCTCCGGGAGCAATCGCACTGACCACGATCCGATCCTGCGCCAGCCGCAGCGCCATCCGCCGCGTCAACTGAATCAACCCCGCCTTGCTAGCCGCATAGGAGTACGTCTCCTGCGGATTCACAGAAATCCCGTCAATAGAAGCAATGTTGATCACCTTCGACAGATGATCCGTAGCCGCCTTCTTGAGCATCGGCGTCAGCGCCTTGGTCAGGAAGAAGGGCGTCTTCAAGTTCAGGTCGACGACCTTGTCCCAGCCACTCTCTGGAAACTCTTCATACGGCGCGCCCCAAGCAGCCCCCGCGTTGTTGACCAGGATATCGAGCGACCCTTCATGCTTCGCATAAGCATCGACCAGCGCCTGCGCCCCCTCCACAGTCGACACATCAGCAGGCAGTGACACGCAATGCCCAAAAGCCGACAGCTCCTTCGCCGTCTGATCGCAAGCCGCCGCCTTGCGCGCCGAGATGTACACGCGCGCGCCTTGCGCCAGGAAGCCCTCGGCAATCATGCGGCCGATGCCGCGCGAGCCGCCGGTGATCAAGGCGCTGCGGCCCTTCAGCGAGAAGAGTTGGGTGGTGTCCATGTGCGTTTGTCTCCTGAGTGGTGGAAGAGAGGAAGTTCAATTCCCGTCAGGAGAAAGCTTAGTCCGCGACGCGCCCGCGCCGCGTCACCTAGGCGGCAGCAGCAGAAGAAGCAGGCAGCGCCAGCCGGCGCGGGCTCTCGAAGGTGCGCAAGGCGCCGCTCAGCGGGTCGATGAACGCCAGCGACCGCGCCAGCAACTGCAGCGGCCTGTCGAAGTCGTCATTCCCCGCGGGCTGCAGCGTGGGATAGAACGGGTCGTTCACGATCGGCAAACCCAGCGCCTGGCAGTGCACGCGCAACTGGTGCTTGCGGCCGGTGACAGGCGAGAGTTCCAGCAGCGCATGGCCGTCGCGGGCCTCGCGCAGCACGATGCGGGTCTCGGAGTTCGGCTCGCCGGGCGCTTCGCGCATGCGCATGAAATGGTCGTCATCCACCAGCCGGCTGCGGTACACGGCGGGCACCGACGACACGCCCTCGTGCCACGGCACGACGGCCTCGTAGTGCTTGTCGATGCGCCGCTCGGGAAACATCGCCTGGTAGGCACCGCGCGTCTCGCGGCGCACCGAGAACAGCACCAGCCCCGAGGTGTTGCGGTCGATGCGGTGCAACGGCACGAGGTCGTCCAGGCCGAGCTTGCGCTTCAGGCGCACCAGCAGGCTCTGCTGCACGTACTTGCCGGTGGGCGTGACGGGCACGAAGGGCGGCTTGTCGACCACCACGAGGTCGTCGTCCTGGTGCAGCACCAACTCTTCGAAAGGGATGGGCGTCTCGGCGTCGAGCGCGCGGTAGTAGTACACGCGCAGCGGTGACTCGTAGCGCCGCGTGGCGGTGATGGGCACGCCGTGCTCGTCGCACACGTCGTTCGCTTCGATGCGCGAGAGCCAGGCCTCGCGCGAGATGGCGGGAAAGCGCTCGACGAGAAAGTCGGCGATGGTGGGCCAGGGGCCGTAAGGCAGCGAGACACAACTCGGGCTCACGCCGTCGCGCGTGGGCATCGGGACGGGGAAGCGGGGGCGCGTCATGGTACGGCGGCGTCCAGCACCGGCAGCACCTCGGCGAACGATGGCCGTGCCGCCACGTCGGCTTGCAGGCAGCGCGCCGCGAGCGTGGTCAAAGTCGAAGAAGAAACCGCATCGTCACAGCGCTCGGCCAGTTCTTCGAGCAGGCAACCGAAGGCGCGCATCTCCACGCCTTGCAGTGCCTTCGCGTGCGCGGGGTCGAGCGCGCCCGTCATCCAGGCCGCGCCGAAGTCGCCGAGCCGCCCGCCGTCCTGCGCGTGCCAGAGGATGTTGTGGGCGTACAGGTCGCCATGCAGCAGGCCGCGCGCATGCAGGTGCGCCATGGCCGCCGCGATGTCGCGCGCGATGCGCAGCGCGGTGCCGCTGGTCCAGCGTGCGTCGTCGGCATAGACATCGCGGGTGCACGAGGCCAGGCTCGGTGGCCCGGCCAGGGTGATGAACGACGGTGGCACCAGCGCCATCACCAGGCCCTCGGTGCCGTCGGGGTGGCCGTCGATGCGGCCTTGCGCGGCGATCAGCGTCGGGTGCGCGCCGGCCGCGATGCAGGCCGCCATCTCGCTGTGCGGCCAGCCGTCGCTGGTGACGGCGCCCTTGAACAGCTTGACGGCCACGGGCTGCGCGGCGCCATCGGGCGTGGCGAGTGTGGCGCGATGGATCACGCCCGAGGCGCCTTCACCGAGCTTCGGGCCGAGTGTCAGGTTGCGCCAGTCGACGTGCGGCACGGTGGGCGCGTCGATGGCGGCGTCTTCGGCCTGGGTGTCGAACGGGTTGCCCGCGCAGGCCAGCCAGGCCAGGCGCGGCAGGGTGTGCAGCCAGTCGGGCAGCGCCTCGAAGCGGTTGGCCGACAGGCGCAGCAGTTCGAGCTGCCGGCAGCGGGCCACCGACGGCGGCAGGGCGCGCAGGCGGTTGCCGGCCAGCATCAGCTTCTGCATGCGGGTGCAGTCGCCGAGGGTGTCGGGCAATGCTTCGAGCGCGTTGTCGGTCAGGATCAGCCAGCGCAGCGAGGGCGGCAGCGCCTCGGCGGGCACGTGGGCGATGCGGTTGGCCTTGAAGCCCACGATGTCGAGCTGGCGGCACTGGCCGATGGAGGCCGGCAGTTCGGTGAAGCGGTTGTCGGAGCCGAACAGCACGCGCAGCTTGTGCAGCCGGCCGAGGTCGTCCGGCAGCGCGCTGAGCGCATTGCCCGTGAGGTTCAGCGTTTCGAGGGTGTCGGCGAGCGCAAAAATCTCGCGCGGGAACTCGGTGAGTCCGCACGAGAGGTCCAGTCGTCGTGCGCCAGCCAGCCGGCCGGCGCGCAGCTCAGCCAGCGTGTTCGACATTGTCATTCCCAGAGTCTATGCGGCCGCCGCCGGGCCGCCCCAAGGCGAGCCGCGCCTCCCCCTCGGGGGGGAGTTACACGCAGCGAAGCGAAGTGAAAAGCCGGGGGGCCTCAGGCTGCGCCGAAGCGGTAGATGCCGTCGGCATCGAGCGTGCGCTTCACCTGCCCCGAGAACCACAGCAGGTGCAGGTGGGCCACGGTCTCGCCCATCGCGAAGGTGATCTGGTGCAGGTCGAGCTCGCGCTTGAACAGGATCGGCAGGCCCTCCGACGCCGTGATCGGCCGCGCGAGGCAGGCCTCGAGCAGCTCGGCCAGGCGGTCGCGGTGGTGCTCCTGCAGCTGGTCGACGCGGCGGTGGATGCCGGTGAAGGGCTTGCCGTGCGAGGGCAGGCCCAGCGTGTCGGCCGGCAGGGCCTTGAACTTGTCGATGCTGTCCAGGAACAGGCGCAGCGAATTGGCCTCGGGCTCGCCCGCATGCACGCTCACATTGGTCGAGATGCGCGGCAGCATCATGTCGCCGCCCAGCAGCAGCTTGGGCTCGGCGCAGTACAGCGCGATGTGCTCGGGCGCGTGGCCGTAGCCGCTGATGCAGCGCCAGTCGCGCTCGCCGATGGTGACGATGTCGCCGTCCATCATGCGCACGTAGCGGGCGGGCACGCTGGGCACCATGTTGGTGTAGTAGCTGGTGCGTGCGCGGATCTTGGCGATCGACTCGGGGTTGGTGAGGCCGTGCGAGGCGAAGAAGTCGGCGGCCGCGTCGCCGCCCGCGAGCGTGTCGCCGGCGCTGCACAGCACGCGTGCCACGTGGTAGTCGGTGGCGCTGATCCACAAGGGCGCGTTCCAGCGCTGGCACAGCCAGTCGGCCAGGCCGATGTGGTCGGGGTGCATGTGGGTCACGATCACACGCAGGATCGGCAGGCCCTGCAGCTGCGTCTCGAAGATCTGCTCCCACTGCGCGCGGGCCTCGTCGTGCGCGATGCAGCAGTCGACCACCGTCCAGCCCTCGACGCCGTCGATCGTGTCGCGCAGCAGCCAGAGGTTGATGTGGTCCAGCGCAAAGGGCAGTCGCATGCGGATCCAGCGCACGCCGGGCGCGACTTCCAGTGCTTCGCCGGCGGCGGGCAGGGTGTCGCCCAGGGGGTAGTGGAGTTCGCGTTCGAGGAGGTTCATGTATGATTGACGTTTACGTAAACGTCATGGGTTGAGGCAACATTGTAGAGAATGCGCCGCCAACCTGCTGTCGCCCCCGCAACCCTTGCCGCCCATGCCCGCGCAGACCTTCACCATCAGCCAGCTCGCCAAGGAGTTCGATCTCACGACGCGCGCCATCCGCTTCTATGAAGACATGGGCCTGCTGTCGCCGGAGCGGGCCGGCCTGCAGCGCGTGTACAGCGCGCGCGACCGGGCGCGGCTCACGCTCACGCTGCGCGCCAAGCGCCTGGGCCTGACGCTGGTCGAGGCGAAAGACATCCTCGACATGTACGACAGCCCGCGCGACACCGTGCCGCAGCTGGAAAAATTCCTGGGCGTGCTCGGCGCCCACCGCGCGCAGCTCGAGGCGCAGATGGCCGAACTGCAGGCCAACCTCGCCGAAGTGCGCGAGCACGAGAAAAAGGGCCGCGCCACGCTGGTCAAGGCGCAGAAGGCACAAGGCGCAGCCAAGACTCCCAAGACTGCCTGATCCGAGCGGGACTCAACCCCTCGTCGACAATAGCGCCATGCTCCGCAAATCCGCAACGTCCCGCTCCTGCTGTTGCCGTTGGCTTCGGGCACTTGCCTTGGCTGCGTGCGCCGCATTGGGGGCCGTTTCAGGGTTCGCGGCGCCGAGCCGTGATGCACTCTTTGAAAGACTGAAGGCCGGCACTGTGCCAAGCGAGGCATTCCTCACGCACATCCAAACCGGCATCGACTTCAGGATGGAGTCCTACGAGAACGTTCGACAGGCCATGCTGGCGTGCCGCTCTCGCTTGGTGGATCGACGCTCGCCGGCATTCTTCGTGCCAGCCGTGGTGCACCTCACTTCGCAGTTCATGCCTGAGATCGCGAAGCTGCGTCAGTCCGAGTCCAACGTCGCCTATGCGCGACAACAACTCGCTCTTGAACTGACCTACGCTGGCCATTCGATCGACGAGATGATCGCGTTAGACGACTATTTCCGCTCGACCGATGGACAGCGAGCCAGAAAAATCGAGGAGGCCGCTACGGTGATTCGCCTTCTTGAGACGGCCACGCGGGACGAGCACAGCGGTCACTCTTGGCAGTGGCCGATCGGGCACGTACTTGCTTACATGGATGAGGTCAGCTTCCGAGCTGACTTCCTCTCGGCCGTCGAAAACGAACGGTTCGAGACATCGCGGTTGTTGGATCAGGTGACTGTGGAGATGGGCCAACTGCTGCCTGAGGAAGTGGCCGAGCACATTGACCGAATCAGCTGGGAGGGGGTACGCGTGCAGCTCGGCCGCGTTCTCTCGATCCGCGATACACAGCTCCTGACCAATCCACCCATGGAGCGCTACCTTTATAGCAACGAGGTCGCTCGCGCTTTTTCCCGGCCGGGGTCGTCTTTCACACTGTCGAAGGACCCGCAGCAGATCGCACAGATAACATGCGACCTGGCCATAGGAAAGTCGTGTCCTTCGGAGGTCGTGGAGCGCGTGCGCAGATGGCAGTCTGTGATGCGCGAAACCTCCAAGCCCGACGTTGCCAGGCTCCACAAGATGATTCAAGCAGCTCCAGAGTCGGGCTGCTCTGCCATCCCCTTGCCTGTTGTATCCAAATAGTCTGAAACAACCGCCTGAACTCCACCATGCCCTCCGACAACCTCGACGACCTCTTTGCCCACAACCGTGCCTGGTCCGCCCAGATGGAGCGTGACCGGCCCGGCTTCTTCACCGGCCTTGTCAAGCAGCAGACGCCGCGCTACATGTGGATCGGCTGTTCCGACAGCCGCGTGCCCGCCAACCAGATCACCGGCCTGGAGCCGGGTGAAGTGTTCGTGCACCGCAACGTCGCCAACATCGTGGTGCACTCCGACCTCAATGCGCTCTCGGCGATCCAGTTCGCGGTCGAGCACCTGAAGGTCGAGCACATCATGGTGGTCGGCCACTACGGCTGCGCCGGCGTGAAGGCTGCGCTCAGCGGCAAGCGCATCGGCCTGGCCGACAACTGGATCCGCCACATCCAGGACGTGCGCGACCGCCACAGCGTGATGCTCGACAGCCTGCCCGAAGACGTGCGCGTCGATGCGCTGTGCGAGCTCAACGTGGCCGAGCAGGTGGTCAACGTGGCCGTCAGCACCGTCATGGTCGACGCCTGGGCGCGCGGCCAGAAGGTGCGCATCCACGGCTGGACCTTCGGCGTGCACGACGGCCTGCTGCAAGACCTCGGCCTGAGTGTCGAGGGCGACAAGCCGCTCGACGCCATCTACAAGGCCGCCGTGCAGCGCATCCGCTACAAGTGGAGCAAGCCCGCAGGCGCCTCGCCGTCGGCGCAGGCAGGTGCCGACGGCACCGAAGGCACCGAGACCCCGCCAGCCGCCTGAGCGAACCCGCCGCTGCCATCGCCGGTCCTGTCGCCATGTTCCCGCAGCGCCTCGATTCCCCGCTGGCCTACGACATCGCGAAGGCGATGATCGACGGGTTCAACCGGCACTACCGGCTGTTCCGCGCCGAATCGGCGCGCGCCAAGCACCGCTTCGAGACCGCCGACTGGCACGGCCAGCAGCGGGCGCAGCGCGAGCGCATCGAGTTCTACGACCTGCGCGTGAACGAGGCCGTGGCCCGGCTCGAAAAAGAGTTCAAGGCCGGCGACCAGCCCATGGAAGTCTGGCACCAGGTCAAGCTGCACTTCATCGGCCTGCTGGTGAACCACCACCAGCCCGAGCTGGCCGAGAGTTTCTTCAACTCGGTCACCACGAAGATCCTGCACCGGGCCTACTTCCAGAACGACTTCATCTTCGTGCGCCCGGCCATCAGCACCGAGTACATCGAGCCGCGCGGCGCACCCACCTACCGGCCGTACTACCCCTCGCAGGCCACGCTGCCCGACATCATCGAGCAGATGCTCGACGACTTCGCGCTGCAGGGCAGCTACGCCAACAAGCGGCGCGACGCCGAGCGCGTGGCGCACGTCATCCTGAACCGCTTCCACCAGGTCAAGCTGCGCGCCAACTTCCAGCTGCAGGTGCTGTCGGGCCTGTTCTACCGGAACAAGGGCGCCTACGTGGTCGGCAAGATCATGAACGGCTTCACCGAGATCCCGTTCTCGCTGCCCATCCTGCACGACACCCACGGCAAGTTCTACATCGACGCGGCGCTGTTCGGCGAGGACGACCTGCAGATGCTGTTCAGCTTTGCGCGCGCCTACTTCATGGTCGACATGGAAGTGCCCTCGGCCTGGGTGCAGTTCTTGCGCTCGCTCATGCCGCGCAAGCCGCGCGCCGAAATCTACAACGCGCTCGGCCTGGCCAAGCAGGGCAAGACGCTGTTCTACCGCGACTTCCTGTCGCACCTGAACTACTCGAGCGACCGCTTTCGCATCGCGCCCGGCATCAAGGGCATGGTCATGCTGGTGTTCGACCTGCCCTCGTTCCCCTTCGTGTTCAAGGTCATCAAGGACTTCTACCCGCCGCAGAAGGACACCACGCGCGAGCAGATCAAGGGCAAGTACATGCTCGTGAAGCAGCACGACCGCGTGGGCCGCATGGCCGACACGCTCGAGTACAGCAACGTGGGCTTTCCGCTCGACCGTTTCGAGCCCGAGCTCATCGAGGAGATCCGCAAGTTCGCGCCCAGCCAGCTCGAGATCGGCGACCGCGACGGCAACGGGGAGATGGAAGTCGTGCTCAAGCACGTCTACATCGAGCGCCGCATGATCCCGTTGAACATCTACCTGCAGGAAGCCTTCGACACGCTGGCCCACCCCGAGAGCCCGGCCCAGGCCCGGCGTGCCAAGGACCAGCTGGAGCATGCGGTCATCGAGTACGGCAACGCCATCAAGGACATGGTGGCCGCCAACATCTTCCCCGGCGACATGCTGTGGAAGAACTTCGGCGTCACGCGCGGCGGCAAGGTCGTGTTCTACGACTACGACGAAATCGAATACGTCACCGACTGCAAGTTCCGCAAGGTGCCCACGCCGCGCAACGAGGAAGACGAGATGAGCGGCGAGGTCTGGTACTCGGTCGGCCCGAAGGACGTGTTCCCCGAGACCTTCGAGCCCTTTCTGCTGGGCAACAAGGACGTGCGCGCCGCCTTCATGGCGCACCACGCCGACCTGCTCGACGCCGCCTTCTGGCAGCACCACAAGGAACGCATCCAGGCTGGCCAGATGCTCGATGTGTTCCCGTACGAAGAGTCGCAACGCTTCCAGCACGAAGGCCATGCGACGCATTTCTGACCGCCCGTTTCCCGATTCCGTTTTCGTTTTCGTTTTGTCTTTGATTTCACTTTCACATTCCTGAAGGAGACCCCCATGTCCGAATCCATCGTCATCGTCGGCGCCGCCCGCACCCCCATGGGTGGCTTCCAGGGCGACTTCTCGTCCCTCTCCGCGCACGACCTGGGCGGCGCGGCCATCAAGGCGGCCGTCGAGCGCGCCGGCATCGCGCCCGAGAGCGTGGGTGAAGTGCTGTTCGGCAACTGCCTCATGGCCGGCCAGGGCCAGGCCCCGGCGCGCCAGGCGGCCTACAAGGGCGGCCTGCCCGACAGCGCGGGCGCCGTCACGCTCAGCAAGATGTGCGGCTCGGCCATGAAGGCCGCGATGCTCGCGCACGACCTGTTGCTGGCCGGCACGCACGACGTCATCGTGGCGGGCGGCATGGAAAGCATGACCAACGCGCCCTACCTCATGCTCAAGGGCCGCGGCGGCTACCGCATGGGCCACGACAAGATCTATGACCACATGATGCTCGACGGCCTCGAAGACGCCTACCAGCCCGGCCGCTCCATGGGTACCTTCGGCGAAGACTGCGCCGCCAAGTACAACTTCACGCGCGAGCAGCAAGACGCCTTCGCCATCGCCAGCGTGCAGCGCGCCAAGGCCGCCACCGAATCGGGCGCCTTCAAGGACGAGATCACGCCCGTCACCGTGAAGGGCCGTGGCGGCGACACCGTCATTTCCATCGACGAAGGCCCGGGCAAGGTCAAGCTCGACAAGATCCCCACGCTCAAGCCCGCGTTCAAGAAAGAAAACGGCACCATCACCGCCGCATCGAGCTCGTCGATCAACGACGGCGCCGCCGCGCTGGTCATGATGACCGAGTCGCACGCCAAGAAGATCGGCGCCAAGCCGCTGGCGCGCATCGTCGGCCACGCCACGCACGCGCAGCAACCCGAGTGGTTCTCCACCGCGCCGGTCGGCGCCGTGCAGAAGCTCTTCGCCAAGACCGGCTGGAGCGTGAAGGACGTCGACCTGTGGGAAGTGAACGAGGCCTTCGCCGTCGTGCCCATGGCCCTCATGCACGAGCTCGACGTGTCGCATGACATCGTCAACGTGAACGGCGGCGCCTGCGCGCTGGGCCACCCCATCGGCGCCAGCGGCGCGCGCATCATGGTCACGCTGCTGCACGCGCTGAAGGCGCGCGGCAAGAAGCGCGGCGTCGCCACGCTGTGCATCGGCGGCGGCGAAGGCACCGCGGTCGCGCTCGAATTGCTATAACGCCAGGAGCCGCCGGCGCCCGGGAGAGGGCGCCAGCCGGTTTTTCACCCCGGACAGTTCAAACAAAACCATGCGTAGAGCAGGAGATTTCATGCGCCCATCCATTCACCGTACCGCCGTTGCCGCCGTGCTCGCTACCGCCTTCGTGGCAGGTGGCGCCTGGGCCCAGAAGCGCGACAACGTGCTGTTCCAGGCCGCCACCGACGAGCAGCCGGCGGTGATCAAGACGCTCGAGAAGCTCGTCAACATCGAGACCGGCACCGGTGACGCCGAAGGCATGGCCGCCGCCGGCGCGTACCTCGAAGGCGAGCTGAAGAACCTCGGCTTCACCGTCACGCGCAGCAAGTCGGTCGGCCTCGTGGTCGGCGACAACATCGTGGGCAAGCTCAAGGGCCGCGGCGGCAAGAACCTGCTGCTCATGTCGCACATGGACACCGTGTACACCAAGGGCACGCTCGCCAAGGCGCCGTTCCGCATCGAAGGCGACAAGGCCTACGGCCCCGGCATCGCCGACGACAAGGGCGGCAACGCCGTCATCCTGCACACGCTCAAGCTGCTCAAGGACTACGGCGTGCGCGACTACGGCACCATCACCGTGCTGTTCAACACCGACGAGGAAAAAGGCTCCTTCGGCTCGCGCGACCTGATCCAGGAAGAAGCCAAGCTGGCCGATTACGTGCTCTCGTTCGAGCCCACCAGCGCCGGCGACGAAAAGATGTCGCTCGGCACCTCGGGCATCGCCTACGTGCAGGTCAACATCACCGGCAAGGCCTCGCACGCGGGCGCCGCGCCCGAGCTGGGCGTGAACGCGCTGGTCGAAGCTTCTGACCTCGTGCTGCGCACCATGAGCATCGACGACAAGTCGAAGAACCTGCGCTTCAACTGGACCATCGCCAAGGCCGGCAACGTGTCGAACATCATCCCGGCCAGCGCCACGCTGAACGCCGACGTGCGCTACGCACGCAACGAGGACTTCGACGCCGCCATGAAGACCCTCGAAGAGAAGGCACAGCAGAAGAAGCTGCCCGAGGCCGACGTCAAGGTGCTCGTCACGCGCGGCCGTCCGGCCTTCAACGCGGGCGAGGGCGGCAAGAAGCTGGTCGACAAGGCCGTGGTCTTCTACAAGGAAGCTGGCGGCAGCGTGGGCGTCGAAGAGCGCACCGGCGGCGGCACCGACGCGGCCTACGCGGCGCTCTCGGGCAAGCCCGTGATCGAAAGCCTGGGCTTGCCCGGCTTCGGCTATCACAGCGACAAGGCCGAGTACGTCGACATCAGCGCCATTCCGCGCCGCCTGTACATGGCCGCGCGTCTCATCATGGACCTGGGCGCTGGCAAGTAAGCCTCGCACCCGCCGACAAGAAAGAACTGGAGACAACGCCATGCTGCTCAGCGCAGACCAGGAAGCCATCCGCGACGCGGTGCGCGATTTTTCGCAAGCCGAGTTGTGGCCCAACGCCCCCAAGTGGGACCACGAGCACAGCTTTCCGAAGGAAGTGCACCAGGGCCTCGCCGCACTGGGCGCCTACGGCATCTGCGTGCCCGAGGAGCATGGCGGCGCGGGCCTCGACTACCTCACGCTCGCACTGGTGCTCGAGGAAATCGCGGCCGGCGACGGCGGTACCAGCACCGCCATCAGCGTGACCAACTGCCCCGTCAACGCCATCCTCATGCGCTACGGCAACGCGCAGCAGAAGAAGATGTGGCTCGAGCCGCTGGCCCAGGGCCAGATGCTCGGCGCCTTCTGCCTCACCGAACCGCAGGCCGGCAGCGATGCCTCGAGCCTGCGCACCACCGCGCGCAAGGACGGCGACGGCTACGTGATCGATGGCGTGAAGCAGTTCATCACCAGCGGCAAGAACGGCCAGGTCGCCATCGTCATCGCGGTGACCGACAAGGGCGCGGGCAAGCGCGGCATGAGCGCGTTCATCGTGCCGACCGACGCGCCCGGCTACAACGTCGCGCGCCTGGAAGACAAGCTCGGCCAGCACAGCAGCGACACCGCGCAGATCAACTTCGACAGCTGCCGCATCCCGGCCGAGAACCTCATCGGCGCCGAAGGCGAGGGCTACAAGATCGCGCTCGGTGCGCTCGAGGGTGGCCGCATCGGCATCGCCGCGCAGAGCGTGGGCATGGCCCGCAGCGCCTTCGACGTGGCCGTGGCCTACGCCAAGGAACGCCAGGCCTTCGGCGGCGCCATCTTCGACCAGCAGGCCGTGGGCTTTCGCCTGGCCGAATGCGCCACGCAGATCGAAGCCGCACGCCAGCTCATCTGGCACGCCGCCAGCCTGCGCGACGCCGGCCGGCCCTGCCTGAAAGAAGCCGCCATGGCCAAGCTCTTCGCCAGCGAGATGGCCGAGCGCGTGTGCAGCGCCGCCATCCAGACGCTGGGCGGCTACGGCTACGTGAACGATTTTCCGTTGGAGCGCATCTACCGCGACGTGCGCGTGTGCCAGATCTACGAAGGCACGTCGGACATCCAGAAGCTGTTGATTCAACGCGCGCTCGCCTGAGATCGTCTGATCACGTGAACCAACGCCGCGGCCTGAGTGGGTGATGTTTCGGGTGGGGCGGTGCGTTCCAGTCGCTGACGCTTGACGGGCGTCCGAGCGACCGCGTACATTGCTTTTGCCTCGTGATGAGCGAGGCCGGGATTGGCGTCCCGCTGACATCCTGCGACGAAAGCCGCAGTTACCGCACAAGGTCTGCGGCTTTTTCATTCGCGCTTCTTTTTTAGGCGGCTCGAATGGGAGGGCTCGCGCCCTGCCGGTTTCCGCAAGGATGTCCCGGTACGCCAACCCGTTCGAGCTGCCGCCCCCGATTGGCGTCGGGTGCGTCGGTTGTTGCAAATCGACATCCTTGGAGGCCTATGGCCACTGCTTCAAATGCGGGTACCGACGCTGGTTGTTCTTGTGCGTCTCAACGACCCACTGCCTTGTTCAAGCCCTTCGAATGGGTTGAAGGCGAACGGCTCTCTCCTTCACAGCAAAGTCACGCTGCCTTCCTCAACGATGCGCGTGATGTAGTGCAGTGCGCTCAGACGTTGGTGCAGTTGCTCGACTGGGATGAGGATCGGCGCGACGCCGCTACTTCAGATGCAGACGCCGCGCCGCTTTTCGATGCATGCCAGCGCAGTTCGTTGCAACGGTTTCTTACGGTCTCGCTGGGGCTGCTTCATGCGCGGATTGAAGCGCAGTGCGAGGCGTTGGCCGAGTAGCTCGCGCCGCGTGACATCAGTCGGCCGTCTTGCCGCTCGCCACATCTGCGACCTTTGGGGCCAGAGACAGCAGCGCAAGCCTCAACCTGGGCTGCGCCGACGCCAAGTCCGAGACAAGGCCTGTGTAGAAGGGATAGATCTTTCCGCTTGGGCCATCGAAGATGATGGTCTGGCGTCCCAGAAAGGCCTTCGTCTTCGCGTCATACATGGCCATTCCCACGGAGACGTTCATGCGGTACTCATTCAGGGGGCCCGGCGCGTTCCAGAACGCGATCGGGCTGATCTGCAGCAGCATTTCCGAATCGGTGGGTTCGGCATCATCCAACGAGCCTGAGCGATAGCGCTCGCCGTCTTCCTTGCTTGCAGGCCAGAGCAATGTGTTGGTCTTTCTGCTGGCGATGACGGGCTGCATTCCTCGCTGCCGCAGTGCGGGCAGCAAGGCATCCATGAACTCCTGCTGCGGGTTCCAATCTGGGAAGAGCTTTCGCACTTCGCGGTCGAAGCCCTGCGCCTTTCTTTGCGTGTCGTCCGCGCTGGCCTGAATCAATGCGCCCACAAGGCCGGCAGCCACCAAGGACGAGGCTCCGGCACTTCGGCTCACAGGCGGTGACGCCGTTTGCTGGGCCAGGGTGGACGCAATCGCATCGCCCGCATAGTCGCCGCGCAGGGTGTAGTCGACATTGGAAAAGAACATGTCCGATCGACTCGAAAAATGGAAGTCGAAGTAGGGCGCCATCACACCGATCAATGCCAGGTTCTTGAGCGGTGGTGTTTCGATGATGGTGACGGTGCTCTTTCCGCGCACCTTGTCGGCTGCGATCTTGGGATGGACGGCACATCCCGAGAGGATGAACATCGCGAGCAGGAAGCACAGGGCAACGCGCAATGAGCTGAAGTTGGCGATGGCTCTTGAAGTGGGAAACGGGGTCATGGGGATGAGGATGGTGTTCAACGTACCGGTCGCATGGGCGCGACCTGCGACGCAGGATAGATGCAGCATTGACACCGTGCCCTCAGGCTTTTTACCAAGAGCGGTGTTCTGTGCGGCGGGTTCGACGGACATCCGCAACACCGTTCACCTTCATGTCCGGCGCGCTCCCATCCTCGTCGGTTCTTTGCGCTCGCATTCCGCGCGGCTACAGTCGACCAGAACCGGACTTTCAAAAAAATGGATCACCTTCCCATCCTTCTGCTGTTCCTTTTGGTCTTCGGTCTTTTCTTCTGGCGTCTCGTATTCGTAGTCACGATCAGCATGCTTTTTGCTTTTTTGGTCTCCAAGACGACCACCGCAAACACTGCGTACTTCAGCTACGCCCTGCTTCTTGCTAGCTTAGCGGGAGGCGTTCTATGGGAGATAAGAGCTCGTCGGCGACTTCGCGCGTCCGTTTTTTCCGACGATCATCGGTAGCGTGTTTATCGGGGCGAAGCGGTCTGTTGGGAGGGCGGCTGGCTGAGCCATGGAGATCAGATGCATGACGGAGGTAGCTGAGTTCTCGGTGTGGGCCAAGATTCGCCGAGACGCCAAGCGAGAATTTCGGAAGTGGATGGCCGCCCAGACCGGGTGGAGAGAAATCGACGTTCACCGACTGCTAGTTGCAGCGGTGGATGCGGGCCGGCCGGTTGAACTCTTCCAACTCCTGGGATGGGAAGACGCACGCGTTGAGCTTGGAAGGCTGCCGGCATTTGTCGAAGCCGGAACCGAGCAACTGACGGTGACTTCGTTCGCTCCAAGCGACCAAACGCCATACTGCGCCGTCCATTCGCTGTACACGTGGAACCTAGGATGTCCTGTTTGTGAGGAGAACTATGTCCATAGGGGCGCCAGAAGTAAGCCAGAGCCGGACTGGGTGTTTCATGAGTGACCGCTTTGGAGCAACACGTACAGCCGCTTCGGGCCCATAGCAGTCATTACCTCTACTCCAAAACAGTCGTTGCGTGGTCTGTTGGCAGTTCACTCAATGGCACTAGATCGCCGCTCGCTAGTTGCGAAAGTTACCTGCGAGGTCATCCCATTGGATGGCCTTGATTTGTGCCTCTATTTCTGAGGTCGGCGGGAAGGAAAAATCCTCTTGAAACCAGATAACTGTGAGCCCCGATTCGTCGCCTTCGCCACCGACCGTAGGCAAATGAGACTCTAGGCGGATGATGCAAGTAACCGATGGAAGAGCCGACGGAGTGCCAAAAGGATATTTTCGGCCCGGCGGCAGCTCGATCAATTTTTCAACTGCCCGTATAAGAAGTGGAGGTGCTCCATGGCTTCTCTCCTTCAACAGTCCCTCAATCATGCGTTGATTGTTCTCGATTGTGGGCAAGCCCTCCAACAGTCCGCGATAAGTGCCGTATTGGCGGAGCGATTCGAGTCTCACTCCTCGGCCAGAATTCAGTGTCAAGCCATAGGTCATCTACTGTCCTCTTGATGTTGGCCACGCGTCCCAATTTTCCGGTTTTAGTCGGCGGTAGCCGTGCGGGCTGCCGATTCGCTTGTAGTTTTCAATGTTTCCATCACGTCTATCTCTTGGTAGACGATACCCAACTCATTTTCTGAAGTCATGTGCTGCGTCTGCTGGCCGTAACCAGTCAATTTAACGGCTTCCTGTGCCGGCGGGCGTTCACTTCGCCTTCCCAGAGCAGACCCGCACCGCCGCCGATGAGCACGAGCAAGATGCTAGGGAAGCCAACGAACCAAGTGAAAGCAATGCATAGGAGCAGTGCCATACATGCGGCGGCTAGGAGACCGACCCCGACTCGCCAATGGAGGAGCAACAACGCTACAAGTTCATCCATACGCGCTTTTCCTAGGTTTTGGCTTCTAGATTTTGCCCGGGCCGCGAAGGTCCGGTCCTGACCGGTTGCAGACAGACAAACCTATTGCGTGTGAACTCTAAATCCCAAGTAGAGAAAAAACGCCACAACCGCCCCGACGATGGCAAGCCCAACCGACCACGGAATGTCCATGTCACTGCGCTCGCGACGCGAGACGCCATCCATACGGGTCAGCATCGTGCGTCGCTGGTCCGGCGTGTTGATGAGGAACTTGACGACGCCTGCAATGCCGCAAAGAGCAACAGCGCCCCCGAGGATCATCAACCCCCAAACTTCCATATTGAACGTGATGGGAAATGCACCATCGGCGGCTGCGACAAAGGGGTCGCGTCCCCTTCGCGTGACAACGATTTGTCCGGCGCGCCATGCATTGAATCCGTGCAGAAAGGCGAAGACGCCCAAGGAGAGGGTTGCGGCGAGCAGGAAGAACAGCTTGAGGAATCGCAAAAGCATGCTTTGGTGTTCAGCTTGAAAGAACGAAACGCCGGACGACTGTAGCGACACAAGCCATTGGCGCAAGAGGCCCCGGCGCCTTTAGCCCCGGCAGGTCCTCGCAAAGCGGGCATGCCCGGAAGCGCCCTTCAGCCCCCGCCGCGCCAAGTGTTCCAATAGAGCCCTTCATGAGCGCCACCGACCCCACTCCCGGCCCCTGCCCCTGCGGCCGCACCGACCGTCGCGACAAGCCCATCGGCTACGCCCTGTGCTGTGGGCGCTACCTCGACGATTTCGAGAACACGCCGGCGCCCGACGCCGAATCGCTGATGCGTTCGCGCTACTCGGCCTTCGTGCTGGCGCGTGCCGACTACCTGCTCGCCACCTGGCATGCGTCGAAGCGGCCGGCGTCGGTCGAGTTCGAGCCGGGCGTCAAATGGCTGGGGCTGGACATCCGCTCGCGCTCGGTGCTTGACGCCGACCACGCCGAGGTCGAGTTCGTCGCCCGCCAGCGCGGCGCGACGGGCGTGGCGTTCCGCCTGCACGAGCGCAGCCGCTTCGTGCGCGAGGACGAGCGCTGGTATTACGTCGACGGCGACCTGCACCAGCCCCCGGGTTGACGGCGGCGGGCTTCGGCCCGCACAATCGGCCCCGCTCCGGGGTGCACGCATGTGGCGTGCTGAGATGGCAAAGCTGCCGACCCGCGAACTTGATCCGGGTCATACCGGCGTAAGAAGAGCTGCACTCCCTGACTTCGGTCCGTCACTCCCTTTTTCGGTGGCGGGCCTCCCGAGGTCCACGAGCGATTGCGGAGCACCCTTTCCCTCAACAAGGAGTGCCTCCGATGAATGCCCCCGATAAATTCACCTCGCTGCTGTCGCTGACGCGCGAACCCTTTCCCGCCTCGCACAAGTGCGTCATTCCGGGCAGCCGGCCCGACCTGTTCGTGCCCGTGCGCGACGTGGCGCTGACCAACGGCGAAACCGTCTCCCTGTACGACACCTCGGGCCCCTACACCGACCCGAAGGTCGAGATCGACGTGCGCCGCGGCCTGCCCGATGTGCGCAGCGCCTGGGTCATCGAGCGCGGCGACACCGAAAGTTATGAAGGCCGCACGCACCACGCGCTGGACGACGGCGCCAAGAACGAAGACCGCGACGCGCAGCGCCTGGCCGAGCTGCGCGCCGGTGCCTCGGCACTGCAACGCACGCCGCGCCGCGCCAAGTCGGGCGCCAACGTCACCCAGATGCATTACGCGCGCCGCGGCATCGTCACGCCCGAGATGGAGTACGTGGCTCTGCGCGAGAACGGCAAGCGCGAGTGGATGGCCGAGTACCTGGCCAACGAGGAGCGCGCCAAGCGCGTGGCGGGCAACCCGATGGGCGCGAGCATTCCGCGCATCATCACGCCCGAGTTCGTGCGCGACGAAGTGGCCCGCGGCCGCGCGATCATTCCCGCGAACATCAATCACCCCGAGGTCGAGCCGATGGCCATCGGGCGCAACTTCAAGGTGAAGATCAACGCCAACATCGGCAACTCGGCCGTCACCTCGAGCATCGAGGAAGAGGTCGAGAAGCTGGTGTGGGCCATCCGCTGGGGCGCCGACAACGTGATGGACCTGTCGACCGGCAAGAACATCCACACCACGCGCGACTGGATCGTGCGCAACTCGCCGGTGCCCATCGGCACGGTGCCGATCTACCAGGCGCTCGAAAAGGTGGGCGGCGTGGCCGAAGACCTCACCTGGGAAATCTACCGCGACACGCTCATCGAGCAGGCGGAGCAGGGCGTCGACTACTTCACCATCCACGCGGGCCTGCGCCTGCCGTTCATCCACCTCACGGCGGACCGCATGACGGGCATCGTGTCGCGCGGCGGCTCGATCATGGCCAAGTGGTGCATCGCGCACCACAAGGAGAGCTTCCTCTACACGCACTTCGAGGACATCTGCGACATCATGAAGGCCTACGACGTGAGCTTCTCGCTCGGCGACGGCCTGCGTCCCGGCAGCGGTGCGGATGCGAACGACGAGGCGCAGTTCGCCGAGCTGCGCACGCTGGGCGAGCTCACGCAGATCGCCTGGAAGCACGACGTGCAGACCATGATCGAAGGCCCGGGCCACGTGCCGATGCACATGATCCAGGCCAACATGGACGAGCAGATCAAGCATTGCCACGAGGCGCCGTTCTACACGCTGGGCCCGCTGACCATCGACATCGCGCCGGGCTACGACCACATCTCCAGCGCCATCGGCGCCGCGATGATCGGCTGGGCCGGCACGGCGATGCTCTGCTACGTGACGCCCAAGGAGCACCTGGGCCTGCCCGACCGCGACGACGTGAAGCAGGGGATCATTGCCTACAAGATCGCCGCGCACGCGGCCGACGTGGCCAAGGGCCACCCGGGTGCGCGCTCGCGCGACGACGCGCTGAGCAAGGCGCGCTTCGAGTTCCGCTGGCAAGACCAGTTCAACCTGGGCCTGGACCCCGACACGGCGCGCGAATTCCACGACGAGACGCTGCCGAAGGACTCGAGCAAGGTGGCGCACTTCTGCTCGATGTGCGGCCCCAAGTTCTGCTCGATGAAGATCACGCAGGAAGTGCGCGAGTACGCGGCCAAGAAGGGCGTGGCCGAGGCGGCTGCCATGGCCGAGGGCATGGAAGAGAAGTCGAAAGAATTCATGGCCGGCGGCGGCGAGATCTACATCCCGATCCGACCAGTGGCCTGAGATGACCTGATAGCTTGAGTCTCCCCGTGCGGAAAGGGTGCGTTGCTACCATGGGGCCAGACCCCTGAACTCCAGCCTCGCAATGACCCCTTTCCCCTTTTCCGCCGTTCTCTTCGATTGCGACGGCGTGCTCGTCGATTCCGAACCCATCACCAACCGCGTGCTCGCCGACATGCTCGGCGAGCTCGGCTGGCAGCTCACGGCCGAGGAATCGATGAACATCTTCACCGGCAAGGCCGTGAAGGACGAGACGGCGCTCATCGAGGCCAAGACCGGCTTCAAGATCACCGACGACTGGCTGCGCGGCTTCCGCGCCCGCCGCAACGAGGCGCTGGACCGCGACCTCGTCGCCATTCCCCATGCGCCTGCCGCCATCCGCGAGATCCATGCGCGGCTCAAGGGCCGCATCGCCTGCGCGTCGGGTGCCGACCGCCACAAGGTCGAGCTGCAGCTGGCCAAGGTCGGCCTGCTCGACTGCTTCGAGGGCCGCATCTTCAGCGGCCACGAGATGCCGCGCTCCAAGCCGCATCCCGACGTGTACCTGGCCGCGGCGGAAGCGCTCGGTGTCGATCCGACGCGCTGCGCGGTGGTCGAAGACACGGTCACCGGCGCGATGGCCGGCGTGGCCGCGGGTGCCACGGTGTTCGGCTACAGCACGGGCGAGTCGGGCCACAGCGGCCCGGGCGCGCTGCGCGCCGCGGGCGCCGTGGCCGTGTTCAGCGACATGACCGAGCTGCCCGCATTGCTGGCCGGCTACGGCCTGCAGGCGGCCTGAGTTTCTGGTGCAATGACGCCCGTCAGCGTGTGGCGTGCCCGTCGCCTTCACGCGCTCCTTCCCACGAATTCGCAAGGACCCTGCCCATGACCTCCGAGTACCAGACCGAGCAACCCGACCGCAGCGAGATCGACGCGCTCCAGGGCCCGGCCGTGGTGGAGTTCGGCACCAACTGGTGCGGCATCTGCAAGGCCGCGCAGCCGAACATTGCCGAGGCCTTTGCCCAGTACCCGAACGTGCGCCGCATCAAGGTGGAAGACGGCAGCGGCCGACCACTGGGGCGTTCGTTCAACGTGCGGCTGTGGCCTACGCTGGTGTTCATGCGCGACGGACAACAGGTCGCGAAGCTGGTGCGGCCGGAAGACAGCCAATCGATCGCCGACGCGCTGGCGCTGATCGATTCGCCGGCCTGAGTTCGCTTTTCGTCGCGTGGTTCAGGGCGACGCTCCCGCCGACGCGGTACCTTGCTCCGCGAATGTCCCCCGGGGCTTCGCCCCTCCTCCTTGATTTCGCTGCGCAAGGCACCCCATCGGCGTGAGCGTTGGGCAGTGCGGTTGTTGATCGGGCTGCACAACGACAGCGCCCGGCGTGCGCAGGACACTGGGTGCTTCCCGCAGCGAAATCAAGGAGGAGGGCGAAGCCCGGGGGACATTCGCGGAGGGAAGTACCCGGTGGCCTGTGCACGCGCCCTGAACAAGCGCCCTACAACCCCAGCTGCCGAAAATCCCGAGGCGCGTGCCCCGTCCACTGCAGGAACGCACGCGAGAAACTCTTCTCGTTGCGGAACCCCACCGCCAGCGCCACCTGCTTGATCGGTCGCGTGGTCCGGCGCAGCTGCTCCACCGCCAGTTCGTGCCGTACCTCGTTCTTCAGCACCTGCAGCGAGGTGCCTTCCTCATGCAGCTGTCGATGCAACGTGCGCCCCGACACATTCAGCAGCCCCGCCAGCGCCTCCGCCGTGGTCGCCTCGCCGGCGCGCGCGCGCAGTAGTTCGCGCACGCGCTGCCCAAGCAGGCGGTCGCGGCGGTACTGCAGCACCGTGAGCGGCAGGGCGCGCTTGAGCATGGTGCGCAGCGCGCGCTCGTCGCGCAGCAGCGGCAGCGCGAGGTAGCGCTCGTCGAAGCTGATGCTGGCCTGCGGCGCGTCGAAGTGCACGTCGGGCGTGAACATCAGCGGGTAGGCGTCGCGGTGCGGCGGTGCCGCGAACGGAAAGGTGGCCTGGCGCAGCGAGATGCGCGAGTCGATGGCCCAGCACACGTAGCCGTGCATGAAGCGCAGGCTGGTCACCAGGCAGAACTCGCGGAATGCAGGGTCGAGCGGGCGGTTCTCGGTGATGCGCAGCGTGGCCACGCCGCCGGTCACCTCCAGCGCGAGCGTGATGTCCTCGGTCAGCAGGCGGTGGTGGCGGCACCAGCGTTTCATGGCCACGCCCAGGTCGGGCGAGGTGAGCGAGGCGCGGCACAGCATGCCGTAGCTGCCCCAGGGCAGGCGGCGCGAGAACCAGCCCAGCGCCTCGTCGTCCAGCTCCTGCATCGCGTGGCCCGACAGCGCCTCGAACTGCGCGGCCGTCACCCGCGCACCCGGGCGGGCCAGTTCGCGCGGCGCGATCTGTGCCGCCTGCAGGGCCTGCGCCGGGTCCTTGCCGTAGCGGGCATATCCTTGCACGATGGCTCGCACGAAGGCCATCGGCGTGACGGCGCGGGCGGGTCGCAGGAAGGCGGGGGACGACGTGGTGGAGGGCATCGGTCGTGGCGCAATTTGCAACCATTGTGGCGCCAATTGCGGCGCCACGAGGCGTAAGCTGCGTTTTTTCAAGCGCCATCCGCGCGGGCAGCCCTGCGCGCCGACCCCTTCAGAGGAGACAAGACTCATGCACGATTTCGGCCTCAACTTCGACCTGGGCGACGACATCGACGCGCTGCGCAGCGCGATCCAGGACTTCGCCGCCAACGAAATCGCGCCCCGCGCCGCCGAGATCGACCGCGACAACCTGTTCCCGCACGACCTGTGGCAAAAGCTCGGCGAGCTGGGCCTGCACGGCATGACGGTGAAGGAAGAATTCGGCGGCACCGAGCTGGGCTACCTGGCCCACATCGTGGCCATGGAAGAAGTCTCGCGCGCCTCGGCCTCGGTGGGCCTGTCGTACGGCGCGCACTCCAACCTGTGCGTGAACCAGATCCACCGCAACGGCAGCGAAGCGCAGAAGAAGAAATACCTGCCCAAGCTGGTGAGCGGCGAGCACGTCGGCGCGCTGGCCATGAGCGAGCCCAACGCCGGCTCCGACGTGGTGAGCATGAAGCTCAAGGCCGACAAGAAGGACGGCTACTACGTGCTCAACGGCGGCAAGATGTGGATCACCAACGGCGGCGACGCCGACACGCTGGTCATCTACGCCAAGACCGAACCCGAAATGGGCGCGCGCGGCATGACCGCGTTCATCGTCGAGAAGAACTTCAAGGGCTTCTCGGCCGGCACCAAGCTCGACAAGCTCGGCATGCGCGGCTCCAACACCTTCCCGCTGTTCTTCGACAACTGCGAAGTGCCCGAAGAGAACGTGCTCGGCGGCGAAGGCATGGGCGCCAAGGTGCTGATGAGCGGCCTGGACTACGAGCGCGCCGTGCTCTCGGGCGGCCCGCTGGGCATCATGGCTGCCTGCATGGACGCCGTGATCCCCTACATCCACGAGCGCCAGCAGTTCGGCCAGAGCATCGGCGAGTTCCAGCTGATGCAGGGCAAGATCGCCGACATGTACTCGACCTGGCAGGCCACCCGCGCCTACGTGTACGCCGTGGGCAAGGCCTGCGACCGCAACGACCATGCGCGCACCTTCCGCAAGGACGCGGCCGGCGCCATCCTGTACTCGGCCGAGAAGGCGACCTGGATGGCCGGCGAGGCGATCCAGACGCTGGGCGGCGTGGGCTACACCAAGGACTTCCCGGTCGAGCGGCTGTGGCGCGATGCCAAGCTGTACGAGATCGGTGCGGGCACGAGCGAAGTGCGCCGCATGTTGATCGGCCGTGAGCTGTTCTCCGAAACGGCATAAGCCGCGCCGCACACCCTCACCCCACCCTCTCCCCGCAGGGAGAGGGCGCCAGACAAGGAGACAAGACGATGCCACTGACGCAGAGCCTGGCCCAAGGCGCCACGGACGTCCCCCTCATCGAGCAAGCCATCGGCGACTTCTTCGACGACATGGTCGAGAAGCAGCCCGACCGCGAAGCCCTCGTCAGCCGCCACGAAGGCCAGCGCTTCACCTACCGCGAACTGCAGACCGCGTCGAACAAGCTGGCCAGCGCGCTGCTGAGCCTGGGGCTTGTGCCCGGCGACCGCGTGGGCATCTGGTCGCACAACAACGTGCCCTGGGTGCTGATGCAGATCGCCACCGCCAAGGTCGGCCTGATCCTCGTCAACATCAACCCCGCCTACCGCACCTCGGAGCTCGAGTACGCACTCAACAAGGTCGGCTGCAAGGCGCTGGTGACGATGGCGCAGTTCAAGACCAGCGACTACCTGGGCATGCTGCGCGAGCTGGGTCCGGCCAAGCTGCCGCTGCTGCAGCACACCTTCTGGATCGACAAGCCCGGCCAGGGCGACGAGCAGCCTGGCATGCGCCGCTTCAGCGAACTGCTGGCCAGCGGCGATGCGGCCGACGCGCGCGTGGCCGCCACGCAGAAGACGCTGAAGGCCACCGACCCCATCAACATCCAGTTCACCAGCGGCACCACGGGCTTCCCCAAGGGCGCGACGCTCACGCACCGCAACATCCTGAACAACGGCTTCTTCATCGGCGAATGCATGAAGCTCACGCCGGCCGACCGCCTGTGCATTCCGGTGCCGCTGTACCACTGCTTCGGCATGGTGCTGGGCAACCTGGCCTGCCTCACGCACGGCTCGGCCATCGTGTACCCGAACGACGGCTTCGATCCGCTCACGGTGCTCGAGACGGTGCAGGCCGAGAAGTGCACGGGCCTGCACGGCGTGCCAACGATGTTCATCGCCGAGCTGGACCATCCGCGCTTCAAGGAGTTCGACCTGTCGACGCTGCGCACCGGCATCATGGCCGGCTCGCCGTGCCCCATCGAGGTGATGAAGCGCGTGGTGAGCGAGATGCACCTGGGCGAGATCACCATCGCCTACGGCATGACCGAGACCAGCCCCGTGAGCTGCCAGAGCAGCACCGACACGCCGCTCGACCGCCGCGTGTCGACCGTGGGCACGGTGCAGCCGCACCTCGAGGTGAAGATCATCGACCCCGAGACCGGCGCGATCATGCCGCCGGGCCAGTCGGGCGAGCTGTGCACGCGCGGCTACTCGGTGATGCACGGCTACTGGGAAGACGAGCCCAAGACGCGCGAAGCCATCGACGCCGAGCGCTGGATGCACACCGGCGACCTCGCCACCATGGACGCCGAGGGCTACGTGAACATCGTCGGGCGCATCAAGGACCTCGTGATCCGCGGCGGCGAGAACATCTACCCGCGCGAGATCGAAGAATTCCTGTACCGCCACCCGAAAGTGCAGGACGTGCAGGTGGTCGGCCTGCCCGACAAGAAGTACGGCGAAGAGCTGTGCGCCTGGATCATCGTCAAGCCCGGCCAGACGGCCACCGACACCGAGATCCGCGACTTCTGCAAGGGCCAGATCGCGCACTACAAGGTGCCCAAGTACATCCAGTTCGTCTCCGAGTTCCCGATGACGGTGACCGGCAAGATCCAGAAATTCAAGATCCGCGACGCCATGACCGAGCAGCTCGGTCTCAGCCAAGAAAAGACAGCATGAGCAAACTCGAAACCAAACTCAACGCACGGTCGGCCGACTTCCAGGCCAATGCGGCCGCCATGCGCGCGCTGGTCGACGACCTGCAGCAGCAGTTCGCGAAAGTGGAGCAGGGCGGCGGCGAGGCCGCGCGCGCCAAGCACACGGCGCGCGGCAAGCTGCTGCCGCGCGACCGCGTGGCCGAGCTGCTCGACCCGGGCACGCCCTTCCTCGAGATCGCGCCGCTGGCCGCGCATGCGATGTACCTCGATGCCAAGGGCGCCGAGTCGGCACCGGGCGCTGGCATCATCGCGGGCATCGGTCGGGTGAACGGCGTGGACTGCATGATCGTGTGCAACGACGCCACGGTGAAGGGCGGCACCTACTACCCGATGACGGTGAAGAAGCACCTGCGCGCGCAGGAGATCGCCGAGCAGAACCGCCTGCCCTGCATCTACCTGGTGGACTCGGGCGGTGCCAACCTGCCGAACCAGGACGAGGTGTTCCCGGACCGCGAGCACTTCGGCCGCATCTTCTACAACCAGGCCAACATGAGCGCCCAGGGCATTCCGCAGATCGCGGTGGTCATGGGCTCGTGCACGGCCGGCGGTGCGTACGTGCCGGCGATGAGCGACGAATCGATCATCGTGAAGAACCAGGGCACCATTTTCCTGGGCGGCCCGCCGCTCGTGAAGGCAGCCACCGGCGAGGTCGTGTCGGCCGAAGACCTGGGCGGCGGCGACGTGCACACGCGCCTGTCGGGCGTGGTCGACCACCTGGCGCAGAACGACCTGCACGCGCTGGCGCTGGCGCGCTCGGCGGTGGCCAACCTCAACGCGAAGGCCGCCGACACGCCGCAAGGCACCACGGTGCGCGCGCCCGACTTCCCGCGCGAAGAGCTGTACGGCGTGATCCCCACCGACACGCGCAAGCCCTTCGACGTGCGCGAGATCATTGCGCGCATCGTCGACGGCAGCGAGTTCCACGAGTTCAAGGCCCGCTTCGGCGCCACGCTGGTCTGCGGCTTCGCCGAGATCGAGGGCATGCCGGTGGGCATCATCGCCAACAACGGCATCCTGTTCAGCGAGTCGGCGCAGAAGGGCGCGCACTTCATCGAGCTGTGCTGCCAGCGCAAGATCCCGCTGGTGTTCCTGCAGAACATCACCGGCTTCATGGTGGGCCGCAAGTACGAGAACGAAGGCATCGCGCGCCACGGCGCCAAGATGGTGACGGCCGTGGCCACCGCCAACGTGCCCAAGTTCACGATCATCATCGGCGGCAGCTTCGGCGCCGGCAACTACGGCATGTGCGGCCGCGCGTACAGCCCGCGCTTCCTCTGGATGTGGCCCAACGCGCGCATCAGCGTGATGGGCGGCGAGCAGGCCGCGAGCGTGCTGGCCACGGTGAAGCGCGACGGCATCGAACTGAAGGGCGGCAGCTGGAGCGCCGACGAAGAAGAAGCCTTCAAGGCCCCGATCCGCCAGCAGTACGAAGACCAGGGCCACCCCTACTACGCCACCGCGCGCCTGTGGGACGACGGCATCATCGATCCGGCCGACACGCGCCGTGTGCTCGCACTGGGCCTGGCGGCGTCGCGCAACGCGCCGATCCCCGAGCCGAAATTCGGCATCTTCCGCATGTGATATGGCTCGCCCCCAGTCTTCGCGCACTTCGTGTCGCTTCGCCAACCCCCTACCGGGGGCAACACCAGCGGCCCGGCAAAGCCGGTTCCGCGGTGTTCCTGGAAAAAGACAACAGAGCACCTCATACAAAGTGGATCTGACATGACCTTCACCAAGCTGAACCTCGCCATCGACGGCGCGGTGGCACGCATCTGGCTCGACCAGCCCGACGCGCGCAACGCCTTCGACGACGTCGTGATCGCCGAGCTGACGCAGGCCTTTCTCGAAGCCGGCGCCGCACCGCAGGTCAAGGCCGTCGTGCTCGGCGCGAACGGCCCGGCGTTCTGCGCGGGCGCGAACCTCAACTGGATGCGCCGCATGGCCGACTACACACGAGGCGAGAACCTCGCCGACGCGGGCAAGCTGGCCGACATGCTGCGCACCATCGCCGAGTGCCCCAAGCCCACCATCGCGCGCGTGCAGGGCGATGTGTACGCGGGCGGCATGGGGCTCGTGGCCGCGTGCGACATGGCCGTGAGCGTGGACACCGCGTGGTACTGCCTGAGCGAAGTGAAGATCGGCCTCGTGCCCGCGACCATCAGCCCGTACGTGCTGCGCGCGATGGGCCCGCGCGCCTCGCAGCGCTACTTCCTCACGGCCGAGCGCTTCACCGCCGCCGAGGCGCACCGCATCGGTTTCGTGCATGAAGTGGTGGCCGCCGACGCGCTCGACGCCAAGGTCGACGAGCTGCTGAAGGCGCTCACCGGCGCCAGCCCCGCCGCCGTGCGCGCCTGCAAGCAGCTGATCGCCGACGTGGCCGGCCGCGAGATCGACAGCGCGCTCATCGCCAAGACGGTTGAAGGCATCGCCGACATCCGCGCGAGCGACGAAGGCCGCGAGGGCGTGCAGGCCTTCCTGCAGAAGCGCAAGCCGTCCTGGCTCGCCGGCTGACAGCCAACCAGGGACCGCCATGAACGCACTCGACATGCCGCAACTGCTCGCACTGGCCGCCGCCATCGGCTGGGCCAGCGGCGTGCGCCTGTACCTCGTGGTGCTGCTGACCGGCCTGGTCGGCTACTTCGGCTGGGTGTCGCTGCCTTCGGGGCTGCAGATGCTCGCGCATCCGATCGTGCTCGCGGTCAGCGGCTTCATGGTGTTCGTCGAGTTCTTCGCCGACAAGATCCCGGGCCTGGACTCGCTCTGGGACGTGGTCCACACCGCCATCCGCATCCCCGCCGGCGCGGCGCTCGCGGCCAGCGTGTTCGGTGCCGACCATGGCGCCATGGCCGTCGTCGCGGCGCTGCTGGGCGGCGGCTTCGCGGCCACGGCGCATGCGGCCAAGGCCACCACGCGTGCGGCCATCAACACCTCGCCCGAGCCGTTCTCGAACGTCGGTGCGTCGCTGGTCGAAGACTCGATGGTGCCGGCCGGGCTGTGGCTCGCGGTGGCGCATCCGCTGGTCTTTCTGGTGCTGTTCGTCTTCGTGCTCGTGCTCAGCGTGTGGCTCATCCGCAAGAGCTGGCGTTTTCTGCGCGCGCTGTTCAGCCGCGTGGCACGCATCTTCAGTGGCCGGCCCGATCCGGGCGTCACGTCCGCCTTTCAACTGAAAAAGAATCCTCCGGGAGACACTCCGAATGTTTAAGAAGATCCTCATCGCCAACCGTGGCGAGATCGCGTGCCGCGTGGCCGCAACTGCTCGCCGCATGGCGGTTCGCACCGTCGCCGTGTACTCCGATGCCGACGCGCACGCCAACCATGTGCGCGCCTGCGACGAGTCGGTGTACCTCGGCGGCAGCGCCCCGAAGGACAGCTACCTGCGCTGGGAAAAGATCCTCGAGGCTGCCAAGGCCACAGGCGCCGAAGCCGTGCACCCCGGCTACGGCTTCCTGAGCGAGAACGAAGAGTTCGCGCAGGCCTGCGCCGACGCCGGCCTGGCCTTCATCGGCCCGCCGCCCTCGGCGATCAAGGCCATGGGACTGAAGGCCGAGTCGAAGCAGCTGATGGAAAAGGCCGGCGTGCCGCTGGTGCCCGGCTACCACGGCGCCGACCAGGACCCGGCACTGCTGCAGCGCGAAGCCGACCGCATCGGCTACCCGGTGCTCATCAAGGCCAGCGCCGGCGGCGGCGGCAAGGGCATGCGCGCGGTCGACAAGGCCGCCGACTTCGAGGCCGCGCTGGCCTCATGCAAGCGCGAAGCCATCAACAGCTTCGGCGACGACGCGGTGCTGATCGAGAAGTACGTGCAGCGCCCGCGCCACATCGAGATCCAGGTGTTCGGCGACACGCAAGGCAACTACGTCTACCTGTTCGAGCGCGACTGCTCGGTGCAGCGGCGCCACCAGAAGGTGCTCGAGGAAGCGCCCGCGCCTGGCATGACCGAGGCGATGCGCAAGCAGATGGGCGATGCCGCCGTGGCCGCGGCACGCGCCGTGAATTACGTGGGCGCGGGCACCGTGGAGTTCATCGTCGAGCAGCGCGAGGGTGGCGAGATGAACTTCTTCTTCATGGAGATGAACACGCGCCTGCAAGTCGAACATCCGGTGACGGAAGCCATCACGGGCCTCGACCTCGTCGAGTGGCAATTGCGCGTGGCCTCGGGCGAGCCGCTGCCCGCCAAGCAATCGGAGCTGCAGATCCACGGCCACGCCATCGAGGCGCGCATCTGCGCCGAGAACCCCGACAACAACTTCCTGCCCGCCACCGGCACCTTGCGCGTGTACCGCAAGCCGCAGGCCACCGCCTTCCAGCGCAGCCGCGTGCGCATTGACGACGGCGTGCGCGAAGGCGGCGAGATCTCGCCTTTCTACGACTCGATGATCGCCAAGCTCATCGTGCACGGCAGCACGCGCGCCGAGGCGCTGGCCCGGCTCGATGCCGCGCTGGCCCAAGTACAGATCGTGGGCGTGTCGACCAACGTGCAGTTCCTGCGCGGCATCCTGGCAACCGAGTCGTTCTCGAAGGCCAACCTCGACACCGCGCTCATCGAGCGCGAGCGCGCCGTGCTGTTCGACCGCGAGCCGCTGGGCCTGCCGCTGGCCGCGGCCGCCGCCATCACGCGCACGCTGGTCACCGAGTGGCCGACGCAACTGCCCGACCCCTTCGAGCGCCGCGACGGCTGGCGCGCACATGGCGAGTACAAGCGCCGCTTCGACTTCGAGTTCCGCGGCGCCGAGCACAGCGCGCTCTTGACCTACCGCCGCGACGGCGGCCTGCACCTCGCTGTGGGCGGTGTCGAAGGCCCGCTCACCATCGGCCGTTTTCCCACGGGCGAGTTCGAGCTCGAGTTCGCCGGCACGCGCCAGACCCTCGACGTGCACCTGGACGGCGCCACCGCCCACGTGTTCGCGGCGAAGGGCGCCACGCGCCTCACGGCCATCGACCGCCTCGCCCACGCGGGCGACACCCACGCCGAAGGCGGCCGCCTCACGGCGCCGATGCCCGGCAAGGTCGTGTCCTTCGCGGTCAAGGCCGGTGACAAGGTCAGCCGCGGCCAGCCGCTGGCCGTGATGGAAGCCATGAAGATGGAGCACACCATCGCCGCGCCGGCCGACGGCACGGTGGAGGAGCTGATGTTCTCGCCGGGCGAGCAGGTGGCGGAAGGCGACGAATTGTTGCGAATGGCTGCGGCGGCTTAACCCCGTTGCGGGTCGTCGCCCGTATCAGCGGTGGTAGTCATTCTTTTCAAGGAGTCCTGATGAGCCGCCGCACCCTTTCCGTGTCGACCTCCCGCGCCACCGTGCGCCACCGCGCGGGCGCTGTCCTGCTGGCCCTGGCGGCCGCGCTGTCGCTGGCCGGCTGCGGCCGCGAGCGCAGTGCCGAGTCGGTCGCGCCGGCCTCCGCGTCCATGCCGGCGCCGCCGATGGGCTATGGCGGTGCCATGAAAGCACAGCGGGCGAGCGCACCGCAGGCCGAGATCGCCGCGTCGCAGTCCGACGAGGCGCGGGGCGGCAGCGGCGAGACCGCGCTGCAGCGCTTCCTGGCCGTGCGGCAGGACCTGAATGTCGAAGTGCCGGCCGAACAGCTGGCCGACGCCTGGGGCAAGGTGCGCGACCTGTGCGGCACGCTGAAGTGCGAGCTGCTGTCGTCTTCGCTGCTGCGCGAGACGCCGCAGCAGCCGGGCAACGCCCTGCTCGAGATGCGTGTGGAACCCGCCGACGTCGACAAGCTGCTCGGCGGCCTGGCCGGCGTGGCGAACGTGGTCTCGCACACCACCACCAGCGAGGACAAGACCTCCGAGGTGATCGACGTCGAGGCCCGCATCAAGAATCGCACCGAGTTCCGCGACAGCCTGCGCGTCATGCTGCGCGACACCGTCACCAAGCGCACCATGGCCGACCTGCTGGCGATCCAGCGCACGCTGTCGGACACGCAGGCCGAGCTCGACGCCATCGCCACCCAGCGCAAGGTGCTGGCGCAGCAGACCAGCAAGCAGCACATCCAGATCCAGTTCACGCCCAAGCGCGCGCTGGTGAGCGGCAGCGACGGCTACAGCCCGATGGCGCACGCGCTGCGCAACGCCGGCGACGTGCTGGCCGAAAGCGTGGGCGCGCTCATCACCTTCGTGGCCGCTGCCCTGCCGTGGCTGCTGCTGGTGGTGCTGCCCGTGGGGTGGCTGGTGCGGGTGCTGTGGCGTCGTCGTCGCGCCAAGGTGGCGTGAGACACTGCGCGCCGGCCGCGCCCGACACAGCGCGGCCGCGCGACAAGAAGGAGGGGCCGCATGGCGGGTCGATTTCGGAAGTTTCTTGCGGGACTGGGCCAGGGGAAGGCGCAGGACGATGGGGCGGTGCCTGCCTCTGTGCCGGCTGCGCCTGAACCGGCGCCACCGCCCGCAGCGCCCCCTGCACTGCGCTACACCTTCGACGTCAAACTTGCCCAGCCCATGGAACGGTTGATTGCCGCCCCGTGGGCCTCGGCGCCCCCGACGCCCTCGAAGCCTCCACCACGGAACCCGCCCGCGCCACCCGTCGAGGAACCTCCGGCGCAGTTCGACACGACACCCGATCTGCCGGAGCCCTTCGGCTACAAGGTCTGTTGGTTTGCCGTGCGCGCCTCGGACCCCGCGCAGGTGCTCGATGCCCTCGGATGGGAGTCCGAAGGGCCGGCCAACTGGCACACCGGCATCGCGGCCGCCTACCGCCGGGTGTTCGACGGCCAGGCTCCCTGGGTGTTTGCGTCACCGCCCGTCGACGGCTGGGTGTTGCTCGTGGGAGGCGGCCTGCCGTATCCCGCCGTGTACCCGGAGGACCGCCTCGAAGGCATCGGGCAGGCCTTCGATGTGATCTTCACGCGCCTGAAGGACCACTTCGGCGAAGCGCAATTCTTCGGCAGCCACCGTGTCGCCGACTTCGTCGCCTGGGCGCGCGCACGGCGCGGCGAGCCCGGGCGGCAGTTCAGTTATGCGGGCAGCAGCGGCGAGGTCTATGCCAATGTGGGCGTACAGAGCGCAGAAGAAGCCGCGCTGGGCTTCGCCGTGCTCAGCGGGCTGTCGCCGGTCGACGCGCGCGACCGGCTCTCGGAGCTGCTCGAGGAAGAGATGGCGCGCAAGGACGCGCTGGTCGCCTCAGGCATGTCGCGGCGCGACGCCGGCCGGCAGGTCCGCCCGAGTGGCCGCAGCGTCATGCCCGGCGAAGAGGACGTCACGGCGCTTGCCGATGCGTGGAGTGTCGACCCGACGCAGCTCGACGAAGCGGACCGGGGTTACGTGCCGGGCGTGGGGTTGATGGCCCGCGTTCCGAAAGACCTGGGGCAGGAGCCCGTCAGCCCACCACCACTTCGCTGATCTGCATCACCGGCGCGATGTCGGTGTAGTTCTTCACGTCGCCCATGATCTCCTTCACGTGCGGGCCGAAGGCCTTCTGGAAGGACTCGACCGATTCGGCGAACACGTGGCACATGCCGACATACGTGGGCGGCGAGCCCGGGGCGCCGCCGCCCAGGCCCTTGTCGATGGTGTACGAGAGGCAGGCGTCGCCCATGCGGGCCTTGAGCATCGGCATGTGCTGGTCGCGGTAGTAGTCGTGGTCGAACCGCGCGCCGGGGGTGTGGGGGTACATCACGCTGACTTTGATCATGGAAGGTGTCTCCTGGGTGGCTGAATGCGGTCGAGCATAGGAGATGGCGCGCGACGCAACAAGCCGGTGCCTTCTAAGATGGCGCCCATGCGAATCTCCGTCTACCTCACCGACAACCGTCCCGATCCCTGGATCGATGGCCTGAAGGCCGAACTCCCCGAAGCCACCATCGAAGCCTGGACGCCTGGCGCGCCGCAGGCCGACCACGGCGTGGTGTGGGCACCGCCCCAGCAGTTCCTCGACGAGCAACCCGACCTGCGCGGCCTGTTCAACATCGGCGCGGGCGTCGATGCGCTGCTCAAGCTCAAGGTGCCGGCCCACACGCGCATCGTGCGGCTCGACGATGCGGGCATGTCGGTGCAGATGGCCGAATACGTGTGCCACACGCTCATCCGCCACTTCCGCGAGTTCGACGTGTACGAGGCCGATGCGCGCGAGGGCAAGTGGAGCTACCGCAAGCCGAAGCTGCGGCGCGACTTTCCGGTCGGCATCATGGGCCTGGGCGTGCTCGGCGAGCGCGTGGCCAAGGCCGTGGCGCAGTTCGAATTCCCGGTGCTCGGCTGGAGCCGCTCTGCCAAGGCCATCGACGGCGTGCAGGTGTTCAGCGGCGAGTCGCAGTTCGACGAGTTCCTGGCCTCCACGCGCGTGCTGGTCAACCTGCTGCCGCTGACCGAGGCCACGCGCGGCATCCTGAACCGCACCACGCTGGGCAAGCTCAAGCCCGAGGGCTACCTCATCAGCATCGCGCGCGGCGGCCACCTGGTCGAAGACGACCTGATCCCGATGCTCGACGCCGGCCAGCTCGCGGGCGCCACGCTCGACGTGTTCCAGGTCGAGCCGCTGCCGGCCGACCACGCCTTCTGGCGCCACCCGAAGATCACCGTCACGCCGCACGGCTCGGCGCGCACGCTGCGCGAGGAGTCCATCGCCCAGATCGCCGGGAAGATCCGCGCGATGGAGCAGGGCCTGCCGATCGCCGGCATCGTCGATCCCGTCCGCGGCTACTGACCCCCGTGCGCCGACGACGGTCCGGCTGACACGCGGCCGGCGGGGGAAAACCCCGACGCTTTTGTTTTTCACATACGAGAAAATTTCTTCATGGTTGTGAAAACAGCGTTTCGCGTGATCGAGATCGTCGAGCTCTTTGCCCGGGAGAAGCAGCCGCTGGCCCTGTCCGAGATGGCGCGGCTGCTCGACATGCCGGTGTCCAGCTGCCTGGGCCTGATCCGCACGCTCGAAGAGCAGGGCTACATGTACGAGACCGGCCGCCGCCAGGGCTACTACCCCACGGGGCGGCTGCTGGCCATGGCGCAGGTCATCGCCGCGCACGACCCGGTGCTCGACCGGGTGAAGGCCACGCTCGAGGAGCTGCGCGACGCCGCCTGCGAAACGGTGGTGTTCGGCAAGTTCCGCGATGCCGAGCATGTTGTCTATCTCGACGTGCTGAGCGCGCCGCAGCGCATCCGCTACACGGCCGAGTCGGGCGAAACGCGCCCCGCGTACGCCAACTCGCTGGGCCGCGCGCTGCTGTCCACGCTCGCGCCCGAAGCGCGCCGCAAGCTGCTCGAGGGCATGACGCTCGCGCCGCTCACCGACGCCACGCTCACCACCGCCGACGCCATCGAGGCCGAGCTGCAGCGCGGCGCCGCGCGCGGCTGGTACGGCAACCTCGGCGAAAGCATTCCCGACCTGATCGGCCTGGCCTGGCCGCTGCGCATCGGCGGCGAGGCCTACGCGATCTCGGTGGCCGGCCCGCGCTACCGCATGGAAGCGCGCATCGACGACATCGCCGCGATGCTGCGCTCGGCCTGCCTCGCGATCGAACCCAAGACAGAAAGCCCCCGATGACTGCCTCCGCTGCACGCTACTTCGTCCGCGAGGACGAGATCACCGGCTACCACCCCGCCAACCACACCGGCACGCTGAACAAGCGCCTGATCGGTCCCGAGACGGTGGGTGCGAAGCAGCTCGAGGTGCTGGTGGGCCATATCCAGAAGGGCAAGGGCGCGCTGCCGCATGCGCACCCGGGCATCGAACAGGTCTGCTACATGCTCGAAGGCCGCGCGGTCGCCGAGGTGGGCGGCCAGCGGCAGGAGCTGCACCCTGGCGACAGCTGCTTTTTTCCGGCCGACGCGATGCACACCTTCACGGTGGTGAGCGACGAACCGGTGCGCGTGCTGGTGATCTACAGCCCGCCGTACGAGGAATCGCCGGAGCGCGTGATCCGGCCCTGAACGACAACCCCGGAGACACAACCATGCAGACGAAGAACGCGACAGAAACAGTCGCGGTGGAAAGCCGCCGCCGTTTCATTTCCATCGGCGCTGCGGCGGGCCTCGTGGGCGCCGCGCCCTGGGCCTTCGCGCAGGACGGCGGCTACCCGAAGCAGCCGATCAAGCTCGTCGTGCCCTTCGCCGCCGGCAGCGGCACCGACGCGGTGGCGCGCATCACCGCGCAGATGCTGGGCGAGGCGCTCAAGGCCTCGGTGATCGTCGACAACCGGGCCGGCGCCAGCGGCGTGATCGCGGCCGAGCTGGTGGCCAAGGCGCCGCCCGACGGCTACACGCTCTTCATGACGACCAACACCACGCACTCGGCCAACCCGAGCCTGATGAAGTCGCTGCCCTACGATCCGGTGAAAGACTTCGCGCCCGTCAGCCGCATGGGCAACCTGCCGTTCATGCTGGTGGTGAACAACGACCTGCCCGTGAAGAGCGTGGCCGAGCTGCTGGCCTGGGGCCGCGCGCATCCCGGCAAGCTGACCTACGCCAGCGGCAACAGCACCGGCATCGTGAGCGGCGCCACGCTGTCGCGCATGAGCGGCATCCCGATGCTGCACGTGCCCTACAAGAGCACGCCGCCGGCCATCGCCGACCTCATCGGCGGACAGGTGTCGATGATGGTGGTCGACCTCGCCGCGGGGCTCGCCACGGTCAAGGCCGGCAAGATGCGCGCGATTGCGGTCACAACGCAGGAGCGCACCAAGCTCTTTCCCGAACTGCCGCCGCTGGCCGACACGCCCGAGCTCAAGGGCTTCGACATCACCTCGTGGAACGGCGTGTTCGCGCCGGCCGGCACGCCGCGCGATGTCGTGCTCAAGCTCAACAAGGCGCTGTCGGAGATGGCGAACGGCGCTGCCTTCCGCGAGCGCGTGACGAAGCTGGGCTTCGATGCGTTCGGCAGCACGCCGGAAGAACTCGGGGCCTTCACCGTGTCCGAGCTGGCGAAGTGGAAGAAGCTGATCCAGGCCGCGGGCATTCAACCCGAATGAGCGCGACCGGTTCTCTCGGCCCTCTCGAAGGCATCCGCATCCTCGACCTCACGGCCGTGGTGATGGGCCCGTACGCCACGCAGACCCTCGGCGACCTCGGCGCCGACGTCATCAAGGTCGAGCCGCCGTCGGGCGACAACCTGCGCGCCGTCGGCCCGATGCGCCATGCCGGCATGGGCGCGATGGCGATGCACCTGAACCGCAACAAGCGCTCCATCGTGCTCGACCTCAAGCAACCCGAAGGCCGCGAGGCCTGCCTGCGGCTCGCGGCGGGCTGCGATGCGCTCATCTACAACACGCGCCCGCAGGCGATGGCGCGGCTGGGGCTCGGCTACGAGGCCGTGGCCGCGGTCAATCCGAAGATCGTCTACCTCGGCGCCTTCGGCTACGGCGAAGAAGGCCCCTACGCCGGCAAGCCCGCGTACGACGACCTGATCCAGGGCGCGGCCGGTGTCGCCTCGCTCTTCGCGCAGCAAAGCGGCGGCGCGCCGCGCTACGCGCCCGTCACGCTGGCCGACCGCGCCGTGGGCCTGCAGGCCGCCATCGCGCTGCTCGCCGCCGTGCTCAGCGCGCAGCGCACCGGCAAAGGCCAGGCCGTGGAAGTGCCGATGTTCGAGGCGCTCTCGCAGTTCGTCATGGGCGACCACCTCGGCGGCCACAGCTTCGAGCCGCCGCTCGGGCCCACCGGCTACGCGCGCCTGCTCGCGGAGCACCGCAAGCCCTACGCCACGGCCGACGGTTACCTCGGCGTGCTCATCTACAACGACAAGCACTGGCAGGCCTTCTTCGACGTGATCGGCCGGCCCGAGCTGCGCGCCTCGCCGATGTTCGGCACGCACACGGCGCGCGCCGCCAACATCGGCGCGGTCTATGCGTTCGTGGCCGAGGTGATGGCCACGCGCGGCAGCGACGAATGGATGGCGCTGCTCGAAGCCGCCGACATCCCCGTCGCGCGCCTGCACACCACCGAGAGCCTGCTCGACGACCCGCACCTGCGCGCCGTCGATTTCTTCCCCGAGTTCGACCACCCGAGCGAAGGCCGCATCCGCACGCTCGCGCCTGTCGGCCGCTACAGCGCCACGCCCGCGGCCATCCGCCGGCCCGCGCCGCGCATCGGCGAACAGAGCGTGGAGCTGCTGCGCGAAGCGGGCTACGCGGAAGAAGCCATAGCCGACATGCTCGCGCGCGGCGTCACGCTCCAGCCGGACCTCATGAAAGACAGCGAATGAATTTCTCCCTGAACGAAGACCAGCGCTCGCTCGTCGCGGCCATCGAGCGCCTGTGCGAAGACTTCCCCATCGACTATTGGCGCGACCACGACGACCGCGCCGTGTTCCCGCACGAATTCCATCGCGCCGTCGCCGACAGCGGCTGGCTCGGCATCGCCATGCCCGAGGCGCAGGGCGGCGCGGGGCTGGGCATCACCGAGGCGGCGCTGATGATGCGTGCCATCAGCGCGTCGGGCGCGGGCATGTCAGGTGCGTCGTCGGTGCACATGAACATCTTCGGCCTCAACCCGGTGGTGGTGTTCGGCACCGAGGCGCAGCGCCAGCGCTTTTTGCCGCCGCTGATCGCGGGCACCGAGAAGGCCTGCTTCGCCGTGACCGAGCCCGACGCGGGGCTCGACACCACAAGCCTCAAGACGCAGGCGGTGCGCCAGCCGAACGGCAGCTATGTGCTGCACGGCCGCAAGATCTGGATCTCGACCGCGCAGGTGGCCGACCGCATGCTGATCCTCACGCGCACCACGCCGCTCGATCAGGTGAAGAAGCCCACGCAAGGCCTCACGCTGTTCTACACGGCGCTGGACCGAAGCAAGGTCGAGGTGCGCGAGATCCACAAGCTGGGCCGCGCGGCGGTCGACTCCAACATGCTCTTCATCGACGGCCTCGAGGTGCCCGAAGAAGACCGCATCGGCGAGGAAGGCCGGGGCTTCGAATACATCCTGCACGGCCTGAACCCCGAGCGCATCCTGATCGCGGCGGAAGCCATCGGCATCGGCCGCGCCGCGCTGCGCATCGCTTCGCAGTACGCGCAGGAGCGTGTCGTCTTCGGCCGGCCCATCGGCCAGAACCAGGGCGTGGCGCATCCGCTCGCGCGCGCCTGGGCCAACCTGGAGGCGGCCGACCTGATGATGCTCAAGGCCGCCACGCTGTACGACACGGGCGAGCCCTGCGGCATCGAGGCCAACGCCGCCAAGTACCTCGCGGCCGAGGCGGCGCACGATGCCTGCCAGAACGCCGTGCTCACTCTGGGCGGCATGGGTTACGCGAAGGAATACCATGTCGAGCGCCTGCTGCGCGAGAGCTACATCCCGCGCATCGCGCCGGTCAGCCCACAGATGATCCTGAACTTCATCGCCGAAAAAGCACTGGGGCTGCCGAAGTCGTACTGACCCACTTTCCATGAACTCTCACGCCACCATCACCCGCCATCTCGTCGTCCACGGCCTCGTGCAGGGCGTGGGTTACCGCTGGTCGATGGTGCAGGCCGCGCAGCGTCTCGGCGTGCGCGGCTGGGTGCGCAACCGGCGCGACGGCAAGGTCGAAGCGCTCGTGGCCGGCGAGGCCGATGCGGTCGAGGCGCTGGTGCACTGGGCGCGCCAAGGGCCGGCCGGTGCGCGCGTGGAGGCGGTCGATGTGACCGAGGCCGACGCCACGGGCGATCTGCCCGACGGCTTCGTGCAGCGCGAGACCGTCTAGCGGCTGTTTTCCTGCGGGGCCGACCGGTTGGCACCATTTGCAACCCCGCAGGCGCGCATTGCTACCTTCCGCGACTTGTGTACCAAGCAGCGCGCGGCCATGTGTCGGACAATCGAAGCCGGTTTTTCATCATCCTCCCGCGACAGCGACACCAGAGACATCCCATGAAACTCCCCGCCCAGGTCAAGCTCGTCGACGTCGGTCCGCGCGACGGCCTCCAGAACGAAAAGCAGCCCGTCTCCGCCGAGGTCAAGATCGGCCTCGTGCACCGCCTGCAGGACGCCGGCCTGAAAGAGATCGAGGTCACCAGCTTCGTCTCGCCCAAGTGGGTGCCGCAGATGGCCGACAACGCCGAAGTGATGCACGGCATCACGCGCAAGCCGGGCGTTCTCTACTCGGTGCTCACGCCCAACATGAAGGGCTTCGAGGCCTCCATTGCCGCGCCGCGCGAAGAGTGGCCCGACGAGATCGTGGTGTTCGGCGCCGCGAGCGAGGCCTTCAGCCAGAAGAACATCAACTGCTCGATCGCCGAGAGCATCGAGCGCTTCGCGCCCGTGGTCGAGGCCGCGCGCGCCAAGGGCATCGCCGTGCGCGGCGCGATGTCGTGCACGGTGGGCTGCCCCTACGAAGGCGAGATCGCGCCGGCCAAGGTCGGCTACCTCGCGCAACTGATGAAGGGCATCGGCGTGCAGCGCGTGGACGTGGCCGACACCATCGGCGTGGGCACGCCGCGCAAGGTGCAGGCGGCCATGGAGGCCACGCTGGCGCACTTCGATGTCGACGCCATCTCCGGCCACTTCCACGACACCTACGGGCAGGCGCTGGTCAACACGCTGGCGGCGCTCGAGCTGGGCGTGTGGAACTTCCAGTCGTCCTCGGCCGGCCTGGGCGGCTGCCCCTACGCCAAGGGCGCGACGGGCAACGTCGCGACCGAAGACGTGGTTTACATGCTGCATGGCATGGGCATCGCCACCGGCATCGACCTGGACAAGCTCATCGACGCGGGCGTGTACATCAGCGAAGCGCTGGGGCGCGAGCCGAACTCGCGCGCCTCGAAGGCCATCCGCACCAAGCGCGCGGGCTGAGCCTTCCTTCTTTCTTCTCAGCGCCCGAAGGCGCGCAGCCCCAGCAGCACCACCACCGCGGCGGCCAGCAGCACGGTGGTGCACTGCCAGAAGAGCACCGGGCGGCGCTCGATCAGCGGCGGCATCCGCGCACTCCAGAACTCCGGGCCCGGCGCGCGCAGGTCGTGCGCGAACTCCGACACCGCCTGCTGCCGTTTCGCGGCCTGCGGGTGCAGCGCCTTCTGCAGCACGGCATCGACCCACGCGGGCAACTCGGGCCGCAGGTGGCGCACCGGCACATAGCGCAGGCGCCCCACATCGGCCGGCGTGCGGATGCGTGACACCTGCAGGCCGTAGGGCAGCTGGCCGCACAGCATCTGGTAGACGATCGCGGCCAGCGAGAACAGGTCGGAGCGCGCGCTGCCGCCGTGGCCGGTGAAGTACTCGGGCGCGGTGTACTGCAGCGTGCCTTCGATGGCGAGCGCGCGGGCCTCGCCGCTGCCGTCGGCCAGGCCGGCGACATGCGTCGCGGCCAGGTCGATGATCTTCACGGTGCCGGCGCGGTCGATCATCACGTTCTCGGGCCGCAGGTCCTGGTGCAGCATCTCCTTGCCGTGCAGCGCCTGCAGCCCGCGCGCCAGCTGCGCGACGATGCCGCGCACGCTGTCCAGGTCGGGCCGGGGGTGGTCGACCATCCACTGCGCGAGCGTGTGGCCGTCGACGTACTCCATGGCCACGTACAGGTGCGCGCGCGGGCGCTCGACGGCGCTGGCCTTGAGCACGTGCGGGCTGTCGATGCGCCGCGCCACCCACTCCTCGAGCACGAAGCGGTCGAGGTAGCCGGGGTCGTCGCGCAGGTCGACCGACGGCAGCTTCAGCACGGCGGGCTGGCCGGTGGCGTCGTCGGTGGCCAGGTAGACGTGGCTGCGCGCGCTCATGTGCAGTTCGCGCACGAGGCTGAAGCCCTCGAAGCGCGCCCGCGGCGCCAGCGCCGGCGGCATCGCCAGGCCCTGGCGCTGCAACTGCGCGGGCGGCGCGGCGGCGTCGGGCAGCTCGTCGATGCGCAGCAGCTGCACGGTGATGTCGTCGGTGCTGCCCCGGGTGCGCGCGGTTTCCGCGAGCCAGCGCGCTGCTTCGTCGAAGTCGTCGGCATGCAGCGCCAGCGCCTCGTGCACGGCGGCGGCGTCCAGGTGCGTGTAGGCGCCGTCGGTGGCCAGCAGGTAGACCTCGCCCACCTCGGCTTGCCAGCAGCGGTGGTCGATCTCCACATGGGCGCCCGCGCCCAGCGCGCGCCCGAGGTACGACTCCACCGACGACACGCGCACGCGGTGGTCCTCGGTGAGCTGTTCGAGCGCGCCGGCATGCAGCCGGTGGATGCGTGCGTCGCCCACGTGCAGCAGGTGCGCGTCGCGGCCCTTGAGGATCAGCGCGCTGAAGGTGCAGACGTAGCCGCTGTCCTTGTCGAAGCGCGCGTCGCTGCGCATCGTCTGCGCATGCAGCCAGGCGTTGGTGGCGCCCAGCACGCGCTGCGCCGCGCGCTGCACCGACCACGTGTCGGAGGTGGCGTAGTAGTCGTCGAGAAAGCCGCGCACGGCCGCTGCACTCGCCACCTGGCTCACGCGGCTGGAGCCGATGCCGTCGGCCAGTGCCACGGCGATGCCCTTGGACACGCGCAGCGCGCCCTCGGGCAGCATGGCGCCGTGGAAGTCCTGGTTGACCGGCGCGTGAAGCCCCGCCAGCGAATGCTGGCCGAGCGTCACGCGCAGCTGCTTGCGCGGCGGCGCGGGCATGCGAACGGTGGGGCTGCGGTTCAGCCGGCGACGCGCTTGGCCGCCGTCTTGTAGTGCGTGGCGTACAGCGTGAGGCCCACGAAGGTCAGGCCGCCGACGAGGTTGCCGATCACCGTGGGCAGTTCGTTCCAGATCAGGTAGTCCATGAAGGTGAACTTGCCGCCCAGCATCAGGCCGGCGGGGAACAGGAACATGTTGACGATGGAGTGCTCGAAGCCCATGTAGAAGAAGACCATCACGGGCATCCACATGCCGATGGCCTTGCCCGACACGGTGGTCGACATCATGGCCGCGACCACGCCGGTCGAGACCATCCAGTTGCACATCACGCCGCGAATGAACAGCGTGAGCATGCCGGCCGCGCCGTGCGCCGCATAGCCGACGGTGCGGCCTTCGCCGATGTGGCCGAGCTTCTCGCCGATGGCGTTGGGCGCTTCGCTGAAGCCGAAGGTGAAGATGATCGCCATGAACACCGCCACCGTGAGCGCGCCCGCGAAGTTGCCCACGAACACCAGGCTCCAGTTGCGCATCACGCCGCCCCAGGTGGCGCCGGGGCGCTTGTCGAGCACGGCCAGCGGCGCCAGCGTGAACACGCCCGTGAGCAGGTCGAAGCCCAGCAGGTACAGCATGATGAAGCCGACCGGGAACAGCATCGCGCCCACCAGCGCATTGCCGGTGTTCACGGTGATGCTCACGGCGAAGGCCGCGGCCAGCGCGAGGATGGCGCCGGCCATGTACGAGCGGATCAGCGTGTCGCGCGTGGACATCAGCAGCTTGGATTCACCGGCATCGACCATCTTGGTCACGAATTCGGCAGGGGCGAGGTAGGCCATTCGGGGTCCTTGGAGAGAGGCTGAAAAAATCGGAAGAGGGCGGAGCGGCGTCAGGCCAGCGCGACGAGCACGCGGCCGTCCTCGACGCGCACCGCATGCGCGCGCACCGAGTGCTCGGGCGCCTCCAGGCATTCGCCGCTGCGCAGGTCGAAGTGGTTCTTGTAGAGCGGCGAGGCCACGACGATGCGCTCGCCCAGGCTGCCGACCAGCCCGCGCGAGAGCACGCTGGCGCCGGCCTTCGGGTCGACGTTGTCGATGGCGAAGAGCGAGGGCTCCTGGCCGACGCGGAAGATCGCGACATGCACGCCGTCGACCAGCGCGCACACGCCGGTGTCGGGGAGGATGTCGCCGGCGGCGCACACGGCGGTCCAGTTCAGGGTGTCGGTGGTCATGGGGTTTCCTTCGTTGTGGGTCGCTCAGGCGGCGCTGGTCTCGCGGCGTTCTTCGGGGCGCGCAGGGCGGTTCTGGCCGCGCTCCTGCACGAAGACGATGTGCTCGTCGGGCTTCTCGCTGTTCACGAAGGAGCGGAAGCGCTGGCGCGTGGCGGGGTCGTTCACCGCGGTCTTCCATTCGCACTGGTAGGTGTCGACCACGTGCTGCATCTGCGCCTCGAGCTCGGCGCCCAGGCCCAGCGTGTCCTGCAGCAGCACGCCCTTGAGGTAGTCGAGGCCGCCCTCGAGGTTCTCGCGCCAGGTGCTGGTGCGCTGCAGGCGGTCGGCCGTGCGCACGTAGAACATCAGGAAGCGGTCGATCATGCGGATGAGGTCGGCCTTGCTCAGGTCGCTCGCCAGCAGTTCGGCGTGGCGCGGCTTCATGCCGCCGTTGCCGCACACGTAGAGGTTCCAGCCCTTGTCGGTGGCGATGATGCCGACGTCCTTGCCCTGCGCCTCGGCGCATTCGCGGGTGCAGCCCGACACGCCGAACTTGATCTTGTGCGGCGCGCGCAGGCCCTTGTAGCGGTTCTCCAGTTCCACGGCCAGGCCCACGCTGTCGTCCACGCCGTAGCGGCACCAGGTGGAGCCCACGCAGCTCTTCACCGTGCGCAGCGACTTGCCGTAGGCATGGCCCGACTCGAAGCCGGCGGCGATGAGTTCTTCCCAGATGGCCGGCAGCTGCTCGACGCGCGCGCCGAACATGTCCACGCGCGCACCGCCGGTGATCTTGGTGTACAGGCCGTACTTCTTGGCCACCTGGCCCACGGCGATCAGGCCCTCGGGCGTGACCTCGCCGCCGGGCATGCGCGGCACGACGGAGTAGGTGCCGTCCTTCTGGATGTTGCCCAGGAAGTAGTCGTTGCTGTCCTGCAGGCCGGCCAGGTCTTTCTTGAGCACGAACTCGTTCCAGCACGAGGCGAAGATGCTCGCGGCGGTCGGCTTGCAGATGTCGCAGCCCAGGCCCTTGCCGTGTTTCGCGAGCAGGTCGGCGAAGCTGCGGATCTCGCCCACGCGGATGAGGTGGTACAGCTCCTGGCGCGAGTACGGGAAGTGCTCGCACAGGTGGTTGTTCACGGCCATGCCGCGCTTGGCCATTTCCATCTTCATGACCTGCGTGACCAGCGGCACGCAGCCGCCGCAGGTGGCGCCGGCCTGGGTGCAGGCCTTCATCTCGGCGGGCGTGCACACGCCCTGGCCCACGGCCTCGCAGATCTGGCCCTTGGTGACGCTGTTGCACGAGCAGATCTGCGCGCTGTCGGGCAGCGCATCGACGCCCAGGCCCGGCTTGGCCTTGCCGTCGCTGGACGGCAGGATCAGGAACTCGGGCTCGTCGGGCAGCGCGATGCCGTTGAGCGCCAGCTGCAGCAGCGTGCCGTATTCGGTGGCGTCGCCGACCAGCACCGCGCCCAGCAGCTGCTTGCCGTCTTCGCTCACCACGATCTTCTTGTAGACCTGCTTGCGCTCGTCGATGTACTGGTAGGCGCGCGACTTCGGCGTCTTGCCGTGCGCGTCGCCGATGCTGGCGACATCGACGCCCATCAGCTTGAGCTTGGTGCTCAGGTCGGCGCCGGTGAAGGCCGCGTCGTCCTGGCCGGCGATGTGGCGCGCGGCCACGCGGGCCATGTCGTAGCCCGGCGCGACGAGGCCGAAGGTCTGTTCGTTCCACGACGCGCATTCGCCGATGGCGTAGACGTTGCGGTCGCTGGTGCGGCAGTGGCTGTCGATCGCCACGCCGCCGCGCGGACCCACGGCCAGCAGGCTCTGGCGCGCCAGTTCGTCGCGCGGGCGGATGCCGGCGGAGAACACGATCATGTCGGTCTCCAGGTGCGTGCCGTCGGCGAACACCATGCGGTGCCGCGCGCTCGCGCCGTCGACGATCTCCACCGTGTTGCGCCCGGTGTGCACGTGCAGGCCCAGTGCCTCGATGCTGCCGCGCAATGCACGGCCGCCGCCTTCGTCGACCTGCACCGCCATCAGGCGCGGCGCGAACTCGACCACGTGCGTTTCCAGGCCCATGTCGCGCAGCGCCTTGGCGCATTCCAGGCCCAGCAGGCCGCCGCCCACCACCACGCCGCTGCGCGATTTGGCGCCGCAGGCCTTCATGGCGTCCAGGTCCTCGATGGTGCGGTAGACAAAGCAGTTCGGCCGGTCGCGGCCCGGCACGGCCGGCACGAAGGGGTTGGAGCCGGTGGCCAGCACCAGCTTGTCGTAGGCGATCACCTCGCCGTCGGCCGTGGTGACGGTGTTGTTGCGCCGCTCGACGGCCACGGCCCGCGCGGCCAGGCGCAGCGTGAAGCCGCTGCGCTCGAAGAAGCCGGGCTCGACCAGCGACAGGTCGTCGGCCGTCTTGCCGGAGAAGTACTCGGACAGGTGCACCCGGTCGTAGGCCGGGCGCGGCTCTTCGCACAGCACGGTGACCTGTGCGCCGGGAATGCCGAGCGTGTGGAGTTGCTCGAGGAACTTGTGGCCGACCATGCCGTGGCCGATGACTGCGATCTTCATTGGGGGTCCTGCACGCAACCGGTCCTGGAAGGCGCCCCCGCAGCCGCTGTCGAACGGACAGCGTCGTTGGGGCCCCCGCGACGGAACGGATGCGAAATGGGTTGGAGCAGACGAACCGGCGGCGGGCGGCCATCGGTGCGCTTGAACCCCGCCGTCGTTAGCGGAGGCATTGCGAACCCGCCGCAGAGGCCGGTGGGTCGCCACCGTGTTCAGCAATAAGCGTGCCGCGCTCAAAGGCCCGTGTGGCGGGCCTTGCTGGCCGGTGGCGCACCGAAAGCGGACCGGCGCCGGCGCGCCGCGCACGGGCGTCGTGCGCCGGCGCTCTCCGCATTGGTGCGCCGGGGTTGAAGGGCGGATGGGGGCGGTGGCGTCGGTGCGCGGGGCTTTTCCGTATGCTCGGGGCCTTGCAACGCAGGGCGAACGCCCCCACGAACCCCGAAGAACTTGCCATGTGCGGCTCCGAACTCCATTCCCTTCCTGAAGGTGTCCAGCGCGTCTCCCGCGTGCTGCAGGACGCCGGCCATCCCCATGCGCCCCGCATGCTCGACGACGCCTGCCGCACCGCGCAGCAGGCCGCCGACGCGCTCGGCATCTCGGTCGGGCAGATCGCCAAGAGCATCATCTTCCGCCGCAAGAGCGACGAGGCGGCGGTGCTGGTCATCACCTCGGGCGACAAGCGCGTCGACGAGAAGAAGGTCGATGCCATCGTCGGCAAGACCGGCCGCGCCGACGCCGACTTCGTGAAGGCGCGCACCGGCTTCACCATCGGCGGCGTGTCGCCGGTGGGCCATGTGACCAAGCCCGTGGTGCTCATCGACCGCGAGCTGTTCCGCTTCGAGGAGATCTGGGCCGCCGCGGGCCATCCGCACGCCGTGTTCCAGCTGCACCCGACCGATTTAGAGAAGCTCACCGGCGCGCCGGTGGCCGACGTGGTGTGAACTTCGACGAAGCGCATGCACTCGCCGAGCGCGCCGGGACCGTGCAGCGCATGGACGGCGAGGTGCCCTCGCCGTGCTCGTCGGTGTGCCGCATGGACCGCCTGAGCGGCTTCTGCGAAGGCTGCCTGCGCACCATTCCCGAGATCGCCGGCTGGAGCAAGATGGAAGACGACAGCCGCCGCCAGGTGTGGCGCGCGATCGAACTGCGGGCCCAGGCCGGCATCTGGCGCGTGCCCGAACCCACCACAGGAGACCACGACGCATGAAGCACATCGACTTCTATCTCGATTTCATCTCGCCCTACGCGCACCTGGCGTTCGAGCACCTGCCCGAGGCGCTCGAAGGCCTGAGCGTGAGCGTGGCCTACAAGCCGGTGCTGTTGGGCGCGCTGCTCAAGCACCACGGCCAGCTCGGTCCGGCCGAGATTCCTTCGAAGCGCAGCTGGACCTACCGCCACGTGCTGTGGCTGGGCCAGGCGCACGGCATCCCCATCGAGATGCCGGCCTCGCACCCCTACAACCCGCTGCCGCACCTGCGCCTGGCCGTGGCCACGGGCGACGACGGCAGCATCAGCCGCCTGGCGGCCGAGACCCTCTTTCGCCATGTGTGGCGCGGCGGCGAAGAGGCGGGCGATGCCACGCGGCTGGCCGCGCTCACGGCGCAGCTGCAGCCGAAGCGCGACGTGAACGGCGACGAGAACAAGGCCCTGCTCAAGCGCAACACCGACGAGGCCGTGGCGCAGGGCGTGTTCGGCGTGCCCTGCTACGTGGTCGACGGGCGCCTGTTCTGGGGTTTCGACGGCCTCGCGATGCTGCGCGCCTACCTGCAGGGCGACGCCTGGTTCGACGGTCCGCAATGGACCGGTGCCGACCAGCGCCCCTCGTTGCTGCGCAAGAGCTGAGGCTTTTTTGCTGCTTCGCAGCAAGGACTGAGGACAAACCCGCGCAGGGTCCTTGTTTCTTACAAGCTGAAACGAGCAGCGCGGGTTTCACCCTAAACCGTAAGCGCCCGTTCAGTTTCGCGAAAGCCTCGGGTCAGTCGCGCCTCCAAGAATGCCCCACGGTCCCGAATGCCGGGAACCGATGGACGCATACATACACACCAGGAGACGACGATGGCAGCCACGCTAGATTCAAGGGGAGTGCCGCATCCGGCCCCCCGGCCCATGTCCGCGGAGGAGAAGAAGGTCATCTTCGCCTCCTCGCTCGGCACCGTGTTCGAGTGGTACGACTTCTATCTGTACGGTTCGCTCGCCGCGATCATCGCGAAGCAGTTCTTCAGCGGCCTGGATGCAGGCGCGGCCTTCATCTTCGCGCTGCTGGCGTTTGCCGCCGGCTTCCTGGTGCGTCCGTTCGGCGCCATCGTGTTCGGCCGCCTGGGCGACATGATCGGGCGCAAGTACACCTTCCTGGTGACGATCCTGATCATGGGCCTGTCGACCTTCATCGTCGGCCTGCTGCCCAGCTACGCGACCATCGGCGTCGCGGCGCCGGTGATCCTGATCGCGCTGCGCATGCTGCAGGGCCTGGCGCTCGGCGGCGAGTACGGCGGTGCCGCCACCTACGTGGCCGAGCACTCGCCGCACGGCAAGCGCGGTGCCTACACCTCGTGGATCCAGACCACGGCCACGCTCGGCCTGTTCCTGAGCCTGATCGTGATCCTGGGCGTGCGCACCTGGCTCGGTGAGCAGGCCTTCGGCGAGTGGGGCTGGCGCATTCCGTTCCTGGTCTCCATCCTGCTCCTGGCCATCTCGGTGTGGATCCGCCTGACGCTGTCGGAGTCGCCGGCCTTCCAGAAGATGAAGGCCGAGGGCAAGACCTCGAAGGCGCCGCTCGCCGAATCCTTCGGCCAGTGGAAGAACCTGAAGATCGTGATCCTGGCGCTGATCGGCCTCACGGCCGGCCAGGCTGTGGTCTGGTACTCGGGCCAGTTCTATGCGCTGTTCTTCCTGACGCAGCAGCTCAAGGTCGATGCGACCACGGCCAACCTGATGATCGCCGCCGCGCTGCTGCTGGGCACGCCCTTCTTCGTGGTGTTCGGCACGCTGTCCGACAAGATCGGCCGCAAGCCGATCATCATGGCCGGCTGCCTGCTGGCCGTGGTCACCTACTTCCCGGTCTTCAAGATGCTGACCGAAGCCGCCAACCCCGACCTGGCCCGCGCACAAGCCACGGCCGGCGTCACCGTGACGGCCGACCCGAAGACCTGCTCGTTCCAGGGTAACCCGGTGGCCCGCGAGATCGACTTCAAGAGCTCGTGCGACATCGCCAAGCGCTACCTGGTGCAGAACTCGGTGAGCTACGAGAACGTGGCCGGCGCGCCCGGCTCCGCGGCCGTCGTGAAGATCGGCGACAAGACCGTCGAGGCGCCCACCGGCGTGGTCGCGAACTCCAAGTTCGACGAGACCAGCGTCAAGGCCATCGCCGCCTTCAAGAAGGGCGTGGCCGAAGACCTGAAGGTCGCCGGCTACCCGTCCAAGGCCGACCCCGCCAAGATCAACAAGGTGCTGACGATCGTGCTGCTGTTCTGGCTGGTGCTGCTGGTGACCATGGTCTATGGCCCGATCGCCGCGATGCTGGTCGAGATGTTCCCCACGCGCATCCGCTACACCTCGATGAGCCTGCCGTACCACATCGGCAACGGCTGGTTCGGCGGCCTGCTGCCGACCACCGCCTTCGCCATCGTGGCCTCGACCGGCAACATGTACAACGGCCTGTGGTACCCGATCATCATCGCGGGCATCACGCTGGTGATCGGCACGCTGTTCATCCGCGAGACCAAGGACGTGGACATCTACGCCAACGACTGATCGGCGGCATCTGGAGGGGGCCGCGCGGCGGCTGCCCTCCGTTCAACAAAGAGGCTTCATGCCCCGCGGCATGAGGCCTTTTTCTTGAGCCCTCTTCCTCCCCTTTTGCAACTTCTCAGGAGACAGTACCCATGTGGAAAATCGTAGTCGGCTTCGTCATCTTCGCCGCCATTGCCCTGTATGTGATTTCGATGGGCGGCGACAAGATCGACATGTCCGGCGAGAAGCACGGCGGCGACACGACGCACGCCCCCGCACCGGCGGCCACGCCGGCGCCTGGCGCGTCGGCACCGGCTGCCGCGGCTTCCGCCGCGAAGTAACGCAACGGGGCGCGCGTCAGCGCTTGAAGCGGCCTTCGCTGATGATCGCGAGGTCCGCGAAGTCGATGCCGCTGTGGTCCTGCGGCGAGTAGCTCACCTCGAGCCCACCGCCCAGGTCGTAGCCCTTGAGGCTTTCGAGCGCCGCCAGCACCTTGGCGCGCGTGGGCTTGGGGCCCGCGCGGCGCAATGCCTCCACCAGCACCTTGGCCGAGGCGAAGCCTTCGAGCGCGGCCGGTGACAGCTCGCCCTGGCCCTTGGCGCGGGCCAGCGTCAGCGCCTCCTTCACCATCGGCTGGCCCATCGAGCGCTCGCTGGGGAACACCTGCGTCACGATCACGCCGCGGCTGGCGTCGCCCAGCTGCTTGATGAAGCCCGACGAGGCGTTGTTCGACAGCGTGACCACCTGCGCCGCCGAGCCCGCGGCGCGCAGCGCCTTGATACCGTCGACCACCGCCACGCCCGAGCCGATCCACACCACCGCCTGCGCGTCGGCCTTCATGATGGCGGGCACGATGGTCTTGTAGTCGGGCTTCTCGCGGTCCGCCGGCACGGTCGCGATCGGCTGGGCCTTGCCCTTGGTGAAGCCGTTCATCGCGCCCTGCAGCGCGTCGGCGCCGAACGAGTCGGTCACGTGGACCACGGCGATGCGCGTGAGGCCAATGGTCAGCAGGTGCTGCACCGCCTTCTCGGCCTCGCGCTGGTAGGTGGCGCGCACGTTGAACACGTGCTTTTGCAGTGGCTTGTGCAGCACCATCGCGCCGGTCGAGGGGCCGATGAGCGCCACCTCGTTCTTGTCCAGGTACGGGATGATGGCCTGCGAGTGCGGCGTGCCGCGGCTCATGAAGAGCGCGAGCACCTTCTTGTCCTCGATCAGCACGCGCGCGTTATCGCCCGCGCGCTTGACGTCGAAGGCGTCGTCCATGCGGATGACCTCGATTTTCTCGCCGTGGATGCCGCCCTGGGCATTGGCCGCGTCGATCACCAGCTGCGCGCCGCCGATGGTCTCGTTCACGCTGGCGGCCACCGAACCGGTCATGCCCGCGGTCTGGCCGATCACGATCTGGGCCGAGGCGCCCATTGCGCACAGCGCCAGCAGGGCGGCCACGCTGAGCGCGTGCCGTGAACCTGCCACTTTCTTCTTCGTCATGAAAGCCTTTCGGAGCCTTCGGGAGACTCGCTGAACAATTGTGAAAACAAATGTCGCATTTGTTTCATAAAGTGTCTTTGGACGCATCCAGACAAACCCCTGCGCGGGCGCCGCCCATGCGCCGGCGTGGGCCGAAGCGTCACGAAGCACTCCCTAGAATGTTTGCCCCACCCCCCAAGGCACTCATGACACAGGGCTCCATCCGGATTCGCGGCGCGCGCCAGCACAACCTCCAGAACCTCGACCTCGACATCCGCACCGGCGAGATGACCGTGGTCACCGGGCCCAGCGGCTCGGGCAAGTCGAGCCTCGTGTTCGACACCCTCTACGCCGAAGGCCAGCGCCGCTACGTGGAGACCTTTTCCGCCTACGCGCGCCAGTTCCTGGACCGCATGGACAAGCCCGCCGTCGACAAGGTGGAGGGCGTGCCGCCCGCCATCGCCATCGACCAGACCAACCCGGTGCGCTCCTCGCGCTCCACGGTCGGCACGATGACCGAGCTGAACGACCACCTGAAGCTGCTCTACGCGCGCGCGGCCCAGCTGTTCGACCGCGAGACCGCGCTGCCGGTGCGCCACGACTCGCCCGACAGCATCTATGCGCAGATCGCCGAGCGCGCGGCGGCCGCGGGCGACCCGCGCATCGTCATCACCTTCCCGGTCGAACTGCCGGCCGGCACCACGGCCGAAGAAGTGACGCAGTGGCTGTCGGCCAGCGGCTTCACGCGCGTGCAGGCCGAGCGCGAGGTGGCCACGCCCACCGGCCCGCGCAAGGTGCTCGACGTGGTGGCCGACCGCTTCCGCATCTCGAGCGCGGAGCGCGCGCGCGTGGTCGAGGCGATCGAGGTGGCGCTCAAGCGCGGCAGCGGGCGCGTCACCGTGCATGCGACCGGCGCCGAGGAAAACGCACCGACCGACGTCTGGAAGTTCTCCACCGGCCTGCATTGCCCGGAAAGCGACATCCGCTACACCGACCCCATCCCGTCGATGTTCTCGTTCAACTCGGCGGTGGGCGCCTGCGACACCTGCCGCGGCTTCGGCCGCGTGATCGGCGTCGACCTGGGGCTCGTGATCCCGAACGACAAGCTCACGCTGCGCGCCGGCGCCATCAAGACCATCCAGACGCCCGCGTGGAAAGAGGCGCAGGACGACCTCATGCGCCACGCCGAGGCCGCCGGCATTCCGCGCGACACGCCGTGGAACAAGCTCACGGAGGAGCAGAAGCACTGGGTGATCGAAGGCACGCCCAACTACAAGGACGGCAACTGGAACAAGCAGTGGTACGGCGTGCGCCGCTTCTTCGGCTACCTGGAGAGCAAGGCCTACAAGATGCACATCCGCGTGCTCTTGTCGAAGTACCGCAGCTACACGCCGTGCCCCGTGTGCAGCGGCGCGCGCCTGAAGCTCGACCCGCTGCTGTGGCGCATCGGCAGCAAGGACGACGCCGACGCGGTGCTGCCGCCTGAAAAGCGCTTCCTGCCCACCGGCGCGAAGTGGAGCCGCGCGCAGCTCGAGGCGCTGCCCGGCCTGTGCCTGCACGACCTGATGCTGCTGCCCATCGAACGGCTGCGCAAGTTCTTCGACCGCGTGGAACACCACGGCAACGGCAGCCCCGCCAGCGAAGGCGAGGCGCAGGCGCTGAAGCTGCTGTTCGAGGAGATCACCACGCGCCTGCGCTACCTGCACGACGTGGGCATCGGCTACCTTACGCTCGACCGCCAGAGCCGCACGCTCAGCGGCGGCGAGGTGCAGCGCATCAACCTCACGACGGCGCTGGGCACCTCGCTGGTGAACACGCTGTTCGTGCTCGACGAGCCCAGCATCGGCCTGCACCCGCGCGACATGAACCGCATCACCGAGGCCATGCTGCGCCTGCGCGATGCCGGCAACACGCTGGTGGTGGTCGAGCACGACCCGGCCGTGATGCTCGCGGCCGACCGCGTGATCGACATGGGCCCCGGACCCGGCGCGCGCGGCGGGCAGATCGTGTTCGACGGCGGCACCGACCAGCTGCGCGACGCCGACACGCTCACCGGCCAGTACCTGGGCGGGCGCAAGAAGATCGGCATGGGCTTCAAGCGGCTCGTGAGCGAGAACACGCACCGGCTCATTCTCGAAGGCGTGCGCGAGCACAACCTGAAGAACATCACGGTCGACTTTCCGCTCGCGCGCCTGGTGTGCGTGACCGGCGTGAGCGGCTCGGGCAAGTCGACGCTGATCCAGGACGTGCTGGCGCCCGCGCTCATGCGCCACTTCGGCAAGGCCACCGAGACGCCGGGCGCGCACGACCGCATGCTCGGCGCCGATCATCTGGGCGACGTGGTGTTCGTCGACCAGTCGCCCATCGGCAAGACCGCGCGCTCCAATCCCGCGAGCTACGTGGGCGCGTGGGACGCCATCCGCGAGATCTTCGCCACCGCGGCGCTGTCGCGCCAGCGCGGCTACACCGCGAGCAAGTTCAGCTTCAACTCGGGCGACGGGCGTTGCCCGACCTGCGGCGGCTCGGGCTTCGAACACGTCGAGATGCAGTTCCTGTCCGACGTGTACCTGCGCTGCCCCGACTGCGACGGCAAGCGCTACCGGCCCGAGATCCTCGAAGTGAAGATCGAGCGCAAGGGCAAGGGCTACAACGTGGCCGACATCCTGGAGCTCACCGTGGCCGAGGCCGCGGCGCTGTTCGACACCGACCGCGACGTGCTGCGCGTGCTGCAGCCCATCGTCGACGTGGGCCTGGACTACGTGAAGCTCGGCCAGCCCGTGCCCACCCTCTCGGGCGGCGAGGCGCAGCGCCTGAAGCTGGCGGGCTTCCTGGCCGAGGCGGCCAAGAGCGCGACCGCGAGCCGCCAGATGGTGGCGCGCAAGGGCACGCTGTTCCTGTTCGACGAGCCGACCACCGGCCTGCACTTCGACGACATCGCGCGGCTCATGCGCGCGCTGCGCAAGCTGCTCGACGCGGGCCATTCGCTCATCGTCATCGAGCACAACCTCGACGTGATCCGCGCCAGCGACTGGCTCATCGACCTCGGCCCCGAGGGCGGCGACGCCGGCGGCCAGGTGGTGGCCGAGGGCACGCCCGAGCAGCTGCGCGAGAACCGCGCCTCGCTCACCGGCGCGGCGCTGGCCGACTACGAACTGGCTGTCGGCCCCGGTGCCTACAAGGTGGCCGAGCGCGCCGCGCGCCGCTACATCGCCAACGCGAAGACGGCGCCCGGCGGCAACGCCATCGAGATCGTCAATGCGCGCGAGCACAACCTGAAGAACCTCAGCGTGGACATTCCGCGCGGCAAGTTCAGCGTGGTGACGGGCGTGAGCGGCTCGGGCAAGTCGACGCTCGCGTTCGACATTCTTTTCAACGAAGGCCAGCGCCGGTATCTCGAATCGCTCAACGCCTACGCGCGCAGCATCGTGCAGCCCGCGGGCCGGCCCGAGGTGGACGCGGTGTACGGCATTCCACCCACGGTGGCCATCGAGCAGCGCCTGTCGCGCGGCGGCCGCAAGAGCACGGTGGGCACCACCACCGAGGTGTGGCACTTCCTGCGCCTGCTGTACGTGAAGCTGGGCATCCAGCACTGCATTCACGACGGCGCCGCCGTGCAGCCGCAGACGCCCGACAGCATCGCCGCGCAGCTGATGCGCAACTTCAAGGGCCAGCACATCGGCCTGCTCGCGCCGCTGGTGAGCAACCGCAAGGGCGTGTACACCGAGCTGGCCGACTGGGCGCGTCCGCGCGGCTTCACGCACCTGCGCGTGGACGGCGACTTTTTGCCGACCACGGGCTTCCCGCGCATCGACCGCTTCAAGGAACACAGCATCGAGCTACCCGTGGCCAGCCTCGACGTGCTGCCCTCGCAGGAGAACGAACTGCGCGCGGCGCTCACCAAGGCGCTCGAGCACGGCAAGGGCGTGGTCCATGTGCTGAGCGAACTCGACGGCCTGCGCGCCGCGATGATGGCCGGCGTGTCCGCCGTGGGCATCGGCCGCGTGCAGGTGTTCTCCATGCTGCGCGCCTGCCCGGTGTGCAGCACCAGTTATGCCGAGCTCGACCCGCGCCTGTTCAGCTACAACAGCAAGCACGGCTGGTGCCCCGACTGCGTGGGCACGGGCGTGAAGCTCAGCAAGGACCAGCGCAAGGTCTTCGACGATTCGATCCGCGACGACGACAGCAAGGGGCGCGAACAGACCTTCGCCGAACCCGAGGTGGAAGACCTCGCCGACGTGGCGTGCCCGACCTGCGAAGGCACGCGCCTGAACGCCACCGCGCGCGCCGTGGGCTTCGGCACCGCGGCCGACGGCTCGGGCGGCATCGGCATCACGCAGCTGGCGCGCATGAGCGTGACCGAGGTGCGCCAGTGGTTCGAAGGGCTGGTGCTCAACGGCCGCGAAGCCGAGATCGCCCGCGACCTCGTGCCCGAGATCAAGAGCCGCCTCGAATTCCTCGAGGAGGTGGGCCTGGGCTACCTCACGCTCGACCGTGGCGCGCCCACGCTCTCGGGCGGCGAGGCGCAGCGCATCCGCCTGGCGGCGCAGCTGGGCAGCAACCTGCAGGGCGTGTGCTACGTGCTCGACGAGCCGACCATCGGCCTGCATGCACGCGACAACCAGATCCTGCTGAACGCGCTGCACAAGCTCGGCGAGAAGGGCAACACGCTGGTGGTGGTGGAGCACGACGAAGACACCATCCGCCGCGCCGACCACATCATCGACATCGGCCCCAGCGCCGGCAAACGCGGCGGCCGCCTCGTGGCCGAGGGCACGGTGGCCGACATCCAGAAGGCCGGCGATTCGCAGACCGGCCGCTACCTGCGCGATGCCATCAAGCATCCGCTGCAGGCGCGCCGCCTCATTCCCTCGCCCGACCCGAAGGCCGAAGACAGCGGCAACTGGCTCACCGTGCACGGCGCCGACCTGCACAACCTGCAGGACGTGACCGCCACGCTGCCGCTGCATCGCCTCGTGGTGGTCACCGGCGTGAGCGGCTCGGGCAAGTCGACGCTCGCGCGCGACGTGCTGCTGGCCAGCGTGCAGGGCATCGTGGTGCAGCGCATGACCAAGGCCGGCCGCGACGCCGATGCCTCGGGCAAGCGCCCGGCCTGGGTCGGCTGCCGCGGCGTCGACGGCTACGAGGTCATCGACCGCGTGCTCGAGGTCGACCAGACCCCCATCGGCAAGACGCCGCGCAGCTGCCCCGCCACCTACATCGGTTTCTGGGACACCATCCGCAAGCTCTTCGCCGACACGCTCGAAGCCAAGGCGCGCGGCTACGGCCCGGCGCGCTTCAGCTTCAACACCGGCGAAGGCCGCTGCCCGGGCTGCGAAGGCGCGGGCGTGCGCACCATCGAGATGAGCTTCCTGCCCGACGTGAAGGTGCCCTGCGAGGTCTGCCACGGCGCGCGCTTCAACCCCGAGACGCTGGCCGTGAGCTGGCGCGGCAAGAGCATCGGCGACGTGCTGAAGATGGAGGTCGACGAGGCGGTGGAGTTCTTCGCCAGCATGCCCAACATCGCGCACCCGCTGCAACTGCTGAAGGACGTGGGCCTGGGCTACCTCACGCTGGGGCAGCCGTCGCCCACGCTGTCGGGCGGCGAGGCGCAGCGCATCAAGCTGGTGACCGAACTGAGCAAGGTGCGCGACGACATCACCCGCCGCGGCCAGAAGGCGCCGCACACGCTGTACGTGCTCGACGAGCCGACCGTGGGCCTGCACATGGCCGACGTCGAGAAGCTGATCCACGTGCTGCACCGGCTGGTGAACGGCGGCCACAGCGTGGTGGTGATCGAACACGACCTCGACCTGATCGCCGAAGCCGACTGGATTCTCGACCTCGGGCCCGAGGGCGGCAACGCCGGCGGACGCATCGTGGCGGCGGCGCCGCCGGAGGAGGTGGTGCGATTGGGTACGCACACTGGCGTAGCTCTTAAGGCCGTGTTGGCACGTTGACGCGCACAGGCGCACAATGGCCTCAACCCTTGGCGCAGGCGCATCCTGAATCAGCCATGGTGGAGACCGTGTGAACGGATGAAGCGCCGTGCCGGGGGCTACGCAAGGAGCCGCGCCATGACCCGCTTCATCGATGTTCACAGCCTGGTTCGCCTGGTGGATGAGACCGGCGTCCCGGAATTCCTCGTCACGCTGGCAGACGCGCTGCGCGACGACTTCCTGCGATGGCGCGAGTTCGACAAGAAGGCGCGCGTGGCCAGCCATTCGCATCTGGGCGTGATCGAGCTCATGCCCGTGGCCGACGACGGCGCCTACGCCTTCAAGTACGTCAACGGCCACCCGCACAACACGCAGGTCGGGCTGCCCACGGTCATGGCCTTCGGCGTGCTGGCCGAGGTCGACACGGGCTACCCCGTGCTGCTGTCCGAACTCACGCTCACCACCGCGCTGCGCACGGCCGCCACTTCGGCCATGGCCGCCAAGGCGCTGGCGCGGCCCGATGCGCGCAGCCTGGCGCTCATCGGCAACGGCTCGCAGAGCGAGTTCCAGGCGCTGGCCTTCCATGCGCTGCTGGGCATCGAGCAGGTGCGCGTGTTCGACATCGACCCGCGCGCCACCGACAAGCTGGTGCGCCACCTCGCGGCCTGCACGCCGATGGAGATCGTGCGCGCCGAGTCCACCGCCGAGGCGGTGCGCGGCGCCGACATCGTGACCACCATCACCGCCTACCAGGGCCATGCGACCGTGCTCACGCCCGACATGATCGAGCCCGGCATGCACATCAACGCCGTGGGCGGCGATTCGCCCGGCAAGACCGAGCTGCACCCCGACGTGCTGCGCGGCGCGCGCGTGTTCGTCGAGTACGAGCCGCAGACCCGCATCGAGGGCGAGATCCAGCAGCTGGCGCCCGACTTCCCGGTGCACGAGCTGTGGCGCGTGCTGCTGGGCGAAGTGCCGGGGCGCGAGCGGCCGGAGCAGGTCACGGTGTTCGACTCGGTCGGCTTCGCGCTGGAGGACTACACGGCGCTGCGCTGCATCCAGCAGCTGGCGCTGGAGCGCGGCGTGGGCCGGCAGATCGCGCTGGTGCCCGAGCTCGACGACCCGAAGGACCTGTTCGGTCTCACCGCCTCGGGGCGGCGCCGGGCGGTGCTGCGGCGTGCGGCATGATGGCAGGCCCTGTCGTCACGCCCTTCGCCGCTTCATGCTCACCATCTACAACGACCAGCACGCCCTGCACCAAGGCCAAGTTGAAATGTTCCGGGGCGAGCTGGTGCCCTGCTTCGAGGTGCCCGCGCGCGTCGACCATGTGAGGCACGAACTCGAGCGCCGCGGCCTCGGCCCGCTGCAGGCGCCCGACGCGTTCGACGACGCGCTGCTGGCGAAGGTGCACGCACCGCGTTACCTCGACTTCATCGCCCATGCCTGGGACGAGTGGGTGGCGCTCGATGCCGCCAACGCCACGCGCGACGCGCTGCCCTCGTACTGGCCCACGCGCGGCATGCGCACCGACGTGCTGCCGCAAAGCTTTCCCGCGCGCCTGGGCCTCTTTGCGTTCGATGCCGGCACGCCGCTGACGGCCGGCAGCTGGGCCGCCGCGCGCCACGGCGCCGCCTGCGCGTGGACGGCGACGCAGCGCGTCCTCGGCGGCGAGCGCAGCGCCTTCGCGCTCACGCGCCCGCCCGGCCACCACGCGGGCGCCGACTTCTTCGGCGGCTACTGCTTCGTCAACAACGCCGCCGTCGCCGCGCAAGCGCTGCGCGATGCGGGCGTCGAGCGCGTGGCCGTGCTCGATGTCGACTACCACCACGGCAACGGCACGCAGGCCATCTTCTACGAACGCAGCGACGTGCACTTCGCCAGCCTGCACGGCGACCCGCTGACCGACTACCCGTACTACCTCGGTCATGCCGACGAGCGCGGCGCCGGCAAGGGCGAGGGCTTCAATCACAACCTGCCGCTGCCGCGCGGCACCGATTTCACGGCCTGGCGCGCAGCGCTCAAGACGGCGCTCGACGGCATCGCGAAGGTCAAGGCCGGCGCGCTCGTGGTGTCGCTCGGCGTCGACACCTTCGAGGGCGATCCGATCTCGGGCTTCAAACTGAAAAGCGACGACTACCTGCGCATGGGCGAAGACCTCGCGCGCGCGGGCCTGCCCACCGTGTTCGTGTTCGAGGGCGGCTATGCGGTGGCCGAGGTGGGTGTGAACGCGGTCAACGTTCTCGAAGGCTTCGCGCAAGCCGCGGGCTGAGGGGGCGAGTAGCCCTGGCGACAGCAGTCGGGTGAGCCCCGATTGCTGCACCGGGCGGGGCAGGGCCCAATGCGCGGCTCGATCCACGCTTCAGGAGCCTTCCGTCATGTTTCGCCGTTCCCTTCTCCGTGCCGCCACGCTGGCCGCCTGCGGCCTCGCCGCGCCGCTGGCGGTGCTTGCACAGGCCTTTCCCGCGAAGCCCATCAAGCTCGTGATCGCCTTTCCCGCGGGCGGCCCGACCGACATCACCATGCGCCAGCTGGCCGACAACGCCAGCAAGATTCTTGGCCAGCCCGTGATCGTCGACAACAAGCCCGGCGCCGGCGGCACGCTGCCCGCGCAGGCGCTGCAGACCGCGCAGCCCGACGGCTACACCGTCGCGCAGATTCCGCTGGGCGTGTTCCGCCTCGGCTACACCACCAAGATCAACTGGGACCCGCTCAAGGACATCAGCTACGTGCTGAACGTCACCGGCTATGCCTTCGGCATCGTCGTGCCGGCCGACAGCCCCTTCAAGACCTGGGCCGACTTCGTGGCCTACGCCAAGGCCAACCCCGGCAAGCTCACCTACGGCTCGACCGGCAACCTGACCAGCCCGCACCTCACGACCGAGATCGTGGCGCAGAAGGCCGGCATCCAGCTGCAGCACGTGCCCTACAAGGGCAGCGCCGACTTGATGCTGGCCGTGGTCAGCGGCCAGCTCATGGCCGCGGCCGACAGCACCGGCTTCGCGCCGCAGGTCGAGGCCGGCAAGCTGCGCGTGCTCAACACCTGGGGCGAGAAGCGCCTGGCCAAGTTCCCCGACGCGCCCACGCTGAAGGAGCTGGGCTACGACGTGGTGCAGAACTCGCCCTTCGGCATCGGCGCGCCCAAGGGCACGCCGCCCGAGGTCGTGAAGAAGCTGCACGACGCCTTCAAGCAGGCGATGGAAGAACCCAGCTACGTGGCCTCGCTCGGCCGCTACGACATGCTGCCCAACTACATGAGCTCGGCCACGTACACCAAGTTCGCGCAGGACACGGTGGTGCGCGAGAAGGTGATCATCGACAAGCTGGGGCTGGCGAAGGAGAAGTAAGCGCCGCCGGAAAAGGGGAGGCGTGCGCGGCGCCTACCCCGATCCGCGACCGCTGTCCTGAACTCACCCCCTATATCCCTCCGTAATCTAGGCGTTAACCCTATGTAATCCCTTTGTCTTCCAGTGAAGGAAAACTCGGACCCAGTCTCGCGGCAACAAGGCCCGGACGTCCCAAAGTCGCGCCCGGTCTCGGCGCAGCGGCATCCCCCTCCTGGAGTGACACCAATGAAAAAATCCCTGCTTGTTCTGGCTGCCATCGCAGCCTGCGGCGCCGCGTCGGCGCAATCGACCGTGACCCTGTTCGGCGTGGTCGATGCCGCCTACCGCAACGTAGCGAACAAGAGCGTTTCGACCACCCCCTTCGGCCCCGCCTACAGCGTGAAGGCCAGCCGCAGCGAGCTGGCGAATTCGGGCCTGAGCTCGAGCCGCCTCGGCTTCCGCGGCGTGGAAGACCTGGGCGGTGGCCTGTCGGCCAGCTTCTGGCTCGAAGCCCCGATCACGAATGACGACGGCGCCACCGGCGTGTCGAACTTCACCCGCCGTTCGACCGTGAGCCTGGCAGGCAGCTTCGGCGAACTGCGCCTGGGCCGCGACAAGACCGCGACGGTGATGAACGAAGAACAGTTCGATCCGTTCGGCGACACCGGCATCGGCGGCTCGCTGATCATCGACGCCAACGAAGCCAGCGTGCCGGGCAGCGGCTACGGCAGCAACGGCACCTACAAGCGCGCCAGCAACATGGTGCAGTACTTCCTGCCGCGCCTGGGCGGCTTCTACGGCAACGTGGCCTACGGCCTGGCCGAGCAGACGCGCCTGTCGCCCGACACCGCCGCCAGCACCAACACCGGCCGCCACATCGGCGGTCGCCTGGGCTACACGACGGGTCCGTTCGACATCGCTGCCAGCTACGCGCAGAACGACACCAGCTTCACGACCGGCAGCGGCGCCGCCGCCGTGGCACGCCCGGGCAAGGTCAAGACCTTCAACCTCGGCGCGACCTACGACTTCGGCGTGGCCAAGCTGTTCGGCGAGATCTCGCGTTCGAAGGACGAGCGCAACGCGCTGAACATCTTCACGCCCGGCCAGGACGTGGACCTCACCGGCTACCTGCTGGGCGTGACCGTGCCGGTCGGCCCGGGCGTGATCCGCGCGTCGTATTCGCAGGTCAAGTACGACTTCAACCGCGTGCCCGTGTTCGGCGTGAACAACGCCGATCCGAAGGCCAACAAGCTCGCGCTGGGCTACGTGCACAACCTGTCCAAGCGCACCGCGCTGTACGGCACGGTCGCGCGCGTCAGCAACAAGAACGGCGCAGGGCTCACGGTGGGTGCCGGCCCGTCGTACGCCACCACGTTCAACCGCACCGCGCTGCAGGCCAAGAGCTCGATGGGCTACGAGTTCGGCATCCGCCACACGTTCTGATGTCCTGAAGGGTCGCGCATTGCGCGACCCTCACCCCTGCAAGTTTCTCCAAGGGTCGTTCAACCGGTCCATTCGGCCCGCCCTGTGCGGGCCTTTTTTTCGTGCGCGACGCCCGCGCGGCGTGCTTGGCTCAGCGCGCCGACAGCACCGCGTGCGCGGCCTGCGCAAAGCCCGCGCCGCGCTCGCCCTGCGTCACGTAGCGCGGCAGGTGCTCCAGCTGCGGCACGAAGCGCGCGACGTTCGCCACGCCGATGCTGTGCGCGAAGCTGCGGAACATCAGCTGGTCGTTGGTGGAATCGCCCACGTAGGCCCAGCGGTCCATCTCGTCGTCGAGCGTGCGGCCCCAGAGCTCGCGCACGATCCAGCGCGCGCCTTCGAGCTTGTCGTTGTCGCCGTACCAGCCGTTGATGTGGATGCTGCTCACGGTGGCGTGCATGCCCTCGCCGCGCATCAGCGCGACGACGCGCGCGATGGTGTCGTCGTCGAGCGTCACGAACTCGCTGTGGTCGATGGCGATGTCGGTCTCGCGCCCGGGCGAGTCGGTGGCGCGGCCGGCGCCCGGAATCTCGCGCTCGATGCGCGCCAGCACGGCCTGCATGCGCGCGAAGTTGGCGGCGCGCGTGGCGGCGTCCTGCTGGTAGCGCTTCTCGACACCGCCATCGGCCGCCGGGCGCAGCGCGACCGCGCCGTTCTCGGCCACGATGGCATCGACCGGCCAGCTGTTCACGAAGGGCAGGCTCCAGCCCACGGGCCGGCCGGTGATGGCGACCACGGCCAGGCCCGCGGCCTTCAGGTCGGCCAGCGCCTTCAACGCATCGGGCGTGATCGCGCCGTCGGAGGTGAGCGTGTCGTCGATGTCGGTGAACACGCCGACCAGCGCCGCGCGCGCGTCGGCGGGCCAGCGCGTGAGCGGCAGCAGGTGGTGGGGCGAGGCGGGCAGGGGAGGCGAAGACATGAGCAGGATTCTCGAAGAGGCCCGTGATCGTACCGGCGCTTTCGTGTAGCATCCCGCCCCCGCCGCGCTTTCGGGCCGGCGCGGCACCTTCCACCATGCCTCACATCCTCGTCGACAACCTGCGCAAGACCTACCGTGTGTCCGAGCGCGACCCCGGTCTGCGCGGCGCGTTGCGCGGCCTGCTGCAGCGCCGCCACCGCACGGTGGAGGCGCTGTCGGGCGTGTCGTTCGCGCTGGAGCGCGGCGAGCTGCTGGGCTTCATCGGGCCGAACGGTGCGGGCAAGTCGACCACCATCAAGATCCTCTCGGGCATCCTGCGGCCCGACGGCGGGCGCGTGGAAGTCGATGGCCGCGACCCCTTTGCCGACCGCGAGCGCCACGTGGCGCGCATCGGCGTGGTCTTCGGCCAGCGCACGCAGCTGTGGTGGGACCTGCCCGTGGGCGACGGCTTCGACCTGCTGCGCGACATCTACCGCGTCGATCCGCAGCGCTACCGGCGCACGCGCGACGAGCTGGTCGCGCTGCTGCACCTGGAGCGCGTGCTCGACCAGCCGGTGCGCCAGCTGTCGCTGGGCCAGCGCATGCGCGCCGAGATCGCGGCGGCGCTGCTGCACGAACCCGACATCCTGTTCCTCGACGAGCCGACCATCGGCCTCGACGCGCCTTCGAAGCTCGCCGTGCGCGACTTCGTGCGCCGCGCCAACCGCGAGCGCGGCACCACCGTGCTGCTGACCACGCACGACATGCACGACATCGAGGCCCTGGCCCAGCGCGTGATCGTCATCGGCCACGGCCGCGTGCTGGCCGACAGCCCGGTCGAGGCGCTGCGCGCGCAGGTGATGGCCGAGCGCCGGCTGGTGGTCGACTTTGCGCAAGACGCCACGCTGCCCGCGCACGTCGACGGCGCCACCGTGCACTCGCGCGACGGCCAGACGCTGGTGCTCGACTTCGACCCCAAGCAGACCCCCGCCCCCGCGCTCATCGCGCGCATCGCCGGCGCGCACGCCGTGGAAGACATCCGCCTCGAAGGCCTCGCGATCGAAGCCGTGATCGCGCGCTTCTACGCCATGCACGGAGCGGCCGAGGCGTGAGGCCGGCGATGGGCCCGCGCGATCTCGCCCGGCCGTATGTCGCGGCGTTCGTCTCGCGCTTCCTGCAGATGCTGCAGTACCGCACCGCGGCGCTCGCGGGCTTTGCCACGCAGTGCTGGTGGGGCGGCATCAAGGTGATGGTGTTCGCCGCGTTCTACAGCGGCAGCGCCATCGCGGGCGCGGCCTCGTCGATGACGCCGGCCCAGGCCATCACCTATACCTGGCTCGCGCAGGGCCTGCTGGTGCTGATGCCCTGGCTCGGCGACCCCGAAGTGGCGCAGGCCGCGCGCACCGGCGCGGTCGCCTACGACCGGCTGCGCCCGGTGGACGCCTACGCGCTGTGGTTCGCGCGCACGGCCGGCTGGATCGCGGCGCGCCTGCTGCCGCGCGTGGCACTGATGGCGGCCTTCGCGGCGGTCGCATTGCCGCTGGTGGGGCTGGGCGACTGGGCCTGGCAATTGCCCGCGAACGCGGTGGCCGGCGCGGCGTTCCTGCTGTCGGTGGGGCTGGGCCTCTTGCTTTCGACCGCGATGGTGATGCTGCTCAACGTGGCGACCACGGCGGCGCTCAACGAGCGCGGCATCCAGGCGGTGGCGACGCCCGTGGTCATCGTGTTCTCGGGCAACCTGCTGCCGCTGGCGCTGCTGCCCGACGCCTGGCAGACCGCGCTGCTGGTGCAGCCGCTGGCGGGGCTGTTCGACATTCCGGCGCGGCTCTACTTCGGACAACTGAGCGGCTGGCATGCGCTGGGCGCGCTGGGGCTGCAGTGCTGCTGGATCGTGGCGCTTGTCGCGTTCGGGCGGATGGCGATGGGGCGCACGATGCGCAGTCTGCAGGTACAGGGTGGCTAGGGTGACGGGCGCGCGCAGGGAGCCACTCCCGCCCTCGGAGGCAGCGCTGTCGTATGGTGGCGGGTGCGACAACCCCGCCCCTGCCATGCGCCCCGTCATTCCCGTTGAAGCCGATGCGCCGACGCCCCTCGCCGTGCGGACCGTGACCTGCGCGATCGACCAGATCGCCGTGGCCGATCTGCCGCGCAGCGCGAGTTCCCCGCTCTTCGAACGCCTTCGCCGCTCCGTGCGCGGGGTGACCCTTCGCACGCCGCCTTCGAACGAGGCCGCGCGCTGGCACACGCACACGATCGGCGGCGTCGCGCGGCGCTTTGCGCAGCCCCTCACGTTCACGCCGTACGCCTCCGTGAAGCCTTGTTCGGCACGTTGCGGCTTCTGCTCGGAAAACCTGCGCAAGACCGAGGGCGGAACCTCGGCGTCCCGGCTGCGTCCGGCGCCCGACTACTTCGACGGCCTGTCCCGTGCGCTGCGGGCCCTGCGCGGCGTGCCGCTGTCGTGGTCGCTCTCGGGCCTGGAAACGAGCGACGACGCCGACTGGATGCTTCGGCTGCTGCACACGCTGGCCGCGGGCGAAAGCCAGGGCCCGGTGGTCGAAGATCGTGTGCTCTATACCAACGGCGCAGGCTTTGCCGGCCCGCAGGGCGAGGTGCTGCGGCGCGCGCTGCAAGGCTTCGGAATGAGCTGGCTGGAGCTGTCCCGCCACCACCACGACGGCGCGGTCAACCAGGCCATCATGCGATTCCGGCCCGAGGTGGCCATCGGCGACCCCGTCGTGTTCGAACGCACCGCGCGCCAGCTCGCCGATGCGGTGGCGCTGCGGCTCGTGTGCATCCTCCAGCGCGACGGTGTCGCGCAGCCGACCGACGTGGCCGCGTACCTCGCGTGGGCACGGCAATGCGGCGCCGGCACCGTCGTCTTCCGGGAGTTCTCGCGGCTCGACGACGGCTATCGCGACAACGCCACCGCGCGCTATCTGCGCACGCAGCGGGTCTCGATGGACGCGCTGCTGACGGCCTGCCTCGACGACCCCGACATCTCGCGCGGGTGGACCCTCGAAAGCCTCACCGAGGGCTACTACTTCTGGAACCTGCGCCTGCGCACCGACAGCGGCCTGACGGTCGTCTTCGAAAGCGCCGACTACGGCGCCATGCACGCGCGCCACGCGACCGGCGACGTCTACAAGCTCGTCTACTTTGCCGACGGACAGCTCTGCGCCGGCTGGGAGCCGGGGCACGACGTGCTGCTCGACACGCGCACCGCGAAGGCCTGTCCATGACCAGTCACAGCTGGCTGATGCTCGACCATGAATCGCCGCGCTTCCGGCTGCCGGACGACCTGCGCGCGCGGGACCCGATGGGCGGGCGCGATTGCGGATGGCTCGAGCAGATGCTGCCCTTCGTGCGCCGGTTCTCGCAACCGGGCGACACGGTGTTCGACCCCTTCGCCGGTTTCGGCACGACGCTGCTCGCGGCGCGCCTCGAGGACCGACGGGCCTTGGGCTGCGAAGTCGATGCCGGCCGCATCGACCTCATCCGAGAGCGGCTGGCACGCCACGGCCTCGCCCACGGCACGACGCTCCTGCACGCCTCGTGCGATGCGCTCGAAGACGCCGCGCTCCCGCCCTTCGACCTGTGCCTGACGAACGTGCCCTACTTCGGTTGCCGCTGGACCGGTGCGCAGGCAACCTCCCAGCTCTACGACAGCCCGAGCTATGCGCAGCACCTCGACGGCCTGCGCAACGTCTTTCACCGCGTCCGCGCCGGATTGCGCGAGGGCGGCGCCTGCATCGCGATGGTGGAGAACCTGCGGATCGGCGATCGCGTGCTGCCGCTGGCCTTCGATCTCGCGCGCATCCTGGGTTCGCTCTTCACGATGGAGGAGGAGCGCGTGCTGGTCTATCCGCACGACGCGGCAGACAACGACACCGATGCCCGCACCGACCGGCGCCACGAACACGCGCTGGTCTTTCGCAAGCAGCGCGAGCGCATCGACCTGCCGGCCACCGCCGCGCTGCTCGATGCGATGCGCGCCGCAGGACACGTCTTCACGCTGTTCGGCAGCTTCGCGCGCTGGCAGCAGGACCCACAAGGCCCGCCGCCCGCAGACGCAGACATCCACGTCGACGCCGACCCGCAGCGCCTGGACGCCCTGCTGCGATGGCTGCGCGGGCAGGGCTTCTCGGTGACGAGCTGGGGCGACCCGGTCACCGGACCCCTTCACCTCGACAGCTACCGCGACCGCTTCTATTTCCGCGCCGATCGCATCGATGCCCGCGGCGCCTTGGTCCGGCTCGACATCTGCTACGAGCAATGAGCGGCATGACGCAATCCGCACAGCGGTGGACCGACCCGCACCACGACCGCGCTCGGTGTGCGCAGGACACTGGGTGCTTCCCGCAGCGAAATCAAGGAGGAGGGCGAAGCCCGGGGGACATTCGCGGAGGGAAGTACCCGGTGGCCTGTGCACGCGCCCTGAACAGCGGCGGGGGCCATTGACGATGGGCGCACTTCCCCTGTTCTTCCGCCTCATGGCCGCTTCCATCAGCGGCCAGGCCAGGTACCCCGCGTCCGCCTTGCTGCTGACCCTCGGCCAGTTCCTCGGCACAGGCATCGAGGTCGTCGCCGTCTGGGCGCTGTTCCATCGCTTCGGCGAGGTGCAGGGCTGGGGCATCGGCGAGGTCGCGCTGTTCTATGGCCTCGTGAACTGCATGTTCGCCCTTGCCGATGCGCTGGGCCGCGGCTTCGACGTGCTGGGCACCGAGTTCCTGCGCACCGGCACCTTCGACCGGTTGCTGCTGCGCCCGCGTCCGCTCGCGCTGCAGCTCATGGGTCACGACGTGCGCATCAGCCGCCTCGGCCGTCTGCTGCAGGGCCTGCTCGTGCTGGCCTTCGCGACCGTGCAGGCCGACATCGCATGGACCCCCAGCGCCGTGGCAATCGCCATGTTCGCCCTGGCCGGCGGCATCGCGCTGTTCCTCGGCATCCTCGTGCTGCAGGGCACGCTGTCGTTCTGGACCGTCGAGAGCCTGGAGATCGCCAACGTGCTCACCTACGGCGGCGTGCAGGCGGCGCAGTACCCGCTGGCGCTCTATGCGCAGTGGTTCCGCCGCGTGCTGACCTTCATCGTGCCGCTGGCCTGCGTGGCGTACTACCCGGTGCTGGCGATCCTGGGCAAGCCCGATCCGCTGGGCGCGCCGGCCTGGGTGGGGTGGGTGTCGCCGCTCGCGGGCTTCGTGTTCCTCGCGGCGGCGTTCGGTGCGTGGCGCCTCGGGCTGCGCCACTACACCTCGTCGGGCAGCTAGCCGATCAGCCGGCGCTCTGCAGCGCCAGACCCGCGTGCTCGCGCAGCGGATGGAAGTGGATCTTCGGAAAACGCTCCTGCGCCAGCCGCACGTCGTACGGCGACGTGCACAAAAAGGCCAGCGTGTCGGCCGCGTCCTTGGCCATGCGCACCGGGTAGGCGTGGACGAACTCGCGCAGTTCGGCCGGGGTGTCGGCCGTGATCCAGCGCGCGCCCGTGTACTGGCAGCCTTCGAGGCGCACGTCGGCGTCGTACTCGGCCTTCAGGCGGTGCTGCACCACTTCGAACTGCAGCTGGCCGACGGCGCCCAAGAGCATCGGGCCGCCGACCTCGGGGCGGAAGACCTGGATCGCGCCTTCCTCGCCGAGCTGGGCCAGCCCCTGCTGAAGCTGCTTGGTGCGCAGCGGGTTCTTCAGGATCACGGTCATGAACAGCTCGGGCGCGAAGAAGGGCAGTCCGGTGAACTGCAGGTTCGCGCCGTCGGTGATGGTGTCGCCCAGCTGCACGCCGCCGTGCGTGGTGAAGCCCACGATGTCGCCGGCGTAGGCCTCTTCCACCGCCTCGCGGCGCTGGCTCATGAAGGTCACGACGCTGGTCGGGCGCAGCTCCTTCGCGGTGCGCTGCACCTTCAGCTTCATGCCCGGCGTGTACTTGCCCGAGGCCATGCGCACGAAGGCGATGCGGTCGCGGTGGTTGGCGTCCATGTTGGCCTGCACCTTGAAGACCACGCCCGCGAAGTCCTTGTCCTCGGGCTGGATCTCTTTCACCACCGGCTGGCGGTTGACCAGCGTGGTGCTGGTGCGCGACTGCGGCGAGGGGGCCAGGTCGACCAGCGCGTCGAGCACTTCCATCACGCCGAAGTTGTTCACGCCGGAGCCGAAGAACACCGGCGTCTGCTTGCCGGCCAGGAAGGCCTCGCGGTCCCAGGTGGGGGAGGCGCCGGTGGCCAGTTCCATGCTTTCCATGGCGTGCTCGAAGTCGGCGCCGAAGCGCTTGACGAGCGTGTCGCGCTCGCTCAGCGGGATGGTCTCGAAGTCGTGCGGCAGCCGCTCGCTGCCCGACTCGAACACCGTCATCGCCTGCGTGCGCAGGTTCATGATGCCGCGGAAGCTCTTGCCCTGGCCCACGGGCCAGGTCATGGGCACGCAGGGCATGCCGAGCTCGCGCTCCACCTCGTCCAGGATGTCCAGCGGCTCGCGCACTTCACGGTCCATCTTGTTGACGAAGGTGATGATGGGCGTGTCGCGCTGGCGGCAGACCTCGATCAGCCGGCGCGTCTGCGCTTCCACGCCGTTGGCGGCGTCGATCACCATCAGCGCCGAGTCGACGGCCGTGAGCACGCGGTAGGTGTCTTCCGAGAAGTCCTTGTGGCCGGGCGTGTCGAGCAGGTTGATCACGTGCTCGCGGTACACCATCTGCATCACCGACGAGGCCACCGAGATGCCGCGTTGCTTCTCGATTTCCATCCAGTCGGAGGTGGCGTGGCGCGAGGCCTTGCGGGCCTTCACCGAGCCGGCGATCTGGATCGCGCCCGAGAACAGCAGCAATTTTTCGGTCAGCGTGGTCTTGCCGGCGTCAGGGTGGGAAATGATCGCGAAGGTGCGACGGCGGCGGGTTTCGGCGAGAAAAGACAAGGTGGGCAATCTGCAGGGGAATCCCCCGATTTTAGGAGGCCGCCCCGCCAACCCCCTCAATCCCCTGCCGATGGGCCTAAAACGCCTCGGTCACCCCGTACGCCCGCATCTGCGCCTCGACCTGCGCCGCGTCCTGGCTCAGCACCACGAGGTCGTGCGCCTTGCCCTCGCGGTCCTTCACGTGGCGCGTGAGCAGGGCCTCGGGCCGGAAGCCCAGGGCCTGGAAGACGGCGATGGCGCCGCGCTGGTCGACGGTCATCTGGGCGACGATCTTTTCCTGCCCGTGGGCGAAGGCCAGCGCGCAGCCTTCCTGCGCCAGCTGCTGGCCCAGGCCGCCGCCGCGCAGCGCGGGCGACACCAGCACGCGCAGCTCGGCCACGTGGCCCGACCACGAATGCGGGTCGCGGATGACGGCGGCGCAGCCCAGCACGGCGCCGTCGCGCACGGCGAGCACGCTGTCGATGTCGCCGCGCTCGATGGCGCGGACCCAGGCGGCCATCACCTTGGGCTCGGTGATGTCGCGCGGCAGAAAGAGCAGGTCGTGCGCCGGCAGCGCCTGCGCGAAGGCCAGCACGGCGGGGGCGTCGGCGCCGGTCATCAGGCGCAGGGCTATGTCGCCGTCCGCGTGGGCGACGGTGCGCGGGTAGGTGCGGGAAGAGGATGCGGTCATGGGAAGGTGTTCGATGGTTGTCTTCGTCAGGTGGAGCGCACGCCCAGCCACTCGTCGAGCTTGGGCCACAGCCGCCGCACGGCGTTGGTGCCGGCCGCCAGGCTCACGTGGCCGCCCTTGAGCACCACCTCTTCCTTGTCGGTGGAGCCGATGCCGGCGATCAGCGGCTGGCCCGCCTCGTAGGGCACGATGTGGTCGTGCTGCGCGAGCGCGTGCAGCACCGGCACGGTGATGTTCTTCAGCAGCACGGGGCGCCCGCCGAGCACCAGCTCGCCCTTGTGCAGCTTGTTGTCCCACATGAGCTCCTTCACCGTCTGGCGGAAGTACTCGCCGGCCAGCGGCAGCATCTCGGCGCCCCAGCGGTCGAACATGCGGTACGACTTGACGAACTCGTCGTTGGCCATGTTGTCCCACAGCTGCACCAGCCCGGCGCCACGCCCGGCGGGGCGCAGCATGTCGAAGGAGGCGAACAGCATCTCGGGCGGCACGTTGCCCACGGTGTCGATGAGGCGGTCGACGTCGAAGTAGCGCCGGTCGGACCACGCGTGGAACAGCTTCATGCGGCTGAAGTCGATCGGCGTGGTGAAGAGCGCGAGGTTCTTCATCGGCCCGCCGGGGTGCAGCGCCGCGTACAGCGTGGAGAGCACGCCGCCCATGCAGTAGCCGGCGATGGTCACGTCTTCCTCGCCCGAGTCTTCCTGCACGCGGCGGATCGAGTCGGGAATGAAGTCGAGCACGTAGTCCTCGATGCGCAGGCGCTTCTCGTCGGGGCGCGGCGCGTTCCAGTCCATCACGTAGACGTCGTAGCCCTTGAGCAGCAGGTACTCGACCATGCTCTGGCCCGGCGCGAGGTCGAAGATGTAGGCGCGGTTGGTGGTGGCCATCACCATGAGCACCGGCACGCGGTAGATCTCGTCGACCATCGGGCGGTAGTGGTACAGGCTCAGCGTGCCGCGCCGGTGGATCTCGTCCTTGGGCGTGAGGCCGACGGCGGGCGCGGTCGAGGTCAGGAAGTCCAGCCCCTTGATGTTGCGCTGGATGGTGCGCTCGATCTCGCCGCGGATGTCGGGCAGCTGGAAGGTGTCGGGCGGCGCGCTCATGAGCGGCGCTTTCCAGTGGGGCGTTTCTTGGGGGCGGCGGTCTTGGCGGCCGGTGCAGGCGCTGCCGCCGCCGCCGCCGCGGGCGGCTGCTTGGTGCGGCGCGGCCGAGGCGGCGCAGCAGCTGCATCGGCGGTCCGCGCGGCAGGCCCGGCCCCGCCTTCCAGCGCGCGCCGGATGCCCGCCAGGTGGTCGTCGATGCGGTGCAGCTGCTCGCCCAGCGCCTGCAGGTCGGCGCGCGTGGGCAGGTTCAGCAGCGTGAGGTAGCGCGCCATCAGGTCGCCCACCGCTTTCTGCGCGGTGAGCGAGGCGTTCATGCCGCCGTGCATGCCCTGGCGGAACGGGTCCGAGGCCATGGCTTCGTTGGCGAATTCGTTGGTGCTTTTTTCCCACTGGGCCGTGAGCTCACGCCACAGGGCCATGGGATCGAGGGACGGAAACTGGCTCATGAAAAACACCTCCGTCTGGGTTTTTTGTCGTTGTCTCTTTTTCTTCAGTGATCGTCGCGCCGCGCCGCCCGTGCGGTGTGCGCGGCGATGGCCTCGATGATCTGCGGCCACATCGCGATCGGCAGCGCATGGCCCATGCGCGGAATGCGCAGCAGCGTCGCGCCGGGAATGGCCTCGGCCACGTCGATGCCGCAGGCCACGGGCACCAGCGGATCGACGTCGCCGTGGATCACCAGCGTGGGCACCTGCACCGCGCGCAGCGCCGGCTTGCGGTTGCCCGATGCGAACACGGCCGCCAACTGCCGCGCCACGCCGCCCGGGTTGAGGCCGCGCAGGAAGGCGAGCTGCGCGCGCTCGGCGTCGCGCGCCTCGTCGAGCGGAAAGGCGTCGGGCCCGCGCAGCACGCGCCACAGCTTGGCGTGGTGCGGCAGGTAGGCCTCGAAGCTGGTCGGCGCGGGCGCGAACAGCACCGCCAGCGCCTCGGGCGTGGGCGGCGGCAGGGCCGGGTCGCCGGTGCTCGACATGATGCTGGTGAGCGAGCGCATCCGCCCCGGATGGTGGATGGCCATCTCCTGCCCGATGGCGCCGCCCATCGACGCGCCCACGACGTGGGCGCGCGCGATGCCCAGCGCGTCGAGCAGGCCGGCGCAGTCGTCGGCCATGTCGCGCAGCGTGTAGGGCACCTGCAGCGGCCGCCCCGCCATGGCCTGCAGCATCAGCGCCTGGATGTCGGGCACGCCGGCATGCGGCAGGTGGGTGGAGTGGCCGATGTCGCGGTTGTCGAAGCGGATCACGTGGTGGCCGCCGGCCTGCGCCAGGGCGGCGCAGAACGCGTCGTCCCACGCGACCATCTGGGCGCCGAGGCCCATGACCAGCAACAGCGGCGGCGCCTCGGGGTCGCCGAAGCTGTCCCAGGCCAGTTCGATGCCGTTGGCGCGGGTGCGCCGTTCGGTGCGGGGCGCGACGGCGGTCATGCGGGCCTTTCTTTTCTTCTTGTTACTTGCGCTGCAGCAGCTTCGTGACCTCGTCCACGTTGGCCTGAATGCGCTGGCGCACCACGTCGAAGGCGTCGGCCTGCGACTTGGCGGCCAGGGTGGCCAGCTCCTTGATGTCCTCGACGGCGCGCTGGAACGACTGGCGGCCCAGCTCGTCGAGCTTGGCGAGGTTTTCCTTCGGGTCCTTGCCCGGCATCGCCTTGGCGGCGGTCTGCCATTCGGCGATGGCCGTCTTGATCATTTCGGTCTGTCGCTGCACCACGGTCTGCAGGCCCTGGTAGGACTTTTCATTGGCCTGCATCAGCGCCTGCAGGTCTTTGCGGCCGCTGTCGAGCAGCTTGCCGGCGCCGCCGGTCAGGTTCAGGTTCTGCAGGCGCTCGGCCATGCCCTTGAGGTTCTTCATCGGATCGAGCATGTCCGCGGCGGACGGCGCCGCCTGCTTCGCGCCGGCGCTGCTGGCGGTGGTTTTTTTCGCGGCGGCTTTCTTGGCAGTGGCCATGGTGCGGAATCTCCTGTGTCGGGTGATGAAAACAATCGAACGGGTGGATGCAGGCAGCGGCCGGGCGGCCGGGGCCCGCCGCCACGATACGCCGGGCCGGCGCGGCTCAGGGCGCTCCAAGCGCGGATTTGCCTGCGGAGTTTCCCGGGGTGGCCCGCGCCGCCCGGCCCGGGCTGGCGGGCGTCCGCGCTTTCCGTGATGTGGGATGCCCCGGTCGATTGGCGGGCCGGGCGGCCGCGACTACAATCCGGCGCTCCGAGGAGCGTTGCAGCGCCGTCAGGCGTGAGGCTCGGACCACATCGCAACCACGCTCACCCGCTGTTCTCGCGGTGAGTCTTTCTTCCCCGTACGCAGTGGCATCTTTCAAACCAGTTTTGGAGTTCACATGAGCGCTGTACTCAAGCCCACCCCCGTCTCGACCGCCGACCAGGCGATTGCCGACCTGTCCCTTGCCGCCTGGGGCCGCAAGGAAATCAAGATCGCCGAAACCGAGATGCCCGGCCTGATGGCCATCCGTGAAGAGTTCTCGAAGGGCCAGGCCCTGAAGGGCGCGCGCATCACGGGCTCGCTGCACATGACCATCCAGACGGCCGTGCTCATCGAGACGCTGCAAGCCCTGGGCGCCGAAGTGCGCTGGGCCTCGTGCAACATCTTCTCGACGCAGGACCACGCCGCCGCCGCCATCGCCGCCGCCGGCACCCCGGTGTTCGCCATCAAGGGCGAGTCGCTGAAGGACTACTGGGACTACACCCACGCCATCTTCGACTTCGGTCCCAAGGGCTCGAAGGGCGAAGGCCCGAACATGATCCTGGACGACGGCGGCGACGCCACGCTGCTCATGCACCTGGGCCAGCGCGCTGAAAAAGACCTGGGCGTGCTCGCCAACCCGACCAGCGAAGAAGAACGCATTCTGTACGCCGCCATCAAGGCCAAGCTGGCCCTGGACGACACCTGGTACACCCGCAAGTCGGCCGAGATCATCGGCGTGACCGAAGAGACCACCACCGGCGTGCACCGCCTGAACGAGATGAGCGCCAAGGGCACGCTGCTGTTCCGCGCCATCAACGTGAACGACTCGGTCACCAAGAGCAAGTTCGACAACCTCTACGGCTGCCGCGAATCGCTGGTGGACGGCATCAAGCGCGCCACCGACGTGATGATCGCCGGCAAGGTGGCCTGCGTGGCCGGCTACGGCGACGTGGGCAAGGGCTCGGCCCAGGCGCTGCGTGCACTGTCGGCGCAAGTGTGGGTCACCGAAATCGACCCGATCAACGCCCTGCAGGCCGCCATGGAAGGCTACAAGGTCGTGACCATGGAGTACGCCGCCGACAAGGCCGACATCTTCGTGACCACCACCGGCAACCGCGACGTGATCCGCCACGAGCACATGGCCGCCATGAAGGACCAGGCCATCGTCTGCAACATCGGCCACTTCGACAACGAGATCGACGTCGCGTCGATCGAGAAGTACGAGTGGGAAGAGATCAAGCCGCAGGTCGACCACATCACCTTCCCGGACGGCAAGAAGATCATCCTGCTGGCCAAGGGCCGCCTCGTGAACCTGGGCTGCGGCACGGGCCACCCGAGCTTCGTGATGTCGTCGTCGTTCGCCAACCAGACCATCGCCCAGATCGAGCTGTTCACCAAGCCTGATGCGTATCAAGCCGGCAAGGTCTACGTGCTGCCCAAGCACCTGGACGAGAAGGTCGCGCGCCTGCACCTGAAGAAGGTCGGCGCCATGCTCACCGAGCTGACCGACTCGCAAGCCGCCTACATCGGCGTGGACAAGAACGGCCCTTACAAGCCGGACACCTACCGCTACTGATCCGCGTGCGCGCCGATCAACTGTTGGTAGAGCGCGGCCTGGCCGCGTCACGTTCGCAAGCGGTCCGGCTCATCGCCGGCGGCATGCGCTGGCGTGACGCGGGCACGGGCGACGCGTGGCGCAACGTCGCCAAGAACAAGGACGAAGTGCCCGAGTCGGCCGAGCTCGAGCTCGCCGACGCTGCCGAGGCGCGCTACGTGTCGCGCGGCGGCCTCAAGCTCGAAGGCGCGCTGAAGACCAGCGGCGTGGACCCGACGGGCAAGCTCTGCCTGGACGTCGGCCAGTCGACCGGCGGCTTCACCGACTGCCTGTTGCAGCATGGCGCCGCCAAGGTGGTGGGCGTCGACGTGGGCCATGGGCAGCTGCATGCGCGCATGCGCGAGGACGAACGCGTGGTCGCCATCGAAGGCGTCAATGCGCGGGCGCTGTCGCCGGCTGACCTGCAGGTGGACGATGAAGAAGACGCAGAAGCTGGCGAGGCGGTCGAAGCTGTCGAAGCCCCGCCTGAACCGCGCTTCGACTTCATCGTCGGCGACCTGTCCTTCATCTCGCTCACGCTGGTGCTGCCGGCCGTGGTGCAGTTCCTGGCCGACGACGGCCAGTTGCTGATGCTGGTCAAGCCGCAGTTCGAACTGCAGCCCGGCCAGGTCGGCAAGGGCGGCATCGTGCGCGACGAGGCGATGTACGCTGTGGTCGAGAAGCGCCTGCACGACGCCTGCGCGGCGCTCGAGCTGAAGGTGCTGCGCTGGTTCGACAGCCCGATCGCCGGGGGCGACGGCAACCGCGAGTTTTTCATTCACGCCGTTCGTGCTGCTGCCAAGGCGGGCGACGGTTCCTAAGGAGACGCAGGTGCGCCTTCCGCTGAGTTTCGAATTCTTCCCGACCAAGACGCCCGAAGGCGCGGTCAAGCTGCGCGCCGTGCGCCAGCAGCTGTATGCGCGCAAGCCGCAGTTCTGCTCCGTCACCTACGGCGCGGGCGGCTCCACGCACCAGGGCACCTTCGGTGCGGTGCAGGAGATCCTGGCCGAGGGCGTGGATGCTGCCAGTCACTTCTCGTGCATCGGCGCCACGCGCGCCACCGTGCGCGAGCAGCTGGCCGAGCTGAAGGCCATGGGCGTGAAGCGCCTGGTGGCGCTGCGCGGCGACCTGCCCAGCGGCTACGGCATCGGCGGCGAGTTCCAGTACGCGAGCGACCTGGTCGCCTTCATCCGCGAGGAGACCGGCCGCGACTTCCACATCGAGGTGGCCTGCTACCCCGAAGTGCATCCGCAGGCGCGCTCGCCCGAAGCCGACCTGCAGGCCTTCGCGACCAAGATGAAGGCCGGGGCCGACTCGGCCATCACGCAGTATTTCTTCAGCCCCGAGGCCTACTTCCGCTTCGTCGACGACGCGCGCAAGCTGGGGCTCGACACGCCGATCGTGCCGGGCATCATGCCCATCACGAGCTCGACGCAGCTCATGCGTTTCTCGGACGCCTGCGGCGCCGAGATTCCGCGCTGGATCCGCCTGCGCCTGCAGGGCTTCGGCGACGACACGGCCTCCATCAAGGCCTTCGGCCTGGACGTGGTGACCGACCTGTGCGCGCGCCTGCAAGAAGGCGGTGCACCCGCGATCCACTTCTACACGATGAACCAGTCGGCGGCCACGCTGGCGATCCTGGAGCGCCTGGATTGAGAGGGCTGCGCGCGGTCGCCGTCGCGGTCTCCTGCGTGCTCGCAGGGTGCACCATGCCGCCTGCCACGCAGGAGAAAGACGCGGACACCGCCGCCGCGCCGGCGGCGTCCGGCAAGCGGCTGCAGCCGCTGGGACGCGGCCTGGCCGTGCCGCCCGGCGCGGCCCCGCGCTCGGCCGTGCCGTCGGTGCGCTACGACCTCGCGGTGTCGGGCACCGGCGAATCGCTGGACGATGGCGTGCCCGGCGATGAACCGCGCGAGATCTTCGAGCGCGGCGGGGCCTCGTGGTACGGCATCCAGTTCCACCAGCGCAAGACCGCCAACGGCGAGCGCTTCGACATGGGCGCCATGACGGCGGCCCACAAGACGCTGCCCTTCAACACGCGCGTGTGCGTGCGCAGCCTGGTCAACGGCAGCGAGGTGCTGGTGCGCGTCAACGACCGCGGGCCCTTCACGCCGGGCCGCATCATCGACCTGAGCCGCGCCGCGGCCGACCGCATCGGTCTCACGAGCATGGGCATCAAGCAGGTGGCGCTGTCGGTCATCGACCGCGAGGGCATGCGCTGCGGCGGCCAGGCCGTGACGGCGGAAGATCTGCAGCCCGCGCTGTTGCCCGAGGCGCCGACGTCGCGCGTTCGCGCGCCGGCACCCGCGCGCAAGCGGGTGATCGTGCCGCCGCGCAAGCGCCGCTGAGCGGCCGGCCTCAGCCGCCGCTCTCGAGCGAGTAGGCGGCGTTGCGGTCCTGGGCCAGGCGCTCGGCCAGCTGCGGCAGCGCCTCGGCCAGTTGTGCCTTCAGCGTGTAGGGCGGGTTGATCAGGAACATCCCGCTCGCCGGCAGGCCCGGACGCTGCGTTTCGCCCGAGGCGGCGTCCTTCGTGATCTTGCTCGACTTGACCGTCAGCGTGGCGTGCAGCCACGGCTTGCCGGCCTTGGTCGCCATCGTCTTCAGGCGACGCGGCAGGTCGTGCGCCTCGGGGCGCGGAATGATCGGGTACCAGACGGCATAGGTGCCGGTGGCGAAGCGCTTGAGCGCCTCGGCCGCGAAGTCGAGCACGCGGCCGTAGTCGGTCTTCATTTCGTAGCTCGGGTCCATCAGCACCAGCGCGCGGCGCGAGGGCGGCGGCAGGAACTTGGTGGCGCTGCCGAAGCCGTCGTCGCGCAGCACGGCGATGCGGCGGCCGGCCTCGAGCTGGGCGATGTTGGCGTCCAGCGTGCGGGCGTCGGTCGGGTGCAGCTCGAACAGCTTGAGCTTGTCGTGGTCGCGCAGCAGGTGCTGCACGATGAACGGCGAGCCGGGGTAGACGCGCGCGCCGCCCTTGGGGTTGAAGTCGTGGATCACGCTCAGGTAGCGGGCGATGGCTTCGGCGACCGGCTTGTCTTCGGCGGGGGCTGCGGGCTTCTTGCCCGCCGACTTGGCGGCGGGGGTGGGCGTGGCGGGGGCTTTTTCCGGTTCGGCGAAGAAGCGCAGCACGCCGTCGGCCGCTTCGCCGCTGGTGCCGGCGTAGTCGCCGTCGAGCCGGTACAGGCCGGCGCCGGCGTGGGTGTCGACGACGGTCAGCGCGGCGTCTTTTTCAAGCAGGTGGTCGAGGGTGGCAATCAGGACCGTGTGCTTGAGCACGTCGGCGTGGTTGCCGGCATGGAACGCGTGGCGGTAACTGAACATGGGATGAGGCCTGAAAAAGTGGAAAGGGGAGCGCTAGACTCGCGCGGCGCTACATTGATTTACAAAACACAACGAGGGGCAGCAATGCGAGGAGCCGGATGGCGATTTTGGGGCCTGTGCGTCGGCGCGGGTGTTTTGTCTATTTTGACGGGCTGCGCCTCCGTGACCCACGGCACCACGCAGAACGTGAAGGTCGAGACCCTGTCGCCCGAGGGCAAGGTGGTCGACGGCGCCCGCTGCCGGGTCTCCAACGACCGCAATGATGCGGTAGTGCGCTCCGGCCTGACCCTGCCGGTGCGGCGCTCGGGCGAGAACCTGAACATCGAATGCACCCAGTCCGGCCTGCCGCCGGCCCGCGGCCAGGCGATTTCGCGCGTCAACGTGGGCCTGGTCGGCAACGTGATGATCGGCGGCTTGGTCGGCGTGGCGATCGACACAGGCACCGGCGCGGGCTTCAACTACCCGAGCTGGATCCAGCTGATCTTCGGCGAGGTGCGCAGCTTCGACCGCAGCGCGCAGACCGGCGACGAGGCGACCGTCGGCATGAAGATCGGCACGACCGAGATGGCGGCCGCGCCGGCGCCGAAGACGGCCGTGGCAGCGCCTGTGCCTGTGCCCGCGCCCGCTGTGGTGGCGCCACCGCCGCCTCCCGTGGCGGTCGCACCGCCCGCTCCGGCGCGCCCCGCGCCCGCAGCGCCGTCCGCCGCGCCCGACGCCCGCGTCTCGATGGACGACCTGCGCGGCCTGCTGCCCGCCAAGCCGTGAAGCCGATCTGGAAGAACGCCGCGCCGTGGCTGTGCGCCGCGGGCGCCCTGCTGGCCGCCGGCCCCGCCGCCGCGCTGGAACCCGACGCCCTGTTCGCCAAGCTGACCGGCAGCGTCTGGGCCGTGCGCACCTTCGACGCGCAGGAGCGTCCGCTGCGCGCCGGCAGCGCCGTGGTGATCGCACCCGGCCGGCTCGTCACCAACTGCCACGTGCTCGCCAAGGCCAGCAATTTCGTGGTCAAGCGCGACAACGTCACCTACGGCGCCACGCTCGAATACCCGGACCCGGGGCGCGACCTGTGCCAGATCAAGGTCGCCAACTTCACGGCAACCCCGGTGACCCTGGCGCCCGCCGGCGGTGCGCGGGTGGGGCAGCGCGTGTACGCCATCGGCAACCCGCGCGGGCTGGAAAACACCCTCAGCGAAGGCCTGCTGTCGGGCCTGCGCGGCGGCGACGGCGAGGCGCGGCTGCTGCAGACCACGGCGGCGATCGCGCCCGGATCGAGCGGCGGCGGGCTGTTCGACAGCGACGGCCGCCTGCTGGGCATCACCACCTTCTCTGCCCGCGACGGCGGCAACCTGAATTTCGCGATGCCGGCCGAGTTCCTGGCGGAACTGCCGGCCCGCGCCCAGGCGCAGCTGGCGGCGCGGGCGCGTGAGCCCGAAGGCGGCGCCCGCCGCAGCGCCGGCGTGGCGCTGGCGGAGCCGCTGCGCGCCGGCGACGCGCTCGAGTACGTGCGCACCGACCGGCTGACGGGCAACCGCACGCCGGTGATCTATCGGGTGGACCGGGTCAACGGCGACGAGGTGTCGTTCAACGCGGGCAGCCGGATCGAGAAGACCAACGGGCAGGTGGTGTCGATCACGTCGCCGATTGGCGGCATGTACGACAGCGCGTCGCCGCCGGGCGGCTGGGCGCCGAAGGACGAGGTCCAGCCCGGCATGCGCTGGCACCTGGACTACGTGACGACCACCGACGACCGGCTGCGGCATGAACTCAATGCCTCGGTGGGCGCTGAACACACGGTGCGCGTGGACGGCGTGGAGCTCAATGTGGTGCGCATCAGCTATGAAGGCTGGATCTACGCCTCCGCTGGCACGGGCGCCGCCCTGACCGGCACGCCGTTCAAGGTGGCCGTCCTGTACAGCCCCGACCTGAAGCGGATCGTCCAGTTCGAGGCCAGGCACCGGCGCGCCTATGCCAGCGTGACCAACGAGAGCCTGGAACTCGTCCGCATCCAGCGCTGAGGCCCCCGGAAGCCCGGAAATTGGCCGTTTGGCCATTTCTTCATATAATCGCGGGCTTCGCAGCGTTTTTGTAGCCCCGCGGCGAAGGCATGCCAGCTGCCCTTTCATTGGGCGGAAGGCGTGAAAACCCACCTAAGAGATTCCCATCAGAGGAACGCCGACCGTGGAAAAGGGCTCGCCAAACCCTCTTTCAAGAGAAAAACTCATGACCAAAACGTTCAGCGCCAAGCCCGCTGACGTGACGCACGAGTGGTTTGTGATTGACGCGACCGACAAGGTCCTCGGACGAGTAGCCAGCGAAGTTGCTCTCCGTTTGCGCGGCAAACACAAGGCCATTTACACGCCTCACGTCGATACCGGTGACTACATCGTCATCATCAACGCCGCGCAACTGCGCGTCACCGGCGCCAAGTCGATCGACAAGGTGTACTACCGTCACTCGGGCTACCCGGGCGGTATCACGGCGACGAACTTCCGCGACATGCAGAACAAGCACCCGGGCCGCGCCCTGGAAAAGGCTGTCAAGGGCATGCTGCCCAAGGGCCCGCTTGGTTACGCGATGATCAAGAAACTCAAGGTGTACGGTGGTGCTGAGCACCCGCATACCGCCCAACAGCCCAAAGTGCTGGAACTGTAAGGAGCCTTGAGAATGATTGGTGAATGGAACAATGGCACCGGCCGTCGCAAATCCAGCGTCGCCCGCGTGTTTCTGAAAAAAGGCACCGGCAAGATCACGGTCAACGGCAAGGACATCCAAGCGTTCTTCGGCCGTGAAACCTCGATCATGATCGCCAAGCAGCCCCTGGCGCTGACCAACAACCTCGAAGCTTTCGACGTGATGGTCAACGTGAACGGCGGCGGCGAATCGGGTCAAGCCGGCGCCACGCGCCACGGCATCACCCGTGCCCTGATCGACTACGACGCTTCGCTGAAGCCCGTCCTGAGCCAAGCCGGCTTCGTGACGCGTGACGCACGTGAAGTCGAGCGTAAGAAGGTCGGTCTGCACTCCGCCCGTCGCCGCAAGCAGTTCAGCAAGCGCTGATCCCCTGCTCGTTGCGAGACAAGAAGCCGCCCTCGGGCGGCTTTTTCGTGGCCGCGTCCCCCAGGTGCCCCTGGTGGATGCGGCGCCCGACCCCACTTGCGATGGGTGCTCGCCACAGTCGGCCTGCCGAAAATGCGGCATTGCAGTAGCATCCGTCCCATTGGCCGCCCAAGCGGCCCCCCAAGGAGTTTCACCCCATGAGCGCTGTTGCCGAAAACATCCAGACCCAGATGCCCGAGCCGATCGTCTTCACCGACAGCGCGGCCGCCAAGGTCGCCGACCTGATCGCCGAAGAGGGCAATCCCGACCTGAAGCTGCGCGTGTTCGTGCAGGGTGGAGGGTGCTCGGGCTTTCAGTACGGTTTCACCTTCGACGAGATCACCAACGAAGACGACACCACCATGACCAAGAACGGTGTGTCGCTGCTGATCGACGCCATGAGCTACCAGTACCTGCTCGGCGCCGAGATCGACTACAAGGAAGACCTGCAGGGCGCCCAGTTCGTCATCAAGAACCCGAACGCCACCAGCACCTGCGGCTGCGGTTCCAGCTTCTCGGCCTGATGCCTGGATGCTGCTGACCAGCCCCCTCGAAAAAGCCGCCTCCGGGCGGCTTTTTGCTGCCTGTCGTTTTTCCGAGTCCACGCCTTCCCGATGAGCCCCGAAACCGCCGTCCCCGTCGATCCCGCCCGCAAGAGCCTGCTGTGGCTCGTGGCCGTGGGCTTTTTCATGCAGACGCTGGACGCCACCATCATCAACACGGCGCTGCCCGCGATGGCTGCCAGCCTGGGCGAGAGCCCGCTGCGCATGCAGTCGGTGGTGGTGGCCTACGCGCTCACCATGGCGATGCTGATCCCGGCCTCGGGCTGGATCGCCGACCGCTTCGGCACGCGGCGCGTCTTCTTCTGCGCCATCGTGCTGTTCGCCGCCGGCTCGGTGCTGTGCGCGCTCTCGCAGGGGCTGGGGCAGCTCGTGGCGGCGCGGGTGGTGCAGGGCCTGGGCGGGGCGCTGCTGCTGCCTGTGGGGCGCCTGGCGCTGCTGCGCACGGTGCCGCGCGGCGAGTTCCTGCAGGCGATGAGCTTCGTGGCCATTCCGGGGCTCATCGGGCCCCTGCTGGGGCCCACGCTGGGCGGCTGGCTGGTGCAGTACGCCTCCTGGCACTGGATCTTCCTGATCAACGTGCCGGTGGGGCTGGCGGGCTGCATCGCCACGCTGCGCTACATGCCGGACCTGCGCGGTGCGCTCCAGAAGCGTTTCGACAGCGTGGGCTACGCGCTGCTGGCGTTCGGCATGGTGGCGATCTCGCTGGCGGTGGACGGCGTGTCGGGGCTCGGGCTGCGCCAGGGCGGGGTGATGGCGGTGTTGATCTTCGGCTTCGCCGCCGTGGTCGCCTACTGGCTGCGCGCGGCGCGCACGCCCGAGCCGCTGTTCTCGCCCGCGCTGTTCGGCATTCCGACGCTGAGCATCGGCCTGCTGGGCAACCTGTTCTCGCGCCTGGGCAGCAGCTGCATGCCGTTCCTGGTGCCGCTGCTGCTGCAGGTGTCGATGGGCTATTCGCCGGTGCGCGCCGGGCTGATGATGCTGCCGGTCGCGCTGGCCGGCATGGCGATGAAGCGCTTTGCCACGCCGTTGATCACGCGCCATGGCTACCGCCGCGTGCTGGTGGCCAACACGGTGCTGGTCGGCTGCACCATGGCCAGCTTCGGCCTCACGGCGCCGGGGCAGCCGGTGGCGTTGCACCTGCTGCAGCTGCTGGTGTTCGGTGCGGTCAATTCGCTGCAGTTCACGGCCATGAACACCATCACCCTGAAGGACCTCGACGGCGGCATGGCCAGCAGCGGCAACAGCCTGCTGTCGATGGTGCAGATGCTGGCGATGAGCCTGGGCGTGGCCGCGGCGGGCGCCGTGCTGGCGGGCTACAACGGCGTGTTCGGCACGGCCACGGCGGTGCAGACGCTCGATGCGTTCCAGGCCACCTTTGCGACCATGGGGCTCATCACGGTGGCTTCTGCGCTGATCTTCTGGCATCTGCCCGCAGAAGTGCGGGCGGCACAGCCTGCACAGCCGGAGGTCTCCGGTCAGGGCTGAGGCAAGTCAGGCGGGGTAGATCGCCCCGAGCACCCGCGCCCCGCGCGCGCCGGTCACGCTCGCGAGGTTGCCGGGTTCGCGCCGGACGGTGCGCCGGGCCAGCCACGCAAAGGCGGCCGCCTCGACCTGCTGGGGCGGCAGGCCGTGTTCCGACGACGCCTGCACCTGCACGCCGGGCAGCAGGGCGCGCAGGCGCGCCATGAGGTGGTCGTTGAGCGCACCGCCGCCGCAGACGATCAGCAAGGCGCTCTCTTTTTGATAGCTTTGCAGTGCTGTCGCGCAGGTGCTGGCGGTCAGTTCGGCCAGCGTGGCCTGCACATCGACAGGCGCCCAGGTGGCCGTGCCCAGGTGGCCGGCCAGCCAGTCCGGATGGAATAAATCGCGCCCCGTGCTCTTCGGCGGCGCCTTGGCGAAATACGGTTCGGCCTGCAGCCGGGCCAGCAGCTCGGGCAGCACGCGCCCGCTGGCCGCCCACTGGCCGCCCTGGTCGAAGGGCTGGCCGAGGTGGCGCTGGCACCAGTGGTCCATCAGCGCGTTGGCGGGGCCGCAATCGAAGCCCAGCAGGGGCGCAGTGCCCGCCGGCGCGCTCGTGGCGGGCAGCAGGCTCAGGTTGGAGATGCCGCCGAGGTTCAGCACGGCGACGGGGGCATCAGGCCGGGCGAACAGGGCCTGGTGGAAGGCCGGCACCAACGGGGCGCCCTGACCGCCGGCCGCGAGGTCGCGGCTGCGGAAGTCGGCGACCACGTCGATGCCGCTCAGTTCGGCCAGCAGCGAGGGGTTGTTGACCTGCAGCGTGTAGCCCGTGCCGTCGAATTCGAGCGGCCGGTGGCGCACGGTCTGGCCGTGGGCGCCGATGGCGGTGACGGCGCTGGGTGCCGTGCCGGTGCTGACCAGCAGCTGCGCGACCACGTCGGCATACACCCGCGCCAGGCCGTTGCCGGCCAGGGCCGCGCGGTGCAGTTCGTTGTCGCCGGGGGTGTTGAGCGCCAGCAGCTCGGCGCGCAGCGGAGCGGGAAAGTCGGCGCTGGCGTGGCCGATCACCGCGAGGTGGCCGTCGTCGGAGAAATCGGCAATGACGCCGTCGACCCCGTCGAGCGAGGTGCCCGACATCAGGCCGATGAAGCGTTGCTGCGGCGGCTGCGGTGCGGCGGCCATGCCCAGGGGAGCGAGGCTCAGTCGGCGCTGGCCTGGATCACCGAGAAGGCAGCAGCCAACTCGGTGCGGGCGCCCACGGCGATGCGCTCGAAGGCCGGACGCAGGGCGGCGGTGATCGGGGCGCCGCCTTCCTGCGCGATCGTGGTCGGGTCCTGGTAGGCCCCGCCGACGCGGTATTCGAAATGCAGGTGCGGGCCGGTGGCCCAGCCGGTGGAACCGACGGCGCCGATGGTCTGGCCCTGGCTCACGCTCTCGCCGGCCTTCACGTTGATGCGGCTCAGGTGAGCGTAGGCCGTCTGCTGGTTGTTGCGGTGGTTGATGATGACGATGTTGCCGTAGCCGCTTTGCGTGCCGGCGAAATCGACCGTGCCGTCACCGACCGTGCGCACCGCGGTGCCCGTGGGCGCCGCGTAGTCGATGCCGTTGTGCTGGCGCCAGCTGTTCAGGATCGGGTGCATGCGCATCGCGAAACCGCTGGACACGCGCGAGAACTCGACCGGCGAAGCCAGGTAGGCCTTGCGCAGGCTGTCGCCGTTCGGCCGGTAGTAGCTGCCCTTCTGGCCCGCGCCCGGGGGCTGGAACCAGACGGCCTGGTGGACCTTGCCGTTGTTCTCGAACTCGGCCGAGAGCACGCGGCCGCTGCGCAACGCCTGGCCGTCGGCTTCGAAGGTCTCGTAGACCACGGCGAAGCGGTCGCCCTTGCGCAGCGAGCGCACGTCGACGTCGCCCGCGAAGATGTCGGCCAGCTGGCTCGCCACGGCGTCGGGAATGCGCGAGTCGTCGGTGGCGGCGAACAGCGAGCTGCGGATGGTGCCGCTGGCCAGGCGCGTGCCCGGCGTCAGCATGTCGCGCTCGGTGCGGGCGACAAAACCGGTGGGCGTGCGCTCGACGACGAAACGCTTGAAGCCGCCGTCGGCGTCGGGAATCCAGCGGGCGCTGAGCTTCTGCAGCTGGTTTTCCTGCGTGGCTTCGGCCGTCACGGTGCGGCCCACGCGCGCGAACAGCGCCATGCGCGCCTCGGCGTTGCCACGCACGAAGGCGGTGGCGGCGGGGTCGGAAATGCCCAGGCGCTTCATCAGCGCCTCGGCCGTGTCGCTGGAGCGCGAGACGTCGGTGCGGAACAGCGTGAAGCTGAAGTTCTCGAGCGACGCCGACTGGTCGGCGAAAGACACCGGCGCGGTGGCTTCGAGCACTTGCTGGATGGGGAGGTCGGACGCGTCGGGACCGAGCGAGGCGACCGCAAGGGTGCCGGCGCTGAGCAGCATCGCAGCGATCGCTGCGGTGATCTGCTTGGGGTACGTCCGGAATGTGTAGGCCACGCGGGAAGCGAGAAGCTCCTCGGCGGCGAGAATGCCGTTGATCAAACTGTGGATTCCAACTCAGGTTCTGCAGGTCCGTGCTGCAAGGCCCAGTGCGTTCAGGGCGGCAGGAGACGGTGCGGAAAAAAAGCGCCGCTTAGAATCCGGCGCTTGAAAAGTCGGGCTGAGTATAGCTTCGGCCACCGGAAAAACCGCCAAAAAAGCCCATGAACGCCGAATCTGTTACATCCACCAGCCTCTCCGATGGTGTAAGACAAGCCCTCGAAATCTCCCTCCGCGGCGCTGACGAACTGCTGCCGCAGGACGAGTGGGTCAAGAAGCTCCAGAAGGCGGAAGCCAGCGGCAAACCGCTGCGCATCAAGCTGGGCCTGGACCCGACCGCACCGGATATTCATATCGGACACACGGTGGTGCTCAACAAGATGCGCCAGCTCCAGGACCTGGGGCACCGCGTGATCTTCCTGATCGGCGACTTCACTTCCCTGATCGGCGACCCCTCGGGCCGCAACAGCACCCGCCCGCCGCTCACGGCCGAGCAGATCCGCGCCAACGCCGAGACCTACTTCGCCCAGGCCAAGCTGGTGCTGGACGAATCGAAGACCGAGATCCGCTACAACTCCGAGTGGAGCGACCCGCTGGGCGCGCGCGGCATGATCCAGCTGGCGGCCAAGTACACGGTGGCGCGCATGATGGAGCGCGACGACTTCAACAAGCGCTTCAAGGCCGGCCAGTCGATCTCGGTGCACGAGTTCCTGTACCCGCTGATGCAGGGCTACGACTCGGTGGCGCTGCAGAGCGACCTCGAGCTGGGTGGCACGGACCAGAAGTTCAACCTGCTCGTTGGCCGTCACCTCCAGCAGGAATACGGCCAGGAGCCGCAGTGCATACTCACTATGCCACTGCTCGAAGGGCTCGACGGCGTCGAGAAGATGTCCAAGAGCAAGGGCAACTACATCGGCATCAGCGAGGACGCCAACAGCATGTTCGCCAAGGTGCTGTCGATCTCCGACACGCTGATGTGGCGCTGGTACACGCTGCTGAGCTTCCAGTCGGTGGCGCAGATCGAGGCGCTGAAGGCCGAGATCGCTGGTGGCCGCAACCCGAAGGACGCCAAGGTCGCGTTGGCCAAGGAAATCACCGCGCGCTTCCACAGCGCGGCCGCGGCCGATGCGGCGGAGCAGGACTTCATCAACCGCAGCAAGGGCGGCGTGCCCGACGAGATTCCCGAGGTGGCGCTCGGCGGCGCCCCGCTGGGCATCGGCCAGCTGCTCAAGCAGGCCAACCTGGCGGCTTCGTCGGGGGAAGGCAATCGCCTGATCGACGGCGGCGGCGTGCGCATCGATTCGGTCGTGGTGTCCGACAAGGGCCTGAAACTGCCCGCGGGCAGCTACGTGGTGCAGGTCGGCAAGCGCAAGTTTGCGCGGGTGACCCTGAGCTGATCGCAAGAAAAAAAGGCCCCTCGGGGCCTTTTTCAATGGGGGCAGGGCGGCGGGGTCAGCGGACCTCGATGGTCACGCGCCGGTTGCGGGGCTCGTCCACCTCGTCGGCGGTCGGCACGGCCAAGTCGCGTTCGCCGCGGCCCACGGCCTCGATGCGGTTCGCCGGAAACTGGCGCTCCACGAACAGCTGCACCACTTCCTGCGCGCGGCGGCGCGACAGCTGGTCGTTCTGCTCGCCGGCACCCTTGGTGTCGGTGTGGCCGGTCACCACGATGTCGCCGCCGCTGCGGGCCAGCGCGGCGGCCAGCGCCTCGGTCATGATCTGCTGCGATGCCGCCGTCAGCGTGGTGGTGCCCACCTCGAAGAACACCGTGTAGCGCTGCGGAAGCGGCGGGCGCATGTCGAACAGGGGCTTGTTCTCGGCCTGGACCTTGGCCGCGTCGGCCTGGTCGACCACCGGCGCACCGCTCGCGCCCACCGCGGCCGTGGCGCGCTGGTAGGGCTTGGAGAGCACTTCTTCGCCGTCCTTGGCGCGCACCACCACGGCGGAGGGCGTGCCGTCGGCCTGGGGCAGGAGCACCACGCGCGTGCCCGGCGAGGAGCAGGCGGCCAACAAAAGGGCGACCAGCGCGGTCGCAGGAAGAAGGGGGGAGCGGCGTGGCGGTGTCTGCATCTTTTCAGGGTTGGCCGTCGGTCTGCACGATGAAGTCCGTGCCCCGAATGCCGATGGTGGCGGTCTGGGTTTCGACGCGCACGGCGTCGGGGTTGGTCTTGCCGATGAGGCCCGTGATCATGCGCATCGAGCCGCGCAGCAGCGACACGAGCATGCCGCCGTCGCGGGTGGTGCCGTCGAAGTGGAATTCCTTCAGGTCCATGCGCGAGGACGGGCCGACCATCAGCGTGGTGTTGTCGCGCAGCACGACGGCCGCCGACGAATCCGGGCCGGTCACGATGCGATCGACCGCGCCCAGCGCGTCGCCGGGGGCGGCGTTGCGGGTGGCGCCGGCGCCGTCGAGCAGCTGGACGTTGCCGCGCACCGTCTTCACGAACCCGGCCTGCTGGGGCGCGGCTGCTGCTGCGGGCGCTGCAGCGGGTGCCTGGGCCTGGGCCAGGGTGGCTGCGCCGACGATGGCGAGCCCGAGGGCGGCGGTCAAAAATTTCTTCATCATTTGCCTCTCTGTGACTGATTGCTTCGCAATGAGCGCAAATATTAAGGCGAAGGCGTTACATATGGTCACGCGGCTGATAATTCAGCCGATTCCTGCGACGTAATGCCCGCCCGCACAGGCCCTTTTTACCTGATCTTGTTCTTTCTGCATGACGTTGACCCCTAAAACGCTGCTTCGCGTCTCTGTCGCGGTGGCCCTGATCACCATCCTCCTGAAGGGATGGGCCGGCTACCTGACGAACTCGATGGGCCTGATTTCGGACGCCATGGAGTCGTGCGTCAACCTCGCCAGCGCCATGTTCGCGCTGGCCATGGTGACCATCGCCGAGCGCCCGGCCGACGAGGACCATCCCTACGGCCACCACAAGGCCGAGTACTTCTCGTCCGGCTTCGAGGGCCTGCTGATCGTGGCCGCCGCCGTCGCCATCCTGTGGGTGTCGGTGCTGCGGCTGCTGTCGCCGCAGCCGCTGGAGCAACTGGGCTGGGGTCTGGCGCTGTCGGTGATCAGCTCGGGCTTCAACGCGGCGCTGGCGTTCGTGCTGTTCCGCGCGGCGCGCGCGCACCGCTCCATCGCGCTGGAGGCCGACGGGCGCCACCTGATGACCGACGTGTGGACCTCGGTCGGCGTGCTGGTCGGCATCGTGGCCGTGCATTTCAGCGGCTGGCTCTGGCTCGACCCGCTGATTGCCATCGGCGTGGCGCTCAACATCGTGCGCGAGGGTTTCAAGCTCGTGTGGCGCTCCTCGCAGGGCCTGATGGACGAGGCGCTCGACGCCGAGACGCTCGCCACCGTGCGCGCCACGCTCGACGCCTTCGCCGCCAACCATGCCGAGGGCGACCGGCTGCGCTTCGACGACATGGTGACGCGCGGCGCCGGCCAGCGCCGCTTTGCCGACCTGCACATGCACGTGCCCGGCGACTGGACCCTGCAGCGCGCCGCCAACCTGCGCGACGAGCTGGAGCAGGCGCTCATGGACGCCGTGCCCGGCCTGCGCGTGACCATCCAACTGCTGCCGCTCACCATGGAAGCGCGCGCCACCCGACTCGAGGACCACCATTCATGAAAGCCGTGCTCCAGCGCGTCGCCCACGCCCGCGTCGACATTGCCGGCCAGACCGTCGGCGCCATCGAGGCCGGCCTGCTGGTGCTGCTGTGCGCCGAACGCGGCGACGGCGACAGCGTGGCCGACCGCCTGCTTGCCAAGATCCTCAAGCTGCGCATCTTCTCGGACGAGGCCGGCAAGATGAACCGCAGCGTGCAGGACATCGGCGGCGGCCTCCTGGTCGTGAGCCAGTTCACGCTGGCCGCCGACGTGAGCGGCGGCAACCGCCCCAGCTTCACGCTCGCGGCGCCGCCCGACGAGGGCCGCCGGCTCTACGAGTACTTCGTGGCGCAGGCGCGCGGCGCGCACCCGGTCGTGGCAACGGGCGAATTCGGCGCCGACATGCAGGTGCACCTGCTGAACGACGGACCGGTCACGATCCCGCTGCAGATGACGGCGTGAACGGCGCGGGGCGGATCACCGCTTCCCACGCCACCTTCGGTTCGTCGTAGCGCAGCACGCGCACCTCCTCGAGGTGCTGCAGCTGCCAGCCGTCGGCAAACAGCCGCTCGACCGCGGCGCGCTCGAAGAAGCGCTTGGGAATGCCGTCCACCGTGTAGAAAAAGTCTTCGTCCCGTCCGCTGGCCGACGGGCCGCGCGCGCCGTGGTGCCGGTCGTTGACCGAGTTGAGGCGGCACAGCAGCACGCCACCCGGCCGCAGCACGCGGTGGATGCGCCGCACCAGCGCCAGCGTTTCGTCCCACGCGAAATAGTGCAGCGACAGGCTCGCGAGCACGGCGCCGACCGTGGCGCCCTCCGCCAGAGGCCACGCCTCGCGGAAATCGCCGCAGTGGAACTCGGCGCCTGTCCGCACGCGTTGCCGCGCCTGCGCCAGGGCATCGGACGACAGCTCGACCGCCACCACCCGCAAGCCGGCGTCGACCAGCGTGGCGGTGTCGCGACCGGCCGCACAGCCCAGTTCAAGCACCGGCCCGTCGCCGGCACATTCGCGCAGCAGCGGCAGCCAGCGCGGCAACCAGGGGTCGGTGTCCGACACCACCGCGGCCTCCGCTCAGCGCCCGTACGGGCTGCGAATGCCCAGGCCCGCGAGGATCTCGATTTCGTACGCTTCCATCTCGTCCGCGTCGGCGTCGCTCGTCTCGTGGTCCCAGCCCTGCGCGTGCAGCGTGCCATGCACCAGCAGGTGCGCGTAGTGCGCGGCGAGGGTCTTGCGGTTTTCCTTGGCCTCGCGCGCCACCACGGGCGCGCACAGCACCAGGTCGGCCATCACGACCGGGCCCTGCGCATAGTCGAAGGTGAGCACGTTGGTGGCGTAGTCCTTGCCGCGGAACTCGCGGTTCAGGCGCTGGCCCTCCTCGGCATCGACGATGCGCACGGTGATCTCGCCGTCGATGTCCAGCGCATGGCGAATCCAGCGGTTCACGCTGTGGCGCGGCAGCGCGGCGCGGTGGCGCTCCACGCCCTTGAAGCGCCCGAACTGCAGCGACAGCGACAGGGCCGGAAGCAGGGAGGCCGCCATGTCAGTGGCCTCCCGAGCGCTTGCGCTGCCCGTCGTAGGCATCGACGATCTTCGCCACCAGCGGGTGGCGCACCACGTCGGCGCTCGTGAAGTGCGTGGTCGCGATGCCGGCCACGCGCTTGAGCACGCGCTCGGCGTCGATCAGGCCGCTCAGCTGCTGCTTGGGCAGGTCGATCTGGCTCACGTCGCCCGTCACCACCGCCTTGGCGCCGAAGCCGATGCGCGTGAGGAACATCTTCATCTGCTCCACCGAGGTGTTCTGCGCCTCGTCGAGGATCACGAAGGCGTTGTTCAGCGTGCGTCCGCGCATGAAGGCCAGCGGCGCAATCTCGAGCACGTTGCGCTCGAAGGCCTTCTGCACCTTCTCGTAGCCCATGAGGTCGTACAGCGCGTCGTACAGCGGGCGCAGGTAGGGGTCGACCTTCTGCGTCAGGTCGCCCGGCAGGAAGCCCAGGCGCTCGCCGGCTTCGACGGCGGGGCGCGTGAGCACGATGCGCTGCACCGCCGCGCGCTCCAGCGCATCGACTGCGCAGGCCACCGCCAGGTAGGTCTTGCCGGTGCCGGCCGGGCCGATGCCGAAGGTGATGTCGTGCTTGGCGATGTTGTCCAGGTACAGCGCCTGCGTGGGCGTGCGCGCGCGCAGGTCGGCGCGGCGCGTGACGAGCATGGCCGCGTCCTCGTCGCTCATCGAGCCGTCGCCGGCCAGCGTGAGCTGCACCACGGCCGGGTCGATGGCGCGCTGGGCGATCTCGTACAGCGCCTGCAGCACCTCCATGGCGCGCTGCGCCGGGGCCTTGGGGCCGTCGACCTTGAACTGCTCGTGGCGGTGCGCGATCTTCACGCCCAGGGCGTCCTCGATGCGGCGCAGGTGCGCATCCAGCGGGCCGCACAGGTGGCCGAGGCGCGAATTGTTCAGGGGGGTAAAGGTGTGTCGCAGAATCACGCGGTATCCATTTCCATCTAATTGGCAGCCCATGCAAGACCAGCCACGCTCGAAAAAACGCAATCCAAGGCGGGTAACACCGCGGAACCGGCTTTGCCGGGCCGCCGGTGTTGCCCCCTTGAGGGGGGAAGCGGCTACACGAAGTGAGCAAGCAACGGGGGGGAGCCAATGATAGGCAAACTGACCGGCACGCTCGCAGAGCGCAACCCCCCGCAGGTGGTGGTGGACTGCAACGGCGTCGGCTACGAGGTCGACGTGCCGATGAGCACGTTCTACAACCTGCCCAACGTCGGCGCGAAGGTGTCGCTGCTCACGCACTTCGTCGTGCGCGAAGACGCGCAGATTCTCTACGGCTTCGGCACCGCCGAGGAGCGGGCGGCCTTCCGCCAGCTCATCAAGATCACCGGCGTGGGCCCGCGCACCGCGCTGGGCCTGCTCTCGGGCATGAGCGTGGGCGAGCTGGCGCAGGCCATCACCACGCAGGAGCTGGGCCGGCTCGTGAAGATCCCGGGCATCGGCAAGAAGACCGCCGAGCGGCTGCTGCTGGAGCTCAAGGGCAAGCTGGGCGCCGACATCGGCCTGCCGGCGCATGCCGCCTCCGACGCGCAGGCCGACATCCTGCAGGCGCTGGTGGCGCTGGGCTACAGCGACAAGGAAGCCGCGCTCGCACTGAAGGCGCTGCCGAAGGACGCGAGCGTGAGCGACGGCATCAAGATGGCACTGAAAGCCCTGGCGAAGTGAGTTGGCGCGAGGCGTGGTCGCGCGCGCAGGCGCTGCGCCACGAGTCGGCCGAGACCGACGCCGTGCTGATGCACACGGCCATGGCCTTGTCGGTGCCGATCATCTGGCTCTACGGCTTTGCGGGCGTGGCCTACGGCCAGCTGCCGATGCTGACGCCGGCCGGCTTCGTCGACATGCCGGGCGTCTGCGCGTGGCTCACGGCGGTCATGGCGTTCGCGGTCGGCATCCTGTTCATCGACTGGCTGGTGCGCGGCGACGTGGCGCCGCCGCCGGTGCCGCCGTCGATCGTCGTGCGGCACTGGCAGTCGGGCTGGCCCCGGTCGCCGGCGTTGCCGCCCGAGCCGTCGCCCGGCTTCCTGCAAGGCAGCGCCTCGCCGTTTCGCAGCGTGTGCCTGCTCGTCGCGGCCGTGGCCTGCGTGTCGGCACTGGTGTTCAGCGGCCTCGACACGCTGGGCTGGTCGGTCGTCGCGCGGCTGGGTGGGCTGGCGCCGCGCGCCGAGTGGCCGCTGTACCCGCTGCCATGGATCTGGCCCTGGCTGTTGCCGTTGGTGCGCCAGCCCTTCGCGCTGGGCACTGTCGCGGTCGGCGCGGTGCTGCTCGTCGCGGCGATCTTCATGCGCTGGCGCCGGATGCGCGGCGCGTGGTTTCCGTTCTTCACGGCGCTGCCGATCCTCGTGGCACCGCATTTCCTGGGCGCCGCGGGCTTCGACTACGCCGCCGCGCGCGGGCTCGGCGGCCTGAACGAACCCGCACTGGCGAGTGCGCTCGCGCAGCATCCGGGGCGCTACAACGTCTACACTTTCCTGAGCCTGTGGGGCGGCATCGGTGCCGGCACGGTCGGCCTGGTGCTCGGCTTCTGGTTCGGCCGCTCGCGGGTCATGGACGAGGACTGAGCGCTGGCCCGGCGCCCTGCAAGGAGACACCCTCTGTGAGCGCTTCTTTCTTCGATTCGCCCGCGCACCTGAGCGGCGGCCCCCTCACGCCGCGGATGCGCGCCGAGATGCCGTTCGAGCTCGTCGGCCCGCGCCTGCAGGCCGTGTGCGGCAACTTCACGCCCGTGCCCATGCCGCGCCAGCAGACCGTGTCGGGCGGCATCGAGGTGCGGCGTGCCGGCGGGGTCGACGTGGCGCTCATCGGCCAGAACCTGCAGCGCGTACACCGCGACGCGCAGGCCATCCGGCGCGACGACCGAGAGCATTTCTTCCTCGTGTTCCAGGACCACGGCGGCGCGCTCATGTGCCAGGGCGCGCAGCAGATCGCGGTGCAGGCCGGCGACATCGTGCTGATCGATTCGGCGCGGCCCTCGGAGTTCGTCTACGACGGCGCCAGCTCGCAGCAGGTGTCAGTGCACCTGCCGCGCGCCGACATGCTCGCGCGCTTCGGCCCCGCGCTGCAGGGCGGCGTGTGCGTGCGGCGCGGCGACGCGTTGGGCTTCGCGATGCGCGCCATCCTCGCGCGCCTGCTCGACAGCGGGCAGTCCGACGACGCGCACCTGGTTGAGGCCTTTCTCGGCGTGTTCGGTTCGGTGCTGGTCGAGCGCGCGCGGCAGGCGCCCGCGCTGCTGTCGCGCAACGCCGGCGAGGGCGTGCTGCGCCGCGCGATGGACCATGTGGCGCTGCAGTTCCACGACCCGGCCTTCCACGCGGGCGAACTGGCGCGGCACCTGGGCGTGTCGCCGCGGCTGCTGCAGCGGGCCTTCGAGGCACTGGGCGTTTCGCCGAGCCGGCACATCCTCGACACGCGGCTGGCGGCGGCGCGCGCCGCGCTCGATGCGGCGGCCCGGCAGGGCGGCCCCGCGCCGGCCATCGCGGTGGTCGCCTACGACTGCGGCTTCAACGACCTGTCGTTCTTCTACCGCGAGTTCCGCAAGCGCTACGGCGTGCCGCCGGGGCGCCTGGCACTTGGACCCCTGCCGCACTGACGCCTGAGTCCATTCGCTGACGCCTGGCTCCAAGACGCCGGCCCCTGCTTTTCCTACAGTGACCCGGCGCGCCCGCCCTGCGGCGGCGCGCGCCAGCGTCAACCCAACCAGGACAAAGCAATGCAAGAGACAAGAATGACGATCGGCGGTCGCGCGGTGCCAGGCACGGCCTCCTTCGAAGTGCGCAACCCCGCCAACGGCCAGGTGATCGGCACCGCGCCGAACGGTTCGCGCGACGACCTCGCCGCCGCCGTGGCCGCCGCGCAAAAAGCCTTCACGAGCTGGTCGCGCAAGCCCGACGGCGAACTGGCCGCGGCCTGCCGCGCCATCACCGAGAAGATCGGCGCGCACGCCGAAGAACTCGCGCGCCTGCTCACGCTGGAGCAGGGCAAGCCGCTCAACGGCCTGGGGTCGCGCTGGGAGCTGGGCGGCGCCGCGGCCTGGGCCGGCGCCACCGCGGCGCTCTCGCTGCCGCCGCGCGTGCTGCAGGACAACGCGCAGGGCCACGTCGAGATCTTCCGCAAGCCCGTGGGCGTGGTCGGCTCGATCACGCCGTGGAACTTCCCCGTGCTGATCGCCGTGTGGCACGTGCTGCCGGCGCTGCGCACGGGCAACACGGTCGTCATCAAACCCTCGCCGTACACGCCGCTGGCCACACTGCGCTTTGTCGAGCTGCTCAACGAAGTGCTGCCCGAAGGCGTGGTCAACAGCGTGAGCTGCGACGACCGCACCTCCAACCTCGGCGCCGACATGGCGAGCGACCCCGTCATCCGCAAGATCGTGTTCACCGGCTCCTGCGCCACCGGCAAGAAGGTGATGCAGTCGGCGGCCAGCACCATGAAGCGGCTCACGCTCGAACTCGGCGGCAACGACGCCGGCATCGTGCTGCCCGACGCCGACCCCAAGGCCATCGCCGAAGGCCTGTTCTGGGGCGCGTTCCTCAACAACGGCCAGACCTGCGCGGCCATGAAGCGGCTGTACGTGCACGCCAGCATCCACGACGAGGTGTGCGAGCACCTCGCGGCCTTTGCGAAGCAGGTGCCGATGGGCGACGGCATGGACGAGAAGAACGTGCTCGGCCCGGTGCAGAACCGCATGCAGTTCGACAAGGTCGCACGGCTCGTGGCCGATGCGAAAAAGAAGGGCCAGGTGCTCACGGGCGGCGAGCCGGGCGAGGGCCTGTTCTTCCCCGCGACCATCGTCGCGGGCCTGAAGAACGGCGATGCGCTGGTCGACGAAGAACAGTTCGGGCCCGCGCTGCCCGTCATCCGCTACACCGACGTCGAAGAGGCCATCCGCGCCGCCAATGACAGCGAGAACGGCCTCGGCGGTTCCGTGTGGTCCAAGGACATCGAGCACGCCAAGCGCATCGCGTCACGCCTGGAATGCGGCTCGGTGTGGATCAACAAGCACGGCGCCATCCAGCCCAACGCGCCCTTCGGCGGCGTGAAGGCTTCGGGGCTCGGTGTGGAGTTCGCGGAAGAAGGGCTGAAGGAGTACACCGACGCGCAGGTGATCTTCTCCTGATGCATTGCAGAGCGTGGCGTGCGCCACGCTCTGGTCAGGTGCGCAGCGCGGCGGTCAGCGTGCCGAGCAGCGCATCGGTCTCGACCAGGCTCGGCGGATGGATCGGCGCCGGCCAGGTGCTGTGGATCGCGACCACGAGCCGCTCCTTCGGATGGATGTAGACCTGCTGGCCGAAGATGCCGAGCGCGGCGAACAGGCCGCCGTCGAGCCCGGGCAGCGCCTTCTCGCCGGTCGGGAAGGTCCACCACTGGTAGCCGTACCCCATCGGTTCGAAGCCCGCGAGCGTGCCGGGCGCGAGGTGGCTGGCCGCATCGACGCGCGTGGCATCGGCCACCCAGCCGTCGGGCAGCACCCGCTGGCCGCCGGCCACGCCGCCGCCGAGCACGAACAGGCCGAAGCGCCCGAAGTCGCGCAGCGTGGCGTTCACGCCGCTGCCGGTGAACTCCTGGCCGTCGACCGCATCGAGCTGCCAGTAGGCGTCGGCCTCCATGCCGAAGGGCGCCCAGATTTTTTCCGAGAGGTAGTCGCTGATCGGCCGGCGGATCGCGCTGGCCAGGATCTCGCCGACCAGGCAGGTCTCGCCGGTGCTGTAGTTGAAGCGCGTGCCGGCCGGTGCCACGCGCGGGCGCTGCGCCATGAACTTCAGCACCGCGCCCTTCTCGCGCGTGAGCTGCACGCGCATCAGCTGGCGCCGGTCGGAGTCGGCGTCGAGGTAGTCCTCGTTCCAGGCCACACCTGAGCTCATCTGCAGCACCTGCTTCACGGTCACGTCGTCGTAGGCCGAGCCACTCAATGCGGGCAGGTAGCGCACCACAGGATCGTCGAGGCTGGCGATGTGGCCATCTTTCACAGCCGCGCCGACCAGCGTGGAGGTCAGCGACTTTGCGACCGAGAACGACAGCCACTTCGTCGCCGCGTCGTTGCCCATGGCGTAGCGCTCGAGCACGACGTGCCCGTCCTTGATCACCAGCAAGCCGGCCGTGTGGTTGCGTGCCATGAACGCGTCGATGCCGAAGCGCTGCGCATCGACGGGCGTGCCCTCGGGCAGCGGATGCACCTGCGTTCCGCGCCGGATCGCGCGCGTCGCGTAGAGCCGGTCCATCTGGCGGTAGGTCGGCGCCTGCAGCGCGGGCGCCAGCGTCATCAGGTCTTCGTAGCGGCCGATGGCCTCGTCGTTCGCTGTCATTTCGCAGCAGGCCGGTTCAGCCCCAGCGTCGGCGTCTCGTCGAAGAAGTTCCAGGGCTTGAGCAGCGCATGCACCCATTCGGTGGGCATGATCGGCCACTCCTCGGCGCGCGCGACGTGCGTGGTGCCGGTGGTGAGCCACACCACGTTGTCGGTGTTCACGATCTCCTGGTTGTCGGCCGTGAACTGGCCCAGGCCCGTGTCCTTGTTGGAGCGGTTCGGGTACTTGCCTTCGGGGAACAGCTCCTCGGGGTCGTAGCGCGTCACCCAGAGCTGGCGGTCCATGAAGCTCAGGCGGTGGTTGATCCACTCGTCCTTCGCGAAGTTCGCGCCCTTGGCAATGGGGTGCGTGCCGCCCGCGTACGGCACGAGCTGGTACGACACCGGGTTGCCGACCTTGTTGTTGCGCGATGGGTTGCTCAGCAGGCGGATGGTCGACGGGTCGAACTTCTGCGCCGCCTGCTGCTCGGTGCGCACCGTGCGCTGCACCGTCTGCATGGTGCTGGTGCGCGGGCCGCCGCGCGTGTTGGGCAGCACCACGGGGTCGACCTCGGTGAGCGTGTTCTGCTCGCCGTCCACATCGAGGTCGAGGCGGAAGTTGTAGATGTGCTGGTGCGTGGTGCCGACGATGTGGTGGTCCAGCAGCGTGCCGTAGCGCGTGTCCTCGGCGGCCGTGGGGTCCTGCATGGTGCGCGACTTCACGCCCTTGACGGCCTCGATGCCGGTGGCGCCGGCGTGGATGCCGATGGTGCCGTTCTCGGCGAACACCCAGTCGAACAGGTAGTCGTAGTTGCCCACCGTGCTGATCCAGCGCACCACCAGCTCGCGCCGCTCGGTGCTGATGTTGGGCTTGCCCATCTCCTGGTGCTTGAACTCGGGGTCGGCATAGCGCTCGAAGACGGCGATGGCGCGCGGCACCTTGGTCGGGGCACCGGTGTAGTCGGCCAGCGTGGCGTCCAGCAGCACGGCGTTCTGCGGCGCGTCCTTGTTCGGCTCGATGGGCGAGGTGAGCGTGCCCATGCCGTACTCGCCCGAGTCGAGGTACGCCTTGAAGTACCAGCCGGTGTCGGGGTCGCCGTAGGGCACGATCATGCCGCCCAGCGAGCCTTCGTACATCACCTTGCGCTTCGTGCCCTTGTCGTTGTAGGTGACGGTGGACAGCACCAGGCCCACGCGCGAGTCGAGCCGCACGTGGAAGTCCCAGTTGCGCCAGTGCATCGTGTGGCCGGTGATCGTGTAGTTCTTGCCCTCGGGCTCGGTGATCTCCAGCGGCTTGGGCGCGGGCGTGGCCGCGCGGTCGCGCCCGTCGTAGGGCGTGGGCTTGAGCGGCACGGGCACGAGGCCGCCGTCCTCGATCTTGATGACCTTCTTCTGTTCCAGGTCGACCACCGCCACCAGGCCTTCGATGGGGTGGGCCCAGTAGTTGCCGTCACCCACGTCCAGGTAGCTCACCACCTTCAGCAGGCGGTCTTCCTGGCGCAGCGAATCCTTGCCGTCGAAGTAGCCCACGGTGAGCGGCGTGGCCACCACCTTCTTCACGTCGGCGATGCCGCGCGTGGCAAGCGCCTTGGCGTAGTCGGGGCTGGCCTCGATGGCGCTCTGCACGGTGGCGAAGTCGTCCAGCAGCACCATGCCGTGCGCACCCTCGATCGGCTTCCATGCGGTGAGCGTGCGCGCCGCGAGGTCGACCGTGCCCTCGATCACCTTCTTGCCGTCCAGCGCCACGAAGGCCGCCTGGCGCGGCGCGCGCACGGGCTGGCCGGTGAGCGCGAAGTTCCAGACCTCGTCCTTGGGCGGGCGCTTCACGCTGATCTCGGTGAAGCGCAGGCCGGCCTTGTGGCGCCCCGAGGCCTTCAGCACCTCGAGCGTGGCCTGGATCTCGGCCTCGGTCAGCGGGTTCAGCGGGTTGGGCACGCGCTCGACCACGAAGGTCTTGTCCAGGCTGGACTGGAACACCTGGTTCACGAAGTCGTGCGGCACGTAGGCCGCGCCCTTGCGCATGACCACGGGCACGTCCAGCTGCATCGGCTGGCCGTTGACCAGCGCCGTCTTCGAGCCGGGCTTCAGGCGCACCAGCGTGCCGTTGCGCGCCACGGTGAACACGTTGGCAAAGCTGTCCCAGCGCAGCGTGCCGCCGAAGTCTTCCACCGTCTTCTTCAGCGGCACCATGTGGGCCGCGCCGCCGTGGGCCCGGGCCGGCTCAGTGCTCAGGGGGCCGAGGGCGAGCGCCAGGGCAGAGGCCAGGGCGGTGCCCAGGAGACGCCGTGCGGCGCCGCGGCCGGGCGTTCGGTGGTAGCTGCTGCGCATGGCTGCATCCTTCTTCGCATGTTGTGTGAAACAACCGCGAAGGTAAGAGCGCCGCCGGCGCGGGCGTTATCAAGATTTGGCAAACCACCGCGCGCGCGTGGCGGACGGCAGCTCGCCGAACAGGCGCGCGTAGTCGATGGCAAAGCGCGACAGGTGCCAGAAGCCCCAGCGCGCGGCGATGTCGCCGATGGTGTCCTCGCGGCAGGCCTGCATCTCGCAGCGCACGCGGTTCAGGCGCATCACGCGCAGGTAGGTGACGGGGCTCAGGTGCAGCACGTCCTCGAAGGCGTACTGCAGCGAGCGGCGCGACACGCCCGTGGCCGCGCACAGGTCGGGCACGCTGATGGGCTCGTCGGCGTGCGCCTGCATGTACTCGCGCGCCTTGGCCACGATGTGGCGCCGCGCCGCCGAACTGGCGGGCAGCCGGGCCTCGAAGGCCTCGGAGCCCATGCACTGCAGCACCGCGTCGGCCAGCGACAGCGACAGCATGTGGCGCGCGGCCGGCTGCTCCAGCTGCGCGAGGTTGTCGCGCGCCAGCGACAGGGCGGCGCCCAGCAGGCGGGTGAAGGCGGTTTCGTCGAAGCCGGGGTGCTGCACCGGCGCGGGCGCGGGCATGCGCAGCGCGAAGTCGGGGCCGAACAGGGTGGTGGCCAGCTTCGCCAGCGGTTCGGTGTCGACGCACACGGCCATCAGGTCCATGCCGGCGCCGGCCAGCAGCTCGAACTCGCGCTGCGGCGACAGCGCGATGAGCCGCCGCCCGTCCAGGTCGTGGCCGCAGTACCAGCTGCCGGGGGCCGTCACGTCGATCACGGCCAGGCACAGGGCGCCCGGGCGGCCATGGCCGTGCTGCAGCACCGTCTGGTTGGCGTGTTCGTGGAACACCTGCACGAAATCCAGGTGCAGGTCTTCGGACAGCCCCTCGAAGCGGCCGTTCGACAGCTGCTCGTAGTGCTGCTTCCAGGTGCCCACGCCCGAGGCTTGGGCCTGGGCTTCGGCGGTGAGTTGTCGGCTGAAATGAAGAAGCTCGGTCATGGTGCGCGCTGGCGCAGTTGCCATCGCCCCACCGATGAGCAGAAACCGTGCCTGTCACGGCGCAGTGTGTGGGAAGCGCCGCCGGCCGACCATGTTGCTTACCCTTGGTCAGGGCCGCTCAGGCGGTCATTCGAGCGTCAGGCCGATGTCCTTCACCAGCGCGCCCCAGTCGCGCAGGTCGCTGCGGATGGTGGCGGTGAACTGCTCGGGCGTGTTCTGCGGCAGGTCGTTGAAGTTCAGCTCGTACATGCGGCGCACCACCGCGGGGTCGCGCAGCACCTGGTTCACGGCTTCGTTGAGCTTCTTCACGATCGCCGGCGGCGTCTTGGCCGGCGCCATCAGGCCGTACCAGGCGTAGGTGGTGAAGGGGTAGCCGCTCTCGGTCATGGTGGGCACGTCGGGCAGCATCGGGATGCGCGAGGGGCCGCTGTTGGCCAGCGCCCGGATGCGGCCGGCGCGCACGATCTCCACGGTCGAGGAGATGTCGGCAAAGGCCGCATCGACCTGGCCGCCCACGAGGTCCTGCACGCAGGGGCCGCTGCCCTTGTAGGGCACGTGCGTCATCACGAGGCCGGCCTGCTTCTTGAGGCTTTCCATCGCCAGGTGGCCGCCCGAGCCGTTGCCCCATGAGCAGTAGCTGAGCTTGTCGGGGCGCGCCTTGGCGTAGGCGACGAACTCCTGGATGGTCTTCACCGGCAGGTCCTTGCGCACCAGCAGCAGGTTGCCGCCGCGCCCGACCTGCGCGATCGGCATGAAGTCCTTCAGCGGGTCGTAGGGCAGCTTCTTGTAGAGGCTGGGGTTCACCACCATCGTCGCGGCGTAGGTGAACAACAGCCGGTAGCCGTCGGGCGCGGAACGCGCCACCACCTCGCTGCCGAGGATGCCGTTGGCGCCCGGGCGGTTGTCGACCACGAAGGGCTGCTTCAGGATCTTGCCCAGGCCGTCGCCGATGATCCGCGCCATGGTGTCGGTGCCGCCGGCCGGTGCGGTGGGCACGACCAGCGTCACGGGCTTGTCGGGGTAGCTGCTGTCGCCCTGCGCGTGGCTGGCAACGGCCAGCGTGGCCAGGGAACAGGCGACCAGCATGCGCAGGCCGAAGCGGAATGGTGTTGTCGTTGTCATGGTCCGTGTCTCCGATGGAAAGGCCTCAGCGGATGCCGAAGCGCGCCTGCGTGCCCTGTTCGATCATGTCCGCGCCCACGCGATACAGGTTGCGCGAGACGTAACTGGGCACTTCGCGCGCCCGCTCGCGCAGCCATTCGGCCTTGAGCGAGCGCGCCTCGGCGATCTCGAGCGCCTCGCCCTCGGCGGTGGCCAGCAGGTCGATCACGTGCAGCGCGAGCTGCCACTGCTTGGCCTCAGCCAGCGCACGCGCCTGGTCGATCACGCCACGCTTGTCGGTGATGGCGTCGGCCACCGCGCGGCCGATGGCCTCGGGCGCGGCCGGGTGCAGCGAGGTCGGGTTGCGGTCCCACCAGCCGTTCTCCGAGCGGTAGATGTCGCGCACGATGTAGCCCGGGTCGCCGTAGGTGGGCTTCATCCACTCGACCGCGAACAGCTCGTCGGGAAAGCGGATGCGCGCCAGGATGTCGCGCTCGTTGAGCCCTTCGTTCATGAGCCGCACCACCTCGGCGCGCACCCAGCGCAGCGCGCGGGCCGTGTGCACGAGCACGTGCTGCACCTGGTCTTCGCCCTCGAGCGTGGCGCCGAATTCGCGCACCGCCTTGCGCGGCTTCAACGCCGCCAGCGCCTCCAGCGTGTCGGCCCAGCGCACCGTGTCGCGCATCGTGCGAAAGGGCGTGCCGATGTTGGGAATGGAATCGATCAGCGCCGCGCCGCCGTACAGCACGCGCTGCGCCGGGCTCCACAGCGCGATCGCGTCGTCGGTTTCCGAGGGCGCCCAGCGCAGCTCGATGCGGCGCTCGCCGCTGCCGATCTGCAGCACGTCGTCGAAGGTCTCGGTGGGCGGGTGCGTCACCAGCCGGTGGTCGAAGAAGCCGGCGGGGCGGTTGAACTGGATCTCGGCCATGCGGTGCTGCAGGGCCAGCGTCTCGCGGTAGCGCGCCAGGCGGCGCGGCACGTTGCGGTGCGCAATGATGCGCGGCGGCGCATCGCCGCGCGCGGCGGCATGGGCCAGCCACATCGGCACGCCGGCGTTGTAGCCGATGTGGCCGTGGCTGAAGCACAGCGCATGCACCGGCGCGTCGCTGAGCTGGCGCAGCGCGTCGATCATGCCCTGCGTCACCGAGCCGCCCGGGCCGGCGTCGATCACGACCAGGCCCACGTTGGTCTCGGCCACGAACGATTGGCCCTGCCCGCGCAGGATGTGCAGGCCCGGCGCCACGGTCTCGGTGCCGGTGCCGACGATGAGGAAGGGTTTTTCTTCTTCTGTGGCCTGGGGTTTTTCAGCGGTGGCGCTCATGCGGAATCCTTGGTGACGGTGAGGGGCGGCAGCTGGTAGCGGCCGTCGAGCAGTTCGGCGCGCGGCACGTAGGCGCGCAGGCACAGGTAGAAGCTGCCTTCGGGGGCCGGCAGCCAGTTGGCGCGCGCGGCCTCGCCTTCGGGGCGCGCATTCTGGATGTGCAGCGTGAGCCCGCCGTCCGCGTCGCGCCGCATCCCCGGCGTGCGGTCGCCGATGGCGTAGCGGTCGATCGGGTTGTCGACCAGCATGTAGTCGCGCGTGTCGTACATCGTGAGCGACCAGAAGGCATCGACCGGGGGCAGCGCGTCGGGCGCGAAGCGCAGCGTGTAGCGGCGCTGGCCGGTGAGCGGCTCGCCTGCGGCGTCGTGCCAGGCCATCGGGTAGGTGGCCTCGCGGCTTTCGAGCATGCCGATGTACTTGAGCGCGATCAGCGCGCGCGCCAGGTGGTCGTCGCCGAAGGAGCCTTCCACGAGCGGCATCTGCACCCAGCCCGAGGCCGTGGTGCGGCCCGACTGCGCCTCGCGCAGCCGCGGCAGCACGGTGTCGAGCGCGGCCTGCAGCGCGGCGCGCTGGCCGTCGTCGAGCGCGCCCGCGCCGGGGCTGATCCCGAGCGCCGCATAGCGCGCGAGCTGCGCGGCATCACCAGCCGGCGGTGCGTTGTCGCGCAGCGCCGCGTTCACCTGCGCGGCGAAGTGCGCGGCCGTGAGCGGCGCCTTCGGGTCGCAGTCCGGATCGAAGGCGCGCGGCGCCGAGCGGCGGCCGGCTTCCCAGTCGGGCAGCGTGCGCACGAGAAAACCGTCCTGCAGCGCGTTGACGGCCGGCACGTCCTGCGGGCCGTCGACCAGCAGGCGGCCGATGATCCACAGCCAGCGCGTGGGCGCCTCGATGCGCGCGCCCGGCGCGTCGAAGGCCGCGGGCAGCGTGCCGCGCCATCCCGGCGGCGTGACCACGAAGGAACGCGCCGCCGTGCCCGTGAGGCGCTGGCCCAGGTGGGCGAAGGGGTTGGTGAAGAAGTCGAGCAGGCCCAGCACGTAGTAACGGCCGGCGGTGTCGGGCACGTCGATCACGAGCGGGCCCTCGCCCAGGTCGAGCCAGGCGTTGGTGTAGAGCGTGTCGTTGTTCGGCGTGACGACGCGGCTCTTGCCCGCGCCCAGCAGCTGGCGCGCGTGCGTGAACACGTTGCACCAGCGCAGCGGCTTGGGCGCCTCGCCGGCGGCGTCGGTGCGCTGCGGCGAGGTGGCCGCGCGCATGCGGCACATCTCGTACAGCGGGTAGGCGTAGACCACGGCCTCTTCGGCCAGGGCTTGCAGGGTGTCGGTGTGCGGCTGCATCGTGCTCAGCCCTGTTGTGCCTGCAGCGGCGGGATGCGCCAGCCCTGCACGCCTTCGCGCGGGTAGTACATGCGCAGGATCAGGTAGAAGCGACCGGCCGGCGCGGGCAGCCAGTTGGCGGCGTCGGCGGGGCGTGCGTGGCTCACCACCAGTTCGAGGCTGCCGTCGGCTTTGCGCTTCAGCCCGGGCGTGCGGTCGCCGATGGCGTGGCGGCGGATGTCGTTGGGGTAGAGGAAGCGGTCGGTGTCGTAGAGCGTGACCGACCAGAAGGCGTCCGCGGGCGGCAGGTCGCCGGCCTCGAAGCGCATCGTGTAGCGGCGCTGGCCGTCCAGCGGTTCCTGCGTGGCGTCGTGGTGCGCGGCGGCGTACACCGCCTCGCTGGTCGCCAGCGCGCCCAGGCCCAGGTAGGCGGTGCGCGCGCGGCCGAGGAACTCGTTGCCGTAGCGGCCGGTGGCCGGCGTCATCGACCAGGGCTTGGGCCGGCGGTTGCGGCCCACCGCGCCGACCAGCTGCACGCCCTCGGCGAAGCCTTCGATGAGGCCTTCGCGCAGCGGTGCTTCCAGCGCGTCCCACGAGAACGCGGCGTTCGCGAGCAGCCCGCCCTGGCCGAACCACGCCACGAGCGCGCGGTCTTCCACGCGGCCCGGCGCCTCGGCCAGCGCATGGCACACGTTGGTGAAGAAGCGCGGCGCCACTTCTGCGGCCGGCTCGCCGTGCTCGAAGGCGGCGGCCATGGCGTCCTCGTGCGGGCCGGCCCAGTGTTCGATGGCGGACGGGCGGCCCTGCAGCACGGTGCCGGGCGCGGGTTGGAGCTGGATCTCGGACTGCAGCGCGCGCGCGGCCGGCCAGTCGCTCTCGTCGCCCACCAGGATGCGGCCGATGAGCCAGACCAGGTCGGTCGGGCAGCGCACCACGCGGTGGGCGGCGGCGAGCGATTCCGGCACGGTGCCGTCGGGGCCCACGAGCACCACGGTCTCGCCCTCGGGGTTGCAGTTGCGCGGGCCCAGGTTCTCGAAGTTCTCGGTGTAGGCGTCGTACAGCGGCAGCACGAAGTAGCGCCCCGGATGGCGCGACGACGCGGGCACCGTGAGCAGCATCGGCCCGTGCGCCAGGTGCAGCCAGGCCATGGTGTAGAGCAGGTCGTTGGCGGGCGTGACCACGTCGCGGTCTTCGTGGGTGGACGGGCGCGGCGCGTGGTGCAGCGTGTTCAGCGGCGCGCGCACGTCGGAGCCGGCCGAGGCGCCGCTGCGGCGTTCGGCGCGCGGCGCGGTCTGCATGGCGCAGGTGCGGTAGGTCTCGGTGAGCGGATAGCCGTAGACGAAGGCGGCCAGGCCGATGGAACGGGCGAGCGCCTTGCGGGCGGCGGCGATGTCGGGCACGGGAGCGGGAGCGTTCATGGGAAAGACCTCGGGGTTCGGAAAGAAGAGGAGGGGGAAGGCGGTTCAGTCGAGCTTCACGCCCGTGGCCTGCGTGAGCTTCAGCGTCACGGGCAGTAAGGCCTTGTAGGCCGCGGCGGCCTCGGGCGGCAGGTTGCCCACGGGCTCGGCGCCGAGCTCCTCGATGCGCCGGCTCACCTCGGGCTGGCGCACCACCGCGCTGACCTCGCGGCCCAGGCGCTCGACGATGGCGTCGGGCGTCCTGGCCGGCGCCATCAGCGAGGTCGGGCCGGTCATGGCGTAGACCTCATCGGCGTAGCCCTGCTCGGCGAAGGTGGGCACGTCGGGCAGCGCGCGGGCGCGCCGGGGGCCGGCCACGGCCAGCGGGCGCAGCTTGCCGGCCTTGATGTACGGCTGCAGCGTGGTGACCGAGCCCACCGTCATCTGGATCACGCCGCCGATCAGGTCAATCGCCATCGGGCTCTCGCCCTTGTAGGGCACGTGCATCGTCTGCAGGCCGTAGGCCTTGTCCATGTAGACCTGCACCTGGTGCGGCTGCGTGCCCGGGCCCCACGAGCCCATCGAGTACTTGCCGGGCGCGGCCTTCGCGGCGGCGATCAGGCTCTTGAAGTCGGTGGCCGGCACCGAAGGGTGCACCGCCAGCACGGTGCGCGTGGTGGCGATGTCCGACACCATGCGCAGGTCGGTGCGCGGGTCGTAGGGCAGCTTGCTGTAGAGCACCAGGTTCGCGGTGACGGGGCCCGGCACCGTGAGCAGCAGCGTGTGGCCGTCGGGCGGGCTCTTGGCGACGTAGTCGGTGCCGATGATGCCGCCCGCGCCGCTGCGGTTCTCGACCACCACCGGCTGGCCCAGCCGCTTGGACAGGCCCTCGGCCACGAGCCGCGCGAGGATGTCGGTCGAGCCGCCCGCCTGGTACTGCACGATGATGCGCACGGGCTTGGAGGGGAAGGGCGCTTCCGTGGCTGCCGCCGTCGCGCCGGCCGCGAGCACCAGTGCCGCGCCCGCGCCGAGTGCGCGCCCGAGTCCGTTCTTCGATGTCGTCGTCATGCGATGTCTCCGGTGGTTGTTGTCGTTCTTCAGCGTGCGCGGCCAACGACCAGCGCGTCGACCGCCACGCAGCCGCCCTCGGCCTGCGGGCGCGCGATCAGCGGGTTGATCTCGGCGCTGTCGAGCGAGTCGCCTGCGCGCTGCGCGAAGTCGGCCAGCGCGCACAGCGCGTCGGCGATCGAATCGAGGTCGACCGGCGGCCGCCCGCGTGCGCCGTTCAGGATCGCGAAGGCGCGCAGTTCGCGCACCATGGCCAGCGCGTCGTCGCGCGTGATCGGCAGCGCGCGCAGCGACACGTCGCGCAGCGTCTCGACGTGGATGCCGCCCAGGCCGAACATCAGCACCGGCCCGAACACCGGGTCGCGGTGCACGCCCGCGATGCATTCGATGCCGCCGGTCAGCATGCGCGCCACCAGCGCGCCGTCGAGCCGCGCCTCGGGCCGCGCCGTGAGCGCGAGGTCGCGCGTGCGCTCGAAGGCCGCGCGCGCCTGCGCCGCGCCGCGCAGGCCGAGCGCCACGCCGCCGACGTCCGACTTGTGCGGGATGTCGGCGCTGACGATCTTCACAACGATGGCCTCGCCGAGCGCCTCGGCGGCGGCCGCGGCCTCGTCGGCGCTGCGCACCACGCGGTGCGCGACCACGGGCACGCCGGCGTCGGCCAGCAGCGCGAGCGCGTCGGGTTCGGACATCGTGCCGGGCGCGAGCGTCAAGGGCGCCTCGATCGGCGCAGACGCCGCAGCCACCGCCGCCGCGGGCTTCAGCCCTGCCAGCGCGGCGATCGTGCGGATGCCGTCCGACGGGTCGGCGAACACCAGGCAGCGCATGGCCTCGAGTTCGGCGCGGCGCTGTGGCGTCAGCAGCGTGCTCACCGCCAGCAGCGTGTCGGGATAGGCCTCGCGCAGCGAGGTCACCAAGGAGCGCAGCACGGGCCAGAACGCGTCCGACGCGCCCGCGGCGGCCAGGAAGCCCATCCACGAGGCGAAGCCCTGGTCGTCCAGCATCACGCGCGCCGTGCGATCGATCAGCGTCATGTCGTTGGTGACCTGGCCCGTGATGTCGACCGGGTTGCGCGGCGCCGCGAAGGGCACCCAGCGGCGCAGCGTGTCCTGCGCGGCCTCGCTCAGCGGCCGGGCATCGAGGCCCTGGGCCGAGGCCTCGTCGGCCATCAGCGCGCCGACGCCGCCCGAGAGCGTGAACAGGCCGATCGAGCGGTCGCGCGGGCGGCCCGCCACGGCCGCGCTGTGGGCCAGGTCGAAGAACTCCGTGAGGTTGCGCGCGCGCAGCACGCCGTACTGGCGGAACACGGCGTCGTACACCGCGTCGTCGCCCGCCAGCGCGGCGGTGTGCGAGGCCGCGGCCTCGGCGCCCAGCGCGGTGCGCCCGACCTTGACCATCACCACCGGCTTGCCGTTGGCCTGCGCCAGGGCCAGCGCCGCGCGCAGGCGGGGGCCGTCGCGGCAGCCTTCCATGTAGGCCATGATCACGTCGGTGTCGGGGTCCTGCGCGAGCCAGGCCAGGCAGTCGGCGACCTGCACGTCGGCCTCGTTGCCGGTGGTGGCCCACAGCGACAGGCCGACGCCGCGCGCCCGCGCCATCGCGTAGGCATAGGCGCCGAACGCGCCCGACTGGCTCACCAGCCCGATGCGCCCCGGCATCACGCGGCCCACGCCGGGCGCCGGCGAGAAGGTGGCGTACACGTGGCGCGCGATGTTCATGAAGCCCAGGCAGTTGGGGCCGACCAGCCGCACGCCCGCGGCACGCGCCTTGTCGCCCAGCCGCGCCTGCGCCGTCGCGCCCTCGGCGCCCACTTCGGCGAAGCCCGAGGAGAACAGCACCACGCCCTTCACGCCCGCCGCGATGGCGTCGTCGAGCGCGCCGTCGACCAGCGCCGACGGCACCGCGAGGATGGCCAGGTCCACCGGCTGGCCGATGGCGCGCAGGCTGGGGTAGGCGGGCAGGTCCTGGATGCGGTCGGCGTTCGGGTTGACCGGGTACAGCGCGCCCTCGAAGCCGAAGCGGCGCTGGTAGTCGACGGGAATGCCGCCGATCTTCTGCGCGTTGGACGAGGCGCCGACCACCGCGATGGCACGCGGCGCGAACAGCGCCGACAGGGATTCGGCTTGCGAAGAAAAGAAGTCCATGGGCATGGCGGAGGGTTCGGAAGTCAGAAGTTGTGGCGGATGCCGGTGGCGAGCACGCGCACGTCGTTGCCGCTGTTGGCGACCACCGGGATGGTCGCGAGCGAGGCCGAGGCGCCGTGCCGGTTCAGCAGGCGCAGCCAGCGCGCGTAGACCACGGTGCGCTTGCTCAGGTAGTAGTCGTAGCCCAGCGTCCAGGCCAGCTGCGAGCGTTCGCTCTCGGCCACCTTGCGCTGCGTGGCGCCGAAGATCAGGTTCGAGGCCGGCGTCACGTTGTAGGTGGCGCCCAGGTTCACGAGCTTCGCGGTCGGCACGCCGGGCAGGCTCGAGGCGTTGCGCACGTAGCTGGCGTACAGCTGCAGGCCGATGGAGGGCAGCTCGTAGGAGCCGGTCAGCGCCTGGTAGGTCGTGGTGGCGGGCGAGGCCACGGGCGCCGCCGCCGAGCCCGAGCGCGCGCGCTGGAAGGCATAGGCGATGTAGTAGGGCTTGCGCGCCCAGCCGATGTTGCCGCCGTAGACGTTGCCGCTCTGGTGGCTCGGCGCGCTCGATTCGCCCGGCGCGTAGGCCAGGTCGGCAAAGAACTCCATGCTGGCCGGCGTGCGGTAGCGCACCATGTTGCTGGCGCGGGCCGCGAAGGGCGTGAGGCCGGGTTGCGCGTCGGTGGCCGCCACCAGGTTGATGGGCGAGAACACCGAGTTCAGGCCGTAGGGGTCGGCCTTGAACAGCGCGTAGAACATCGGCGTGTACATGCGGCCCGCGTCGATCTGCCCCCACGGCGCCGAGAAGCCGACGAAGGACTGCCGGCTGAACGACATCGCGGGGCCGGGCAGCGTGCCGTTGCCGGTGTCGGGCGCAAAGCCGCTCTCCAGCGTGAAGTGCGCGCCCAGGCCGCCGCCCAGGTCCTCGGTGCCGCGAAAGCCGATGCGCGAAGCGGTCTGGCCGCCGTCCTCCAGCCGCGTGGAGGAGGCGGGGCCCGACCTGGCGTGCGCCACGTACAGGTCGAGCGTGCCGTAGACGCTCACGGTGCTTTGCGCGGACGCAAGGGCGCAGGCCGCGAGCGCGAGGGCCGCGGTGGCTGTCTTCTTCATTTGGGTTGTCTCCGGTGTGGCCGGTCGCCTGCGGGTGCAGGGCGGTGCCGCCTGTGTGCTTGTCGATGTCCGGGGCTTACGATAGAAATGAAGGGCCCCCGAATCTGTCAACGCTTTGACAGATTCGTGAACACCAGGGCAGGGAGAACCCGCTGACCCGACCACCTGCAACCACCCCTCCCGACGCCGAAGACAGCGCCGAGCTGCTCGACCGCGCGCTGCGCTGGAACGAGCTGTTCTCCCAATGGCCCGACGCGCGCCGCGCCGAGCTCATGAAGTCGGCGCGGCTGGTGCGCTACCGCCGCCGCACGCAGGTGCTGGCGCGCGACCGCCACAAGCGCGAGTTGCTGGCGGTGGTGTCAGGCTGCCTGGAGATCAGCAGCATGAGCCCGCAGGGGCGCAAGTACGTCAACGCGCTGCTCGGACCCGGCCAGGTGGCGCCGCTGGTGCGCCTGCTCGAGGACGTGCCGCTGCCCTACGACTACCACGCGCACGAAGACTCGGTGATCGTCCACCTGCCCAGCGACGCCGTGATCGCGGTGCTCGACGCCGAGCCCGCGCTGTGGCGCGGCGTGGCCCGGCTGGGCCTGAAGCGCCAGCGGCTGAGCGTCGTGCTGCTGCAGAACCAGATGCTGAACTCGGTGCGCGGGCGCGTGGCCGCCACGCTGATGAGCGTGATCCACTTCTACGGCATGCAGGTGGAGGCCGCCGCGAGCCTGCCGGTGCGGCTGTCGCAGAACGACCTCGCGGCGATGCTGGGGCTGTCGCGCCAGACCATCAACAAGGAGCTGGGGCGGCTGGTCGCGGAAGGCGTGATCGACATGAGCTACAAGCGCATCCGCATCGTGGACCCCGACCAGCTCGCGGTCATCGCCACCGGCACCGGGCCGCAGTGAGCGGCGAGGCGAAGTCTCAGGGGTGGATCTTCTCGCCCTTGGCGAGCATCTCGACGAACTGCGCGATGCGCCGGGCGCGCGTCTCGGGCTTTTTCGCGCCCTGCGTACGGAACAGCACCGCGAAGCGGTTGCGCGCATCGAGCGTGGCGAAGAAGGCCTTGGCGGTGCGGTTGGCGTCGAGCGCGGCCTGCAGGTCGGGCGGCACGGTGGCCACGCTCGGGGCATCGTAGGCCGCCTCCCAGCGGCCGTCGGCGCGGGCGCGTTCCACCTCGGCCAGGCCGCCGGGCTGCATGCGACCCTCGTCGATGAGCTTCAATGCCTTGTCGCGGTTGATCTTCGACCAGATGCTGCGCGCGGTGCGCGGCGTGAAGCGCTGCAGGAAGAACTGCGCGTCCTGGCTCTTGCGCTGGCCGTCGATCCAGCCGAAGCACAGCGCGATCTCCAGCGCCTCGGGGTGGTCGACGGAGGCGATGCCGCTGGCTTTTTTCGCGATGCGCAGCCAGACGCCGGCGTGGCTCGCATGGTGTTTCTTGTACCAACGCAGCAGCGCGGCGGCGTCGGCGCATTCCAGCGGCGTGTCGTCGACGATGCGGTCGGTCTTGACCGCGGTCTTCTTCGCCGCCGGGCTCATGGCACCCACCAGTAGCGCAATGCGTGGAAGTAGATCGGCGCCGCGAAGATCACCGAGTCGAGCCGGTCGAGCATGCCGCCGTGGCCTTCGATCATGGAGCCCCAGTCCTTCACGCCGCGGTCGCGCTTGATGGCCGACATCACCAGCCCGCCGAAGAAGCCCAAGAGGCAGATCATGAAGGCCATGAGCGCCGCCTGCCACGGGTTGAAGGGCGTGGCCCAGTACAGCGCCGCGCCCATGGCGGTGGCGCTGGCCACGCCGCCGATCAGGCCTTCCCAGGTCTTGGAGGGCGAGAGCTCGGGCGCCACCTTGCGCTTGCCGAAGAGCTTGCCCCACACGTACTGCAGCACGTCGCTGCCCTGCACCACGATGACCAGGAAGGCGATCAGCAGCAGGTTGCGGCCCTCGAAGCCCGGGATCTGCAGCGTGAGCAGTGCCGGCACGTGGCTGATGCAGAACACGCACACCATCAGGCCCCACTGGATCTTCGAGGTGCGCTCCAGGAAGCGCTGCGTGTCGCCGCCCACGGCCGCCAGGATGGGCAGCAGCAGGAAGGCGTAGACCGGGATGTAGATCGAGTACAGCCCGTACCAGTCGATCCAGATCAGGAAGTACTGGCCCGGCAGCGCCACGAAGAAGGCCAGCGCGATCGCGCCGTGGTCGCCGCGCCGCGTGTAGGCCAGGCTGATGAACTCGCGCAGCGCATAGAACGAGATCAGGTAGAACAGCACGATCACGCCGCCCTTGCCGAAGGCAAAGGCCAGGCCGATCACCGCCACCATCACCCACCACGCGTTGACGCGCGAGTTGAGGTTGTCGATCACCGAGTGCGGCTGGCCGTGCGCCACGCGCCACTTGAGCAGCGCGCCGATGGCCGAGGCCAGCACGAGCACGCCGAAGACGCCGCCGAAGAGCTTGAAGGTGGTCCAGGCGAAGGGGGACATTTCGATCACGAGGCGGTCCCTCCGTTTTGTTCGATGCGGTCGTACTCGGGGCGCAGGTCGAGCATGGCCGTGCGTGCGCGGGCGAGGAAGGCGGTCTTGTCTTCGCCTTCCTCGAGCTGGATCGGCGCGCCGAAGCGCACCGTGCAGGCCAGCGGGATCGGCACCAGCGTGCCCTTGGGCAGCACGCGCTTGAGGTTCTCGATCCACACCGGCACCAGCCGCACGGTGGGGCAGGCGCGCGCCAGGTGGAAGAGGCCGCTTTTCAGCGGCAGCAGGATGTCGTCGCCCGTGTTGCGCGTGCCCTCGGGGAACATGATGAGCGAGTCGCCGCCTTCCAGCGCCTCCTTCATCTGGTCGACCGGGTTGCCGCCCTGGCCCGAGCCGTCGCGCCGGATCATGAGCGCGTTGAACACGTCCTTGCCGATGAAGTTGCGCAGCTTCGAGGCCTCCCAGTAGTCCTGGCCGGCCACGGGCCGCGTGAGCGCGCGCAGGTCGGAGGGCAGCGTGGCCCACAAGAGCACGAAGTCGCCGTGGCTCGTGTGGTTGGCGAAGTACAGCGTCTGCTCGGCCTTGGGCGTGGTGCCCGACCAGATGGCGCGCACGCCGGTCAAGAGGCCGGCCGCGCCGATGATGAGCTGGCCCGCCACCACCGCGAGCCCGCGGCGCACGATGGCGCTTGGCCGGGCGCTGTCGTTGCCGTCGCCATTGCTGCTGCTGTCGTTCTTGTTGTTGCCGTTGTCGTTGTTCAAGCGAGTTCCTGTGTCATGAGGGCGAGCAGGAAGAGCGCGTTCTGGCAGGCGATCACGATGGCGTGGCGCTGCATCAGTTGGCGGGTTCCCTGCACGCGGTCGGCGAGCGCGCGGGCGTTGGGCTGCGGCGGCGGGTCGCGCAGCCCGAGCACCGACAGGGCGTTGTCCATCGCGCCCAGCGAGGCGATCTGGCCGTTGGCCAGGCCTTCGAACAGCGCCTGGTCCAGCCGCAGCCGGAAGGCGAAGTAGCGTTCGAGCACACCCAGCACCATCACCGCGGCAAAGGCCAGGATGGCGGTGTTCGAGAGCCCGCGCAGCGTGAGCGCCAGCACCAGGGCGGCGATGCAGGTGAGCGCGAAGCCCCAGAGGGCGAGCATGGCCGCCGCGCGCAGCAGGCCGGCCAGGGTGGTGCAGGTGGCGCGTTCGTTGTCAGTCATGGCGGGAAGGGGCTGTGTCGGGGGTGGGGGCGAGCGCGGCACGCCAGGCGGCGTGCAGCACGATCTGCGGGCGGGCGCGGCGCACGGCGTCTTCGGCCTGCGCCAGGCCGTGGTCGCGGCCCAGCCAGGCGATCACGGCGGCGGCGCTGCGCGAGAAGCCCAGCGCGCAGCAGACCCACACGGCTGAACCGTCGGCCACCGCCGCGCGGCGCTGGCCTTCGATGACGGCCGCGGCGCGGCGCAGGCGCACGGGTGGCGGCACCACGAGGTCGAGCAGCGGCACGCAGCGCGCACGGGCGGGCGGCACGCCGGCCGGCAGTTGCAGCTCGGCGCACAGGCTCACGAGCCGGGGCTGGCCGGCGGCGAGCCATTCGGCCTGCGTGGGGCGACGGCCCAGGCGCAGGCCGGGCACCACCTCGACCGAGGCCGGCAGCTTGCGCGTCCAGAGCCACACATTGAAGGCGGCGGCCAGGCGGTAGGGCGCGAACAGCCAGCGCGCCGCCCAGCCCATGCGGCCGTGGCCGTCCATCTGGAAGCCGCGCGCGCCGAAGCCGAGGTAGTTGAGCGCCACCAGCGCGAGCGCCGCCGCAGGCCACGCCAGCCACAGCGCCACGCCGCCGGTCGCCAGCGCCGCGAACAGGCACAGCGCTGCGCCCACGGCATAGAAGCCCGCGAGCTTCAGCCGCTGCGGATCGCGCGCCAGGCGCCACGCGCGCAGCATCGACACCCGGCGCGCCATCGGCCACAGCCACACGCAGACGATGCCCAGCAGCGCGCCGGTCGGGATGTCGATGAAGTGGTGCTGCCAGGTCGTGAGCACCGAGGCGCAGATCGCGAAGGCCCACACATGCAGCACGAGCCGCGCCCACAGTGGCCGGATGAAGCGCCGGTACCAGTCCCACAGGATCACGGCCAGCGCGATGTGCAGCGAGGGCGCCTGGTTGTAGGGCTGGTCGAAGCCGCGCAGCGCATTGAACAGGAAGGCCGGCGCGCCCTCCACCGGCGGCTGGCCGAAGCTGAAGTGCAGCGGCCAGAGGATGAAGCAAGTGCAGGCGATGAGCGTGGCGCTCACCAGCCGCAGCGCATGCCGGTCGAGCGTGTGGCGGTCGCGCGCCAGGAACAGCGACAGCGCGTAGAAGACGTTGATGGTCCAGTACGGAAAGATCGTCCAGGCCCAGAAGGGCACCTGCCGCTCCCAGTCGAAGGCCATCGAGGGCACGCTGGCGCGCGTGGTGGCCCACCAGTTGGCGAAGCCATACGTGGCGTAGAACAGCGGCCCCAGCAGCACCAGCCACGCGGCGGCGCGTTTCCACGGCCGGGGCGCGCGCCGGGCGGTCATTGCGCGACGCGCACCGCCAGCGACACCGTGAAGATGCCCCACTCGTCCACCCGCTGGTCGATCTTGCGGAAGCCCGCCTCTTCGACCAGCTGGTCCATCTCGGCCTGCGTGCGCCGGCGCATCACCCAGGCTTCGCCCTGGCGGTGGCTGGTGAGCGCGCGGGCGATCATTTCGAGCTGCGGGTGCCAGGGCTGGCCGGTGTAGACCAGGTAGCCCCGGTCTTCCACCGCGTCGCCCACGCCCGCCAGCGAGCGGCGCACCATCTCGTTGTCGGGGAACAGCTCGTACAGGCCCGACACCACGGCCAGCGTGGGCCGCGGCGTCACGCTGGCCAGGCTGATGCGGTCGAAGGCGTCGGCCTGCACGAACTGGGCGACGTCTTCCAGGCCCTTCTCGGCAATGAGGGCCGTGCCGTCGCGCACGTTGATGTCGCTGTAGTCGCGCAGCAGGATCGAGCTGGCCTTCACCGGGCTGGCCAGCACCGCGTCGAGCACGTAGCGGCCGTGGCCGGCCGCGATGTCCATGAGCCGCACCTCGCGGTGCATCTCGACCAGCCGCTCCATCGCGATGCGCAGCAGCTCTTCGACGTGGATCTTGCGCTGGCGGATGCCGCGCCAGCCGATGGAGTCCAGGTAGGTGCGGTCGACCGAGCGGCCCAGCGCGCCCTTGCCCTGCGGCTGGTTGCGGTAGACGTAGTCGAGCGTGCTGCCCGAGTCGAAGCCCGTGGCGTGGCCCAGCGCGATGCCGCTGGACAGCGCGCCGCCCACGCGCAGCCCGCCGCGCGTGATCGCCCAGTAGGCGCCGCGCGGCGACAGGGGCGACAGCGGCTCGGCCAGCGCGCGCGATTCGTCGGCGGTGTTGCCGCGCAGGTGCGCCTCGCGCAGGTCGACCGGCACGGCCGGTTCGTCGAAGCGCTGCAGGATGAACTCGCGGATCGACGCCACCGCGGGCGCCCGGTCTTTTTCGCCCAGCGTGTCGTGGAAGAAGCCCGGCAGCACCGTCTTCGTCTTCACGGCGCTGCCCAGCCGATCGAAGAACTGGTGTTGCGGCTTGTGGTGCACCACCCAGTCGGCGCCCGAGATGAGCAGCTGCACCGGCAGCGTGATCGCGTTGGCGTCGGCCACCACGCGGTCGGCCGCCTCGTACAGGCCCAGCAGGATGTTGACGGCGATCGGGCGCGAGATCAGCGGGTCGTTCTTGTAGCTCTCGATGCGTTCGGGGTCGTGCGTGAGGAACTTCGGCTTCACGTAGCTGTTCACGAAGAACAGCCCGCGCAGCTTGTGCATGAGCGCCAGCCCCGGCCGCGCGAACGGCACGTAGAGCTTGACCTTGAAGGCCGGCGAGGCCAGCGTGAGGCCGCGCACCTTGGGGGCGTAGTCGTGCGCCCAGGTGGCGATCAGCACCGCGCCCACGCTCTGCGCCACCACGTGGATGTCGTGTTCGGGCACGCCGTGGGCGGCGGCGATGTGCTGCACGAAGGTCTGCACGTCGCGCACCGAGGTGCCGAAGCTGGGGCTGTAGCCGCGCTGGCCCGGCGACAGGCCATGGCCGCGCGCGTCCCAGGCGAAGAAGTCGAAGTCGGGCAGGTCCAGCTCGTCCACCAGGTGCGCCATGCGCGCGCCGTGCTCGTGGCCGCGGTGGAACAGCAGCACGGCGCCGCGCCGCGCGGCGCCCGTGGCCGGCCAGTGGCGGTAGAACAGCGATTCGCCGTCGTGCGTGCGGAAGTGGTGTTCGGCGGCGACGCGGGGTGTGGAAAGGGTCATGAAGAAGGGTCTTCTTTATTTATTTGTATGGGGGTGTTTCAGGCGGCAGGCGCTTCAGCCTCGGCCAGGGCGCGACGGATGCGGTTGACGACCGTCCAGGCCACCAGCGCGGCCACGAGCGGCATCAGGAGGGCGGCCCAGCCCGGCAGCGGCCCGCCGAGGGCGACATACAACCCGAGCGCGCCGAACACGAAGGCCCGGTCGCTCTTGCCCATCGGCCCGTCGTAGCGGCGCGAGGCGCCCACCGTCGGGCCCAGCGCGCCGGCGAATTCGCTCAGCCCGGCCAGCACGATGACCGTGCCGACCCAGAACGGCGCGAACGGCGCCACCAGCGCGAAGGGCAGGTAGAGCGCGGCGTCGGAGACCACGTCGGTGAGTTCGTTGAGGAAGGCGCCCAGCCGGCTTTGCTGGTGGTGCTCGCGCGCCAGCATGCCGTCGATGGCGTTGAAGGCCATGCGAAGGAACATCCAGGCGGGGATCAGGCCGAAGGCCGCCAGCGAGGGCGCGGCGAAGAACAGCCAGAGCCCGAGCCCGACCGACACCGCGCAGGCCGCCAGCGTCACCTGGTTGGCCGTCACGCCCATCGCATGCAGCCGGACCACGAGCGGTCGCAGCAAGGCCTGGAAACGCGGTTTCAGTTCGTAGATGGACACGTTCTGACTTCCCTCTCTTGTTATGTTCTGCAGGCATTCTGCCAGTGTGAAACATGGCCCCCACGCTCGGCACTTCGCGCTCTCGCGGCCCCCCGAGGGGGCGCTCGCTCGCTGGGGGCGGCCCGGCGCAGCGCCGGGACTAAACTTGCCCCCGAAGACCCACCCCCAATGACCATCCAGACCGACGATTTCGCCCCCGCCCCGCAACGCGTGGTGTCCGCCGCCCCCGCCTCGCCCAACGAGGAGGCGATCGAGCGGGCGCTGCGGCCCAAGCTGCTCGACGAGTACGTCGGCCAGGCCAAGGTGCGCGAGCAGCTCGAGATCTTCATCGGCGCGGCGCGCAAGCGCAAAGAGGCGCTCGACCACGTGCTGCTGTTCGGCCCGCCGGGCCTGGGAAAGACCACGCTGTCGCACATCATTGCGGCCGAACTGGGCGTCAACCTGCGCCAGACCTCGGGCCCCGTGCTCGAAAAGCCCAAGGACCTGGCGGCGCTGCTGACCAACCTCGAGCCCAACGACGTGCTCTTCATCGACGAGATCCACCGCCTGAGCCCGGTCGTCGAAGAAATCCTGTACCCCGCGCTGGAGGACTACCAGATCGACATCATGATCGGCGAGGGCCCCGCGGCGCGCAGCATCAAGCTCGATCTGCAGCCCTTCACGCTGGTGGGCGCCACCACCCGCGCCGGCATGCTGACCAACCCGCTGCGCGACCGCTTCGGCATCGTGGCGCGGCTGGAGTTCTACACGCCCGAAGAACTGGCGCTCATCGTGCGCCGCAGCGCGGGCCTGCTCAAGGTCGAGACCGACGCCGCCGGCGGCTTCGAGATCGCGCGCCGCTCGCGCGGCACGCCCCGCATCGCCAACCGCCTGCTGCGCCGCGTGCGCGACTACGCCGAGGTCAAGGGCAACGGCCGCATCACCGAGGACATCGCGCACAAGGCGCTGGCCATGCTCGACGTCGACCCGCAGGGCTTCGACCTCATGGACCGCAAGCTGCTCGAGGCCGTCATCCACCGTTTCGACGGCGGCCCGGTCGGCCTGGACAACGTGGCCGCCAGCATCGGCGAAGAGCGCGACACCATCGAGGACGTGATCGAGCCCTACCTCATCCAGCAGGGCTACCTGCAACGCACGCCGCGCGGGCGCATCGCCACGCTCGCGGCCTACCGCCACCTGGGCGTGGTGCCGCCCTCGGGCCGCGCCGACGGCCCGGACCTGTTCGGCGCCTGAAGAGAAAACCATGCACACCCACGACCTGAGCGCCTGGCAGCACGACCACCACTTCGGCGCCGGCAATGCCGCCGCCGAACGCAGCACCCGCCTCGTGATGTGGATCACCGCCGCCATGATGGTCATCGAGATCGGCGCCGGCTGGTGGTTCAACTCCATGGCGCTTTTGGCCGACGGCTGGCACATGAGCTCGCACGCGCTGGCCATCGGCCTGAGCGCCTTTGCCTACGCCGCCGCGCGGCGCTACGCCCGCGACCCGCGCTTTGCCTTCGGCACCTGGAAGATCGAGGTGCTCGGCGGCTTCGCGAGCGCGCTGCTGCTGCTCGGCGTCGCCGCGCTCATGGTGGTCGGTTCGCTGGAGCGGCTGTGGTCGCCCGTGGCCATCCACTACCCCGAAGCCATCTCGATCGCGGTGCTGGGCCTGGTGGTGAACCTGGTCTGCGCGCGGCTCTTGGGGCATTCGCACGACCATCACGGCCATGACCACGGGCACGGGCATGACCACCACCACGGCCATGACCACGCGCATGGCCACGACCTCAACCTGCGCTCCGCCTATCTGCACGTGGTGGCCGACGCCGCCACCTCGGTGCTCGCCATCGCGGCGCTGCTGGGCGGCTGGTTCTACGGCTGGTCCTGGCTCGACCCGGCCATGGGCATCGTCGGCGCCGTGCTCGTCGCCATCTGGGCCAAGGGCCTGCTGAAGGAAACCGGCAAGGTCCTGCTCGACCGCGAGATGGACCACCCCGTCACCGCCGAAATCCGCGAAGGCGTCGAGACGATGCTGGCCGACTCCGAGACCCGCGTGGCCGACCTGCACGTCTGGCGCGTCGGCCGCGATGCGTACGCCTGCGCGCTCACGGTGGTGACGCATTCGGCCACGCTCACGGCCGACCAGGTGCGGGCGTGCTTCTCGATGCACGAGGAGATCCGGCACTCGACGGTGGAGATTCAGCGCTGCGCTGACTAGGTCGAGGGCCTGCTCCTTCCCCTGCGGGGACGGGAGAAAGTCAGGCCGTCGGCCGCCGGACGTGCCGCACGATCAGCATCTGCGCCGTGTAGTACGTCGCCAGCACCCACAGCGACGCCAGCGGCAGCGGCGACACGAACCGGTTGATCGCCAGCAGCGCATCGCTCAGCATGAAGAAGCAGGCGCCCACCGCCACCCACAGCGCGGTGGGGTCGCTTGAACGCAGCACCGCCGCACGCCCGATGGCCTGCGCCGCCATGCAGGCGATCACCACCACGTAGAACCCGACCGGAATGCGCAGCGCCACCGGCAGGCCGCCCTGCCACAGGAAGGCGTACATGCCCGCGCCGATCAGCAAGGTGGCCGCCAGTGCGCGGGGCCGCGGGAACAGCCCGACGCCGATGCGGAACAGCGCGATGTACGCCAGGTGCGCGAGCAGGAAGCACACGAGCCCGGGCACGAAGAGGTTCGCCGGCCCCATCAGCAGCACGTCGCCTGCGAGCGAGAAGACCAGGCCAGTCAACAGCAGCGCATCGAAGCGCGCGATGCCGCCGGGCTGGCGTTGCGCGCGGCGGGCCGCGAAGGCGATGGCGATCGCCAGCGCCAATGGCTTGAAGAGGAGGTGCAGCCAGCCGATGCCCAAGGCCGCGCTCGCCGTGGCCAGCGCGGCGGCCTCGACCAGCAGCACCTCGGTGACCGACAGCCGGCCCTGCAGCACCGCGCCCACGGCCCACAGCCCGGCCGTCAGCGCGGCCAGCCAGACGGCGGCCTGCGGCAGCGGCAGGGCGTCGGAGTACCAGAGGAACACCGTCACGCCGGCCAGCAGCGCGAGGAACTGCAGGCCCGCGAACCATTGCACGCCCCGGCTCACCACGGGCTCGTAGCGCGTGACCTTCGCGATGTCGAAAGCGGGCTTCGGGTAGCGCGCCGCCACGTCGTCGGGGCGCCAGCCGGGCGGCTTGAACCACACGCGCAGCTTGTCGGACCAGCGGCGCGCATGCCATGAATCCCTGGCGAGCGCCCAGTAGACCTCGGCGTTGGCCCACAGCGGGTCCCAGCTTTTCAGCTCGCCGCGCGTGCCGTACACGCAGCGCTCGTCCTCCTCGCGGAAGGTGCCGAAGAGGCGGTCCCACACGATCAGCACGCCGCCGTAGTTGCGGTCCAGATACGTGTCGTTCACCGCGTGGTGCACGCGGTGGTTCGAGGGCGAGCAGAACCAGCGGTCGAACCAGCCGAGCTTGCCGACCTGTTCGGTGTGGACCCAGAACTGGTAGAGCAGGTCGATGAGCGCCACCACGACGAACACCAGCGGCGGCACGCCGGCCGCGGCCATCGGCAGGTAGAAGAGCCAGCCCAGCAGCGCGCCGCTCGAGGTCTGGCGCAGTGCGGTCGACAGGTTGTAGTGCTGGCTCTGGTGGTGCACCACGTGCGCGGCCCACAGCACGGCCGACTCGTGGCCCATGCGGTGCAGCCAGTAGTAGCAGAAGTCGTAGAACACCAGCGCCAGCAGCCAGCCGTACCAGGTGGTCCAGAACTCGCGCGCCGCCTCTTGCGGAAAGAGCGCCACCGCCGAATACACGGCGGTGTAGATGCCGATGCGCAAGAGCCCCGTGAGCACCGCGCTGATCTGGCTCAGCATGCCCAGCCCGATGCTGTTCACGGCGTCGGCCAGGCGGTAGGTGTCCTGCCCGGTGCCGCGCCGGGCACGCGCGCGGCCGACCGCGAACTCGATCGCGATCAGCAAAAAGAACACGGGGGACACGAGAACGATGATCTGGCCAGAGCGCATCGTCCGATTGTGGCGTTGCCCCGGTGCCACGCGTCACCGGGATGTCACGGAGTCGCCATCGCGCGGTCATGCGCGGATGCGAACCTGCCGGACCATGCAACGCGACGACGCTTTCCTTCGCGCCTGGCGCGACACCGCGATCCAGCCTCCCGAGCCGGAGGACGACGATGCGGCGCGTCCGGCGCTGCGCTATCGCACCCTCTGGATCTCCGACCTGCACCTGGGCACGCCCGGCTGCCAGGCCCGGGCGCTGCTCGACTTCCTCAAGCACACCGAGTGCGAGACCCTGTTCCTGGTCGGCGACATCATCGACGGCTGGCAGCTCAAGCGCCACTGGTACTGGCCGCAGGCGCACAACGACGTGATCCAGAAGCTGCTGCGCAAGGCGCGCAAGGGCACGCGCGTGATCTTCATTCCGGGCAACCACGACGAGTTCGCCCGCAAGTACCTGCACCACAACTTCGGCGGCATCGACGTGGCCGACGAATGGATCCACGAGACCGCCGACGGCCGCAAGCTGTGGATCATCCACGGCGACCTGTTCGACGGCGTGATCCAGTGCGCCAAGTGGCTCGCCTACGTGGGCGACTCGCTCTACGAGTTCACGCTCAAGCTCAACCGGCATCTCAACTCGCTGCGCGCGCGCATGGGGCTGCCGTACTGGTCGCTCTCGAAGTACCTCAAGGGCAAGGTCAAGCGTGCCGTGAGCTACGTGGGCGACTTCGAGAACGCCGTGGCCCGAGAAGCCCGCAACCGCGGCGCGCAGGGCGTGGTGTGCGGCCACATCCACCACGCCGAGATGCGCGACATCGACGGCATCCTGTACTGCAACGACGGCGACTGGGTGGAAAGCCTCACCGCGCTGGCCGAGCATGCCGACGGCACGCTCGAGATCATCGACTGGGCGCAGCACATGCCCGTCGGGACGCAAGCGGTGCCGGCGCGCGAAGCGGTCGCGGCCTGAACGTCCGGCCCTGCACGGGCCCCGACGCAAGAACTGAAGAAAAAAGCGCTCACCGCCGCGGCGGGGCGCCCACGTTCGTCCGATCCGACGATGCCGCGCCGGCGCGCGCGCCGCACACTTGCCGGGTGTGAACCCTGTGAGACAACACCATGGCCTGGACCCTCAGCGCGGCGGAGACCGCGTTTCGCGACGAGGTTCGCGACTTTCTCGCGCGCGAGCTGACGCCTGAGCTGCGCGCCGCAGGGCGCCGCTGCTCCGGCATCTTCACCGACTACGCCGACGGCAACCGCTGGCACCGCGTGCTGGCCCAACGGGGCTGGAGCGTGCCGCACTGGCCGGTGGAACACGGCGGCACCGGCTGGACGCCGATGCAGCACTACCTCTTCGCGAGCGAGCTGGCCGCGGCCGACGCGCCGCCGCGCGCGCCCATGGGGCCCGGCATGGTCGCGCCGGTGATCATCGCCTTCGGCACCGAGGCGCAGAAGCAGGCCTGGCTGCCGGGCATCCGCTCGGGCGAGGACTACTGGTGCCAGGGCTACTCCGAGCCGCAGTCGGGCTCCGACCTGGCCTCGCTGCAGTGCAAGGCGGTGCGCGACGGCGACGACTACGTCATCAACGGCACCAAGATCTGGACCACCCACGCGCAGTACGCCAACCGCATGTTCTGCCTTGTGCGCACGGCCTCGGGCGGCAAGGCGCAGCAGGGCATCAGCTTCCTGTGCTTCGACATCCCCCAGGCCGGCCTGACGATCCGCCCGATCATCAGCATCTCGGGCGACCACGAGCTCAACCAGGTGTTCTTCGACGACGTGCGCGTGCCCGCCAGCGGCCTCATCGGCGAGGAGAACCAGGGCTGGACGGTGGCCAAGTACCTGCTGCAGCACGAGCGCGGCGGGGCCTGGGCGCCGATGCTGCGCGCGCGCCTGCGCCGGCTGCGCGCCGCCGCAGACAGTGCCTTCGCCGCCGCGGGCGACACCGCCGCCGACGAGGCGCGCGAGATGGCGCTGCGCCTGGCCGAGATGGACTGCGCCATCGATGCCGTCGAGGCCACCGAGTTGCAGTCGCTGCGCGCCCAGGCCCGCGGCGAGCCGCACGGCATCCGGCCCTCGATGGGCAAGGTGATGGGCTCCGAGCTGCGCCAGCGCCTGACCGAACTCGGCGTGGAGATCGCCGCCCACTATGCGGCGGCCGACCTGCCGTTGGACGACAGCCTGCAGGGCGCGCTGGCCGTGCCCGAGGAGGCGGTGTTCTCGATGTCGGCCTACCTCAACGACCGCGCCGCGTCGATCTACGCCGGCTCCAACGAAGTGCAGCGCAACATCATCGCGGCGCAGCTCCTGCAATCACGCTGAGGCCCGCTTGCCATGACCACCCTCACCGACCAAGACGACACCCTCGCGATGCTGCGCGACAGCCTCGCGCGCTACCTCGACGACCAGCACGGCTTCGAGCAGCGGCTTCATGCGCTGGCCGCCGCCGACGACGCACCGCCGCCGTTCTGGCAAGGCCTGGCAAGTGACCTCGGTCTGCTGGGTGCGGCCCTGCCCGAAGCGCAGGGCGGCCTGGGCCTCGGCCTGTCCGCGCACCTCGCGCTGCTGCCCACGCTGGGTGGCGCGCTCGCGGCCGAGCCCTACGTGTCCACGCTGGTGATCGGCGCCGGCCTGTTGCAGCGCCACCCCGGCGCGATGGCCGATGCACTGCTCGCGCGCGTCGTCGCGGGGCAGTCCGTGCTGGCCTTCGCGCACGACGAGCCGCACAGCCGCCATGCGCGCGACGACGTGCGCACGACGCTCGTGCGCGAGGCCGACGGCCGGTTGAAGCTCGCCGGCCGCAAGGCCGTGGTGCAGGCCGCGCCGTGGGCCAGCCATGTCATCGTCACGGCGCGCAGCGACAAGGGTTTGTCGTTGCTGGTCGTGCCCAAGGATGCGCCCGGCGTGCAGCTGCGCGCCTACCGCACGCGCGACGGTGGCCGCGCGGCCGACATCGCCTTCGACGCGGTGCGCCTGAACGCCGATGCGTTGCTCGGCGAGGAAGGCGCAGCGCTGCCGCAGATCGAACAGGCGCTCGACGAAGCTACGCTCGCCGTCTGCGCCGAATCCATCGGCATCCTGCGCCGGCTGATGCGCGACACGCTCGACTACGTGCGCCAGCGCAAGCAGTTCGGCGTGCCGATCTCCAGCTTCCAGGTGCTGCAGCATCGGCTGGCCGACATGCACATGGCGCTCGAGCAGGCCGACGCGCTCACCGCCAGCGTGGGCGAGGCTCTGGCCGCCGGCGCCGATGCGGCGTCGCGCGCACGCGCCGTGTCGTCCGCCAAGGTCGCGGTGGCCAAGGCCTGCCGCGCCGTGGGGCAGGGCGCGGTGCAGCTGCACGGCGGCATGGGCATGACCGAAGAACTCGCCGTCGGCCACTACGTGCGCCGCGCCACCCTCATCGAAGGCCAGTTCGGCCCGCCCGCGTGGCACCTGCGCCGTGTGGCGCAGCTTCAGCAACAACAACCCCTCTCACAGCACTAACCCCATGACTGCACTGGACGACCGCACGCCGGTCATCGTCGGCGTCGGCGAGATCACGCACCGTACCAAGGAGGCCGCCGAAGGCCTCGAACCCATCGAGTTGATGGCGCGCGCCATGCGCGCCGCCGCACAGGACAGCGGCGCCGCCGCGCTGCTGGCCGGCCTCGACTCGCTCGACGTCGTCTGCGAGTACTCGTGGCCCTACACCGACGCGCCCGCGCTGCTCAACGCACGGCTGGGCTGCAACCCGGCGCGCAGCGTCTACGGCGTCACCGGCGGCGAAGCGCCGGTGCGCTACATCCACGAAGCCGCGCTGCGCATCTCGCGCGGCGAGAGCCAGGTGGCCGCCATCACCGGCGCCGAGGCGCGCTACACGGTGGACGCCGCCGCCAAGCTCGGCATTCAGCTCGACTGGACCCCGCGCGACGACAGCGTGAAGCTGGTGCGCGGCACCGACATCTGCCACCCCGTGGCGATCAAGCTCGGCGCGGCCATGCCGACCACCATCTACCCGTTCTACGAGAACGCCGCGCTCGCGCACTGGGGCCAGACGCCGCGCCAGGCGCAGGACGAGTCGTCGCGCCTGTGGGCGCGCTACTCCGAGGTGGCCGCCGCCAACCCCTATGCCTGGCTTCGCAAGCCCTTCACGCCCGAAGACATCGCGCGCGTCGACGCGGCCAACCGCCTCATCGCCTGGCCCTACACCAAGCACATGGTGGCCAACCCGCTGGTCAACATGGGCGCGGCCGTGCTGCTCACCAGCGTGGGCCATGCGCGCGAACTCGGCATTCCCGAAGACCGCTGGGTCTACGTGTGGGACGGCGCCGCCGCGCGCGAGCCGCGCGACTACCTGCAGCGCGACCAGTACCACCGCTCGCACGCACAAGACCTGGTGATGGAAACCGTGCTCGCGCAGGTCGGCGGCGACGCCGCGGCCTTCGAAATGCTGGAGCTGTACAGCTGCTTCCCCATCGTGCCCAAGATGGCGCGCCGCACGCTGGGCCTGGCGCCTGAGGCGCGCATGACCTCCACCGGCGGCCTGAGCTTCTTCGGCGCGCCGCTCAACGACTACATGACGCACGCCGCCGCTGGCCTGGTGCGCGCGCTGCGCGCCGCGCCGAAGGGCAAGGCGGCGCTGCTCTACGGACAGGGCGAGTACGTCACCAAGCACCACGCGCTGGTGCTGGGCTCCAGCCCGCCGCCGCAAGGACTTCCGAAGCCCGACTACGACGTGCAGGCCGCCGCCGATGCGCGGCGCGGCCCGGTGCCGCCGCTGGTGCTGCAGTACGCGGGCGCCGCCACGCTGGAGACCTTCACCGTGGTCTACGGCCGCGATGGCCAGCCCTCGCAGGGCATCGTGATCGCGCGCACCCCGGCCGGCGAACGGCTCATGGCGCGCGTCGATGCCGCGGATGCGGCCTCGCTGAAGGTGCTGACCGACCTCGACCGCAGCCCCGTCGGCTGCGGCGGCACAGTGACGGCGGGTACCGATGAACTCTTGAACTGGAGCGTGTCATGAGCGCAGTGACTGTCGAACGTCTGCCGGGCCATGTCGCCCTCGTCACCATCGACCGCCCCGAGGCGCGCAACGCCGTCAACGGCGACGTGGCGTCGGGCCTCGAAGCCGCCGTCGATGCCACCGAGGTCGACGACGACATCCGCGCCGTGGTGCTCACCGGCGCCGGCCGCGAGGCCTTCTGCGCGGGCGCCGACCTGAAGGAAGTGTCAGCCGGGCGCGGCAGCGCGCTGCGCACCGAGCGCGGCGGCTTCGCGGGCTTCGTGTACCGCGAGCGCAGCAAGCCGTGGATCGCCGCCGTCAACGGCAAGGCGCTGGCCGGCGGCACCGAGCTCGTGCTGGCCTGCGACCTCGTCGTGGCCGTGCGGCAGGCCGCCTTCGGCCTGCCCGAGGTGCTGCGCGGGCTGATCGCCGCGGCGGGCGGGCTGTACCGGCTGCCGCGCGCCATTCCGCCGAACATCGCGCTCGAGCTGATCCTCACGGCCGGCCAGCTCGATGCCGAGCGCGCGCACGGCTTCGGCCTGGTCAACCGCCTCGTGGCCGACGTCGAGGGGCTGCGCGAGGCCGCGCTGGCGCTGGCCGCCGAGATCGCGCGCAACGGCCCCGTGGCGGTGCGGCAGAGCCTGCGCGTGGCGCGCGAAGCGAACAGCGGGCTCGACGAGGCCGCGCTGCGCGCCCTCACGCGCGATGCGTTCGAGCGTGTGGCCGCGAGCGAAGACTTCAAGGAAGGCCCGCGTGCCTTCATCGAGAAACGCGCGCCGCGCTGGAGTGGCCGCTGAACAAGAAAGAGACCGCCATGCCCGACAGCGAAGCAGACGACGACATCCTCATCGACCGCAGCCGCGCAGGCATCGCACTGCTCACGCTGAACCGCCCCGCGCGCCTGAACGCACTGAGCCAGCCCACCGTGCGGCGCCTGTGCGCCGCGCTCGACGCACTGGCGCAGGACGACAGCGTGCGCGTTCTGGTGCTCACCGGCGCCGGGCGCGGCTTCTGCGCCGGCTGGGACCTCACGACGCCGCTCACGCGCCGCGACGACCAGCCGCTCGACGGCGAGCCCTCGGTGACCGACCTGATGGCGGGGCAGGAGCTGTTCGCCGGCATGGTGCGGCGGCTGCGCGCGCTCGACAAGGTGGTGATCGCCGCCGTCAACGGCGTGGCCGTGGGCGCGGGCTTTGCACTCACGCTGGGCGCCGACATCCGCGTGGCCGCGCGCTCGGCGTCGTTCCATGTGGGCGCGGTGCGCATCGGCCTCACGGCCGGCGAGTGCGGCATCAGCTACCACCTGCCGCGGCTGGTGGGCGCCTCGCGCGCCTTCGAACTCATGCTCACGGGCCGACCCGTGCCGGCCGACGAGGCCGAGCGCATCGGCCTGGTCGCCGCGCTGGTGGACGACGAAGCCCTGCTGCCGCGCGCGCTCGCCCTGGCGGCCGACGTGCTGCGCAACAGCCCCTACGCCACGCGCCACACCAAGCAGCTCATGTGGGCCAACCTCGAGGCCCCGAGCCTGGACGCCGCACTCGAGGTGGAGAACCGCGCCCAGGTGCTGGCGCTCAAGACAGAGGATTTCCGCGAGGCCGCCGCCGCCTTCGCGGCCAAGCGCGCGCCCGTCTTCACGGGGCGCTGAAACGTCTTTCCGCGCTTTCGTCGCTTCCGACGATGCGACGGCGGCGCCCGCGCGCCAAGATGCCTTCACACAACAGGCCGCCGGGTGCGCGCCAGAGGAAACACACATGGCAGGACCCCTGAAAGGACTTCGGGTCGTCGAGATGGCCGGCATCGGCCCCGGCCCCTTTTGCGCGATGCTGTTCGCCGACATGGGCGCGGAGGTGCTGCGCATCGCGCGCCCCGGCACGCGGCGCGACCCCCACGACATCCTGGCGCGCGGGCGCAGCACCTGGGAGGTCGACCTGCGCGCCCCCGACGCCGCCGCGCCGGTGCTCGACGCCATCGCGCGCGCCGACATCCTCATCGAGGGCTTCCGCCCCGGCGTGATGGAACGCCTGGGCCTGGGCCCGTCCGAATGCCACGCGCGCAACCCGCGCCTGGTCTACGGCCGCATGACCGGCTGGGGCCAGCACGGCCCGCTGGCGCACGCGGCCGGTCACGACATCAACTACATCGCCATCAGCGGCGCGCTGCACGCCATCGGCCGTTCGGGCGAGGCGCCCGTGCCGCCGCTGAACTACGTGGGCGACTTCGGCGGCGGCGCCATGCTGCTGGCCTTCGGCCTGCTGGCCGCGCTGCACGAGGTCAAGGCCTCGGGCCAGGGCCAGGTGGTGGATGCCGCCATGACCGACGGCGCTGCGTTGCTGTCGGCCATGATGTACGGCTTCAAGTCGGCCGGCCAGTGGAGCAACCAGCGCGGCGAGAACCTGCTCGACGGCGGCGCCCACTTCTACGACACCTACGCCTGCGCCGACGGCAAGTACGTGGCCATCGGTTCCATCGAGCCGCAGTTCTACGCGCTGCTGCGCGAGCGCTGCGGCCTGGTCGACGACCCCGCCTTCGACGCCCAGATGGACGCCGACCGCTGGCCGCTGCTCAAGCTGCGCCTGGCCGACGTGTTCCGCACCCGCACGCGCGACGAGTGGTGCGTGCTGCTCGAAGGCAGCGACGCGTGCTTCGCGCCCGTGCTCGACTGGGACGAGGCCCCGCAGCACCCGCACAACGTGGCGCGCGGCACCTTCGCCACCGTGGGCGGCGTGGTGCAGCCCGCGCCCGCGCCGCGTTTCAGCCGCACCGCGCCGGTCGTGCCGCCGGCCGTGTCGCCCGACGACGGGCCCGCGCTGCTCAAGCGCTGGGGCGCGGCAGCGCCCGTGGCCGAAGCACGCTGACGTCCTTGTTTTCCGGGCATGCGCGTTCGCGCATGCATGGCATTTCCGCACCGCACCGACAGGAGCCTTGTCCATGCCCACCACGCCACCGCCGCTGTACCTCACGCAGGCCCTGCACCGCGCCATGCAGTGCAGCCCGCGCGCCGTCGCCACCGTGTTCCAGGGCCGCACGCGCACCTACGGCGAACTCGGCGAGCGCGTCGCGCGCCTGGCGGGTGGGCTGCGCCGCCTGGGCGTGCAGCCCGGCGACCGCGTGGGCGTGCTCGCGCTCAACGCCGACCGCACGCTGGAGTACTACCTGGCCGTGTGGTGGGCCGGCGGCGTGGTCAACCCGGTCAACACGCGCTGGAGCGTGGCCGAGATGGCGCACTCCCTCGACGACTGCGCGACGCACATCCTGTTCGTCGACGACCAGTTCCTTGCGACGGCGGACGCGCTGCGCGCCGCCGCGCGCGCCGTCACCACCTGGGTCTACATGGGCGAGCGCCAGGCGCCCACGGGCATGACCGATTACGAGGCGCTGGTCCGCGAGAGCGAGCCCGTGCCCGACGCGCTGCGCGGCGGCGACGACCTGGCCGGCGTGTTCTACACAGGCGGCACCACCGGCCGGCCCAAGGGCGTGATGCTCAGCCACGCGGCGCTGGTGATCAACGCGCAGGTGTCGATGCTCGGCGCCTTCTTCGACGACAGCGCGCGGCTGCTGCAGGTGGCGCCGCTCTTTCACCTGGCGGGGCTGTCGTTCCTGCTGCGCGGCGTGCTCATGGGCTGCGCGCAGATCATCCTGCCGGGCTTCTCGGTGGACGGCATGCTCGCCGCCATCGAGCGCGACCGCGCCACCAACCTCATGGCCGTGCCCGCGATGCTGCAGATGCTGGTGGACGACCCGCGCACCGCGCAGGCCGACCTGTCGAGCGTGCGCTTCGTCGGCTACGGTGCCTCGCCCATCACCGAGGCGCTGCTGGAGCGCGCCTTCGCCACCTTCCCGCAGGCCGAGTTCGCGCAGGGCTACGGCATGACCGAGCTGTCGGCCGGCGTGAGCTACCTCACGCGCCACTACCACTCGCCCGAAGGCCGCAAGCTCGGCAAGCTGGCCTCGGCCGGGCAGGCGCTCTCGGGCATCGACCTGCGCGTGTGCGACGGCGACGGCCGCGAGGTGCCGCGCGGCACCGTGGGCGAACTCACCGTGCGCAGCCCGTGCGTGATGCAGGGCTACTGGAACCTGCCCGAACAAACCGCGGCCGCATTGCGCGATGGCTGGATGCACACCGGCGACGCCGCCCGCATGGACGACGACGGCTTCGTCTTCATCGTCGACCGCTACAAGGACATGATCGTGAGCGGCGGCGAGAACATCTACTGCGCCGAGGTCGAGGGCGCGCTCGCGCGCCACCCCGCCGTGGCCGCCGCCGCCGTCATCGGCGTGCCCGACGAGCGCTGGGGCGAGGCCGTGCATGCGGTGGTGGTGCGCAAGCCGGGCAGCGATGCCGATGCCGACGCGCTCATCGCCCACTGCCGTGAATTGATCGCCGGCTACAAGTGCCCGCGCAGCGTCGAATTCGTCGACGCGCTGCCGATCTCGGGCGCCGGCAAGGTCATGAAGTACCGCCTGCGAGAGCCGCACTGGGCCGGCCACGCGCGCCGGGTTGCCTGACAAAAAACCACCAAGGAGACGACACCATGTTCCTCACCCAGCCCCTGCACAAGGGCCGCCGCGAGAAGGCCCGCGAGACCGCCGTGGTCTGCGGCAACCACCGCCTGGACTTCGCGACCCTCACCGACCGCGTGGCGCGCCTGGGCGCCGTGCTGCAGCAGCTCGGCATGGCGCGCGGCGACCGCGTCGGCATGATGAGCCTGAACTCGCACCGCTTCGTCGAGTTCTTCTTCGGCACCTGGTGGGGCGGCGGCGTCATCAACCCGGTGAACATCCGCTGGAACCCGAAGGAGGTCGCCTACTCGCTGGACGACTGCGACACGCGCATCCTGCTGGTCGACGACCTGTTCGCGCCCATGGCCGGCGAGCTGCGCAAGCTCTCGACGTCGCTGCGCACCGTGGTGTACTGCGGCGACGGCCCCGTGCCCGAGGGCATGGTCGGCTACGAGGCGCTGCTGGCCGACGCGCAGCCGATCGACGATGCGCCGCACAGCGCCGACGAGCTGGCCGCCATCATGTACACCGGCGGCACCACCGGCCGGCCCAAGGGCGTGATGCTCACGCACGGCAGCCTCTACATCAACGCGCTGAGTTCGGTGGCCGCGGTGCCGCGCGAGACGCGCAACGCCGCCGTGGTCATCGCCGTGCCCATGTTCCACGTGGCCGGCTGCGGGCTGTCGCTGCAGAGCATCCTGCGGCTGGTGCCGCAGCACGTGGTGCCGATGTTCGACGAGGTGGCGATCCTGCAGGCCATCCAGGCCGCGCGCGCCACCGAGATGTTCCTGGTGCCCACCATGATCAAGCGCGTGATCGAGCACCCGCGCTTTGCCGAGTTCGACCTGTCGAGCCTGCAGATGCTGCTGTACGGCGCCGCGCCCATCGACGTGGCGCTGCTCGAGCAGGCCATGGCCGCGCTGCCCGCCACGAGCTTCTCGCAGGCCTACGGCATGACCGAGCTGTCGCCCACCGTGGCCGTGCTGATGCCGCACTTCCACCTGCCCGGGCCCGACCGCAACCGCCTGCTGCGCGCGGCCGGCACGCCAGTGCCCGTGGCCGAGATCCGCATCGTCGACGGCGAGGACAACGAGCTGCCGCCCGGCCAGGTCGGCGAGATCGTCGCGCGCGGACCGATGGTCATGAAGGGCTACTGGAACAAGCCCGCCGAGACCGAGGCCGCGCTGCGCGGCGGCTGGATGCACACCGGCGACGGCGGCTACATGGACGAGCACGGCCTGCTGTTCGTGGTCGACCGCATGAAGGACATGATCGTGAGCGGTGGCGAGAACGTGTACTCGGCCGAGGTCGAGAACGCCATCGCCCAGATGCCGCAGGTGCTGATGTCGGCCGTCATCGGCGTGCCCGACGACAAGTGGGGCGAGCGCGTGCATGCGGTGATCGTTCTGCGCGAGGGCATGCCGCTCACGGCCGACGACGTCATCGCCCATTGCCGCGACCAGATCGCCAACTACAAGTGCCCGCGCAGCGTGGAGTTCCGCGATGCGCTGCCGCTCTCGGCCGCCGGCAAGCTGCAGAAGTTCCAGCTGCGCGAACCCTTCTGGGCTGGTAAAGAGCGCCGCGTCGGCTGACCCCATTCCCCCAATTCCAAGACACTGAAGGACACCCCATGCCCATCGATTTCCGCCGCTCGTGGAGCGACGAAGAACTGGAGCTGTACCGCGACAACGTCGTGCGTTTCGTCGAGACCGAAGTCATGCCCCACGACGAAGAGGCGCGCAAGCGCGGCCATGTCGGCCACGAGGTGTGGCGCAAGGCCGGCGCGCTCGGCCTGCTGTGCTCCGACATTCCCGAGGCCTACGGCGGCGCGGGCGGCGACTTCCGCCACGAGGCCGTGTTCTACGAAGAGAAGGCGCGCCGCGCGCTGACCGGCATGGCCAGCTCGGTGCACACCATCGTGGCGCACTACTTCCTGAACCACGGCACCGAGGAACAGAAGCAACGCTACCTGCCGCGCATGGCGCGCGGCGAGCTGGTCGGCGCCATCGCCATGACCGAGCCCGGCGCCGGCTCCGACCTGCAGGGCGTGCGCACGCGCGCCGAGAAGCAGCCCGACGGCAGCTACCGCATCCGCGGCTCCAAGACCTTCATCACCAACGGCTTTCTCGCGGGCGTGGTGCTGGTCGTGGCCAAGACCGACCCGACGCAGGGCGCCAAGGGCACCTCGATCCTCATCGTCGAGACCGAGGGCTGCGAGGGCTACCGCGTGGGCCGCGTGCTCGACAAGATCGGCATGAAGGCACAGGACACCTCGGAGCTGTTCTTCGACGACGTGCACGTGCCGGCCGACGCGCTGCTCGGCGGCCAGGAAGGGCAGGGCTTCTTCCAGCTCATGAGCGACCTGCCGTACGAGCGCACCATCATCGGCGTGAACGCGCTGGCCACCATGGAAGGCGCCTACCAGGCCACGCTCGACTATGTGCGCGACCGCAAGGCCTTCGGCAAGCCGATCGCCGACTTCCAGAACACCAAGTTCAAGCTCGCCGAGATCGCCACGCAGATCAAGGTGGGCCGCGCCTTCATCGACCGCTGCGTGGAAGACCTCGTGGCCGGCAAGCTCGACACCGCCACCGCCTCCATGGCCAAGCTCTGGGGCTCCGAGACGCAGGGCCGCGTGGTCGACGAATGCCTGCAGCTCTTTGGCGGCTACGGCTTCATGACCGAGTACATGGTGGCGCGCATGTACGCCGACGGGCGCGTGCAGCGCATCTACGGCGGCACCAACGAGATCATGAAAGAAGTGATCTCGCGCGCGCTGTGACTGCGATGAACGAGGTGCTGCAGATCGAGCGGCGCGGCGAGGTCGCGTGGCTCACGCTGAACCGCCCCGAGCGCCTGAACGCGCTCGACCCGGTGCTGGTGCGCGCGCTGCGCGAGTACTTCGAGGGTCTGAACGCGCGCAGCCCCGAGCGCGTGGTCGTGCTGCAGGGCGCGGGCCGCGCCTTCTGCGCCGGGCTCGACCTGAAGGAACAGGTGGGCGGCGAAGACCTCGGCGTGGCCGACATGCTCGAACAGCAGAAGGGCATCCGCGACATCATGCTCGCCATGCGGCGCTGCCCGCAGCCCATCGTGTGCGTGGTGCAGGGCGCGGCCAGCGGCGGCGGCTTTGCGCTCGCGCTGGCCTCCGACGTGCGCCTGGCCACGCCCGACGCGCGCATGAACGCCGCCTTCATCCGCATCGGCCTGTCGGCCTGCGACGTGGGCGTGAGCTACTTCCTGCCGCGCATGGTCGGCAGCTCGGTGGCGGCCGAGTACATGCTCACCGGCCGCTTCATGGACGCGCAGCGCGCCTATGCACTGGGCCTCGTGAGCCACGTCGACGCGCTGCCCGCGCTGCAGGCCGAGGCGCAGGCGCTGGCCGACGACATGCTCAACGCGACGCCCGTGGCGCTGCGCCTGACCAAGGAGGCGCTCGGCATCGCCGTGGACGCCGGCAGCATGGAAGCGGTCATCGCCATGGAAGACCGCAACCAGGTGCTGTGCACCCAGACCCGCGATTTCCGCGAAGGCATGAGCGCCTTCCTCGAGAAGCGCGCGCCCGTCTACACGGGGCGCTGAGCTTCATCCCGAATTCCAACGGACCGCACACAAGGATTCCCATGACCCTCGACGACCTGATGTTCAAGCCCGGCCTGCTGGCCGGCCGCCGCTACCTCGTGACCGGCGGCGGCAGCGGCCTGGGCCGCGTGATGAGCGAGGCGCTGCTGCTGCTCGGCGCCCACGTGTACATCTGCGGGCGCCGCGCGCCCGTGCTCGAAGAAACCGCGGCCGAGCTGATGCACCTGCACGGCGGGCGCGTGACGCCCAAGACCTGCGACATCCGCCACGACACGCAGATCACCGAGATGCTCGATGAAATCTGGGCCGACGGCGGCGCGCTCGACGGCCTCGTCAACAACGCCGCGGGCAACTTCGTGAGCCGCACCGAAGACCTGTCGCCGCGTGCCTTCGATGCCATCTCGAGCATCGTCTTTCGCGGCAGCTTCTGCATGACGCTCGAATGCGGCAAGCGCTGGCTGGCCGAAGGCAAGGCCGCGTCGGTGCTGTCGATCCTCACCACCTGGGTGTGGAACGGCTCGCCCTTCACCGTGCCCTCGGCCATGTCGAAGGCCGGGCTGCATGCCATGACGCAGTCGCTCGCGGTCGAGTGGGCGGGCCGCGGCATCCGCTTCAACGCCATCGCACCGGGCCTGTTCCCCACCGAGGGCATGAGCGCGCGGCTGAACCCCGGCGGCGGCGAGCACAAGGCCGAACGCAACCCGATGGAGCGCAACGGCCGCATGCCCGAGCTGGCCAACCTCGCGGCCTACCTGCTCGGCCCGGGCTCGGAGTACGTCAACGGCCAGACCATCGCCATCGACGGCGCGCAGTTCCAGGCCACGGGCGGGAATTTCTCGCGCATGTCGCAGTGGCAGGACGAAGACTGGAAGCGCGCGCGCGAGCACATCGCGGGGCGCGACGCGCAGGACAAGCGGCAGCGGCTGGCGGCCTGAAAGCGCCGCAACCTAGGGAAAAACTCCAGCGTCAGGATTCCAAAGTATCGGAACAAGCCCCGACGAGATCACAAAGAACGCCCCCTCTTTCCAGAATTTAACGACCGTTAACCGGCCCGTGCGCGATGTCTCCCCGACATGGCTTCACCGGCAGGGCAACGGTCTTTTCATTCCATTCCAAGACAGAGAGGGTTCGTTCCGTCATGACGAGATCACCGAAGTTCAAGCGCAGGGCCGTGGCCCGCGCCGCCGTGTGCGTGCTGGGTTCGATGCTGGCCTCCGCGGCCGGTGCACAGGCCTATCCGGGCGACCCCGGCATGATCGGCAACCCGGCCAGCTGGCGCACGAAGGAGTTCCTGGCCGACTGGGGGCTCGGGGCGATGAAGACCGAGTACGCCTACGCGGCGGGGTTCACCGGCAAGGGCGTGAAGCTGGGCGTCATCGACTCGGGCTTCGACGTGCGCCACACGCGCGAGCTGCCGCTCACGCGCTTCACGGCGCTGGTGACGGCGACGTCCAACGGGGCGTACAGCGAGTTCGCGGCGGATGGGTCCGTGCTCAACGGCAAAGACGTGGGCTACGGTTTCCACGGCACCCACGTGTCCGGCACCGTGGGCGCCAGCCGGGACGGGCAGGACGTCAAGAACAACATGCACGGCGTAGCGTTCAATGCCCACGTGTTCGTGGGCAACACCAATGCGCCCGACGCGCTGAGTTCGAGTGCCGGGTTGAGTCCGGACAGCTACCCCCTCGCCACCACCGAGAACTTCCGCAACCTCTACCAGGGCATGCGCGACGCGGGCGTGCGGGTCATCAACAACAGCTGGGGCAATCCGAGCAATCGGAATTTCAGCACACAGAATGCGGTCACCGCCGACTACCTGCAGTACCTGCGCGGGCCGTCCTGGGTCGATGCCGCGATCGACGCCACGAAGCCCCAGGCCGATGGCAAGGAAGGGGTCATCCAGGTGTTCGCCGCCGACAACCAGGGGCAGGCCAATCCGGCGGCGCGCGGGGCGCTTCCTTATTTCAGGCCCGACGTGGAGGGGCATTGGTTGACGGTGACGGGGGCCAGTCAGACAAAAACGGGCTACCAGCAGCACAGCTCCCTCAACAAGTGCGGCATCGCCAAGTACTGGTGCGTGGCCACCCCCGGGGCCGGTATCACGAGCACCGTGTTCGACGGGGCCTACGGGACCTACACCGGCACCTCGATGGCGGCGCCGCATGCCACGGGGGCCCTGGGCGTCATCATGGAGCGCTTTCCGTACATGACCAACGAGCAGGCGCTGCAGGTGCTTCTCACCACGGCCACGAAGCTCGACGGCACGCGCCAGACGGCGCCCGATGCGGTGATCGGCTGGGGCCTCGTCAACCTCGAGAACGCCATGAAGGGGCCGGGCCAGCTGCTCAAGCGCACGGTCATCGACATGCCTGGTGGGATGGCCGATACGTGGCGCCACGACATCTCGGAAACGGGGCTGGTCCAGCGCAAGCAGGAAGAAGCCGCCGAGATCGTGCGCCTGGGTGCGCTCGTGAAGGGGCCGATTGCCCCGGACGCCTTCAAGCCCCTGGGTGATGAGGCCGTCGCGCTGCTTCAGGCGCTGCGCACGGCCATGTTGTCGGGTGGTGACTTCGCCGACGCCCTGGCCGCAGCGAAGGCCAACCCGCTCGCGAAGGGCACCGCCGAGATATTCGAGAGCCTGCGCCGACTGGCCGGGCCCGGAGACCCCCTGTGGACCGAACTCCCTCCGTACATGGTGATTCCGGCGGAAGAAATCATGACGACTGTCGAGGACAGGGCAAGAGCGATCAACGTCGACTGGGACCGCCTGACCCACCTGCGCAGCAAGACCGACGAAGACTACCGCGGCAGCCTCGTGAAGGCCGGCGCCGGGCGGCTGGTGCTCACGGGCACCAACACCTACTCGGGCGACACGCATGTCCAGGCCGGCGAACTCGCCCTGGGCGAGGGCGGCACCACCGGTTCCATCACCAGCCACGTGGCCATCGACGCGGGCGCCAGCTTCGCCATCGACCGAAGCGATGCCTACGACTTCACCTACAACATCACCGGCGCGGGCGACCTGCGCACCACGGGCGGCACGACCGGCGAAGGCGTCACCACCTTGAGCGGCGCCAACAGCTACAGCGGTGCGACCTGGGTCCAGGGCGGCACGCTGCGCGCGGGCTCGGCCACGGGCCTGTCGAACGCCAGCGCGTTCACGGTGGCCGGCAAGGCCAGGCTCGACCTCAACGGCTTCGACGCCACCATCGGCTCGCTGGCCGGCGCGGGCGACGTCGCCGTGGGCACCGGCACGCTGACCACCGGCGGCAACGACCGGTCGACGCAGTTCGCGGGCCGCTTCAGCGGCAGCGGCGGCCTCGTCAAGGCGGGCACGGGCAGCTTCGAGCTCACCGGCGACTCCGGCGCCTTCACCGGCAGGACCTCGGTGGCGCAGGGCATGCTGTCGGTCAACGGCACGTTGGGCGGCACGATGGCCGTGCTGTCGGGTGGGCGCCTGCAGGGCAACGGCACGGTCGGCAGCACCACCGTCGCGGCGGGCGGTGTGGTGGCGCCGGGCAACTCCATCGGCACGCTGCACGTGGCCGGCAACGCACGCTTCGCACCGGGCTCGACCTTCGAGGCCGAACTGAGCGGCACCGACGCGCAGGCCGACCGGCTCGACGTCAGCGGCCACGCCACGCTCGAAGGCGGCACGGTGCGCGTGCTCGGCGGCTACGTTCTGGGCGCGCGCTACACGCTGCTGAACGCCGAGGGCGGCGTGAGCGGCACCTTCACCGATTTCAGCGTGGCCAAGGACTACCTCTTCCTCTCGCCGAAGCTGGGCTACACCGCGACGCAGGTCTACACGGAAGCCATGCGCAACAGCGTGTCGTTCGCGTCGGTCGCGCAGTCGGGCAACCAGCGTGCGATCGGTGGCAATCTCGATGGCGCGGCTGCATGGAGCCCGGCGCTGGCGGCCGCGCTGCAGCTGGAGAGCGTGCCGGCCGCGCGCACGGCCTTCGACAGTCTGTCGGGCGAAGTGCATGCCTCCGCGAAGACCGCGCTCATCGAGGACAGCCGCTTCGTGCGTGAGGCCGCGCTGGAGCGCCTGCGTGCCTCGGCCGGCACGGCGGGCGCGTCCACGGCGCAGGTCAAGATCAACGACGGCGCCGGCCAGTCGCACATGGCCGCACCGACCACGGGCGAGACGGTCTTCTGGAGCCAGGCCCTGCATTCGACCGGCCGTGCGCGCGGCGACGGCAACGCCGCGCGGCTCGATCGCTCGGTCGACGGCCTGCTGATGGGCGGCGACACCCGCGTGGGCGACAACGTGCGCCTGGGCGTGGCCGGCGGCTACAGCCGCAGCAAGTTCGACGTGGGCGCGCGTTCGTCCTCGGGCGATGCCACCACCTACCACCTGGGCCTGTACGGCGGCACCACGCGCGGTTCGTGGGCCCTGCGCGCCGGCGCAGCCTACGCGCGGCACGACGTGGACACCACGCGCCAGGCGCGCGTGACGGGCCTGGCGGATTCGCTCAAGAGTAACCACGACGCATCGACCACGCAGGTCTTCGGCGAAGTGGGCTACAGCCTGGCCGCCGGCGACGTGGCACTGGAGCCCTTCGCCAACCTCGCGCACGTCACGCTGCACACCGACGCGTTCTCCGAGCGCGGCACGTGGGCGGCGCTGCAGGCGCGCAGCGGCAGCGCGAACGTCGGCCTGTCGACGCTGGGCCTGCGCGCATCGACTGCGGTGCGCCTGGGCAGTGTCGACGCCACGCTCAAGGGCATGGTCGGCTGGCGCCGCGCCTACGGCGACCTGACGCCCTTCACCAGCGTTGCGCTGCCGGGCGCCACCGGCTTCTCGGACATCGCGGGCGTCGCAGTGGCGAAGAACGCGGCGGTGCTGCAACTCGGCATGGACTTCGCGTTCTCGCCGCGCGCGACCTTCGGCGTGTCGTATGGCGGGCAGTTCGGAGGCAAGGCGCGCGACCAGTCGGTGAAGGCGAATCTGAACGTGTCGTTCTGACGAAAGGCGAGGGTTTGGGCCCGTCTGCCATGTGTCGGCGGGCGGGCCCTTTTTTTTGGGCTAGCGGATCACGCCGAGCTTGCGCGCAATCGCCACCGCCTCCGTGCGCCGCTTCGCACCCAGCTTCATGTGGATGTTGCGCAGGTGCGTGCGCACCGTGCTCTCCGACACGAACAGCTTCTCGCCCATCGCGTTGTTCGAGTAGCCCTCGGCCAGGAGCTGCAGCACGCGGATCTCCTTGCGCGTGAGCGGCTCCTTGGTGGCGTCGCCCGAGGGCGCCTCGGCGTCGATCGGCGAGGGCGGCGGGCCCAGCACCTGCAGCAGCCGCTGCAGGTAGTCGGCCAGGATCGGGTCGCTGCGCAGCACGGGCGCCACGGCACCCGCTTCTTGCTGCATGGCGGCGGCATAGCGGTGCACCAGCGTGCCCACGGCCGGGCCTTCGTCGAGGATCAGCCGCACGAAGCCTTCCTGGCTCGCGGCCTGCAGCACGGCGCCGATCTCTTCGATGGCGGTGGCGAGGTCGCCCGCGCGCTGCAGCGCCAGCGCGCGCAACACGCGCAGCTTGAGCGCGCGTCGGTTGCGGTTGGCGGCCACGGCGGCGTGCAGCTCGGCGTCGAGCACGGTGAGGGCCGCGCGCGCGTCGCCGAAGGCAATGTCCCAGCGCGCCCGCGCGAGCGCGAGGTAGTCGAGGTCGTGCGCGGGCAGGCGCTGGCGGCGCTCGCGCTCCCACAGCTCGGGGTCGTCGGCGCGTTGCAGCTCGTCGCGCGAGGCGGGGCCGTTGCCCTGCAACAGCAGCATGTGGGCGCGCTCCAGCTTGGCGCCCGCGACCACGCGCGGCAGCTGGCGGTGGTGGCCGAGGTATTCGAGTTCGGTGAGCGCCTGGAACGCGGCGTCGATGTCGCCCGCGTGGAAGGCGATGCGCGAGCGCATGACGTGGCTCAGGATCATGTGGTCGGGCAGGCCCACGTCGCGCGCCAGCGGCAGGTACACGTTCAGCAGGTGCTCGGCCTGCACCAGCTGGTTGGTCTCGTACACGGCGCCCGCGTACAGCACGCCGGCCCAGGCGTTGCCGTGGCTGTGGTTGTACGACACGGCATGCGTGGAGTCGACCGCCATGCGCAGCCGCGCGGTGGCCTGGCGCAGCCGGCCTTCGGTGAGGTCGAACAGGCCCGCCAGCGACTCGGTGTACATGCGGTTGAAGGTGCTGTTGCCCTGCTCGCGCCGCGCGGCCTCGAGCAGGCGCTGCGCCTCGCGCTGGTCGCCGCGCACGGCGAGGATGTGGGCCATGGCATTGAGCAGCACGCCTTCGGCAAAGGCCAGCCCGGTGGGCAGGCGCGCGAGGCTCTCGCGGCCGGCTTCATACGCGGCGTCGTGCTGGTCTTCCATGGCCAGCAGCAGCGGAATGAGCGTGTGGGCGTTGGCGCGCACCTCGGGAATGGGGCTGTCGAGGCAGCCCGACTGTTCGAGCAGCCGCATGGCGTCCCACGGGCCGTGCGTGAAGCAGGTGGCCCACAGCGCGATGAGCTGCAGGAACGGATGCTCGCGCAGCTGATGTTCGGGAATGGCCGAGAACCAGCGCGCCAGCATGCGCATGCGGCCCTGTTCGAGGAACTGCTCGGCGTAGCTGTCGAGCAGCGTGAGCGCGTGCGGATGGTCGCCGCCCTCGATGGCATGGTCGATGGCGGGCACGGGCCGGCCGTGCGACTCGTACCAGCCCGAGGCCGCCAGGTGCAGCCGCGCGAGTTCGCCCGGCCGCTCGCGCGCCAGCTGCGCACGCAGGAAGTCGGCAAAGAGGCTGTGGTAGCGCCACGCGCGCACCTCGCCGCCGGCATCGCCGCTCACGGGCGTGAGGAACAGGTTGGCGGCGGCCAGCTGCTCGAGGATGACGGCGCTGTCGCCGCGCGGGTTGAGTGCCTGGCACACCGAGGCGTCGAGCTGGCGCAGGATGCTGGTGCGCAGCAGGAAGTCGTGGATCTCGGGCGGCTGGTGCGCGAGCACGTCTTCGGCCAGGTAGTCGGCCACGGCGCGGTCGGAGCCCGAGAAGCGTTCGATGAAGCCGGTCTCGATGCCGTGTCGCTCCAGCGCCATCGACGCCAGCCAGATGGCCGCCACCCAGCCTTCGGTCTTGCGGTGCAGCTGCGAGAGCAGGTCGGCCGGCAGCGCCTGCGGCGGCTGCGCGGCGGCGTGCGGCGTGTGCGCCTGGCGCAGGCCGATGAAGGCGCTGGTTTCTTCCAGCGTGAAGCGCAGGCGGTCGGTGTCGATCTCGATGAGCTGGCCGCGCGCGCGCAGCCGGCCCAGCCCGAGGTCGGGCAGGCTGCGCGAGCCGATCACGATCTGCCCGCGCCGCGGCAGGTGTTCGACCAGCTCGCGCACGAGGCCGAGCACGGCGGGCTCCTGCACCACCTCGAAGTCGTCCAGGAACAGCGTGAAGGGCGAATCGTGCGCGGCCAGCGCGGCCACGGCGTCGAAGGGCGCGTGGCTTGCGGGCTCGTCCACGCCGATACGCTGCACGGCCTCGGCCAGGCAGTTGAGAAAGCGCGACACGTCGTTGTCGGCGCGGTCGAGCGTGAGCCAGGCGGTGGCGATGCCCTGCGCGTCCATGCGTTCGCGGATCTGTGCCATGGCGGTGGTCTTGCCGAAGCCGGCGGGCGCGCGCACCAGCACGAGCTTGACGGTGGCGGCCGCGATCTCTTCGCTGATGGCGGTGCGCGGCACCTGCGTGGCCACGAAGGCCGGCGGGTTCAGCTTGGTCTCGAGAATCCGGAGCGAAGAAGGGGGAACGGGGGCTGGAGCAGGCATCGCGAAGGGGGAGTGAGTGCCTGGAAATTCCGTCGCTTCCGACGATTCCGGCAACCGATTCTGCTTCCTAAACTGGCCGCAGACAAACTGAATTCCCCTGCATCCGGTGGCCTTGCGCACCCGGGCAGCGCCCTGCCCATGACCGACGACGTTTTCATCTACGACCACGTGCGCACGCCGCGCGGCAAGGGGCGCGCCGACGGTGCGCTGCACCCCATCACGCCGGTGCAGCTGGCCACGCAGGTGTTGCAGGCGCTGCGCGAACGCCATGCGCTCGACCCCACGCAGATCGAGGACGTGGGCCTGGGCGTGGTGATGCCGGTGGGCGAGCAGGGCGCCGACATCGCGCGCGTCGCGCTGCTGTCGGCGGGCTATGGCGACAGCGTGGTGGGCTTCCAGCTCAACCGCTTCTGCACCTCGGCGCTCGACACGCTGAAGATGGGCTTCGGTCTCGTGGCCTCGGGCCAGGCCGACGCGGTGATCGGCGGCGGCGTGGAGTCGATGTCGCGCGTGACCATCGGCAGCGACGGCGGCGCGGTCTACACCGACCCCGCCGTGGGCCAGCGCTACCCCTACATCCCCAACGGCGTGGCGGCCGACCTCATGGCCATGCTCGATGGCGTGGACCGCGAGGCGGTCGATGCCTACGCCATGGAAAGCCAGCGCCGCGCCGCCGTGGCGCAGGCCGAGGGCCGCTTCGACCGCTCGCTCGTGCCCGTGCGCGACCGGCTCGGCCGCACCGTGCTCGCGAAGGACGAGGCCAACCGCCCCGGCACCACGATGGCCGACCTGGCCAAGCTCAAGCCCGCCTTCGCCGGCGTGGCCGCGCAGGGCTACGAAGCCATCCTGCTGCAGCGCTACCCGCAGCTCTCGCACATCGCGCCCATCCACACGGGCGGCAATTCGAGCGGCATCGTCGACGGCGCCTGCGCGGTGCTGCTGGGCAACCGCGACTACGGCACGCGCAACGGATTGACGCCGCGCGCGCGCATCGTCGGCAGCGCCTCGTGCGCCGACGAGCCGCTGCTGAGCCTGGGCGGCCCGATGCCCGCCACCGAGCGCCTGCTGGCGCGCTGCGGCCTGGCCATCGGCGACATCGACCTGTTCGAGGTGAACGAGGCCTTCTCGGTGGTGCCGATGCGTTATGCGCGCCACTTCGACATCGACCCCGCGCGCATCAACGTGAACGGCGGCGCCATCGCGCTGGGCCACCCGCTGGGCGCGACCGGCGCGATCCTCACGGGCACGCTGCTCGACGAGCTGGAGCGGCGTGACGCGCGCCTGGGCCTGGTCACGCTGTGCGCCGCGGCGGGGCAGTCGACCGCGCTGGTGATCGAACGCGTCTGAGCAGCACGTCTTCTCTTTCATTTCTCTTATGCCTTCCCACATCCGATTCGAGGTCGATGCCGACGGCGTCGCGCTCCTCACCCTCGACGTGCCCGAGCGGCCGATGAACGTGTTCACGCCCGGCTTCACGGCCGACCTGCGCGAGGCCGTGGCGCAGATCGCGCAGCGCGCCGACGTGCGCGGCGCGGTCATCACCTCGGGCAAGGCCAGCGGCTTCATGGCCGGGGCCGACCTGAAGGACCTCGTGGGCTTTCACGCCACGGGCGGCGGCGCGGCCGAGGCCATCGAGGCGATCGCGCCCGGCGGGCGCGCGCTGCGCGAGCTGGAGCGCTGCGGCAAGCCCGTGGCGGCGGCCATCAACGGCGTGGCGCTGGGCGGCGGTTTCGAACTGGCGCTGGCCTGCCATCACCGCGTGCTGCTCGACGAGCCGCGCGCAGTGGTCGGGCTGCCCGAAGTCACGGTCGGCCTGCTGCCCGTGGGCGGCGGCACGCAGCGGCTGCCGCGCCTCATCGGCATTGCGCGCGCGCTGCCGCTGCTGCTGTCGGGCCGGCATGTGGCGCCGGCCGAGGCGCTGGCGCTGGGCATGGTCGATGCGCTCGCGCCGGCCGACCAGCTCGTGGCCGTGGCCCGTCGCTGGGTGCTCGACCACCCCGACGCCGGCCAGCAGCCGTGGGACGTGAAGGGTTTCCAGGTGCCGGGCGGCGCGGGCGCACTCGCACCGCATGCGGGCGCGAGCTTCGGCGCGACGCTGGCGCAGGTGCGGCGCGACACGCACGACCAGCTGCCGGCGCCGCTGGCCATCCTGTCGGCCGTGTACGAAGGCACGCAGCTGCCGATGGACGCGGGCCTGGCGGTCGAGGCGCAGTACTTCGGCCCCTTGTTGGCCGGCCCGGTGGCGCGCAACCTGATGCGCACGCTGTTCGTGAACCGGGGCGCGGCGCTGCGGCGCAAGGGCGACTTGGGTGCAGTCAATGCTGCGTATGTCGAACGGCTGCGGCAGCTGTATCGCAATGAAGGTGCGGCGCTGTTGAGCGAGGGCGTGTCGCCTGCGCTGATTGCGAATGCCGCGCGGCAGGCTGGGTTTGGCGAAAGCCCATTGGTTGCCGAAGCCACCGCGACACAAGCCTCTGCATCGCAGCCCGACGCACGCGCCGTCGGCGAACGCCTGCTGTCGCTGCTCGCGCTCGAAGCGGCGCGCTGCCTCGAAGAAGGCGTGCTGAAGCAGCCGGTCGAGGCCGACCTCGGCGCCGTGCTCGCGCTGGGCTACCCCGACTGGACCGGCGGCACGCTCTCGTACATCGAGACCGTCGGCCTCTCGGCTTTCGTCACGCGCTGCGACGCGCTGGCCGAGCGCCACGGCGAGCGCTTCAAGCCCACGGCCGCACTGCGCCAGCGCGCGCAATCGAACACGCTGTTCTATCCCGTGGAGCAGGTCGCGTGAGCCCAGGCCGCGCGCAAGCGCTGCAGTCGCTGGTCGCGCAGCTGCAGCTCGAACAGCTGGAGAAGAACCTGTTTCGCGGCACCAGCACCGACATCGGCGCGCCCGCCGTCTTCGGCGGCCAGGTGCTCGGTCAGGCGCTGATGGCCGCGGCCCGCACGGTCGACGGGCATGCGGCGCATTCGCTGCACGGCTACTTCCTGCGCGCGGGTGACAAGGCCGCGCCCATCGTCTACGACGTGGACCGCATCCGCGACGGCGCGAGCTTCACCACGCGGCGCGTGGTTGCCATCCAGCATGGCGAGCCGATCTTCCACATGTCGGCCTCGTTCCACCGGCGCGAAGAGGGCGTGTCGCACCAGTGCGCCATGCCCGAGGCGCCGCCGCCCGAAGACCTCACGCCGCGCGCCGGTCCGCGCGTGCGCGTCGAGGGGCCGATCGAGTTCCGCTACGTCGATCCGCGCGACCCGGTCACGGCCGGCCCGCGCCCGCCACACAGCCAGCTCTGGCTGCGCACCGCCGACGCGCTGCCCGACGACCCGCTGCTGCACCAGGCCCTGCTGGCCTATGCCTCCGACTACAGCTTCATGGGCGTGGCGATGCAGCCGCACGGCCTGGCGTTTCAGCAACCCGGCGTGCAGGGCGTGAGCCTGGACCACGCGATGTGGTTCCACCGCGACTTCCGCTGCGACGACTGGCTGCTGTACGACGCCGACTCGCCCTCGGCCGAGCATGCGCGGGGCTTTTGCCGCGGCGCGCTGTTCGATCGCGCCGGCCGGCTCGTGGCCTCGGTCGCGCAGGAAGGGCTGATCCGGGTGCGCCGATGATCAAGCTCGTCTTCTGCCTGCGGCGCTTGCCGCACCTGGACCGCGCGCAGTTCCAGCACCACTGGCGAAACGTGCATGCGCCGCTCGTCGCCGAGCGTGCCGAGGTGCTGGGCCTGCGGCGCTACGTGCAGTCGCACGCGCTCGACGATGCGCTGGTGCAGCCGCTGGCCGTGCCGCGCGGCAGCCCCGCGCCTTTCGACGGCGTGGCCGAGCTGTGGTGGGACAGCCTCGAAGCGCGCACCGGTGCAAGGCGCGAGGAAGCCCGCCGCGCGAGCGCCGAGCTGCTCGCGGACGAGCGCCGCTTCATCGACCTGGCGGCCTCGCCGATCTTCTTCACCGACGAGTTCGCCGTGGTCGGCGACCCCGCCGCCGAGGCGGTGCGCGACTACCTGCAGGCGCGCGGCCGTCTGTAATCGTCGCTTCGGACGATGCCTGCGCGCAGGGCGCGTCCCTAAACTTTTTCCCACAGGCTGGCGCGTCGCCGGCCGCGAGGAGACCCCCTTTGTTCCAAGGCGAAAGTATCGAAGTCCTGCCGTTGCAGGACGGTCTGGTGGAGCTGCGCTTCGACCGGCGCGGCGAGGCCATCAACAAGCTCGACGCACGCACCGTCGACGAGTTCCGCCAGGCCACCGAACGCATCGCGGCCTCGTCCGATGTGCGCGGCGTGCTCGTGACGAGCGCGAAAGACGTGTTCATCGTCGGTGCCGACATCACCGAGTTCGGTGCCACCTTCCAGCAGGCCGAGGCCGACATCGCGCGCGGCGTGCGCGCCAGCAACGAGCTGTTCAATGCCTTCGAGGACCTGAAGGTGCCCAGCGTGGTCGCCATCAACGGCTTCGCGCTCGGCGGCGGGCTGGAGCTGGCGATGCTCGCGCCGCTGCGCGTGATGGCCGACACGGCGCAGGTCGGCGTGCCCGAGGTGAAGCTCGGACTGTTCCCCGGCTTCGGCGGCACGGTGCGGCTGTCGCGCCTGGCGGGCCTGGCCACGGCCATCGACTGGGTGGCGAGCGGCAAGCCGGCCAAGGCGCCGGCCGCGCTGGCTGCGGGCGTGACCGACGAGGTCGCCGCGCCCGAGGCCCTGCGCGACCGTGCGCTCGCGCTGCTGCAGCGCGCGGTGCGCGGCGAGATCGACTGGCAGGCGGCGCAGCAACGCAAGCGCGCGCCGCTGGCGCTGTCGGCGCAAGAGGCCGGTGCGTTGGTCGAGACCGCGCGCACGCAGGTGGCGGCGCACAGCGGAAAGCACCAGCCCGCGGCGATCATCGCGCTCGAAATGATGGCCGAGGCCGCCGGCCGCGACCGCGCCGGCGCGCTCGACCTCGAGTCGGCCGCCTTCGGCCGCGTCGCGAAGACGCAGGCTGCGGCCTCGCTGGTGCAGGCCTTTCTCAACGACCAGGCGCTCAAGAAGCTCTACAAGCGCCACGCGCGCGAAGGCCGTCCGGTGAAGCAGGCGGCCGTGCTCGGCGCCGGCATCATGGGCGGCGGCATCGCCTACACCAGCGCGCTGCGCGGCACGTCGGTGCGCATGAAGGACATCGCGCAGCCGCAGCTCGACCTGGGCATGGCCGAGGCCGGCAAGCAGCTGGCCAAGCAGGTGAAGAACGGCCGGCTCGGGCAGGCCAAGGCCGACGCCATTCAAGCGTCGATCGTGCCGCAGCTCGACGAGGCCGGCTTCGACAGCGTGGACTGCGTGGTCGAGGCCGTGGTCGAGAACCTCGAGGTCAAGCGCAAGGTGCTGGCCGCGCTGGAAGGCAGCGTGAAGCCCGGCACGGTGATCGCCTCGAACACCTCGAGCCTGCGCATAGACGACATCGCCCAGCCGCTTGCGCGGCCTGAAGACTTTGTCGGCATGCACTTCTTCAACCCTGTGCCGGTGATGCAGCTGGTGGAAGTGATCCAGGGCGCGAAGACCAGCAATGCCGCCGTGTCCACCGCCGTGGGCTATGCCGTGGCCATGGGCAAGACGCCCATCGTGGTGAAGGACTGCCCGGGCTTCCTGGTCAACCGCATCCTCACGCCGTACATCAACGCCTTCGTGCAGCTGGTGGCCGATGGCGCCGACTTCGAGGCGGTCGACCGCGCGATGGAAGCCTTCGGCTGGCCCATGGGCCCGGCCTACCTGCAGGACGTGGTGGGCATGGACGTGGGCGCGCACGTGGGCGACGTGATCGCCGCGGGCTACCCGCAGCGCATGCCGGCCCTCGAACGCAATGCCGTGAAGCTCATGGTGGCGAACAAGCGCTACGGCCAGAAGAACGGCGCGGGTTTCTACCGCTACGAGAACGACCCCACGGGCCGCCCGCGCAAGTCGGCCGCGCCCGAGGCGCATGCGCTGGTCGCCACGCTGCAGCCGCAAGGGCGGCGCGACTTCGCGGACGCGGAGATCGTTGAACGCATGATGCTGCCGATGATCGTCGAGGCCGCGCACGCGCTCGAAGACGGCGTGGTCGCCACGCCGGCCGAGCTCGACATGGCGCTGCTGCTCGGCGTGGGCTTTCCGGCCTATGCGGGCGGGGCGCTCAAGTACGCCGACTGGCTGGGGCTGGACCGCGTGGTCGCGCTGTGCGACAAACATGCGGCGCTCGGCGCGCCGTATGTGCCCACGGCGCGCATGCGCGAGATGGCGGCGCGCAAGTTGCGCTACTACCCGGTCTGAACGGCAGGCGTTTTCGGTTTTCTTTCTTTCTTCCTTTCTCTCTCTATCCAAGGACAACAAGAGATGCAACTCGATTCCAGCATTGCCGCCGTCGTCACGGGCGGCGCCTCGGGCCTCGGCGCCGCCACCGCGCGCCGCCTGGCCAGCCACGGCGTGAAGGTCGCGCTGTTCGACCTCAACGTGGAGCAGGGCGAGGCCCTGGCCAAGGAACTGGGCGGCGTGTTCTGCAAGGTCGATGTCACGTCGGAAGAGCAGGTCGACGCGGCCTTCGCCAAGGCGCGTGCCGCGCACGGCCAGGAGCGCGTGCTGGTCAACTGCGCCGGCACCGGCAACGCGGTGAAGACCGCGAGCCGTGACAAGGCTTCGGGCGAGATCAAGCACTTTCCGCTCGCCAACTTCGACCGCATCATCCAGATCAACCTCGTGGGCACCTTCCGCTGCATCGCCAAGTCGGCGGCCGGCATGCTCACGCTCGATGCGCTGGAAGACGGCGAGCGCGGCGCCATCGTCAACACCGCCTCGGTCGCGGCGCAAGACGGCCAGATGGGCCAGGCCGCCTACACCGCCTCGAAGGCCGGCGTGGTCGGCATGACGCTGCCCATCGCGCGCGACCTCATGGGCGAGGGCATCCGCGTGAACACCATCCTGCCGGGCATCTTCAACACGCCGCTGCTGCAGGGCGCCCCCGACAACGTGAAGGCCGCGCTGGCCGCCTCGGTGCCGTTCCCCAAGCGCCTGGGCAACCCGGCCGAGTACGCGACGCTGGCCGAACTGATGATCACCAACGGCTACTTCAACGGCGAGAGCGTGCGGCTGGACGGCGCGATCCGGATGGCGCCGCGCTGAGGCCGGGGCGAAGGGCCGTCGTCAGCCCTTCTGCGCCCGCCCGCGCGCCTGCACCGCCTCGCGCCGCGCGCGCAGCACCTCGGGCGTGAGCGACGCGGCCCACTCGCGCGTGGCGGCCTGCTCCAGCGCCATGCCTTCGGCGAAGCTGCGCGCATGGCCGTCGTCGATCAGGCGCTTGTAGACCGGCAGCATCTCGGGCAGCGCGCTCGCGATGTCGGCGGCCAAGGCCAGCGCCTGGGGCATCAACTGCTCGGGCGTGGTCACGCGGTTGACCAGCCCCCAGCGCTCGGCCTGCTCGGCGCCGACGAAGTTGCCGCTGAAGGCCATCTCCTTCGCACGCGCGATGCCGATGAGCCGCGACAGCCGCTGCGACAGCCCCCAGCCCGGGATCACGCCGATGCGCGCGTGGGTGTCGGCAAAGCGCGCCTCGCTCGAGGCGACCAGCAGGTCGCAAGCCAGCGCCACCTCGAGGCCGCCGGTGATGGCCGCGCCGTTCACGGCGCCGATCACCGGGCGCGGAAAGTTCGCGAGCGCGGTGGCCACGTCGGTGCCGGTGTCGCCGGTGATGGCGCCCGGGTCGATCTCGCGCAGGTCCAGGCCGGCGCAGAAGGCGCGGCCCGCGCCGGTGAGGATCAGCACGCGCACGCTGTCGTCCTGCGCGAGCGTGTCGAGCGTGCGCACCAGCGCGCGCCGCAGCGCGAGCGACAGGGCGTTCATGGCCTGCGGGCGGTTCAGCGTGAGGCAGGCGCAGCCGTCCTGCGGACGGGTGAGCAGGAGGATGTCGGCGTCGTTGTCGGTTGCAGGTGTGTTCATGGCGTGTCAGTGTTGGGCGCAGGCCGGGCCGCGGCATCGTCGGAACGGACGAATCCGGCGGGCTTGTCCCGCTCACGACTCGAAACCCGCGCCCGCGTCGGCACCATGCGCCGCATTGTCTTCAATCCGTCCATCCTTGAATTTCACAGAGAAAGAAGGAGCGTCCCCATGGACTTCAGCCTCACCCCAGCCCAGCTCGACCTGCAGGAACGAACGCGCCGCTTCATCGCCGAGGAGGTGATTCCGCTCGAATCCGACCCCCGGCAGGATTCGCACGGCCCCGCCGAGGCGCTGCGCGACGAGCTGGTGGCACGCGCGCGCCGCGCCGGCCTGCTCACGCCGCATGCGTCCAAGGAACACGGCGGGCTGGGCCTGTCGCACGTCGACAAGGCCATCGTGTTCGAGGAGGCGGGCTACTCGCCGCTCGGCCCGGTGGCCCTCAACATCCACGCGCCCGACGAAGGCAACGTGCACCTGATGGAGGTGGTGGCCACGCCGGCGCAGAAGGCGCGCTGGCTGCAGCCGCTCATCGACGGCCACGTGCGCTCGTGCTTCTGCATGACCGAGCCGCCGCCCGGCGCCGGCTCCGACCCGTCGATGATGCAGACCGTGGCCGTGCGCGACGGCGACCATTACGTGATCACCGGGCGCAAGTGGTTCATCACCGGCGCCACCGGCGCGGGCTTCGCGATCATCATGGCGCGCATGGAAGACGGCTCGTCGACCATGTTCCTGGCCGACATGGACCAGCCCGAGATCGTCATCGAGCGGCAGATCGACGCGCTCGACAGCTGCTTCACCGGCGGCCACGGCGTGGTGCGCTTCGACGGCCTGCGCGTGCCGGCCACCGACGTGCTGGGCGCCATCGGCGAAGGCTTTCGCTACGCGCAGGTGCGGCTGGCGCCCGCGCGCCTCACGCACTGCATGCGCTGGCTCGGCGCCGCGCGCCGCGTGCACGAGCTCGCCGCCGACTACGCCCGCCGCCGCCAGGCCTTCGGCCATGCGCTGGTGGAGCACGAGGGCGTGGGCTTCATGCTGGCCGACAACGAGATGGACCTGCACGTCTCGCGCCTGACCATCTGGCATTGCGCGTGGGTGCTCGACCAGGGCGGCAAGGGCCGCCACGAGTCGAGCGTGGCCAAGGTGCTGTGCTCGGAGGCCGAGTGGCGCGTGGTCGACCGCTCGGTGCAGATCCTGGGCGCGAGCGGCGTGTCGGACGAGACCGTGGCCGCGCGCATCTTCCGCGACATGCGGGCCTTCCGGATCTATGACGGCCCTTCCGAGGTGCACCGCTGGAGCATGGCCAAGCGGTTGGCCAAGGCCTGATTCAGGCCGCGGGGGCCGGCGTCATTCCGCCGGCTCTTCCGCTCCCCCCTGCGCATCGTCCACCCGCTGCATGTTGTCGAGCAGCTTCAGCAGGTAGTGCAGGGTGTGCGTGACGTCGTTCACCGAGAACCCGTCGAGCACCTGCTCGTAGTAGGCGTAGATCTTCGGCTGCGCTTCCGCCTTCCACACGTGTTGCCCCGACCCGGTCATCGTGACCAGCCGTGACCGCCGGTCGCGGCTGTCGGGCGCGGTCGTCACGTGCCCGTCGCGCTCCATGCGGCTGACCAGGCCCGACAGGTTCTGGCGGCTGACCTTCAGGTAGCGCGCCAGGTCCCCCACGCTCATTCCTCCCTCGGCCTCGTCGCGCGACAGGGCGCCGAGCACGGCCCATTGCTGCGTCGTCAGGCCCTCGGCCTCGACCGCGCGGCTGCCGGTTTTATGCAACATGTTTGCGCATTGATAGAGGCGAAAGAACACCCGGTTGGCCAGCGCCATGCGTGCTGCGTCGGTGTTTTCACTAGTGTTTGGCATGTTTTTTCTTTCGGAAAGGCTTGCGCGACGCCGCGGCAGCATCTCATAATACGTCAACGTATTTACGTAAATGCCTCAAAAGTGGCGCCCAACGGCCCAACGATATAGCAAGCCCTCGCACCCCAGGAGAACCAGATGCAGCGATTTCAGGACAAGACAGTGATCGTCACCGGCGGCGGTGGCGGCATCGGCGGCGCCACCAGCCGCCGTTTCGCCCAGGACGGCGCCCGCGTGGCGGTGTTCGACATGAACCTCGAGGCCGCCGAAGCGGTGGCCGCGCAGATCCGCGCCGACGGCGGCCAGGCCCAGGCCTTCCGCTGCGACATCACCGACCGCCCCGGCGTCGACGCGGCCGTGGCCGCCGTGGTGGAGCGCTTCGGCCCGGTCGACGTGCTGGTCAACAACGCCGGCTGGGACGTGTTCAAGCCCTTCACCAAGACCGAGCCCGCGCAGTGGGACAAGCTCATCGCCATCAACCTCACCGGCGCGCTGCACATGCACCACGCCGTGCTGCCCGGCATGGCCGCGCGCAAGGCGGGGCGCATCGTCAACATCGCTTCCGACGCGGCGCGCGTGGGCTCCTCGGGCGAGGCGGTGTACGCGGCCTGCAAGGGTGGGCTGGTGGCGTTCTCCAAGACCATCGCCCGCGAGCACGCGCGCCACGGCATCACCGTGAACGTCGTGTGCCCCGGCCCCACCGACACCGCGCTGTTCGCCGAATACAAGGAAGGCGCGGGCAACCCCGAGAAGCTCATGGAGGCCTTCACGCGCTCCATTCCGCTGGGCCGCATCGGCCAGCCGAACGACCTGCCGGGCGCCATTCTTTTCTTCGCCAGCGACGACGCGGCCTTCGTGACCGGGCAGGTGCTCAGCGTCTCGGGCGGCCTGACGATGAACGGCTGACCCCCCACACACCCGACACCTTTCAGGAGACCCCCATGGCATCCCCCGACTTCGAAGACATCCTTTACGACGTGCGCAACGGCGTGGCGTGGATCACCATCAACCGCCCCGAGAAGATGAACGCCTTCCGTGGCCAGACCTGCGACGAGATCATCCGCGCGCTCAACCGCGCGGGCTATGACCGCGGCGTGGGCGCCATCGTGCTGGCCGGCGCCGGCGAGAAGGCCTTCTGCACCGGCGGCGACCAGTCGGCCCACAACGGCAACTACGACGGGCGCGGCACCATCGGCCTGCCGATGGAAGAGCTGCACGACGCCATCCGCAACGTGCCCAAGCCCGTCATCGCGCGCGTGCAGGGCTTTGCCATCGGCGGCGGCAACGTGCTGTGCACCATCTGCGACCTGACCATCGCGTCCGAGAAGGCCGTGTTCGGCCAGGTCGGTCCGAAGATGGGCTCGGTCGATCCGGGCTACGGCACCGCCTTCCTGGCCCGCGTGGTCGGCGAGAAGAAGGCGCGTGAGATCTGGTACCTCAACCGCCGCTACAGCGGCGCCGAGGCCGTGGCCATGGGCCTGGCCAACGCCGTCGTGCCGCACGAGCAGCTCGACGCCGAGGTGCAGAAATGGGCCGAGGAAATCTGCGAGCGCAGCCCCACCGCGCTGGCCATCGCCAAGCGCAGCTTCAACGCCGACACGGCGCACCAGGCCGGCATCGCGGGCCTGGGCATGTACGCGCTCAAGCTGTACTACGACACCGAAGAGTCGCGCGAGGGCGTCGCGGCCCTGCAGGAACGGCGCAAGCCCGAGTTCCGCAAGTACGCCAAGTAGCCGCAGCAGGACCACCGCGATGAACCCGTACATCGACGACGACCTGGCGACGCTGGCCGAGCATGCGCGCCGCTTCGCCACCGGGCGCGTGGCGCCCGGCTTCCTGGAGCGCGATGCCACGCGCGTGCTCGACCGCGCGCTGATGCGCGAGATGGGCGAGATGGGCTTCATCGCGCCCGAGCTGCCCGAGGCCCACGGCGGCCAGGGCCTGGGCTGCCTGGCGGCCGGCGTGATCCACGAAGAGATCGCCCGCGCCGACCTGAGCCTGAGCTACATCAACCTGCTGGCCTCGCTCAACGGGCAGATCCTGTGCGAGCACGGCCGGCCCGAGGTGGTGGCGCCGTGGCTGGCCAAGCTCACGCAGGGCGAGGCGCTGTTCGCCATTGCGCTGACCGAGCCGCGCGGCGGCTCCGACGCCGCCAACCTGCGCCTGCGCGTGGAGCGCGTGGGCGATCACTACGTGCTCAACGGCGAGAAGACCTCCATCTCGGCCGCCGACCAGGCCGACGCCGCCGTGGTGTTCGGCCGCACCGGCAGCATCGAGTCGGCGGCCCACGGCGTGACCGCGCTGCTGGTGCCGATGGACCTGCCCGGCGTCACGCGCAACCGCTTCGACTGCCACGGCCAGCGCGCCATCGGGCGCGGCTCGCTGTTCTTCGAGAACGTGCGCGTGCCCGTCGACCACCGGCTGGGCGAGGAGAACAAGGGCTTCGTGCAGGTCATGCAGGGCTTCGACTTCTCGCGCGCGCTCATCGGGCTGCAGGTGCTGGCCGTGGCGCGCGTGGCGCTGGAAGAAACCTGGGAGTACGTGGCGCAGCGCGAGGCCTTCGGCAAGCCGCTGTCGGCGTTCCAGGGCGTGTCGCATCCGCTGGCCGACTTCGACACCCAGATCGAGGCCGCGCGCCTGCTGTGCCTGCAGACCTTGTGGCTCAAGGACAAGGGCGCGCCGCACACCGCCGAGGCCGCCATGTGCAAGTGGTGGGGCCCCAAGCTGGCCTACGACGCCATCCATCAGTGCCTGCTGATGTTCGGCCACGGCGGCTACGACCGTGGGCCGATGGAGCAGCGCCTGCGCGACGTGCTGGGCTTCCAGATCGGCGACGGCACGGCCCAGATCATGAAGACCATCGTCGCCCGCACGCGCGCCGGGCGCTCGGCGGTGCCGGCGTAGTCGGCGGTTCCTGGTTTTCCGGTTCGCACAACAAGAGGAGACACGACATCATGGAATTCGACGCCGTACTGCTGCCCCCGCGCCGCGCGCGCATGGTGGCCCAGGGCCTGTGGCACGACCGCACCATCAACGATGCGCTCGACGCCTGCATTGCCGCCTGTCCCGACAAGGTGGCGCTCACCGCGGTGCGCGTGAAGGACGGGGAGGGCGAGGCCGCCACCGTGCGCTTCACCTACCGCGAGCTGGGCCGCATGGCCGACCGCATCGCCGTCGGCCTGGCGCGGCTGGGCGTGGGCCGCAACGACGTGGTGGCCTGCCAGCTGCCCAACTGGTGGGAGTTCACGCTGACCTACCTGGCCTGCTCGCGCATCGGCGCGGTGATGAACCCGCTGATGCACATCTTCCGCGAGCGCGAGCTGTCGTTCATGCTGCGGCACGGTGCGGCCAAGGTGCTGGTCGTGCCGGCGCGCTTCCGGGGCTTCGACTTCGAACAGATGGCCATGGGCCTGCAGGCCGGCCTGCCCGACCTGGCGCAGGTGGTGGTGGTCGGCGGCAGCGGCGCCAACAGCTTCGAGGCACTGCTGGCCGGCCCCGCATGGGAGCAGGAGCCCGATGCCGCGCAGATCCTGCAGCAGCACCGGCCCGGCCCCGACGACGTGACCCAGCTCATCTACACCTCGGGCACCACCGGCGAGCCCAAGGGCGTGATGCACTCGGCGAACACCACCATGGCCAACATCGTGCCCTACGCGCAGCGCCTGGGCCTGGGCGCCGGCGACGTGGTGCTCATGGCCTCGCCCATGGCGCACCAGACCGGCTTCATGTACGGGCTCATGATGCCCATCGTGCTGCAGGCCTCGGTGGTGCTGCAGGACATCTGGGAGCCGAAGCAGGCCATCGCGTCGATCAACGCCGAGGGCGTGAGCTTCACCATGGCGTCCACGCCCTTCCTGTCCGACCTGTCGAAGACCGTGGCCGAGTCGGGCACGGCGGTGCCCACGCTGCGCGCCTTTCTCTGCGCCGGCGCGCCCATTCCGGGCGCGCTGGTCGAGCAGGCGCGCCAGGCGCTGGGCGCCAAGATCGTGTCGGCCTGGGGCATGACCGAGAACGGCGCCGTCACGCTCACGCGGCTGGACGACGACGACGAGCGTTCCATCCACACCGACGGCTGCCCGCTGCCCGGCGTGGAGCTCAAGGTGGTCGACGTCGACGGCCTCGCGCTGCCGGCGGGCGAGGTCGGCAAGCTGCTGCTGCGCGCCTGCTCCAACTTCGGCGGCTACCTGCAGCGCCCGCAGCTCAACGGCACCGACGCGGCGGACTGGTTCGACACCGGCGACCTCGCGCGCATCGACGAGCGCGGCTACGTGCGCATCGCCGGGCGCACCAAGGACGTGATCATTCGCGGCGGCGAGAACATCCCCGTGGTCGAGATCGAGTCGCTGCTGTACCGCCACCCCGACGTGGCCATGGCTGCGGTGGTCGCCTACCCCGACGAGCGCCTGGGCGAGCGCGCCTGCGCGGTGGTGGTGCCCAGGCCGGGGCGGCAGGTCGACCTGCCGTCGATCGTCGCCTTCCTCAAGGCCGAGAAGGTGGCGCTGCAGTACATCCCGGAGCGCCTCGTGGTGCGCGAGACCATGCCGTCCACGCCCTCCGGAAAGATCCAGAAATTCAAGCTGCGCGACCTGCTGCGCGCGGACGAATCGGGCGCCCCGGCCGCCTGAGCGCACCTGCCGATCCTTTCGACACCACAACGGAGACAACACATGCACAAGAAGCAATTCGCCGCCGGCGTGGGCCGGCGGCTGGGCCGCGCCGTGGCCGCACTGGGTGGCCTCGCGCTCGCCGGCCATGCGGCCTGGGCCCAGGCGCCTGCAACCACACCCGCTGGCGCGTGGCCGTCCAAGCCCATCCGCGTGGTCGTCGGCTTTGCGCCCGGCGGCAGCACCGACGTCATGGCGCGCATCCTCGCGCAGTCGCTGTCGGAGTCGCTCGGCCAGACCGTGCTGATCGACAACAAGCCCGGCGCCAGCGGCAACATCTCGGCCGCCGAGGTGGTGCGCGCCGCGCCCGACGGCCACACCTTCCTCATCGCACCGACCTCGGTCGAGACCGCCAACCCTTCGCTCTTCAAGGCGAGCCTGCTGCCCTCGCGCGACCTCACGCCGGTGGCCACGGTCGGGCGCACGCAGATGTACCTCGTCGCCAAGCCGCAGCTGCCCGCGAAAGACGTGCGCGAACTGGTCACGCTGGCGCGAACCAAGCCCGGCGCGCTCTCGTACGCCTCGGCCGGCGCGGGCACGCCGCCGCACCTGGCCTGCGAGCTGTTCAAGCAGGCCACCGGCACGCAGGTCACGCACGTGCCCTACCGCGGCGCAGCGCCTGCATTGCAGGATGTGCTCTCGGGCCAGGCCGATTTCGTCTGCGACCCCGGCATCGCCTTCCAGCACATCCGCGCCGGCAAGGCCAAGCTGCTGGGCATCGTGAGCGCCAAGCGCTCGCCCTTCTTCCCCGAGGTGCCCACGGTGGGCGAGCAGGGCTTTCCGGGCGCCAACCTCGACATCTGGTTCGGCATGTGGGCGCCCAACGGCACGCCGCCCGAGGTGCTGGGCCGCATGAGCGCCGAACTCGGCAAGGCGCTGGCGCTGCCCGCCGTCAAGTCGCGCTACGGCGACCTGGGCGCCGAGCCCGTGGCCATGAGCACGCCCGAGTTTCGCAAACTGCTGGCCGACGAAGGCGCCATGCTGTCCGCGCTCATCGCGCGCCAGAAGATCGTGGTCGACTGAGCCGATGACGATGCCCGACGCCCCCGTGCTCACCCATGTCGACGGCCGCGTCGGCGTGATCACGCTGAACCGCCCGCGCCAGCTCAACGCGCTGGACGACGCGCTCATGGGCGCCCTCGGCGCCGCCTTGCTGGCCTTCGATGCCGATGCGGGCATCGGCGCCATCGTCGTCACCGGCGGCGACACCGCCTTCGCCGCCGGTGCCGACATCGCGGCCATGGCCGACTGGGGCTACGCCGACGTGGTGCGCGACGACTTCATCACCCGCAACTGGGAAACCATCCGCCGCGTGCGCAAGCCCGTGATCGCCGCGGTGGCCGGCGTGGCCTACGGCGGCGGCTGCGAACTGGCGCTGGCCTGCGACATCGTGCTGGCCGCCGAATCGGCGCGCTTCGCGCTGCCCGAGGTCAAGCTCGCCATGCTGCCGGGCGCCGGCGGCACCCAGCGCCTGCCGCGCGCCATCGGCAAGGCCAAGGCGATGGAGATGTGCCTGGCGGCGCGCGTGCTCGACGCGGTCGAGGCCGACCGCTGCGGCCTGGTGTCGCGCGTGGTCGCGCCCGAGGCGCTCATGCCCGAGGCCCTGGCGCTGGCCGCGCGCATCGCGGCGTATTCGCTGCCGGCGCTGGTGGCGATCAAGGAGTCGGTCAACCGCGCGTGGGAGTCGTCGCTGTCCGAGGGCATCCTGTTCGAGCGGCGCCAGCTGCACGCGCGCTTCGCCACCGAAGACGCGCACGAGGGCCTGCGCGCCTTCCTGGCGCGGCGCCCGCCCGTGTTCGGCCACCGGTGAGGGGTGGGGCGCCCGGCGGGTGGGGCGCCCAAAATCGTCGGTTCCGACGACGCTGTGCGGCGGCGTGGCGCCAACAATGCGCAGGACGCGAACCGATCACTCACCGGAGATTTCACATGCCCGAAGCCTATATCGTCGCCGCCGCGCGCACCGCCGGCGGCCGCCGCAACGGCCGCCTCGCCGGATGGCACCCGGCCGACCTGGCCGCCCAGGTGCTCAACGCCCTCGTGGAGCGCACCGACGCCGACCCCGCCCTGATCGAGGACGTCATCATGGGCTGCGTCGGCCAGGCCGGCGAGCAGGCCTCCAACGTGGCGCGCAACGCGGTGCTGGCCTCGCGCCTGCCCGAGTCGGTGCCCGCCACCTCGGTCGACCGCCAGTGCGGCTCGTCGCAGCAGGCGCTGCACTTCGCGGCGCAGGCCGTGATGTCGGGCACGATGGACATCGTCATCGCCGCCGGCGTCGAGAGCATGAGCCGCGTGCCGATGGGCCTGCCCACCACGCTGCCGCTGAAGAACAACCTGGGCTTCTACGTGAGCCCCGGCATGGAAAAGCGCTACCCCGGCATCCAGTTCAGCCAGTTCACGGGCGCCGAGATGATCGCGCGCAACTACGGCATCGAGAAAGACGCGCTCGACCGCTACGCGCTCGAAAGCCACCACCGTGCCATTGCCGCCACCAAGGCCGGCCACTTCGAGCGCGAGATCGTGCCCGTGGCCGTGCGCATGGCCGACGGCACCGAGACCGGCGAGCTGCACACCACCGACGAAGGCATCCGCTACGACGCCACGCTGGAGAGCATCGCCGGCGTCAAGCTCATCGCCGAAGGCGGGCGCTGCACGGCGGCCACCGCCAGCCAGATCTGCGACGGCGCCAGCGGCCTCATGGTCGTGAACGAGCGCGGCCTGAAGACGCTGGGCGTGAAGCCGCTGGCGCGCATCCACCACATGAGCGTGCTGGGCCACGACCCGGTCATCATGCTCGAAGCCCCGCTGCCCGCCACGCAGCGCGCGCTGCAAAAGGCCGGCATGAAGATCGAGGACATCGACCTGTACGAAGTCAACGAAGCCTTCGCGCCCGTGCCCATCGCCTGGCTGAAGGCGCTGGGCGCCGACCCGGCCCGCATCAACGTGAACGGCGGCGCCATTGCGCTGGGCCACCCGCTGGGCGCCTCGGGCACCAAGCTGATGACCACGCTGGTCAACGCCCTGGGCCAGCGCGGCAAGCGCTACGGCCTGCAGACCATGTGCGAAGGCGGCGGCATGGCCAACGTGACCATCATCGAGCGGCTCTGACGAAGCCGGGCGGCCCTTGCGCCGCCCACATGGCAGCGCCCGCGGGGGCGGCGCTGACCTTTTCCGTTCCCTCAAAAAAAGAGATCGACGCATGATTCATGACACCGATCGCGGAGACAAAGAGAACACCCCCCTGTTGCGCATCGACGCGGTGTCGGTGCGCTTCGGCGGCATCGTGGCGCTCGACGGCGTCTCGTTCGACGTGCGGCGGGGCCAGATCTGCGGCCTCATCGGGCCGAACGGGGCGGGCAAGAGCACGCTGTTCAACTGTCTCTCGCGCCTGTACGAGTGCAGCGCCGGCCGCATCGAGTTCGACGGCCATCCGCTCACGCGCCTGCCGCGCCACCGCATGGCGGGCCTGGGCATCGGGCGCACCTTCCAGAACCTGGCGCTGTTTCGCACGATGACCGTGCGCGACAACGTGCTGGTGGGCTGCCACAGCAAGCACCACGCGGGCTTCCTGCGCAACGCCTTCCGGCTGCCCGGCGTGGCGGCCATCGAGTCGCAGGCGCGGGCGCGGGCCGACCAGCTGATCCACTTTCTCGACCTCGAGGCCGTGGCCGAGCGCGAAGTGGCCGACCTGCCCTTCGGCACGCAAAAGCGTGTCGAGCTGGCCCGCGCGCTGGCGGCCGAGCCGCAACTGCTGCTGCTCGACGAGCCGGCCTGCGGCCTGAACCACGAAGAACTCGAAAGCCTGGGCACGCTGATCCGCGACATCCGCGATCGCCTGAACGTGACGGTGCTGCTGGTCGAACACCACATGAGCCTCGTGATGGGCGTGTCGGACAAGGTGGTGGCGCTCAACTTCGGCAAGAAGATCGCCGAGGGCACGCCGGCCGAGGTGCGCGCGCACCCCGAGGTGATCCGCGCCTACCTGGGCGAAGAGGCAGAAGCGGAGGCGATGGCATGACGACCAACATCCTCGAAGTGCGCGGCTTGCACGCCGCGTACGGCCCGACGCGCGTGCTGCAAGGCATCGACCTCGACATTCCCACCGGCCAGGTCGTGGCGCTGCTGGGCGCCAACGGCGCTGGCAAGACCACCACGCTGCGCGCGCTGTGCCAGATGATGGTGAGCACCGAGGGCCGCATCATGCTGGCCGGCCAGCGCATCGACGGCCGCTCCACCGAGCAGATCGCCAAGGCCGGCGTGGGCCACGTGCCCGACGGGCGCGGCACCTTCCTGGGCCTCACGACCGAGGAGAACCTGCGGTTGGGTGCGTACGCACGTGCCAGCAGGGACGGCATCGACGCCGACATGGAGCGCGTGTTCGGCTACTTCCCGCGCCTGCGCGAGCGCCGCGCGCAGCAGGCCGGCACGCTGTCGGGCGGCGAGCAGCAGATGCTGGCCATCGGCCGTGCGCTCATGGGCAAGCCGCGCCTGCTGCTGCTCGACGAGCCCTCCTTCGGGCTCGCGCCGCTCATCGTGAAGGACATCTTCTCGATCATGCGGCGCATCAACAAGGAAGAGCGCGTGTCGATCCTGCTGGTGGAGCAGAACGCCAAGCTCGCACTCGACCTGGCCGACTCGGCCTACCTCCTGGAAACCGGCCGCATCGTGCTTTCGGGCACCGCCGCCGACATCCGCCGCAACGACGCCGTCCGCAAGGCGTACCTCGGCGAATAAGGGCCTCACACCGATGAACGCATTCCTGCACCAACTGCTGGCGGGCCTGGCCACCGGCGGCATCTACGCCAGCGTTGCGCTGGCGCTGGTGATGATCTATCAGGCCACGCACCACATCAACTTCGCGCAGGGCGAGATGGCGATGTTCTCGACCTTCATCGCCTGGAGCCTCATGCAGGCCGGCCTGCCGTACTGGGCCGCCTTCGTGGCGACCGTGGCGCTGTCCTTCGTGCTCGCGGCCGTGGTGGAGTTCACCGTCATCCGGCCCATGCACGACAAGCCCGCGCTGTCGGTGGTGGTGGTGTTCATCGGCCTCTTGGTGATCTTCCACAGCCTGGCGGGCTGGCTCTTCGGCTACACCATCAAGCAGTTCCCGAGCCCGTTCCCGTCGGACGCGTGGTTCGGCAGCGCCATGATGTCGGCGCACGAGATGGGCGCCATCGGCGTCACGCTGCTGGTGGTGCTGCTGCTGTTCGCGTTCTTCCGCTTCACGCCGCTGGGCCTGGCGATGCGCGCTGCGGCGCAGAACGCGGCCTCGTCGCGGCTGGTGGGCATCAACGTCGGGCGCATGCTCATGCTGGGCTGGGGCCTGGCCGGCGCCATCGGCGCGGTGGCCGGGATGATGGTCGCGCCCGTGGTCTTCCTCGACCCGCACATGATGACCGGCGTGCTGCTGTACGCCTTTGCCGGCGCGCTCATCGGCGGCATCGACAGCCCCGTGGGCGCCGTGCTCGGCGGCTTCATCGTCGGCGTGCTCGAGAACCTCATCGGCACCTACGTGGTGGGCACCGAACTCAAGCTGTCGGTGGCGCTGGTGCTGATCGTCGGCGTGCTCATCGTCAAGCCCTCCGGCCTCATGGGCCGCAAGTTGGTCACCCGGGTCTGATCGCATGAACTCTCCCCAAGCCTCCTCCCTGCCGACCGCCATGGCACCGCTCGCCGGGTCGGCCGATGCACGCACCGCTGGCAAGCCTTCGCGCTCCCCGCTCCTGTGGGTCGGCCTGCTGATCGTGCTGGCCATCGGCATCACCTTCGTGGCGCGCGGCTACCAGCTGTTCCAGGCGACCATGGTGATCTCGTATGCCATTGCGCTGCTGGGCCTGAACATCCTCACGGGCTACAACGGCCAGATTTCGCTGGGCCACGGCGCCTTCTATGCCATTGGGGCCTACACCACCGGCATCCTCATGGAGCACGCGGGCGTGCCGTACTGGCTCACGGTGCCGGCGGCGGCCGTGGTGTGTTTGATCGTCGGCTACCTGTTCGGGCGGCCCGCGCTCAAGCTCGAAGGGCTGTACCTGGCGTTGGCCACCTTCGCGCTCGGCGTGGCGATGCCGCAGCTGCTCAAGTACAAGCACCTCGAGGCGTGGACCGGCGGCGTGCAGGGCATCGTGCTCATGAAGCCCGCCGCGCCCTTCGGCCTGCCGCTCAACGAAGACCAGTGGCTCTACCTGTTCTCGCTGTTCGTCGCGGTCGTGATGTTCTTCATTGCCCACAACCTGCTGCAAAGCGGCAGCGGCCGGGCCATGCGCGCCATCCGCGACCACGCCATGGCGTCGGAGGCGATGGGCGTGGACAACAGCCACTACAAGGCCATGACCTTCGGCGTGTCGGCCGCGTACACCGGCGTGGGCGGCGCGCTGTCGGCCATTGCGGTGCAGTTCGTGGCGCCCGATTCGTTCACGCTGTTTTTGTCGATCTCTCTGCTGGTGGGCATCGTGGTGGGCGGCGTGGGCACGCTGTACGGCGCGATCTTCGGCGCCATCTTCATCATGTTCGTGCCCTCGCTGGCCGAGAAGGTCTCCAAGGCCGCGCCCTGGGCGGTGTACGGCGTGGTGCTGATCGCCTTCATGTTCGCGATGCCCGGCGGCGTGGTCGGGCTGCTGCGCAAGCTCCAGGCACGCTTCGCCCGTGCACGATGACGCGACGCTGATCGCGAACGCACTGCAGCGGCTGGCCGGACGGCTCGTGCCCGGCGGCCATGCGGTGAAGGCCGTGCGCCGGCTCTCGGGCGGCGCCAGCCAGCAGACCTGGGCTTTCGATGTGGCGACGACCGGCGCGGGCCCGGCCCGGCCGCTGGTGCTGCGCCGCGCGGCCGATGCCAGCGGCGCGCGCGCCCTGGGCACCGCGGGCCTGGCGGCGGAAGCGCAGCTCATCGAGGCCGCACGCGCAGGCGGCGTGCCCGTGCCGGGCGTGCGCCATGTGCTGCAGCCGGCCGACGGGCTCGGCGAAGGCTTCGTCATGGACCGCATCGAGGGCGAAACCCTGGGCCGCCGCATCGTGCGCGACGAGCGCCTGGCCGGCGCGCGCCGCGTGCTGGCGCGCCAGTGCGGCGCCGCCATGGCGCGCATCCACCGCCTGCCCGCGCACCAGCTGCCGCCGCTGCGCACGGCCGCCGCGCGGGCGGAGCTCGACTTCCAGCTCGGCCTGCACCGCAGCCACGGCACCGCGCGCCCCGTGTTCGAACTTGCGTTCCGCTGGCTGCGCGAAAACGCGCCGGCCGACGTGCCCGCGCCGGTGCTCGTGCACGGCGACTTCCGCAATGGCAACCTGATGGTCGGCGAAGAAGGCCTGCGCGCCGTGCTCGACTGGGAGCTCGCGCACTTCGGCGATCCGATGGAAGACCTCGGCTGGATGTGCGTGCGCTCCTGGCGCTTCGGCCACGGCGTGCTGCCCGTGGGCGGCTTCGGCACGCGCGAGCAACTCTTCGAGGGCTACACCGCCGAAGGCGGGCAGGTCGATGCCGCGCGCGTGCGCTGGTGGGAGGTGCTGGGCACGCTCAAGTGGGGCATCGTCTGCGAAGCCATGGTGCATGCGTGGCTCAGCGGCCGCGAGCGCGATGTGGAGAAGGCCGCCATCGGCCGCCGCGCGTCGGAGGCCGAGTCGGACCTGCTGGCCTTGCTTGCGCCCGAGGAAGAGGCCGCCTGATGCAGGACCGCCCCGACATCGCCGAGCTGCTCGAGGCCGTTGCCGCCTTCCTGCGCGAGCAGGTGGTGCCGGCCACCGAAGGGCAGGTCGCGTTCCATGCGCGCGTGGCGGCGAACACGCTCGACATCGTGCGGCGCGAAGTGCAGCTTGGCCCCGTCGCGCAGGCCAATGAACTGACGCGGCTGCACGCACTGCTGGGCCCCGGCGCACCTGCCGACCTGGCCGAAGCCAACCGCCTGCTCTGCACCCGCATCGCCACAGGCGAACTCGACGCCGCCACCCCCGGCCTGATCGACCACCTGCGCCAGACCACGCGCGACAAGCTCGCCATCGACCAGCCCGGCTACGCCGCCGGCACAAAAAAGAAAGACTGAGCCATGGACTTCGACCTGCCCCGCGACCTCGTCGACTACCTTGCCGAGCTCGACGCCTTCATCGACCGCGAGATCGCGCCGCTGCAGGCGCAGGACGACAACGAGCGCTTCTTCGACCACCGCCGCGAATGGGCCCGCACCGACTTCGAGAACGGCGGCCTGCCGCGCCCCGAGTGGGAAGCGCTGCTGGCCGAGGCGCGCCGCCGCGCCGACCGCGCGGGCCACCTGCGCTTTGCATTGCCCGCCGAATTCGGCGGGCGTGACGGCAGCAACCTCTGGATGGCCGTGATCCGCGAGCACTTTGCGGCGCGTGGCCTGGGCCTGCACAACGACCTGCAGAACGAACATTCGATCGTCGCCAACAACCCCTTCGTGATCGCCATCCGCGACTTCGGCACGCCCGCGCAGTGCGACGAACTCATCCAGGGCATGCTCGACGAGCGCGTGCGCCTGACCTTCGGCCTCACCGAACCGCAGCACGGCTCCGACGCCACCCACATGGAAACCCGCGCCGTGCCCGAATCGCGCAACGGCCGCGCCGGCTTTCGCATCGACGGCGAAAAGATGTGGACCACCGGCATGCACACGGCGACCCACTGCGTGCTGTTCGCGCGCACCAGCGGGCGCGACGGCGACGCGCGCGGCATCAGCGCCTTGCTCGTGCCCGCCCAGGCCGAGGGCGTGAAGATCGAGGAGTACCTCTGGACCTTCAACATGCCCACCGACCACCCGCGCGTGAGCTTCACGAACGTGTGGGTGCCCGAAGACGCCGTGCTCGGCCCGCTCGACGGCGGCCTGGCCATTGCCCCCAGCACTTCGTGCACGAGAACCGCATCCGCCAGGCCGCGTCGAGCCTGGGCGCCGCCGACTACTGCGTGCGCGAGAGCGTGAAGTACGCACGCGAGCGCAAGCCCTTCGGCGAGGAACTGGCGCGCAACCAGGGCATCCAGTTTCCGCTGGTCGAGCTGGCCACGCAGGTCGAGATGCTGCGCCTGTTGATCCGCAAGACCGCGTGGCAGATGGACCAGATGCCCAAGCCGCAGGTCGAGAAGCAGCTGTCCGACAAGGTCTCGATGTGCAACTACTGGGCCAACCGCCTCGTGTGCGAGGCCGCCGACCGCGCGATGCAGGTGCACGGCGGCATCGGCTATTCGCGCCACAAGCCCTTCGAACACATCTACCGCCACCACCGCCGCTACCGCATCACCGAGGGCTCCGAAGAGATCCAGATGCGCAAGGTGGCGGGCCACCTCTTCGGCTACATGGGGCCGAACCGGGCCACCACCGCCTGAACCGCTTTCCGACGACGACTGACGACGCAGGCCATCCGGCCACTCAGCAACACAGAAGGAGACACGCGACATGGTTCATCCGCTTTCCCGCCGCACGGCCCTGGTGGCCGGCCTTGCCACGCTCTGCATCAGCCTGCCGGCCCTGGCCCAGAAGAAGCCCGAAGCCGGCGTGAGCGACGCCGAGATCGTGCTGGGCATGCCCATGCCGCTGTCGGGGCCCGTGTCGGGCTACTCGGTGGTCGGCAAGGTGGCGGAGGCCTACTTCAAGAAGCTCAACGAGCAGGGCGGCATCCACGGGCGCAAGGTGCGCCTGTTGATCTACGACGACCAGTACTCGCCGCCCAAGACCGTCGAGGTGGCGCGCCGCCTCGTCGAGGAAGACCAGGTGCTCGCCATCTTCGGCAACCTGGGCACCGCGCCCAACATGGCCATCCAGCGCTACATGAACGCCAAGAAAGTGCCGCAGCTCTTCGTGCAGTCGGGCGCCTCGCAGTTCGACGACGCCGCCAAGTACCCGTGGACCGTGCCCTTTCTCGGCAGCTACCAGGGCGAGGGCCGCGTGTTCGCGCGCCACATCATCGACAACCGCCCCGACGCCAAGATCGCCGTGCTCATGCAGAACGACGACCTCGGCCGCGAAGTGCTCAAGGGCCTGCAGGAAGGCCTGTCGAAGCAGGGCAAGGCCAGGATCGTGGCGCAGGCCACCTTCGAGGTGACCGACCCCACCGTCGATTCGCAGGTGGTGCAGCTCAAGTCGTCGGGCGCCGACGTGCTCGTGATGGCCGCCACCGCGCGCACCGCCGCGCAGGCCATCCGCAAGGTTGCCGACGTGGGCTGGACGCCCGACCGTTATCTCAACTTTGCCGCCGCCTCCGTGAAGATGGCCTTCGAGCCCGCGGGCGCCGACAAGGCCAAGGGCGTGGTCGCGCTCGCCGTCTACAAGGAGCCCATGAGCCCGCGCTGGAGCCGCGACCCCGAGGTGCTCGAGTACCTCGAGCTGCTCAAGACCCACGCCAGCGGCGTCGACCCGAGCAACGGCAGCGGCGTGTCGGGCTACATCGTGGCGCAGCTCATGGCCCACGTGCTGCGCGAGGCCGGCGCCAACCCCACGCGCGAGAGCGTGCGCGTGGCCGCCAGCACCCTCAAGAGCCCGCGCATCTCGATGCTGCTGCCCGGCGTGGCCATGGCCAATTCGGCCGCCGACCTGCACGCCTATGCATCGATGCAGCCCGTGCGCTTCAACGGCGTGGACCTCGACCCGGTCGGGCCCGCGCTGAACATGAAGTGAACCCCCTGTTTCTACTCACACCCTTCGGAGCCCACCCATGAGCCAGCCTGACGACCAGGACCCCCTTCTGTACGAGCGAGACGGCGACGTCGCCATCCTCAGCTTCAACATTCCCAAGCGACTCAACCCGCTCACCCAGCCGCTGCAGGAGGCCTTACGCCAGCGGCTCGCGCTGCTGCGCGACGAAGGCGAGGTGCGCGCCGTGGTGCTCACCGGCGTCGGCAAGTCGTTCTGCGTGGGCGCCGACCTGGGCAGCATGGACGCAACCGCGCCCGGCAGCCTGGGCCAGCGCACGGCCGATGCGATGGAGGCCATGTCGAACCGCCTCATCGAAGACCTGCGCAGCATGCCCTTCCCCGTGGTGAGCGCCATCAACGGCCCCGCCGCAGGCGCCGGCGTGGGCGTGGCGCTGGCCGCCGACGTCGTGCTGGTGGCGCGCTCCGCGTACTTCTACCTGCCCTTCATGCCGCGCCTGGGCATCGTGCCCGACCTGGGCACCACCTGGTTCCTCGAGCGGCTCGTGGGCCGCGCGCGTGCCGTCGGCATGTCGCTGCTCGGCGAGCGCCTGTCGGGCGAGCAGGCCGCGCAATGGGGCCTCGTGTGGGCCTGTGTGGACGACGCCGAACTGCGCGCCCAGGCGGTGGCTGTCGCGCAGCGGCTCGCGCGCCTGCCCGCGCATGCGGCGCACGAGATCCGCGCCGTGTACGAATCGGCCGCGAGCCAGTCGCTCGTCGGCCAGATGCGCCACGAGGCCGAGCGCCAGCGCGAGCTGATCGACCGGCCCGACTTCGCCGAAGGCGTGAAAGCCTTCCTGGAGAAACGCGAGCCCGTGTTCCGCCGGCCATGAGCGCAGCTGCAGACGCCACCCCAGCAGGCATCGAGTTCGACGCCGACCGCCTGCAGCGCCACCTGCGGCAGGCGCTGCCCGAGCTCGAAGGCCCGATGCGCCTGGCCCGCATCGGCGGCGGGCAGTCGAACCCCACCTTCTTCGTCGACTTCGACAACCGCGCGCTGGTGCTGCGCAAGCAGCCGCCCGGCGAGCTGCTGCCTTCGGCCCACGCGGTCGACCGCGAGTACCGCGTGCTGCGCGCACTGGCCGCCACCGACGTGCCCGTGCCGCGCACCGTGCTGTACTGCGACGACCGCGCTGTGGTGGGCACCCCCTTCTACGTCATGGAAAAGCTCGAAGGCCGCGTGCTGTCGAACTACGCGCTGCCCGGCATCGCGCCCGCCGAGCGCCGCGCCTACTACTTTGCGATGGCCGAAACCCTGGCGCGCCTGCACGCCGTCGACCTTGCCGCCGTTGGCCTCACCGACTACGGCCGCCCCGGCAACTTCTTCCAACGCCAGATCGCGCGCTGGACCCGGCAGTGGGAAGCCTCGCGCACCCGCGAAGACGCGAACATCGACCGCCTCATCGCCTGGCTGCCGGCCAACTTGCCACCGGGCGACCAGACCACCATTGCCCACGGCGACTTCCGTTTCGGCAACCTCATGTTCCACCCCACCGAGCCGCGCGTGATCGCCGTGCTCGACTGGGAGCTGTCCACCCTGGGCCACCCGCTGGCCGACGTGGCTTACAACTGCATGGCCTGGCACACCGGCGCCGACGAGTTCGAAGGCATGCAGGGCATCGACCTCGCGGCCGAAGGCATTCCCACGCAGGCCGAGTACGTCGCCCGCTATCAGCAGGCCGGCGGTTGCGCCGAGCCGGTGACGAACTTCCACCTGGCGTTCTCGCTGTTCCGCTTCGCCGTGATCCTCGAAGGCATCGCGGCGCGCGCCAAGAGCGGCAGCGCGGCGGCGGCAGATGCGGTGCAGGTGGGCGCGCAGGCCGCGGGGTTTGCGCGGCGGGCGGTGGCGTTGATCGACTAGCCGCCAGCGAACTGGCGAGCGGGCAGGGCGCCCGTCAGCCGCCGATGGGCGAGCACAGCTCGACCAGCGTGCCGTCGGGGCAACGCACGTACGAGACCACCTGCCCCCAGGGCTTGGTCACCGGTGCCGACAGCTGTGTGGCGCCGGCCGCGAGCGCGCGGCTGTGCGCGGCGGGCACATCGGGCGTCACGAGGCCCAGCTCCATGCCCAGCGGTTGCACGGATTCCGAGGCGGCGACATGCCCACCCGGAAAGTTGGAATCGCCGAGCGCGTGCGCGGCGAACGCCAGCGTCGTCTCGCCAGTTTCGAGTTCGCCATAAGTGCCTGACTCATGCAGGAAGCGCGTGGACAGGCCGAAGGCTTGCTCGAAGAACTTCAGCGATTGGGCGACGTTGGGAACGTAGACGATGGTGTAGCCGAGTTTCATGGTGGGCGGCGGGTGACTTGCCTACTGCGCTTCCAGCCGCTCTGCGATCTCGCGCGCCCCGAGTTCCCGCACCGTGGCCAGCCGCTCCAGCTGCGCCGCACGCGGGCGTGCCTTGCCTTGTTCCCAGTGATAGATCGTCTGGCCCGACACGCCGACCAGCTGCCCATAGATCGCCGCCGAAAGCCCGAGCTTGGCGCGGTGCGCGGCCAACCGGTTGGCGCTGAAGCGGCGCTTGGGGCCGCCTGCATCGGCGTCGTCACCCGCAGCACCGGCTGCGGCGGGCGCCTGGCGCGCGGAGCCCTTGGCGACCTTGCGCAATTCCTTTTCGAGCGCGCTCACCTGACGGCGCAAGTCGGCAATCGATGCGCGGTGCGCGACGGAGGCCTTCTTGAGGGTTTCGATCTCCGCTCGCACTTCCTTGCGAGCGACACGGGAGATTTCGGCTTTGAGGATGGAGGCGATGTTTGGCATGGGGGGATTGTGCTCAATTTGGGGACACAAATGCGAAGCCGCGTAGTTTGTGATTTCAGTCGCTTGCGGACAACAGGTGCTGAAGGCTTCGGCGTACTTTTAGTTTCAGGAGCTCGACGCTGAGGCGAGTGGCGTCAGTCCGTCGTTGTTTGCGTGCGGCCTTTCGGCTATCTTGAAACAACTTGTACGGATCGCACCGCGTACCGGTGCGCCTCACCTGAGGGGGTGATTGGCCGTGCAAAAAAATGATCACTGCGACCCGTGAAGAGCGGGCCGCAGATGGTCAGTCACGCAAACGAAAAAGCATGAGGGGGATGTGATGAGAAAAATTCGGGAAGGAGCAGGGAGATCGCCGGTCCTGCGCAGAGAGAGGAATTGCGTAGGACAGAATTTCCTCCTACGCCTCTTCGTGCTGGTGTTTGCTCGGGGTTGTGATGCAAATGCGGCAGTTTCGACCTGTTCAAGCGGCTCGAGTTGGGCTCCTCGTAAAGGCCAAGCACATGGGCCTGCTCGTCAGCGTCACGATCTGGGGGCTCATCTTCTCCGACTGATTACCGCAGTGCTGCTGCTGCTGTTGGTTGGTTCGGCGCATGCATTGGTGCCGTTAGTTACCCAGTACAGAGGTCAATTCGGTACGTCGAATGGCGGAGAGCATGTTTTTTCAGCGACGCCTGCCGGTGTGTGCGAACAGTTGCAGGCAACGAATACATCCGGGATCACGTTCACTCTCAGCCCAAGCCAAGGCTACTGTAGTCTTATCAGTGCAAAGGGCGAGTACTACGGCTCTGTGCTGGTTGGGCGAATCGTGAACTGTCCCGCGAACACCATTGCCGTGCCGGGCGGTTGTCAGTGCGGGCCACTTTTTCAGGAAGACCCTAGTCAAACCGCCTGCGTGAAGGCAGTTGCAGAGGCTCCTTCGTCGTCTTCTTCTGCTCCCATGTGCAAGAGGGGCGCCGTTGCTGGAGTGCAGACCGCCAATCCTATTCTTCCGGCCTCCGCTGAGAAATTTCGTTCGGAAGCCGACTTTGCGGACGATGGCCCTTCACCTCTCTCGTTCGTTCGGACGTATCGAAGTAACTGGGGGACCGACGCGGATCGCGCAGTGGGAACGCTTGGCAAGGCATGGACGCACAACCATGCCGTGACCCTGAAAGCCGTTCCTTCGAACAATCCAGTCGGAGTTTTCATCACTAGCGCGGAGGGCTACTTACAGACTTTCTCCAAGGTGGCAGACTCTTCCGATTGGGTCGCCACGAACAGTGCGGACATCCTTGCACAAGTCGGTAATGGAGAGTGGGTCTATCGCCGTGCAGACGACGATGCCGTGCTGACCTTCACAGCCGACGGCAGGAAGAAAACCGAAACACGGCGAAATGGCTGGACGACGATCTATACCTACAACAGCGAAGGTCAACTCGCGACCATCAGCAATCCTTTTGGCCGCACCCTGGCTTTGACTTACAACGGTGCGAACCAGTTGGTCGCCGTCACTACCCCCGACCTTCGCACGATTGGCTACATCTACGACGCTGCTGGTCGACTTTCAGTTGTCGCTTATCCGGACGGAAAGGCCCGTGTCTTTCTCTATGAGAACGCGGCGTTTCCGCATGCCCTGAGCGGACTCCTCGATGAAACTGGCGGGCGTTTTGCAACTTTCACATATGACGCTAGTGGTCGTGCTACTAGTAGTGAATTGGCGGGATCTGTTGATCGCTACCAAGTCATTTATTCAAGTTCCCACGCTGCCCTCATCACTGACCCTTTGGGAACGGGCCGCAGCTACAGCTATAGCACCACCAAGGGAAAGTTGGCCGTGGTGGTCGGAAACAGGCCTTCAGGCACAGGTGAATCTGATGCGCGGTCCCGGGTCCAGGACGTCAATGGCCTGATCACATCGGAAACCGACTTCAAAGGCGTAGCTACGACGACAACGTGGGATACCGTTCGGCGTCTGCCTCTCACTGTGGTGCAGGCGTCTGGAACACCTGAAGCCAAGACTGTCGCAACGCAATGGCATCCGCTGCTCTCGTTGCCCTCTCTCATCACCGAGGCGGGCCGCACCACCGCCTATACCTACGACACCCTTGGCAACACGCTTTCAAAAACCGTCACCGACACGACGACCAACAGCGCCCATCTCTGGCAGTGGACCTACAACGCCCAGCAACTGGTGGGGACAGCCACCGAACCCAACGGCGCAGTCACCAGCTACACCTACGACACCCGCGGCAACACTCTCACATCGACCAATGCGCTGAGCCACGTCACCACCTACACCTACGACAACGCCAACCGCGTAGCGAGCACCACCGCGCCCAACGGCCTCGCCACCACCTATACCTATGACCTGCGTGACCGCCTGCTGACCCAGACCGTCGGCGCGGGCCTTGCCGGTGCGCAGACCACCACGCTGACCTACAAACCCTTTGGCACCGTTGAATCGGTGACTTTGCCCAGCGGTCTCGTGCTTACCTACTCCTACGACGCCGCCCACCGCCTCACCGGCTGGAGCAATAACCGCGGCGAGAGCGGTAGCTACACGCTTGACGGCATGGGCAACCGCACGGCCGAGCAGGTCAAGGACAGCGCCGGCAACGTGGCCTGGAGCGTGGCGCGCACTATCAATGACATCAACCGCCTCTCGGGCAAGACTGAGGGTGCCAACCAGACCAGCACCTTCAGCTACGACGCCAACGGCGAGTTGACCAGTTCGACCCGCGGCCTGAGCAAGAACCCGGGGTACGGTTTGGACAGCCTGCGCCGCGTCAAGACCATCACCGACGCAGCCAACGCCACAGCCACCCTCAAATACAACGCTCTCGACGCCATCACCGAAACCAAGGACTTCAAAGGCGTGGTTACCGGTTACACCCGCGACGCCCAGGGCAACGCCACGGCCGAGACCAGCGCCGACACGGGCGGCGCCAGCACCCAGTACGACAGCCTGGGCTTGCCCAGCCAGATCACCGACGCCATGGGGCAGGCCACGACGATCGCCCGCGACGCATTGGGTCGTCCGACCAGCCTCGTCTTTGCTGACGGCAAGACGACCACGCTGCGCTACGACCTCACGGCCAACAGCAAGGGCTACCTCTCGGAAGTCATCGACCGCAGCGGCACCACCGAGTACACCCGAGACGCCTTCGGGCGCGTCACGCTCAAGAAGCAGACCCTCGCAACCGGCGCGAGCACGGGCAGCGTGCAACAGGTGAGCTACGGCTACAACGCCAACGGCACGCTGGCCAGCATCGGCTACCCCAACGGCGCCACGCTCACTCACCTGTACGACCCGACTGGCCGCCTCGTCGGCCTGAATTGGAACGGGAGCCCGCTCGTCACCGGCATCGCATGGAGTCCGCTCGGCCAGCCCACCGCGTGGCAGTGGGCGTTTGTCGCCGCACCGCCCGCCTCCTTGGCCGCCAGCCGCGTGTACGACACTGCGGGGCGGCTCACGGCCACCGAGTTCAGCAGCTATGCGTATGACCCTGCGGGTCGCATTAGCAGCCTCACGCAGAACCTGTACCGCCCCGGCGACACCGATCCGACGCACACCACTCTCGCGAACGAAAATGTCACTTGGTACGTCGGCTACAGCCCGGTCGGTCGCATCATCAGATTCAATACCACTGGGTACAACACCGCCACCTTTGACTACGACGCCAATGGCAACCGAAGCAGCAGTACCCGAGCCGTCAGTGGTCAGAGCACCGCGCGCACCCACACCGTGGGCGCCGCAAGCAACCGCCTGACGGGCTTCACCCAGAGCATCAACGGCGCTAGCAACACCAGCGTCACCTACGGCTACAACGCCAACGGCGACCTCGTGACCGACGGCCTGCGCAGCTATGCCTACGACGCCGAGGGCCGGCTGGCCGCCGCCACCACCGGCGCCACCGACATCAGCCCGACCACGCGCTATGCGCACAACGCGCTAGGCCAGCGCGTGTTCAAGACCGAGCCGCTGTACCCGCCGAGCCAGGGCGACGAGGCCGACCCGGGCTTCATGCAAAGCCTGATCGCGTTCTTCACCCGGTTGTGGAGCCCCGCAACGAACCAGGCCGAGCAGCAGGGCTACACGTACGTCTACGACGAGCAGGGCACGCTGATCGCCGAAGTGGGCAGCGGCGGCACCAACAGCGGCGGGCAGGCGCAGTACATCTACCTGCCGACGGCCAACGGCCCGATGCCGATCGCGGCGGTGATCAACGGTGCGACCTACGCGGTGCACAGCGACCACCTGAACACGCCGCGCAAGCTCACCGATGTGAGCGGGCAAGCGGCCTGGCAGTGGGGCTACAGCGCGTTCGGGGAAGACAAGCCGACGACGGCGAGGAACCGGTTTGCCGACACGGACGTGACGCCGAATCCGGGCACCACGGGCGTGTCGGAGGTGAAGTTCAACCTGCGGTATCCGGGGCAGTATGCGGATGAGGAGTCGGGGTTGTTCTTCAACGGTTATCGCTCGTACTGTCCAAGTTGTGGACGCTACACACAGCCTGATCCGATCGGGCTAGACGGGGGCTGGAACCGATTCGGTTACGTGAAAAGCAATCCGCTCAAGTACATCGACCCCGATGGCCTGCAAGTTGCTGCACCTACCCCTTTAGGGCCGGTACCTTTACCGATTCCTTTGCCTGGTCGGAGCTCTTCGCCTAAGGGTGGTACTGACCTTGACGGGATCCCGATCAGTCCACCTGGTTTTTCGCTGCCGAGACCTCGACAAATATCGCCCCTCGACTTCACTGTGCCTGGGCTGATTCACGACCTGTGCAAGGGAATCAGCGATCGAATGTTCGCGAGATTGCCGAGCAAGGGCACGCGAGAACTCTCAGATCAACAGGCGACGGATGATCGAGGAAGGTTGAGGTGTCAGTATTGTGGACAGCAAATGAGGCCCGATCACGGGCATGACAACTCAAGGGAATATGATCATGAAGAGGCTTGGTCCAATGGCGGAGGCTCCGAGATCGACAACATTCTCAGTGCATGTCGCAAGTGCAATCGCCAAAAGGGTACGCGGCTATTTCCTGATGAGTGGACCCCCAATCACTGAATGAAACCAGCATGATCCCCGGAAACTTGAAATCGTACGTTTGCATTCACGTCTTCGAGAAGAAGGAGCCAGTACGCCTAGTAGCTCGCCCTGAGGGAGACTGGTGCTTTGTTTGCGGAGGAGAGCACGAAGAGAGCGCTTCTGCTTATCGAGTTGTAGGCATCGGACACGTGCTTGAAGATGACCCTAGCCTTCGTTCTGAAATGGATTTGGAGCCTGGTTGGGAATCTGAGCGAAAAGAACCAGGATCACCCTGGATCAGGACACGAAGCGTCACAACGGGCTCATGACGAATGCCTGGAGGCGATGGATGGATGGTGATGGTCAATTTTCCATGCCGAGCCTTGTTCATCACTGGCTGAGAATTCCAAGAACTGCCCCATGACGCGCTCTTCGATCTCGAAAGCCGATGCTGAATCGTTCAACTTCAATGTCGCTCATGTCGCGACTTTTCCATCGAATCTTTCGACTCTTGGCAAGAGGTTCAACTTCAACGTTGAGAATGAAATCGATGACCTTCAAGAGTACGACGTTGCATATTTGAAATTGGATGACGGGTTTCGCTTCTACCTTTGCAATTACAAGAGCCTTCCCGAGAACACCGTAGATCTGTTCTTTTGCTCGCAGCTAAATGACTGGGAGCATCGGCTGGAGCAGGTGTCGACTGCCCTTGGCATCACTTCATCCGAACTTCTTTGGAAAAACGCTGGATACATGAAGTCCCCGTGACTTGTAGTCGTACCGACCCAACGCCCAGTGGACGGCGTCCAGCGCAGGTGTCGTAACTCTTCATTCGACCAACCAGTATTTCTCAAGGTCGTGGTGACGATCATTGGTGTCGTCAGGATGCTGGCGGCACTTGGTCCAACAAGCAGGGAAGCTGGCCCGCAAAGTCACTTGGCGATTCTCCGGTTCCACCATCAATCTATCCAACACAATGTGGACTTGTATGTTTGCCAAACTAGCAGTGATCTCGCTCGCGCTGATGTCTTTCAGCGCCGCAGCTCAGGATGCGCCCGTGCGTGTTGGTAGCCTCAAGGAGGCAGGCACTTGGATCGACAAGATCTATTCCTCGCATGTAGAGAGGCGCTACAGCGTCAAACTTCCAACTGGGCGGAATGCGGATATCTATGCTCTCTATGCCCCGAGGGGTTCGGGCATAGGTCAACTTGACGGCTGGTTCTACTCCTGTGCCAGTGGTGGCGCCGTGTGTGACTTGATCGCGATGGCGAATCTAGGGACATCGAGAGAAATCAAAGAAGACCCCGTGGTCACGTATGAGCATCCCTATCTGGTCGTCAAGTCTGGCAGCAACATCTTGCTCAGGGTGAAGCAGTAGAAGTATTGGAGTCAGGCTCCATTCCACTTCAGTTGAAGGTGACGGCTCCCTGAGCGCCGAAGCGGGCAGTGGCAAAGAACAGTGATGAACCGGCATCGGACAGAGGTCTTCTCCGAGGAGCGAGTCCGAGTGCTCCAATTGGAAGAATGATGCTGAGAAGATTCGTGGACTGGGCCCAAACGGTTCAGACAGACCGAGCCCGGGGGGCAAAGAACATCGACACGCGACTGACCGAAAGCGAGCCTTCAGCCAATCCCTCGGCACGCCTGGATGTTGATGTACCGACAGCGATAGGTCGGATCACCGTCTGGGAAAGTGGTGACTACGAGATTGAATCTATCGATCTCGAAACCGAACGGTCGCTCTACGCTGATCGTGGGACCCTGCAACGGGACGATGAGATGTCGAAGAAGTTCTCCTCGTTCTTCGCGTCGTTGGGAGTCATCGTGAGCCGCGAGAGGTTGCACGCCCGTGGAGCCCTCATTGAGGCCCTGTGGCTTCGTCTTCACACCACACTGTCCACGCTCGCGGAGAAGATTGCGATGAGCGATTCATCCGTGATTCGCGATGTGGGGCGTACCAGCAATGGAGCGTTCTTGCTCAGGGCGTACCTGGCCTTCCGGCGGAGTGTTGATGGCGAAGAGCTCGCGATCACGGTGGATATCCGGGGCGACGACAAGCAGATGGCGATTGAATCTGACGTGTGCAAAGAAGACGGTACGGTGTTGGTGATAGGGCCTCTTACGAAGATTCAGTGGACTGAGAGTGTTCAGCCAGCGCTAGACGACTGGATGCGTGAGTTCGAGCAGTTCCTGTCAAAGAGCGAGGCAGAAATCGCCGCCGCCGTTTCGCGATTGAGTTGATCTGCTGGCATACCGCAGCACTGACATTCGCGCGCGCGGTCGAGGTGGAACGCGAGGCGTTCATTGCACACCGCCTTCACCAAGAGCTGCACGCAGTGATTGAGTCGTGGCATCGGCCGCTTCGATCCGTCGCAACAGCTCCTCATTCACCAGCCGCACCAATGCCCCCAATTCAGTCCGCGTCGGAAAGACTTCCTCCGTCTCCCCCACACGCTGCGGAACGATGAGCTTCTCGATGCACGCGTAGGCGCGTCGCACCGCATGAAGGCTGTCGACGTCATCGCACGCCTGCAGCGCGAGCGATTCGGCACTGGCGGTTTCTTCAGAAGATGCAGGAAGCGAAGACGCGTGCGCGCACGCGCGGGGAGATGCAGATGCAGCCATGAATGGCCTCCAAGGGTTTCGGTTTGCTGAAACCGACGCACCCGAGTCCAAGCGGGGGCGGCGGCTCGACGGGTTGGACTACCGGGAAACCACTTGCGTGAAACCGGCCGGGCTCGCGCCCGCCCATCGAGCCGCCTAAACAGGAAGCGCGAACGACAAAGCCGCAGACCCTGCGGGGTGGCTGCGGCTTTACGTCGCAGTGATTTCAACGGGAGTCCAAGCCCGATCACGCCCGGTGTTGACGTGACCGGCGCAGTATAGCCATGGTCGTCGCTGTTAGGGCGAAGGTGGATTCGCGGACTTGCCGACCTATCATCCGGCCCTGCTGGGCCTCAACCCGCAGCGCACGGCATCGTCATCTTTCATCCGCAGAGCAGACATGAAAAACGAGAAATGGGAAACGACCATCCTGAGCGACACGGCGCACGAGCACCTCGTCGCGGAGCTGAGTTTCGATGGCCAGTTCCTGTTGCTGCTCGACCGCGAGGAAGGCCGGGAGCACCTCTGCGTTGCGTTCCCCGGGAAGGACGGAAGCCTGGGTTCACGCATTCCTCTTCCTGACTTCATCGCGCAGTTGAACGCCGCGGCAGCCGATCTGCGCCGTTAGCGCACCGAGGCGCCGCACCACCTCACGGTGCCGCCAGATACGCCTCCACCGTCTTCCCCCACAGCCCCTGCTGCCCGAGCAACCCGTGCCCGCTCGCGCCGCCCTCCAGCGTGAAGCTCTCGAAGCGCCCCTTGCCGCCCGCCTCGCGAAAGGCTTCGAAGTTCTTGCGGCTGTGCGACATCGCGTAGAACGGGTCGTTCTCGCCGTAGAGCCACAGCGTGGGCTTGGCAAAGGCCGCGCCGCGGCGGAAGGTGGCGGGGTTGATGGCGTCGGCGGCGTTGCCGGGGCACTTGTCGCCCATCCAGCCGCCGACGAAGTTGATGACGCCCTGGAACATGTCGGGGTGCAGGCCCGCATACGCAACAGCGAGGATGCCGCCGCGCGAGTGGCCTGCGATTTCCATGCGGCGGGTGTCGACGTCGGGGTCGCGCCGCAGCCACGCGACGGCGGCGTCGAGGTCGGCCACGGCGCGGTCGAAGCCGGCCAGGGCGATGGCGGGTTCGCAGCTGTAGTGCTCGCGCTTGGCGGTGAAGCCTTCGTCGTACAGGCCGTTCGATTGGCCGCGTCCGCGCCGCTGCGGATAGGCGATGAGCCAGCCGCGCTGCGTGAACCAGCGGGCGGTTCGCTCGGGGGCCCAGGTCTGCTTGAACAAGGCCGGGTCGTTGCCGATGCCGGTGGAGCCGTGGTTGAACACGACGGTGGGGAACGGGCCGGCGCCGTCGGGCTTGTAGATGACCATCTCAAGCGTGACGGGCGCGCCGTTCTCGACGAAGGGTGTGGGCACGCGCACGACGCTGCGTTGCAGCGGCGGTTGCTGCTGTACTTGCGGCTGCTGCTGCGGCTCCGGCCGCTGCGCCCAGCCCGCGTCACAGAAGGCGAAGAGCGACGCGAACGAGGCGGCCACGAGCGCGGCGGTGCGAAGGCGATTCATCTTTTGCTTCATGGGCGAGTGCTTTCGGAAGTGGGCAAGGACGCCGCCGCATTCTGCCCCGGGGCCTGTCGTTGGCTGTCGCGTGGCGCTGGCACCGACCACCGCAGCGCGCCGCTCGCGAGCACGACGCCGGGCACCACGAACGACAGCGCCAGCAGCGCGGGGCGCGTGACGGGCTCGTTCATCCACCATGCCGCGCCGAGCGTGGTGAGCACAGGCACCAGCGCGGACGACAGCGCGGCGCGTGCGGCGCCCAGCCGCGTGATCGCGACGCCGTAGACCACCAGCCCCAGCAGGCCGGCGACCACGCCCTGGCCTGCGGCCTGCATCGCGATGTCGGTCCATGGCGCGGCGAACAGTCGCGGCGGGCCGGCGAGCCAGAGCAGCGGCAACAGCAGCAGGGTCGACGCGCCGTTGACGAAGGCCGCACCCTGCCACGCGCTCAGGCCGCAGCGGCCGAAGGCCAGGGAGTAGACGGTCCACAGCAAGGCCGCCAGCAGAAAGAGCAGGTCGCCGCGCCAGTGCTGCTGGCGCAGGCCCTCGCCGAAGCTGCCCGCCGCGAACACGGCCATGCCGACGGCGATGCCGGCCAGCCCGAGCAGGCGCAGGCCGTGCACGCGCTCGCCCCGGTAGACCCACGCGCCCAGCGCGGTGAAGAGCGGCAGGCTGCCGGCCATGAAGATGCCCATGTGGCTGGCGGGCGCCCACTGCGCGCCGGCCAGCACCAGCAGGCCGAAGGGCAGGCCGCTGCCGACGACGAGCAGCACGAGCGCGCCGCGCGACGCACCCGGCGGCACGAGCCTGCCGCGCAGCCACAGCGGGCTGAGCAGCAGCGCGGGAATGCCGTAGCGCAGCAGCGCGAGGTCCATCGGCCCGAGCGCGGTGGCGGTCACGCCGTGGCGCGACAGCAGCTGCCAGGCGCTGCCGATGAGGGCGGCGGCCAGCGCGGCGAGCGCGCCGGTCCAGAGGGTGCGAGGCGATGTCGTCATCGGGCCAGTCTGTGGCCCGGCCGGCGCGAAAGCTATCAGATTCGTGCGCCTGCGCTGGCCGGCCCGAGCACGCGGCGGGCCTCGCCGAGCGTGACGCCGACGCCGCGCCGGAACACGGCGCCCAGGTGGCTCTGGCTGCAGTAGCCCAGGTCGTGCGCGAGGCCGGCCAGGTCGCGCTCGCCGTCGGCCAGCCGCTCCATCGCCGAGGCCAGCCGCAGGTGCTGGCGGTACTGGTGCGGGCTCAGGCCGGTCTGCTGGCGAAAGCGCCGCGCCAGGTGAAAGGGCGAGCGCGACACGGCCTCGGCCAGTTCGTCCAGCGAGAGAGCAGGCCGCGCACCCGGGCCGCTGCCCTCGGACAGCAGCAACTGCCGCGCACGCGCGACGGCGCCGTGCCAGGGCGCCTGGTGCGGCGCGCTGCCCAGCTCGGCGACGAGCGCGGCCACCAGGGTCGCGGCCCGTGCGCTGTCGGTGTCCGGCAGCTGGCGCCGCGCCGCGTGCATGCGGTACAGCGCCTGCGGGGTCAGCAGGCAGACGCTCACGCCCGCCGCGCTTTCACCGTGGGCCGGGCTCACCGACGCCTGGCCGCTGACCACGAGGCTGTGCCGCACGGTCGCGGTCTCGGGCCGCAGCCGGTAGGCGGTGGCGTCGCCGAAGCGGATGGCGGTGAGCGCGTCGGTCAGCCAGGTGTGCTCGCCCGAGCGCACGTCGAGTCGCGTGCGCCCGATGGGGAAGACCACGCGCGGCGAGGCCACGGTGTACAGATCGCTCCATGCCGGCCCCTGCGGCGCGTGCAGGCGCACATGCGCCACCTCGAACCCGCGTCCGGCATAGAGAAGGGTGCGGTCTTGCGGCATGCGAGGCGTGAACGCACGACAGGGTGGGTCAGCCCAGCGCGGTCCAGTTGCAGCGCAGCTCATACTGCGTGCCGCGGTAGCTGAGCGTGCCGGTCGCGCCGGCCACGCGCAGCGCCACGGCCACCTGCGGACGGTCCAGGCCGGTGCCGCGCGCGCGCATGAACTGGCGGCGATGGTCGACAAAGCGCTGCTGCAGGCTGAAGCGCTCGGTCTCGTCGGCACCGGAGGCGGTGTTCGCCACGATCAGCTCGGTCAGCTGGCCGGTCGAGAGACTGAACTGGATCTCGACCGCATACGGCCGGCCGTCGCACTGCAGGCTGCCGTTCGCAAAGGCGGGCGACAGGCCAAGGAGCAGAAAGCAGGGCAGGGCGAGAGCGAGGAGGCGGCGGTGCATGTCGCAGTGGGTGCAGGTGGCGGCCCGCCACCATACCCCAAGCAGGTGAAACACACCCGTACACACCCAGACACACCCGCCGGCGCGTCAACCCACCTTGCGCGCGCGCCCTTCCCAGTGCGGCTCGCGCAGCTTGTACTTGAGCATCTTCCCCGCCGGCGACAGCGGAATCTCTTCGCGGAACTCCACGCTGCGCGGGCACTTGTAGCCGGCGATCAGCGTCTTGCAGTGCGCCACCAGCGCCTCGGCGCTCAGGGCCTCGCCGGCGCGCAGCACGACCACGGCATGCACGCGCTCGCCCCACTGCTCGTCGGGCACGCCGACCACGGCGCACATCGACACCTGCGGCAGCTGGGTGATGGCGTTCTCGACCTCGGCCGAGTAGATGTTCTCGCCGCCACTCACGATCATGTCCTTGAGCCGGTCGACCACGTAGACGAAACCGTCGGCGTCCATCACGCCGCCGTCGCCGGTGTGCATCCAGCCATCGCGGAGCACCTCGGCGGTCTGCTCGGGCTTGTTCCAGTAGCCGGCCATCACCATCGGCCCGCGCGCGGCGATCTCGCCGACGGTGCCGTTCGGCACGGGCTGGCCGTCGGCATCGACGATGCGCACTTCGGCGATGGGCACGGGCCGCCCGGCCGAGCGGCGGCGCGCGGCCGGCTGGTCGGGGTGGTGGCACCAGGTGGGCAGCACGGTGACCACGGGCGACAGCTCGGTCATGCCGTAGAGCTGGCAGAAGCCCGCGCGCGGCAGCTTGTCGATGGCCTGCAGCAGCAGCGCGTCGTCGATGGGCGCGGCGCCGTACAGCACCAGCTGCAGCGGCGTGGTGTCGAACTCGCCGAAGCGCGGGTGCTCGATGAGCCGCTTGAGCATGGTGGGCACCATGAAGGTCTCGCTGGCGCGCTCGTTCTGGATCGCCTCGAGCACCTTCACTTCGTCGAAGGCCGGAATGATGACCTGCGTGCACAGCCGCATCATCAGCTGCAGCGTGAGGCCGGTGCCGCCCACGTGGAACATGGGCGCCATGTTCAGGCCCACGGCCTCGGCGGGGCGTGTGGCGGCCATGTTGGCCGAGAGCTGGCCGGTGTAGAGGTTGCCGTGCGTGAGCATCACGCCCTTGGGCAGGCCGGTGGTGCCGCCGGTGTACATCACGGCGGCCAGGTCGGCGCCGCCGCGCCGCGCGTCGGGCACGGGTTGCGCCCGCGCCATGAGGGCTTCGGCGTCGGCCATGCCGTCGGGCGCGGGGCCGTCGCCGAAGTGCACCAGCGTCTTCAGCGAGCGCGAGAGTTCGCGCTGCTGCTGCGCCACGGCGCCGAAGTGCGCGTCGGACAGCAGGATGCGCGTGTCGCAGTCGTCCAGCGAGTACGCGACCTCGCGCGCGCTCCAGCGGATGTTGACGGGGTTGATCACGCCGCCCGCCCACCAGGTGGCGTAGAGGTACTCCACGTAGCGGTCGGAGTTCAGCGCCAGCAGGCCCACGCGGTCGCCGGGTTGCAGGCCCAGCGACTGCAGCACGGCCGCCAGCCGCGCCACGCGGTCGACGAACTGGGCGAAGGTGCTGCGGCGCTCGCCGCACACGAGGGCGGTGGCGCCGGGGCGTTCCTGCAGGGCCTTGTGCAGGGGCTGGGTGAGGTCCATGGACTGCGGTCTCCGTCGGTCGATGCGTTGTTGTGCACCGAGTATGGAAGGGACGCGCTACGCCGGCATCGTCGGAAGCGACGGGATCGAAAGCGCCGTGGCGGCCAAAGTCGTCCGAAGCGACGGTGACCGGCCAAGGGCTGCGCGCGACCATCGCCGAAGAACGAACGATTCGACTGTTCGACCGACCGGAGACAAGCCATGCATTCCTTCCCGACCGACCCGGCGCGCCGCCGCCTGATCCACGGCGCCGCGCTCGCCGCCGCGGGCACCGCGCTGCCCTTCCTGGCGCGCGCCCAGGGCCTGTTCGGCAAGCAGCCGATCACGCTGCTGGTGCCGTACCCCGCGGGTGGCGCCACCGATGTGCAGGCGCGCGCGCTGGCGCTGGCGGCCTCGCGCGAGCTGAAGCAGCAGATCGTGATCCTCAACCAGCCCGGCGTGGCCGCCACGCTGGCGCCGACCACCATGGCGCGCAAGGCCGCGCCCGACGGCTACACGCTGTCGCTCATGCTGAGTTCGCTGTACCGGCTGCCGCACCTGCAGAAGGTGAGCTACGACCCGGCCACCGACTTCACCTACGTGGCCAACGTGACGGCCGCCACGCTGGGCATCACGGTGCGCCAGGAGGCCCCGTGGAAAGACCTGAACGCGCTGCTGGCCGCGGCCAAGGCCAAGCCGGGCGAGGTGTCGTACGGCACCACCGGGCGCGGCGGCACTTCGCACGTGTCGATGGAGCGGCTGGCCGCGCTGGCCGGCGTGAAGTTCAACTTCATTCCCTTCAAGGGCGCGGCCGAGCTGTACAACGCGCTCATGGGCGGCCATGTGGACGCGGTCTCCGAGGCCGGCTTCGGCGCCGCCGTGGCGGGCGGTCGCGTGCGCCTGCTGGCCACCTTCAACGAAGCGCGCTCGCCTACGCGGCTGAACGTGCCGACCGTGAAGGAACTCGGCTACGACGTGGTGGCCAACGGCTCGTGGGGCATCGCCGGCCCGCGCGGCATGGACCCGAAGGTGGTGCAGGCGCTGCAGGAGGCCTTCCGCAAGGCGGTGGACGACCCCGAGTTCCTGCGCACGCTCGACCTCAACGACTACGTCAGGTTCTACATGGACAGCCCCGCCTACACGGCCTGGGCGCACAAGACCTATGCCGACGAGAAGCGCTTCGTGAGCGACCTGCGCATCAAGCTCGACGACTGAACCCGACCTTTCTTCCTGCCGCCATGACTTCTTCTTCCTCCTCTTCTCTTCACTGCTTCCTCCACCCCAAGGCCATCGCCTTCGTCGGCGCCACCGAGCGCTCGGTGTGGTCCAACGCGGCGCTCGCCAGCCTGCGCACGCTGGGCTACGCGGGCCAGCTCTACCCAGTCAACCGGCGCGGCGGAAGCTTCCATGGCATGGCGGCGGCCACCTCGGCCGAGGCCATCGGCGAGCCGGTCGACACGGCGCTGCTCATGGTGCCGGCCGACGCGCTCGACGACGCGCTGGCCGACCTGCAGCGCGCGGGCATCGGCAACGCGGTGTTGCTGAGCTCGGGTTTTGCCGAAGCCGGCGAGGAAGGCCGCGAGCGCCAGCGCCAGCTCACGGCCAAGGCGCGATCGCGCGGCCTGCGCATCCTCGGGCCCAACTGCCTGGGCTTCGTCAACTTCGTCGACCGCTCGGCCGTGTGGACCGCCTCGCTGCGCGAGCCGCTGCCGGCGGGCACGCTGGGCATCGTGTCGCAAAGCGGCGCGCTGGCGGGGCAGCTGTCGTTCATGGCGCAGGTGCACGGCATCGGCCTGAGCCGCATGGTGTCGACCGGCAACGAGTCGGACATCGACATCGCCGAGGTCATCGACTACCTGGTGGACGACGAGCACACGCGTTCCATCGCCGTGTTCGCCGAGACCGTGCGCGACCCGCAGCGCTTTGCCGCCGCGGCCGAGCGCGCGCTGGCCGTGGCCAAGCCCATCGTGGTGCTGAAGATGGGCAGCAGCGAGATCACGGCGCAGGCCGCGCAGGCCCACACCGGCTCGCTGGTGGGCGACGACCGCGTGTTCGACGCCATGTGCCAGCGCCTGGGCCTGATGCGCGTGCGTTCCATCGAAGACCTGGTGTTCACCGCCGCCTTCGCCAGCATGACCGGGCCCTTCGCGGCCGGCGGGCTGGCGGCGGTGTCGATGTCGGGCGGCATGTGCGAGATCTTTGCCGAGCGCGCCGAAGAAGAAGGCCTGGCGCTCACGCCGCTCGCGCCCGCCACCGAGGCCGCGCTGCGCGAGGTGCTGCCGGGCTACGGCACGCCGCAGAACCCGCTGGACGTGACCGGCGCCGCCATGCTGCAGCCCGAGCTGTTCGGCAACGCGCTCGAAGCGCTGGTGCGCGACCCCGCGCTGGGCGCCGCCATCGTGGTGGCCGACGTGCCCAACGCACCGGCCAACGACACGCCGCTCAACCGCGCCGTGCTCGCGCAGGTGGCGCGCGGACTGTCGGCCAGCCCGGTGCCCGCCGTCGTCTGCAGCCACTACGTGATGCAGGTGAGCGAGCGGTCGCGTGAGCTCATCGCCGAAACCGGCATCCGCCACATCGCCTGCGGCATCCACCACGCGATGAGCGCGGCGGGCGCGGTGCGTCGCTGGTCCGAAACGCTGCGCCGGCGTCAGGGCGCACAAGGCATGGCCGCTGCGGTATCGGCCGCTCCACCCGCGCCGCCTCTGCGTTCGGAGCGCGAGACGCTCGACTGGCTCTCGCAGCGCGGCGTGCCGGTGGTGCCCGTGCGGCTGTCGCGCAGCGCCGACGAGGCCGCGCGCTTCGCGCAGGAGGTTGGCGGCCCGGTCGTGCTGAAGATCGCCTCGGCGCAGATCGCGCACAAGACCGAGGTCGGCGGCGTGGCGCTGAACCTGCAGGGCGCCGACGCGGTGCGCGCCGCCTGGCAGGCGATGGATGCGCGCGTGCGCGCCGCGCGGCCCGAGGCCGAGATCGACGGCATCCTCGTCGCGCCGATGCGGCAAGGCGGGCTCGAGCTCTTCGTCGGCACCGTGCGCGATCCGCAGTGGGGCCCGGCGCTGGCCGTGGGGCTCGGCGGCATCTGGGTCGAGGCCCTGCGCGACACCAGCCTGCGCCTGCTGCCCGTGACGCCCGCCGAGGTGAAGGACATGCTGGCCGAACTGCGCGGTGCGCGCCTGCTCGACGGCTGGCGCGGCGCGCCCGCGGCCGACCGCGACGCCATCGCCGAAGCCGTGGCCGCCATCGGCAACGCGGCGCTCGCGCTCGGCCCCGACCTGGTCTCGCTCGAAGTCAACCCGCTGCGGGTGGACGGCCCCACGGTCGAGGCGCTCGATGCGCTGGCCGTGTGGGGCGCGGCGGGCTGAACCACTTTCATCGTCAAGAAAACCAACAGGAGACCTCTTCATGCTGCAACGACGTCGATTCGCGCAATGGGGCGCGAGCGGACTGCTGGCCCCCGCGCTCGGTGCGCTGCCGAAGGCGCAGGCGGCCGATGCCTATCCGACCCAGCCGATCAAGGTGATCGTGTCGTCGGCCGCCGGCGGGCTGGTCGACGGCATCGCGCGCACCATCGGCGAACGCATCGCCAAGCCGCTGGGCCAGCCGGTGCTGATCGACCCCAAGCCGGGTGCCAACGGCGCCATTGCCGCGTCCTTCGTGGCCAAGGCGCCGGCCGACGGCCACACGCTGCTGTTCGCCGTCAACTCCTTCGTGCTCGCGCCGCTGCTGATGGCCAAGCCCGGCTACGACGTGTTCAAGGACTTCGCGCCCGTGTCGCTGTCGAACTACGGCCTGCTCGTGTTCGCGGTGGGCGAGGGCGTGCCGGCCAAGAGCATGCGCGAGTTCGTCGCCATGGCCAAGGCGCAGCCGGGCAAGCTGAGCTTCGGCTCGGCGGGGCAGGGCTCGTCGGGCCACCTCTACGGCGAGAAGCTCATGCGCGACGAGGGCCTGCAGATGACGCACGTGCCCTACAAGGGCGGCGCGCCGCTGATGATCGACATCCTCGGCGGCCAGGTGCAGGGCGGCTTCGTCACCATGGGCGAGGCGCTGCCGCACGCGAAGTCGGGCCGCGCGAAATTGCTGGGCGTGTTCGGCACGCGCCGCATGCCGCTCGCGCCGCAGATTCCCACCTTCACCGAGCAGGGTTTCAAGGGCTACGAGCACGGCGGCTTCTGGGGCTTCTTCGCGCCCACCGGCACGCCGCAGCCGGCCATCGACAAGCTCGCCGGCGCCGTGCGCCAGGCCGTGGCGCAGCCTGATCTGCAGGAACGGATGATCGGTTTGGGGCTGGAGCCTTCGGGTGAAGGGCCGGGTGAGTTGATGGCGGCGGTGCGGCGCGAGAACCTGCTGTGGTCGCGGCTGATCAAGGACATGAATCTGAAGCTCGAATAGACCTCAGGCCCGTGCCACCACGCCGGCGGTCACCAGCGCATCGACCGCCGCGCGTTCGAACCCGAACTCCCCCAGCACTTCGTCCGTGTGCTCGCCCAGCGACGGCGCGAGCCGTTGCACACCGCCCGGCGTGGCCGACAGTGTGAACGGCACGCCGGGAAAACGCAGCGTGCCTTCGGTCGGGTGCTCGGCGTCGTGCCACAGGCCGCTGGCTTTCAGCTGCGGATCGTCGGGCAACTGCTGCAGCGTCTGGATCGGCATCGCCGGAATGTCGGCAAGGCGGAACGCTGCCACCCATTCGGCCGTGGTGCGCGCGCCGGTGGCGCGTTCGAGTTCGCCGAACACCACGGTGTGGTTGCGCACGCGTGCGGCCAGCGTGGCAAAGCGTTCGTCCTCGCGCAGCTCGGGCCGGCCCACCACTTCGAAGAAGCGCAGCCACTGCGCGTCGGTGTAGGGCACCAGCGCGATGTAGCCGTCGGCCGTGCGAAAGGGCTTGCGCACGCCGGATCGGATGGAGCCGTACACCATGTCGTCGATGGGTGGCTGGAAGGTGTGGCCCCACAGGTGCTCCACCATGTTGAAGGCGGTCATGGTCTCGAACATCGGCACGTCGACCGCCTGCCCCTGGCCGCTGCGTTCGCGGTGGAACAGCGCGGTGACGATGGCGTAGGCGGCATACAGCGCGGTGGTCTTGTCGGCGACGAGCGCGGGCATGTAGCGCGGCTCGCCGGTGTAGATCGATTGCAGCTGCGCCAGGCCCGAGGCGGCCTGGATGATGTCGTCGAAGGCCGGCAGGCCCGCGTACGGCCCTTCGTCCGAGAAGCCCTTGACGTGCGCGCTCACCAGCCGCGGGTTGAGCGCATGCAGCCGCGCCGCGTCGATGCCGATGCGTGCCGCTGCGTCGGTGCGCACCGAATGCACGAGCACGTCGCTGCCGCGCACCAGCGTGTCGAGCACCTCGCGCGCGGCGGGTTGCTTCAGGTCGAGCACGAGGCTGCGCTTGTTCCGGTTGCACGACAGGTACAGCGACGACATGCCCTTGTGGCGCGCGGGCCCGACCGAGCGGGCCAGGTCGCCCTGCGGCGCCTCGACCTTGATGACGTCGGCGCCCATGTCGGCCAGCATCTGGCTGGCCAGCGGGCCGAGCACCACGGACGACAGGTCGAGCACCTTGACGCCTTCGAGGGCGCCACGAAAAAGTGGAGGGGGCGTCATCGGTCAGTCCTCCAGGCGGATGCCGGTCTTGTCGATCACGCGCTTCCAGGTGTCGGCGTCCTGGCGCAGCACCACGGCGAACTCGGCGGCCGTGCTGCCCACGGGCTCGATGTTCATGTCGCGCATCTTCTTTTGCACCTCGGGCTTGGCGATGATGGCGGCCACGGCCTTCGACATCTTGTCCACGCGCGGCTGCGGCGTGCCGGCCGGCAGGAACAGCGCGATCCACGCATAGGGCTCGAAGCCCGCGTAACCCGCCTGCTGGAAGGTCGGCACCTGCGGCAGCGTGGCCGAGCGCTGCGTGCCCAGCGCCGCCAGCGCGCGCAGCTTGCCGCTTTGCAGGTAGGGCAGGGCGGTGCCGGTGTCGAGCACGGCCACGCGGATGTGGCCGCCCAGCAGGTCGGTCACCATGGGTGCGGCACCCTTGTAGGGCACGTGGGGCATGTCGACGCCGGCCTCTTTCTTGAACAGCTCGCCATAGATGTGCGAGGTGGTTGCGACGCCGGTCGAGCCGTAGGAGTACTTGCCGGGCTCGGCCTTGAGCAGCGTGACGAGTTCGGCCAGCGTCTTGGCGGGCACGTCGGGCGTCACGACCAGGGCCGAGGTCGAGATGCCGATCTGCGACACGGCCGCGAAGTCTTTCACCGCGTCGTACGAGAGCTTGCGCTGCAGCGCGGGCATCTGCACGTGGGTGGTGATGGTGAAGAGGGCGGTGTGGCCGTCCTTCGGGGCGCGTGCGACGGCGGCGGCGCCGATGGTGCCGCTGGCACCCACGCGGTTGTCGACGACGACGGGCTTGCCCCAGGCGGTGCCGAGTTCTTGCGCGACCAGCCGCGCGATGTTGTCGGTGATGCCGCCGGCGGGGAAGGGCACGACGAGCGTGACGGGTTGCGAGGGGTAGTCGGCCGGGGGCTGTTGCGCGGCGGCGGGCAGCGTGAGCAAGGCGGCCAGTGCGAAGCCGAGCGTGGAGGAAAGACGTGTCATGGCGTGTGGTCTCAATCGAGCTTGATGTTCTTGGCCTGGATCACCTGCTTCCACCGCGCATGGTCCGCGCGCATGGTGGCGGTGAGCTGCGCGGGCGTGCTGCCGACCGGGATCACGCCCAGGCCTTCGATGCGCGCGGCCTGTTCGGGGCTTTGCACTACCTGGGCCACTTCGGTCGACAGGCGCTGCGCGATGGGCTGCGGCGTGCCGGCGGGCAGGTAGATGCCGAACCAGCCGACCGACTCCATGCCGGCGAAGCCCTGTTCCTCGAAGGTGGGCACGCCGGCCGCGAGCGGGGCGCGTGCGGTGCCGACCACGGCGATCGACTTCGCCTTGCCGGCCGCGACGTGCGGGCCCACGCCCTTGGCCGAGACGAACACGGCATCGACGGTGCCGCCGAGCAGGTCGGTGATGGCCGGCGCCTCGCCCTTGTAGGGCACGTGCAGCAACTGGATGCCCGCGGCGTCCTGCAGCACCTCGGCGTACAGGTGCGCGCTCGATCCGTTGCCGTAGGAGCCGTACGAGTACTTGCCGGGCGCGGCGCGCGCGAGCTTGACGAAGCCGTCGAGGGTGTCGACGCCGAGCTTGTTGCTGACGGTGAAGACGATGGGCAGGCGGCCCGCTTCCGACACGGGCACGAAGTCCTTGAACGGGTCGAAGCCGGCGTTGGGGTACAGCAGCGGGTTCTGGATGATGGAGGTGAGCGAGAACAGCACGGTGTAGCCGTCGGCCGGTGCGCGCTGCACTGCGGTGATGCCGATCTGCCCGTTGCCGCCGGGGCGGTTGTCGACGATGACGCTCTGGCCGAGCCGCTTGCCCAGGCCCTCGGCGACGATGCGCGCGAACACGTCGGTGCCGCCGCCGGCGGCGTAGGGCACGATCATGCGGATGGGTTTGTCGGGCCAGGTGGTCGTTGGCTGTTGCGCGAAGGCGCTGCCTGTGGCCAGGGCGGCGGCCAGCGCGAGGGCGTGGCGGCGGGTGAATCTGTTGCTGTGCATGTCTGTCTTGTCTCCGTTGGTTTTTCTGTGTGGGTGCGATGTCAGGGCGGCAGGCTCACGACGGCCAGGCCGGGGCCGACCGACACGCCGTGGCGGTTCTCGCTCCACAGGCGCAGGTCGAGGCGGTGGCGGTGCGCGGCATCGGCGCTGTCGTCGATCCACTTGCGTTCGACCTGGCCGCGCACGGTGACGGTGTCGCCCGCGGTGTTGAACGACTTCATGCGAAAGCCGCGGATGGCATGCAGCACGCCGGCCGTGCCGATGTACTCGCGAATCGCGCGCTCCCACATGCCCTGCAGCAGCATCACGTTGGCGTACATCTCGGGGGCACCGGTCGATTGGGCGTGCTCGGTGTTGTGGTGGATGGCGTTGAAGTCGCGGTTGGCGCCGGCGGCCATCACGAGGCGGTAGACGGTGAGGGGGAAGGGTACGGGGTTCAAGGTGTCGCCCTCGTTGACTTCTTCCCAGCGGCGTTGTGTTTGCCAGTTCATCTTGTTGCTCTGCTTGTGAGGCGTTGTGAGTCGGTTCAGGGCGCGTGCACAGGACATCGGGTACTCCCCTCCGCGAATGTCCCCCGGGGCTTCGCCCCTCCTCCTTGATTTCGCTGCGGGGAGCACCCAATGCCCTGCGCACGGGACGCAGCGCGCCGGTGCGGGAGGCCGCACGGCATCAGGTGTCTGTTCGCTAGTGCGGCAGGTAGTGGTACATGCCGAAGCGGCAGCGGGCCACGATCTCTTCGCGCTGGTTCACGATGTCGTACTCCCACGTCGTGAAGGCGCCCTTTCCCACCTTGGTTGCCTTGGGTTCGCAGCGCACGAGCCGGTTGCCGCGCCGGCCCAGGCGGTCGCCCAGGCGCGCGGGTTGCAGGTAGTCGACCTCGTAGTCGGTCGCCATGTAGGCGGTGGTGGGGGGCATGCCCTCGGGGCGCGTGCCCTTGAGCGGGCTGCGCTCGGGTTCGGCGTTGCGCGCGTCGCTGGTGAACACGGGCGGCTGGCCCGGGGCCCACATCGGCGGCAGCGTGAGGCTCGCGAGGCTGGTCGATGGCGCCACTGCATCTGGGCCTTGATGCAGCGGGCAGTCGAACTCCAGCACCTCCACATAGCGGCGCACCGCGCCGGCCTCGATCACGTCGGCGCCCCAGCGGATCACGCCGTTCGCAAAGTCTTCGCCCACGCGCGCCACCATCGGCGCCCAGGCGCTTTCCCAATCGTCCATGTGCAACTGCTTTCTTCAGATGCCGATGAACTCGGCCACGTCGGCGAGCGGCGCGCGCTCGGTCTCCAGGGCGTCGATGGGCTTGTCGCGGTTGGCGTAGCCGATGGCCATGCCGGTGAAGAGCATGCGTTCGGGCGGCAGGTCGATGAAGCGGCCGATGGTCTGCGGGTAGATGGCCCAGCACTCCTGCGGGCAGCTGTCCAGGCCCTCGGCGCGCAGCAGCAGCATCACGTTCTGCAACATCATCCCCAGGTCGGACCACTGCGGCGGGCCCATGCGGCGGTCGACGGTGCAGAAGAGCGCGAGCGGTGCGCCGAAGAACTGGAAGTTGCGCGCAAACCATTTCAAACGCGCGGCCTTGTCCTCGCGCGGAATGCCCAGGCGCGCGTACATCGCCTCGCCCACGGCAAAGCGGCGGTCGCGGTAGGGGGCGACCAGCTCGCGCGGGTAGATGTCGTACTCGCTGCCTTCGCCGCCGGGCGTTTCCTGCACGCGGGTGCGCATGAGGGCCTTGAGTTCGTCCAGGCGCTCGCCGCCCACCACGTGCAGGTGCCACGGTTGCAGGTTGCCGCCCGAGGGTGCGCGCAGCGCGGCCTGCAGCACGCGGCGGATCGTGTCGGCGGGCACGGGGCGGTCGAGAAATTCGCGCACCGAGCGGCGGCTTGCGACGGCGTCGTAGACAGTCATGGTCATGCGGCGTTCTTTCGTTCGTTCATGAGGGTCACGCCCAGCTCGCGTGCGACTTCGGCGCTGTGCTGGCCGGGTGTCGCGGCGTGCGACAGGTCGGCGTAGGCATAGCCCGAGAAGCGCACCGGCGGGCGCACTTCAAGATACGCGCCTTCGGTCGGGTGCGTGCGCTGTCGGAAAAGGCCGGCGGCCTGCAGCTGCGGGTCGTCGGGCAGGTCGGCGATGTCGTTCACGCGCATCGCGGGCACGTTGGCCTTCTTCAGGATGTCGAGCCATTCGGCCGTGGTGCGCTCGGGCAGGATCGCGGCAGCGGCCTCGTACATGCGGCTCATGTGCTTGCGGCGCAGCGCCTTGTCGGCCAGCTCGGGCGCCTCGAGCACCTCGGGGTGGCCGGCGGCCTCGAAGAAGCGCAGCCAGCGGTCGTCCAGGTAGGGCGCAATGGCGATGTAGCCGTCGCGCGTGCGCATGGGCTGGCGCATGGGGTCGATCTGGCGCGGGTACAGCGCGGGGCCGGTGGGCGGCACGAAGGTCTTGTCGCACAGGTGCTCCACGAGGTTGAAGCTGGCGAGCGACTCGAACATCGGCACCTCCACCTGCTGGCCTTCGCCGGTGCGCAGACGGTGCACCACGGCGGCGAGCACGGCGTACGCCGCGTGCAGGCCCGAGACCTTGTCGGCCATGGTCATCGGCACGTAGCGTGGCTGCGGGTTGCCGTCGACCTTGGGCGGCAGCGAGGCGATGCCCGAGGCGGCCTGGATGATGTCGTCGTAGGCCTGCAGCGCGGCATACGGCCCGCGCTGGTCGAAGCCGGTGCAGTGCACGTAGACGATGTCGGGGCGGATGGCCCGCACGTCGTCGTACGACAGGCCCGCGCGCGCGATGGCGTCGCTGCGCACGTTGTGGATGAAGATGTCGCTGGTCTCGATGAGGCGGCGCATTGCGGCGCGGCCGTCCTCGCTCTTCAGGTCCCAGACGACGGAGCGCTTGCCGCGGTTCAGCCGCAGGTGCACGGGGCTCATCAGCGGCGTGACGGGCGGCGTGCCGATGATGCGGATGCTGTCGCCCTCGGGCGGCTCGACCTTGACCACCTCGGCGCCGAGGTCCGCAAGGATCTGCGTGCAGTAGGGGCCGAAGATCACCGTGGTGAGGTCGACGATGCGCAGGCCTTCGAGCATGCGGGGGGCGGTGGATGGTGTGGTCATGGGTGGGGAGGTCATGCGGCGACGAGGCCCTGCATCTCGGCGGCCAGGTGGCGCACGCGCTCGGGGCCGCCGAGCAGCTGGCGGTTGAAGCCGATGCGCTTGAACCAGTAATGCAGGCCCAGCAGGTCGGTGATACCCATGCCGCCGTGCACCTCGGTGGCGGTGCGGGCGACGAAGGTGCCGGTCTCGCTCAGGTGCGACTTGGCGTGCGCGGCGAGCAGCGCGGCTTCTTCGGGCAATGCGTCGAAGGCATGGGCCGCGTACCAGACGAGGGCGCGGCCGGGCTCCAGCGCGGCGGCCATTTCGGCACACAGGTGCTTCACGGCCTGGAAGGAACCGATCACGCGGCCGAACTGGCGGCGCTCCTTGGCGTAGGCCACGGCCTGGCCGATCATGGCTTCGCCCGCGCCGAGCGTGTCGGCGGCGAGCAGGGCCCAGCCCGCGCTGCGCAGGCGCGCGAGCGTGGCGGGGCTGGCGTTGGGCAGTCGCTCGGCCTTCACCTGTGCGAAGTGCAATTCGCCGAGCGGGCGCGTGGCGTCGATGCTGCGCAGCGCGCCGCGCGTGAGGCCCTGCGCATCGGCGCGCACGAGGTGCAGGCCACCCGCGCGGTCGGCCACGATGAACACATCGGCCGCGCCCGCGTCGAGCACGAAGAGCGCGCTGCCGTCGAGCGTGCCGTTGGCATTGGCCGTCACGCCGGCGCCATCGCGCGCGCCGGCCACGGCCTCGGCGATGGCCACGCCGGCGATGCATTCGCCGGCCGCCAGGCGCGGCAGCCATTCATCCTGTTGCGCCGCGCTGCCGGCCTCGCGCAGCGCGAGCGGTGCGAGCACGGCGGTGCCGAGAAAGGGCGTGGGCGCGACATGGCGGCCCAGCTCCTCGGCGGCCAGCGCGGCGTCGAGCAGGGACAGGCCGAGCCCGCCGAAGGCCTCGGGCACGAGCAGGGCCGGCACGCCGACTTCGCACAGCGTGCGCCAGACCTCGCGGTCCAGCGGCAGGTCGTCGGCCGCGACACGGCGCACGCGATCGAGCGGGCAGGCGCGTTCGAGCGCGCGGCGCAGGCTGTCCTGCAGCAGCTTCTGGTCGGCGGAGAGGGCGAATTCCATGAGGTGCTTCTTTCCGTTTGTCTCAAGCCAGCCGGGGTTCACGCGGCATGTCGAGCCCGCGTTCCGCGATGATGTTTTTCTGGATCTGCGCGGTGCCGCCGCCGATGATCAGACCCAGGTCGAACATGTAGCGCTCCTGCCAGAGCGCCTGCGCGCGCAGATGCGCGCTGCCCGGCATCAGCAGGCCCAGTTCGCCCAGCGCGTCGATGGCGAGCGCGGCCAGCTGGTGGCGCAGCTCGCAGCCCTGCAGCTTCACGACCAGCGCGGCCAGGCCCGGGTCTTCGCCCCTGGCCGCGGCCGTGAGCAGCCGCAGGCCGTGGCACTTCTGCGCCAGCACCTGGCCCTGCAGCCGCATCAGGCGGTCGCGCAGCACGGGCTGGTCGATGAGGCGCGTGCCGTCGACGGTCTCGGCCTGCATCAGCGTGGCGAGTTCCTGGTAGCGCTGGGTCGTGAGGTTGGGGTTGCCGAGCGAGCCGCGCTCGTGCTTGAGCGTGGCGTTGGCCACCTTCCAGCCGTCGCCGCGCTGGCCCACGATCTGGTGCTGCGGCACGCGCACGTCGGTGAAGAAGACCTCGTTGAACTCGGCATGGCCGGTCATGGTCTTGAGCGGGCGCACCTCGATGCCGGGCGTCTTCATGGAGAACAGCAGGTAGCTGATGCCCGCGTGTTTCGCGGCGCCGGGCTCGGTGCGCACGAGGCAGAAGATCATGTCGGCCACGTGCGCGGTCGAGGTCCAGATCTTCTGGCCGTTGATGACGAAGTCGCCACCGTCTTCGGTGGCGCGCGTCTGCAGCGACGCCAGGTCGGAGCCCGCGCCGGGCTCGGAGTAGCCCTGGCACCAGACCACCTCGCCGCGCAAGGTGGGGCCGATCCATTCGCGCCGCTGCGCCTCGCTGCCCAGCTCGAGCAGGGTGGGCACCAGCATCGAGATGCCCTGGTTGCCCAACGGTGGCGCCACGCCGGCGCGCGCGAATTCCTCGGTGATGAGGTGCGACTCCATGACGTCGGGCGCCGCGCCGTGGCCCCCGTACTCACGCGGCACCGTGCGGCCTGCGTAGCCGTGGTCCAGCAGCAGGCGCTGCCAGGCGAGGGCGTCGGCGTCGGGGCGCTCGGCGGTGCGCGCGAAGGCCGAGCGGTGGCCGTGCGTGGCCAGGAACGCGCGCAGCTCGTCGCGAAAGGCTTCGTAGCGGGGATTGAGCGTGAGGTCCATGCGGTGCTTGCCTTCGGTGCCCGCCGCGTTGCGCGGCGGTGGGTGTGTCTCCGTGTCGAGGCTCATGCTAGGGGCAACCCTCAGCCGCTCTCAATCGTCCGTTCCGACGATGTGACGCGCAGGGGGCGCTGCCTACCATCCAGCCCGAACGCCGCACGAGGTCCGCAAGAGACCGATGCGAGGCCGGCAAGAGGCCCGCGGCCGCAGCTTCTTTTTCACGAGAACGACGGAGACAACACCATGACACGTTCCCTCATTTCCGCCCGCCCCGGCACGCGCCGCCGCCTGCTCGGCGCCGGCCTGGCGGCCACGCTCGGCCTCGCCACGGCCTTCACGGCGCAGGCCCAGAAGCGCTACGACCCGGGCGCGAGCGACACCGAGATCAAGATCGGCCACATCGTCCCGTACTCGGGCCCGGTGTCGGCCTACGGCACCATCGGCAAGGCGGCGGCGGGCTACTTCGCCAAGCTCAATGCCGAGGGCGGCATCAACGGCCGCAAGGTCACGTTCATCTCGCTGGACGACGCCTACAACCCCTCCAAGACCGTGGAGCAGGCACGCAAGCTGGTCGAACAAGATGAAGTGCTGGTGCTCTTCGGCCCGCTGGGCACGGCGCACAACCTGGCGATCCAGCGCTACATGAACGCCAAGAAGGTGCCGCAGCTGTTCGTAGCCACGGGCGCCACGCGCTTCGGCGATCCGAAGGCCTTCCCCTGGACCATGGGCTGGCAGCCCACGTACCAGACCGAAGGCAAGATCTACGCGCAGCACATCCTCTCCACCAAGCCCAACGCGAAGATCGCCGTGCTCATGCAGAACGACGACTTCGGCAAGGACTTCCTGAAGGGCTTTCTCGAAGCGCTGGGCGACAAGGCCAAGACGATGATCGTGGCGCAGTCGACCTACGAGGTGACCGACCCGACCATCGACAGCCAGATGGTCAACCTGAAGGCCTCGGGCGCCGACACCTTCTTCAGCATCACCACGCCCAAGTTCGCGGCGCAGGCGATCCGCAAGGCGGCTGACATCGGCTGGAAGCCCACGCAGTATTTGTCGAGCGTGTCGGTGTCGGTGTCGGCGGTGATCAAGCCGGCGGGCCCCGAGAACGCGGTGGGCGTGATCTCGGCCACCTACCTGCGTGACCCGGCCGACGACATGTGGAAGGGCGCCAAGGAGTACGAGGACTACAAGACCTGGTTCAGCAAGTACTACCCCTCGGGCGACCTGAGCGATTCGCTCAACGTGCTGGGCTACTCGTCGGCGCAGACGCTGGAGCAGGTGCTGCGCAAGGCGGGCGACGACCTCACGCGCGTCAACATCATGAAGGTGGCGGCCAACCTGCAGTACAGCCCGCCCATGCTCTACCCGGGCATCGAGGTGAAGACCTCGCCGACGGACTTCTACCCGATCGAGCGCATGCAGCTGGTGCGCTTCAACGGCACGCGCTACGAGCCGTTCGGCAAGGTGCTCGGCGATTGATTGACGTCATGCGGGCCGCGCTGTCGGCCCGCCATTCATTTCCCCTTTTCGTTTTTCATTGAAGCTTCCATGACCTCCATCGTTCGACTGGCCGCCGCCCTGGGCGGCGCGGCCCTCCTGTTCACCGCCGGCGCGGCCCTCGCGCAGAAGAAGTACGACACCGGCGCCTCCGACACCGAGATCAAGCTCGGCATGGCCATGCCCTACAGCGGCCCCGTGTCGTCGTACGGCATCGTCGGCAAGGTCAACGAGGCGTACTTCAAGATGGTGAACGACAAGGGCGGCATCAACGGCCGCAAGGTGACGCTCATCAGCTACGACGACCAGTACACGCCGCCGCGCACCACCGAGGTGGTGCGCAAGCTGGTCGAGCAGGACGAAGTGCTCGCCGTGTACGGCAACCTGGGCTCGGCCTCCAACGCCGCGATCCAGCGCTACATGAACGCCAAGAAGGTGCCGCACCTGTTCCTGGGCGTGGGCGCCGACCGCTTCAACGACCCCAAGGCCTACCCCTGGACCACGCCCTACATGCCCAGCTACGAGGGCGAGGGCAGCCTCTACGCGAAGAACATCCTGAAGACGATGCCCAACGCGAAGATCGCCGTGCTCTACCAGAACGACGACTTCGGCAAGGACCTGCTCAAGGGCCTGAAGAAGGGCCTGGGCGACAAGGCCTCGATGGTGGTGGCCGAGGCCTCGTTCGAGGTGGCCGACCCCACGGTCGATTCGCAGATCATCAAGCTGCAGTCGTCGGGCGCCGACGTGTTCGTCAACTTCGCCACCGCGCGCTTTGCCGCGCAGGCCATCCGCAAAGCGTGGGACATCGGCTGGAAACCGAAGCAGCAGTACCTCACCTACGTGTCGGCCTACGTGAAGATGACGCTGGAACCCGCGGGCCTGGAGAAGTCGAAGGGCATCATGGCCATGGCCTTCTTCAAGGACGCCGCGCAGCCGCGCTGGGCCAACGACCCGGCCACGCAGGAGTTCCTGGCCTTCATGAAGAAGTACGCCCCCAACGAAGACGTGAACAACGCCGCCGGCGTGTACGGCTATGGCGTGGCGCAGGCCATGGAGACCGTGCTCAAGGCCTCGGGCGACAACCTCACGCGCGAGAACGTGCTCAAGCAGGCCACCACGCTCAAGAACATGCGCACCGGCATGCTGCTGCCTGGCATTGCGCTGAACACCTCGGCCACCGACTACTTTCCGTTCAACACGCTGCAGCTGGTGCAGTTCAACGGCAAGGAGTTCGAGCCCATGGGCGATTCGATTGCCGTGAAGTAGCCTTCGCAGAAGCACGCTCAAAAGAACCACAGGAGACACACACCATGCTCGGACTGATGCAGGACCGCCCGCTGCTGATCTCGTCGCTGATCGACCACGCGGCCACCTTCCACCCTCACGTCGAGATCGTCGGGCGCACCGTTGAAGGCCCGGTGCACCGCACCAACTACCGCGAGGTGCAGCGGCGCTCCAAGCAGGTGGCCAATGCGATGAAGGCGCTGGGCGTGGCGCCCGGCGACCGCGTGGGCACGCTGGCGTGGAACACGTACCGGCACCTGGCGCTGTACTACGGCGTGTCCGGCTCGGGCGCGGTGCTGCACACGGTGAACCCGCGGCTCTTTCCAGAGCAGATCGACTACATCGTCAACCACGCCGAAGACAAGGTGCTGTTCTTCGACACCAGCTTCGCACCGCTGGTCGAGAAGCTCGCGCCCAAGCTCAAGAGCGTGCGCGCCTTCGTCGCCATGACCGACCGCGCCCACATGCCGGCCATCGACGTGCCGAACCTGCTGTGCTACGACGAGCTCATCGGCGCGCAGAGCGAGGACTACACCTGGCCCGAGTTCGACGAGCGCACCGCCTCGTCGCTGTGCTACACCTCGGGCACCACGGGCAACCCCAAGGGCGTGCTGTATTCGCACCGCTCCACCGTGCTGCATTCGCTGATGGAATGCGCGCCCGACACCTTCGGCGTGTGCTCGCAGATGACGCTGCTGCTGGCCGTGCCCATGTTCCACGCCAACGCCTGGGGCATGCCGTACTCGGCGCCGATGGTGGGCGCCAAGCTCGTCATGCCCGGCCCGCACCTCGATGGCCAGAGCCTGTACGAACTCATGCGCGACGAGAAGGTGAGCTTCTCGCAGGCGGTGCCCACCGTGTGGCTGATGCTGTTCCAGTACTTCGACGCCCACCCCGAGATCGACACCCGCGCCATCGGCCTCAAGCGCATCGGCGTGGGCGGCGCCGCCACGCCGCGCGCCATGATCGAGCGCTTCGAGCGCGACTTTGGCGCCGACTTCGTGCAAGGCTGGGGCATGACCGAGACCAGCCCCATCGGCGTGATCGGCAACCTGCTGCCCAAGCACCTCGCGCTCCCGAAAGAGGAGCAGACCACGGTCAAGATGCGCCAGGGCCGCGGCGTGTGGGGCGTGGAGCTCAAGATCGTCGACGAGAACGGGCAGCGCCTGCCGCACGACGGCGTGGCCTTCGGTCACCTGCATGTGCGCGGTCCGTGGATTGCGAGCGGTTACTTCCGCAGCGAAGGCGGCGACGTGCTCGATGCCGAGGGCTTCTTTCCGACCGGCGACGTGGCCAACATCGACGCCGACGGTTATGTGCAGCTGGTCGACCGCGCCAAGGACGTCATCAAGTCGGGCGGCGAGTGGATCTCGTCGATCGACCTGGAGAACGCGGCCAGCGCACACCCGGCCGTGGCCGAGGCCGCGGTGATCGGCATCGCGCATCCGAAGTGGCAGGAGCGGCCCCTGCTGATCGTCGTGAAGCGTGCAGGCGCAGAGGTCACGGGCGAGGAACTGCTCACTTTTCTTTCGCAGCGCGTGGCCAAGTGGTGGCTGCCCGACGACGTGGCTTTCGTCGACAGCCTGCCGCATACAGCCACCGGCAAGCTGCTGAAGACCAAATTGCGCGAGCAGTTCAAGGGCTACGTCGCGGCCAAGTCAACTTGATGACAGTTGTTCGTTCTTTCTGTGCATAACTCTGTGGGTTGCCTGAGGAGGCGAGCCAGCAGAGCGAGCATTGGCGCGGCTTCGCACCACGTTGCTCACTGATTGAGCAGGCCGGATTTTCCCCGGCGCTTTTTACCCACCGCGTTCTTTCCCCCCAAGGCCCTTGCGAGTCGTCGACTTGCAAGGGCCTTTCTGCTTTGTAGGTACTTCCGGGGGCTTTGTTCACAGTTTCGCCCTGCGCCTATCCCGGGGGCTAGTGCTTTCGGACTCGTCCGATGGATCGAACGGGACCGCCTTCCTAAAGTCATCGATCAAGAAACCGCTTGATCGAGTCGCGTGCATTTCGCGTGCTCGTCCGGTCCCGATTTATCTCTCCAGCACTAGGAATCACATGGCAACGAAGAAGACGAAGGTCGTCGTCAACAGCAACGGCAGGAACATCGATCACACGGTGGAAGCAGCAACCAGCGGCAAGGCGCCGGTCCGGATCAAGGTCCAGAAGGGCGCGAAGTACCTGCTCAAGGGCGACGACGGTTTTGCGCCCGAGAACGTGACGCTCACGCGCGTGGGCAACGACCTGCAGATCACGCTCGAAGGCGAGACGAGCCCGGGCCTGGTGCTCGAGGGCTACTACGCGCAGTCCGAACCCGTGGGCCTGTACGGCGTGGCCGAGGACGGCCAGCTGTATGCGTACGCGCGCACCGATGGCGCGGGCGACATCTACGCGCTGGCCGAAGGCCAGTCGGCACCCGTGGCGCTGGGCGGCGATTCGTACGGCCCGGGTGCGCCGTACCTGGCCGGCACCGAAGCGGCCGGTGGCAACGATTTCTTCGGCGGCATGCTGCCCCTGCTGATGACCGGCGGCCTGGCCGCGCTCGGCCTCGGCGCCATTGCCGCGGCCAGCGGCAGCGACGGTGATACCGCGCCGAGCCTTCCGCCCGTGATGCCTCCGCCCGACGTGCGTCCTCCCGGCAAGCCCGGCTTCGACGGCATCGGCGGTGCCTACGACGACGTCGGCCCCCTCAAGGGCCAGATCCAACCCGGCGGCCAGACCGACGACACGCGACCTGATTTTTTCGGAACCGGCACACCCGGCAACACCATCACCATGTACGACAACGGCAAAGAAATCGGCAAGACCCTTGTGGACGGCAACGGCGCGTGGCACTTCACGCCACCGAAGGACCTGAGCGAGGGCAACCATTCCATCACCATCACCGAGAGCGATCCGGCCGGCCGTGAAGGCGAGCCTTCGGACCCGTTCGAGTTCGCCGTCGACACGACGCCGCCGCCCAAGCCCGAGTGGAACGGCGGCAGCAGCGAAGGCCCCGGCGCCGTCATCGACGACGTGGGCCCCATCAAGGGCCGCGTGCCCCCGGGCGGCGCGACGGACGACCAGCGCCCCGAGTTCGACGGCCAGGGCACGCCGGGCGACACCATCATCGTGCTGGACCACGGCAAGGAAATCGGCCGCGTCGAAGTGAACGGGGACGGCGTGTGGACCTTCACGCCGCCGACCGACCTGAGCGAGGGCGAGCACTCCATCACCATCGTCGAGCGCGACCCCGCGGGCAACGAGAGCAAGCCCTCCGACCCGTTCGAATTCGTCGTCGACATCACCCCGCCCGACCAGCCCCAGGTGGGCGGCGCCAACGACAACATGGGCGAGTACCAGGGCCCCATCACCCCGGGCGGCGTCACCGACGACCGCCAGCCCGAGTTCCATGGCGAAGGCACGCCGGGCGACACCATCGTCATCAAGGACGGTGACACCGTGATCGGCACCACCGAAGTGGACGAGAACGGCGCCTGGACCTTCACGCCCTCGACCGACCTGAAGGAGGGCGACCACTCCATCACCGTCATCGCGCGCGATCCGGCCGGCAACGAGAGCAAGCCCTCCGACCCCTTCGATTTCGAGATCGACGTGACCCCGCCCGATGCCAGCAAGCTGGCCATCACGGGCGTGACCGACGACGTGGGCGAAGTCACGGGCAACGTGGCCTCGGGCGGCAAGACCGACGACAGCCGTCCGCTGCTCAGCGGCACCGGCACGGCCGGCGACACCATCATCGTGACGGTCAAGGACAGCACGGGCAGCCGCGAGCTCGGCCGCGCGATCGTGGAGGCCGACGGCAAGTGGACGCTGCAGGTGAGCACGCCGCTCCTGCAAGGCAAGAACGAGTTCACCGCCATCGAGATGGACCCCACGGGCAACCACACCGCGCCCACCGCGCCCTACACCGTGATCCTGGACAGCGTGCCGCCGAGCGTGCCCGTGATCCAGAACGTGCAGGACGACGTGGGCCCGCACCAGGGCATGCTGCAGAAGGGCCAGGTCACCGACGACGCCAAGCCGACCATCATCGGCACCGCACAAGCGGGCAACACCATCAAGGTCTACGACGGCACGAAGCTGCTGGGCCAGACCGTGGCCGACGCCAACGGCAAGTGGAGCTTCACGCCTGAGGCCAACCTGGTCGACGGCACGCACAACATCACCGCCACGGCCACCAACCCCGTGGGCCAGACCAGCGACGCCACCGGCGTCTGGAACTTCGTGGTCGACGCCACGCCGCCGGGCCAGGTCACCGACCTCGTCGTGACCGACGACGTGGGTGGCAAGGTGGGCGCGCTGAAGGACGGCGAGACCACCGACGACGACCTCCCGACCTTCAGCGGCAAGGCCGAGCCGGGCGCCACCGTGAACGTGTACGACAACGGCAACAAGATCGGCGAAGCGCTGGTGGACGAGAACGGCGACTGGAGCTTCACGCCCACCACGCCGCTGACCAGCGGCGAGCACGCCTTCACCACCGAGGTGGTCGACCAAGCCGGCAACAGCAGCGGCCAAAGCGATGCGCTGAACGTGGTGGTGGACGCCATTCCTGGCGTCGTGACGCTGGGCAAGCTGATCGACGACCAGGGCACCATCCAGGGCGCCATCGCCCCCAACGGAAACACCGACGACGCGCGCCCCGAAATCCAGGGCACGGGCAAGGCCGGCAGCACCATCAAGGTGTACGACGGCGCGACCCTGCTGGGCGAGACGACGGTCAAGCCCGACGGCTCGTGGAGCTTCACGCCCGGCACGGCATTGGCCGACGGCGCGCACAGCATCACCGTGACCGCGACCGACAAGTCCGGCAACACGAGCGAACCGACCCAGGCGTTCAACTTCACCGTGGACACCGTGCCACCGACCACGCCGAGCATCGAGTCGGCGCTGGACGACGTGGGCGCCAAGCAAGGTGCATTGGTCAACGGCGGCGTGACGGACGACCCGTCGCCCACGCTGTCGGGCAAGGCCGAAGCGGGCAGCACCGTGACCATCAACGACAACGGCGCCTTCCTGGGCAAGGTCGTGGCCGACGCCGAAGGCAACTGGAGCTACACGCCCACCACGCCGCTCAACGAAGGCGAGCACACCTTCACCGTCAGCGCCACCGACAAGGCGGGCAACACGAGCGTGCCTTCGGCCGAGTTCGTGCTCACCACCGACTACACGCCGCCGGACCCCAGCAAGCTGGCGATCACCGGCGTGGCCGACGACGTGGGCCTGGTGCAAGGCAACGTGGCCCCGGGCGAGAAGACCGACGACAGCCGTCCCGTGATCAGCGGCACCGGCACGGCGGGCGACACCATCATCGTGATGGTCAAGGACAGCACGGGCAGCCGTGAGCTGGGCCGCGCGACCGTGGGCGCCGACGGCAAGTGGACGCTGCAGGCCAGCACGCCGCTGCTGCAGGGCAACAACGAATTCACCGCGATCGAAGTGGACCCGGCGGGCAATGCGACCGCGCCGAGCGCACCGTACACCGTGATCCTGGACAGCGTGCCGCCGAGCGTGCCGGTGATCCAGAACGTGCAGGACGACGTGGGCGTGCTCCAAGGCATGCTGCAGAAGGGCCAGGTCACCGACGACGCCCGACCGACCATCATCGGCACGGCGCAAGCGGGCAACACCATCAAGGTCTACGACGGCACGAAGCTGCTGGGCGAAACCGTGGCCGACGCTTCGGGCCAGTGGAGCTTCACGCCGACGGCCAACCTGGCTGACGGTACGCACAACATCACCGCGACGGCCACCAACCCGGTGGGCCAGACCAGCGATGCGACGGGCATCTGGAACTTCGTGATCGACACCAAGGCCCCGGGCCAGGTGACGGGCCTGGAAGTGATCGACGACGTGGGCGCCAAGCAAGGCACCCTGACCAGCGGCGACACGACCGACGACAACAAGCCCGAATTCAAGGGCAAGGCCGAGCCGGGTGCGACCGTGAACCTGTACGACGGCGACACCAAGATCGGCGAAGCCGTGGCCGACGAGAACGGCAACTGGAGCATCACGCCCACGACACCGCTGGGCGACGGTGCGCACTCGCTGAGCACGGAAGTGATTGACCCCGCTGGCAACAGCAGCGGCAAGGGCCCGGCGCTGGACATCACCGTGGACACCTCGAAGGTGGAAGTCTCGATCAGCAAGCTGGTGGACGATCAGGGCACCGTGAAGGGCCCGATCGCCGCCAACGGCAGCACCGACGACACGAAGCCCGAGATCCAGGGCACGGGCAAGGCCGGAAGCACCATCAAGGTGTACGACGGCGCCACGCTGCTGGGCGAGACCGTGGTCAAGGCCGACGGTTCGTGGAGCTTCACGCCTGCGGCCGACCTGGGCCAGGGCGCGCACGCCATCACCGCCACCGCCACCGACAAGGCTGGCAACGTGAGCGAGCCGACCAAGGCCTTCAACTTCACTGTGGACACCGTGGCACCCACCGCGCCGAGCATCGATTCGGCCATGGACGACGTGGGTGCCAAGCAAGGCGCATTGGTCAACGGCGGCGTGACGGACGACCCGTCGCCCACGCTGTCGGGCAAGGCCGAAGCCGGCAGCACCGTGACGATCAAGGACAACGGCGCCGTGCTGGGCACGGTCGTGGCCGACGCGAGCGGCAACTGGGTCTACACGCCCACCACGCCGCTGGCAGAAGGCGAACACAAGTTCACCGTGACGGCGACCGACAAGGCCGGCAACACGAGCGCGCCTTCGGCCGAGTTCGTGGTGACGACCGACTACACGCCGCCGGACGCCAGCAAGCTGGCCATCACCGGCGTGGCCGACGACGTGGGCCTGGTGCAAGGCAACGTGGCCTCGGGCTCGACGACCGACGACAGCCGTCCCGCGATCAGCGGCACGGGCACGGCCGGCGACACCATCATCGTGATGGTCAAGGACAGCACGGGCAACCACAAGCTGGGCGAGGCGACCGTGGGCGCCGACGGCAAGTGGACGCTGCAGGTGACCACGCCGCTGCTGGAAGGCAGCAACGAGTTCACCGCGATCGAAGTGGACCCGGCCGGCAATGCGACCGCGCCGAGCGCTTCGTACACCGTGATCCTGGACAGCACGCCGCCGAGCGTGCCCGTGATCCAGAACGTGCAGGACGACGTGGGCATCCACACGGGCATGCTGCAAAAGGGCGACGTCACGGACGACGCCAAGCCGACCATCATCGGCACCGCGCAGGCGGGCAACACCGTCAAGATCTACGACAACGGCACCAAGATCGGTGAAGTCGTGGCCGACGCTTCGGGCAAGTGGAGCTTCACGCCCGAGACGCCGCTGGCCGGCGGCATGCACAACATCGTCGCCACCGCCACCAACCCGGTGGGCCAGACCAGCGACGCCACCGGCGTCTGGAACTTCGTGATCGACACCACGCCTCCGAGCCTGGCCACGGGCCAGGAAGCCCTGGACGACGTGGGCGCCAAGCAAGGCACCCTGACCAGCGGCGATACGACCGACGACAACAAGCCCGAATTCAAGGGCAAGGCCGAGCCGGGCGCGACCGTCAACCTGTACGACGGCGACACGAAGATCGGCACAGCCGTGGCCGACCCGGACGGCAACTGGAGCATCACGCCCACCACGCCGCTGGGCGACGGTGCGCACTCGCTCACGACCGAAGTGGTGGACCCCGCTGGCAACTCCAGCGGCAAGGGCCCGGCCCTGGACATCACCGTGGACACCACGGGTGTGACGGTGTCCATCAGCAAGCTGGTGGACGACCAGGGCAGCGTGAAGGGCCCGATCGCCGCCAACGGCACGACCGATGACACCAAGCCCGAGATCCAGGGCACGGGCAAGGCCGGCAGCACCATCAAGGTGTACGACGGTTCGACCCTGCTGGGCGAGACCGTGGTCAAGGCCGACGGCTCCTGGAGCTTCACGCCTGCGGTCGAGCTGGGCCAGGGCGCGCACGCCATCACCGCCACGGCCACCGACAAGGCCGGCAACGTGAGCGAGCCGACGGCTGCGTTCAACTTCTCCATCGACACGGTCGCACCGACCGCACCGAGCATCGGCGCGGTGACCGACGACGTGGGTGCCGTGCAGGGCGCCCTGGTCAACGGCGGCGTGACGGACGACCCCTCGCCCACGCTGTCGGGCAAGGCCGAAGCAGGCAGCACCGTGACCATCAAGGACAACGGCCAGGAACTCGGCAAGGTCACGGCCGATGCCGAAGGCAACTGGAGCTTCACGCCCACCACGCCGCTGCCGGAAGGCGAGCACAAATTCACCGTCACCGCCACCGACAAGGCGGGCAACACGAGCGCGCCTTCGGCCGAGTTCGTGGTGACGACCGACTACTCGCCACCTGACGCCAGCAAGCTGGCGATCACGGGCGTGGAAGACGACGTGGGCGGCATCACGGGCAACGTGGCCTCGGGTGCCACCACCGACGACGCACTGCCTGCCATCGGCGGCACCGGCACGGCCGGCGACACCATCATCGTGACGGTCAAGGACAGCACGGGCAGCCGTGAACTCGGCCGCGCCACCGTGGACGCCAATGGCAAGTGGACGCTGCAAGTGACCGCGCCGCTGGCCGCGGGCGCCAACGAGTTCACCGCCATCGAGCAGGACCCGGCCGGCAACCAGACCGCACCGAGCGCGTCGTACAGCATCAACGTCGACACGGGTCGCCCGGAAGTGCCGGTGATCCAGAACGTGCAGGACGACGTGGGCGCGAAGACGGGCATGCTGCAAAAGGGCGAACTCACCGACGACGCCAAGCCGACCATCATTGGCACGGCGCAGGCCGGCAACACCATCAAGGTCTACGACGGCGCCACGCTGCTGGGCCAGGTCGTGGCCGATGCTTCGGGCAAGTGGAGCTTCACGCCGACGGCCAACCTGGCTGACGGCACGCACAACATCACCGCCACGGCCACCAACCCCGTGGGTCAGACCAGCGATGCGACGGGCATCTGGAACTTCGTGGTCGACACCAAGGCCCCGGGCCAGGTGACCGGCCTGGAAGTGATCGACGACGTGGGCGCCAAGCAAGGCGCCCTGACCAGCGGCGACACGACCGACGACAACAAGCCCGAATTCAAGGGCAAGGCCGAGCCGGGCGCGACCGTGAACCTGTACGACGGCGACACCAAGATCGGTGAAGCCGTGGCCGACGAGAACGGCAACTGGAGCATCACGCCGACGACGCCGCTGGGAGAAGGTGCGCACTCGCTGAGCACGGAAGTGGTCGACCCTGCTGGCAACAGCAGCGGCAAGGGCCCGGCCTTGGACATCATTGTGGACACCACGGGTGTGACGGTGTCCATCAGCAAGCTGGTGGACGATCAGGGCGCCGTAAAGGGCCCGATCGCCGCCAACGGCAGCACCGACGATACGAAGCCCGAGATCCAGGGCATGGGCAAGGCCGGCAGCACCATCAAGGTGTACGACGGCGCAACCCTGTTGGGAGAGACCGTGGTCAAGGCCGACGGCTCGTGGACCTTCACGCCTGCGGTCGAGTTGGGCCAGGGCGCGCACGCCATCACCGCCACCGCCACCGACAAGGCCGGCAACGTGAGCGAGCCGACGGCTGCGTTCAACTTCTCCATCGACACGGTCGCACCGACCGCACCGAGCATCGGTGCCGTGACCGACGACGTGGGCGGCGTGCAGGGTGCACTGACCAACGGCGGCGTGACGGACGACCCGTCGCCCACGCTGTCGGGCAAGGCCGAAGCCGGCAGCACCGTGACCATCAAGGACGGCACCGTGGAGCTGGGCAAGGTCGTGGCCGATGCCGAAGGCAACTGGAGCTTCACGCCCACCACGCCGCTGGCAGAGGGTGAGCACAAGTTCACCGTCACCGCCACCGACAAGGCGGGCAACACGAGCGCGCCTTCGGCCGAGTTCGTGGTGACGACCGACTACACGCCGGCTGACTACAGCAAGCTGGCCATCACCGGCGTGGCCGATGACGTGGGCGGCGTGCAGGGCAACGTCGCCTCGGGTTCGACGACGGACGACAGCCGTCCGGTCATCAGCGGCACCGGCACGGCCGGCGACACCATCGTCGTGATGGTCAAGGACAGCACCGGCACCCACAAGCTGGGCGAAGCGACCGTGGGCGCCGATGGCAAGTGGACGCTGCAAGTGAGCACGCCGCTGCTGGAAGGCAGCAACGAGTTCACCGCGATCGAAATCGATCCGGCGGGCAATCCGACCGCGCCGAGCGCACCGTACACCGTGACCCTGGACAGCACGCCGCCGAGCGTGCCCGTGATCCAGAACGTGCAGGACGATGCAGGCGCGAAGACGGGCATGCTGCAAAAGGGTGACGTGACCGACGACGCCAAGCCGACGATCCTCGGCACGGCGCAACCCGGTACCACCGTGAAGGTCTACGACGGCGCCACGCTGCTGGGCCAGACCGTGGCCGACGCTTCGGGCAAGTGGAGCTTCACGCCCGAGACGGCGCTGGCCGACGGCACGCACAACATCACCGCCACGGCCACCAACACCGTGGGCCAGACCAGCGACGCCACCGGCATCTGGAACTTCGTGGTCGATACCAAGGCGCCGGGCCTGGCCACGGGCCAGGAGGCGCTGGACGACGTGGGCGCCGTGCAAGGTCCGCTCAAGAGCGGTGACACGACCGACGACAACAAGCCTGAGTTCAAGGGCAAGGCAGAGCCTGGCGCGACCGTGAACCTGTACGACGGCGACACCAAGATCGGTGAAGCCGTGGCTGACCCGGACGGCAACTGGAGCATCACGCCGACGACGCCGCTGGGCGAAGGTGCGCACTCGCTGAGCACGGAAGTGGTCGACCCCGCTGGCAATAGCAGCGGCAAGGGCCCGGCCCTGGACATCACCGTGGACACCTCCAAGGTCGAAGTCTCGATCAGCAAGCTGGTGGACGACCAGGGCGCCGTGAAGGGCCCGATCGCCGCCAACGGCACGACCGATGACACGAAGCCCGAGATTCAAGGCACGGGCAAGGCCGGCAGCACCATCAAGGTGTACGACGGCGCAACCCTGCTGGGCGAGACCGTGGTCAAGGCCGACGGCTCGTGGACGTTCACGCCTGCGGCCGAGCTGGGCCAGGGCGCGCACAGCATCACCGTGACCGCGACCGACAAGGCGGGCAACGTGAGCGAGCCGACGGCTGCGTTCAACTTCACCGTGGACACCGTGGCACCGACCGCTCCGAGCATCGGTGCCGTGACCGACGACGTGGGTGCAGTGCAAGGCGCACTGGCCCACGGCGCAACGACCGACGACCCCTCCCCGACCCTGTCGGGCAAGGCCGAAGCCGGCAGCACCGTGACCATCAAGGACGGCACCGTGGAGCTGGGCAAGGTCACGGCCGATGCCGAAGGCAAGTGGAGCTTCACGCCCACCACGCCGCTGCCGGAAGGCGAACACAAGTTCACCGTCACCGCCACCGACAAGGCGGGCAACACGAGCGCGCCTTCGGCCGAGTTCGTGGTGACCACCGACTACACGCCGCCGGACGCCAGCAAGCTGGCCATCACGGGCGTGGAAGACGACGTGGGCGGCATCACGGGCAACGTGGCCTCGGGCGCGACGACGGACGACAGCCGTCCGGTCATCAGCGGCACCGGCACGGCCGGCGACACCATCATCGTGACGGTCAAGGACAGCACGGGCAGCCGTGAGCTGGGCCGCGCGACCGTGGGCGCCGACGGCAAGTGGACGCTGCAAGTGAGCACGCCGCTGCTGGAAGGCAGCAACGAGTTCACCGCGATCGAAATGGACCCGGCGGGCAACCAGACCGCGCCGAGCGCGCCGTACACCGTGACCCTGGACAGCGTGCCGCCAAGCGTGCCCGTGATCCAGAACGTGCAGGACGACGTGGGCGTGGTGCACATGCTGCAAAAGGGCGAAGTCACCGACGACGCCAAGCCGACCATCATCGGCACGGCGCAGGCCGGCAACACCATCAAGGTCTACGACGGCGCCACGCTGCTGGGCCAGGTCGTGGCCGACGCGTCGGGCAAGTGGAGCTTCACGCCCGAGACCGCGCTGGCCGACGGCCCGCACGACATCACCGCGACGGCCACCAACTCCGTGGGCCAGACCAGCGACGCCACCGGCATCTGGAACTTCGTGGTCGACACCGCGCCTCCGGGCCCGGTGACGGGTCTCGAGGTGCTCGACGACGTGGGTGCCAAGACGGGGCCGCTCGCCAATGGCGACACCACCGACGACACCAAGCCCACCTTCAACGGCAAGGCCGAGCCGGGCGCGACCGTGAAGGTCTACGACAACGGCACGCTGCTGGGCAGCGCGCTGGTCGACGGCAACGGCGACTGGACGTTCACGCCGACCACGCCGCTGGCGAACGGTTCGCATGCGCTCACCACCGAGGTGGTGGACCCTGCGGGCAACTCGAGCGGTCAAAGCGCTCCGCTGAACCTGATCGTGGACATCATCCCTGGCACGTTGGAGATCAGCGCGCTGGTGGACGACCAGGGTGCCATCAAGGGCGGCATCGCCCTCAACGGCACGACCGACGACACGCGCCCTGAAATCCAGGGCACGGGCAAGGCCGGCAGCACCGTGAAGGTGTACGACGGCGCGACCCTGCTGGGCCAGACCGTGGTCAAGGCCGACGGTTCGTGGACCTTCACGCCCACGGCCGACCTGGGTGAAGGCGCGCACGCCATCACCGCCACCGCCACCGACCTGGCGGGCAACACGGGCACGCCGACCTCGGTCTTCGGCTTCACCGTGGACACCGTGCCCCCGACGGCGCCGAGCATCGATGCGGCGGCAGACGACGTGGGCGCCAAGCAGGGTGCATTGGTCAACGGCGGTGTGACGGACGACCCGTCGCCCACGCTGTCGGGCAAGGCCGAAGCCGGCAGCACCGTGACCATCAACGACAACGGCGCCAAGCTGGGCACGGTCGTGGCCGACGCCAACGGCAACTGGGTGTACACGCCCACCACGCCGCTGGCAGAGGGCGAACACAAGTTCACCGTCACCGCCACCGACAAGGCCGGCAACACGAGCGCGCCTTCGGCCGAGTTCGTGCTGACCACCGACTACACGCCGCCCGCGGCTTCGGCCGCGACGCTGAGCGACGACGCCGGCGAGATCAAGGGGCCGATCACCAGCGGCACCGTGACCGACGACGACACGCCGACCTACGCGGGCAAGACCGAGCCGAACGCCACCGTGGTCATCTATGACGACGGCAAGGAAATCGGCAAGGTGCAGGCCAACGCCACGGGCGACTGGAGCTTCACGCCCGCAACGCCGCTGGCGCCGGGCGCGCACAGCTTCAGCAATGCCGTGACCGACGTGGCCGGCAACGTGGGCCAGCCGGGCGCGGCCATCGACTTCACCGTCGATGTGCAACCCGCGACCATCAGCATCGCCGGCGCGACCGACAACACCGGCGACATCCTCGGCGAGATCGCCAAGGGCGGCGTCACCGACGACGCCACCCCGACCCTGCACGGCAAGGCCACCCCGGGCGGCACCGTGAAGGTCTACGACGGCACCACCGTGCTGGGCTCGGTCGTGGCCGACGCCAACGGCGACTGGAGTTTCACACCGTCCACCGCGCTGCGCGAAGGCGCGTACGAACTGAGCGCCACCGTGACCACGGCGGCGCACGGCGAGAGCGCGAAGACGGCGGTGTTCGACTTCACCGTGGACTTCACCGCGCCGGGCGCGCCGACCATCGTGGCGGTGCTCGACGACGTGGGCAGCCTCACCACCAACGTGGTGCAGGGCGGCGTCACCGACGACACCCGGCCGCAGTTCAAGGGCAAGGCAGAAGCCAACGCGACCGTGAAGGTCTACGACGGCGCCACCCTGCTGGGCGAGACCACGGCCAACGCCGCGGGCGACTGGAGCGTCACGCCGGCCACGCCGCTGGGCAACGGCCCGCACAACGTGACCGTGACCGCTACGGACGCCGCAGGCAACGTGAGCGCGCCCTCGGCTGCGTTCGACTTCACCGTGGACGCGACGCCGCCGGCCAAGCCGACCATCGTGTCGGTGGTCGACGACGTGGGAAGCATCCAGGGCGAGGTGACGCTGAACGGCGTCATCGACGACCCGCGCCCCGTCTTCACGGGCAAGGCCGAAGCCAACAGCACCGTGGTCATCTATGACAAGGGTGTGGAGGTCAAGCGCGTGCCTGTCGATGCGTCGGGCAACTGGACCTGGACGCCGACGACGGCGCTGAACAACGGCGTGCACACCATCACCGTGAAGGCCGTCGACCAGGCGGGCAACCTCAGCGCGCCGTCGGATGCCTTCGGCTTCACGGTGTCCACCACGCCGCCGCCCAAGCCGACGATCGTGTCGGTGTACGACGACGTGGGCGCGGTGCAGGACGACCTGTACAGCGGCGACGTGACTGACGACGCCCAGCCCCTGGTCACGGGCAAGGCCGAGGCCAACAGCACCGTCATCGTCTTCAACAACGGCGTGGAGGTGACGCGCGTGCAGTCCGATGCGTCGGGCAACTGGACCTACATGCCGGCGACCCCGCTGGCCGACGGCGGCCACAGCATCAGCGCGATCGTGATCAACAAGGCAGGCGTGTCCAGCGTGCCGTCGGCAGCGTTCGGGTTCACGGTGGATACGACGCCGCCCAAGGCCCCGACCAAGCTGGTGGCCACCGCGACGGGCGTGGACGTGTACTTCGACACCACCGATGCGAAGGAGGGCGACAAGGTGCGCGTGACCTTCGGTGACGGGCCTGTCGACCATGTGCTCACGGCGGCCGACATTGCCGCAGGCAAGGCGTACGTGGCCAATCCGGTGCCGCCGTTCACCGTCGGCTTCGAGGGGATGCCGATCGCACCGGAGGGCACCTACGTGCCTTCATTGGAGAGCGGTCGCCTGACGATCACCGGCAGCCAGATGTACGTTTCCCCGAAGACCTCCGTATCGGAGATCTTCTGGGGCATGTCGGGGAATCACCTGGCATTCGGCATGCCCGCCGGAGCGGGACCCACCCTTCAGTTCGCGGTGGCGGAGGGAACGGACTTCATCGGTTTCCGCTGGCGCGGCACCGATCAATCATCCCCTACGACCATGACGATCTATGACATGAAGGGCGGTGTGATCGACGTTGTCGCGATCCCGGGCGGGGCGACTCCCAATGACTACAGCTTTGCGGCACCCGTGGGCCGGGAGATCGGCCGTGTGACATTCGAGACCAAGGATGGACGGGATGTCGTCGCCGCCATGGACAACCTCCAGATCGGCGGCGGCCCCACCGCCAACCTCGATGCCTCGGCGGTCATCATCGACCCGGTGGGCAATGTGTCGGCGCAGACCATGCCGGATGTGTCCGGGACCTTCGCTTTGGATGGGGATGAAACGGGCGACCGTGCCGGTGCCGGTGCCGGTGCCGGTGCCGATGCGGCAGCCCACGGCACCGACGTGCTCGATCACCCGACGCAGGGCTACACCGAAGCTGACGACCAGATCATCGCCAGGCTCGGCTTCGCCGACCGCCTCGAAGGCGGTGCAGGCAACGACACCTTCCTGAAGGTGGGCACGGGTGACGTGGTACACGGCGGCGCGGGCAATGACAGGGTTCACGTCAACAGCGGCGACTTCGAACGCATCGACGGCGGCCTGGGTGTCGACACCCTGGTGATGGACGGCAAGGCGATGCACATCGACCTGTCGGCCCTCGGCCTGAAGGTGCAGGGCGTCGAGAAGTTCGACCTGGGCGGGGGCGGCAACACGCTGGCGCTGAGCACGCACGACGTGCTGGCCGGCGGTGCGCGCGACATGGTTGTGGCCGACGGCAAGGTGCAGATGCTGGTCAACGGCGCCAACGGCGAAGTCGACCTGCTCGGCGGCACGCATGGTGACGACGGCTGGACGCAGGGCGGCAATGCCACGGTGGGTGGTGTGACGTACGGCGTCTACACCAACCTGGCCGGCACCGCCGAGCTGCTGGTCGAGGACAAGGTCCACGTGACCATCCTGTAAGGCCGCTGGTCGGTCACGCGGCGCAACCACAGCGCCGCGCATGACGCGGCAGCTGCCGGTGCGGCTGCCGCGTTTTTCTTTTTGACCTGTGCCGTTGTCGACGACTTTGTGCGCGATTTCGGCACCGACCTACGCCTTCGTACCCGGCTTTCAGATTCGTCCGATGGCCCGGCCCGACGGCGATTTCTAGAGTAGGCCACCTCTCGAAACGCTGGATCGCGCTGCGCTTTTTCCGCAGGCCAATCCGGTCTTCTTTCCCCCATTTCAGAGCATAGGAATCTCATGACATTCGAACAGACGAACGTCACCACCCACGCGAACATCGCCCCCGCAATGAGCGCAGGCGCATCGACCTTCGCGCCCCTTCCTCCTTCGGTGGGCGGCGCCGCCGACGACGCCGGCGACATCCTGGGCAGCATCGCCCCCGGCGGCGTCACCGACGACCGCCAACCCGAATTCCGCGGCCAGGGCACGCCCGGTGACACCATCGTCATCCGTGACAACGGCACCGAGATCGGCACCGCCGAAGTCGCCGAAGACGGCACCTGGACCTTCACGCCCTCGACCGACCTGCTCGAAGGCCTGCACGCCATCACCATCGTCGCGCGCGACAGCACCGGCAACGAGAGCGCGCCTTCGCCCGCGTTCAATTTCGAGATCGACGTGACCCCGCCCGACGCCAGCCGACTGGCCATCACGGGCGTCGCCGACAACGTGGGCGGCGTCACCGGCAACGTGGCCTCCGGTGCCACCACCGACGATACGCATCCGCTGCTCAGCGGCTACAGCACCGGCGTGCCCGGCCACACGGTCACCGTGATGGTCAGGGATGCCGCCGGCACCCGCGAACTGGGCCAGGCCACCATCGGCGAAAACGGCCAATGGACCTTCCAGGTCGACACCCCGCTGGCCGCCGGCCCGAACACCTTCACGCTCGTGGAGCGCGATGCCGCCGGCAACGAGACCATGCCGACCGGGCGCTACACCGTCAACGTCGTCAACGTCGTCACCGAAAAGCCGAACGTCCCCGTGATCGAGAGCGTGTTCGACGACGTGGGCACGCCGCACATGCTGCAACCCGGCGAAGCCACCGACGACGCGAGGCCGACCCTGGCGGGCACGGCGCAGGCGAACCACACGGTCAAGTTCTATGACGGCAGCATCTTGCTGGGCCAGGTCGTGGCCGACGCCTCGGGCAAGTGGAGCTTCACGCCCTCGACCGGCCTGGCCGATGGCGCGCACGGCATCACCGCCACGTCCACCGGCCCGCTGGGCCAGACCAGCGAGGCCAGTGGCAGCTGGAACTTCGTGGTGGACACGACGCCGCCGGCCAAGCCGACCATCGCGAGGGTGGTCGACGACGTGGGCAGCATCCAGGGCGATCTCGTCCATGGTGGAACGACCGACGACTTCAAGCCCTGGTTCAAGGGCGCGGCCGAAGCCGACAGCACCGTGATCATTCGCGACGGTGCCACGGAAATCGGCCGCGTGCAGGCCAACGCCGCAGGCGAGTGGACCTTTGTTCCGCTCACGAACCTGAGCAACGGTCCGCACAGCATCACCGCGACCGCGATGGACAAGGCGGGCAACACCAGCGTGGTGTCGGATGCCTTCGGCTTCACCGTGGACACGCTGGCACCGGCCAAGCCGACCATCGCGTCGGTGGTCGACGACGTCGGCAGCATCGTGGGCAACGTGGCACTCAACGGCACCACCGACGACGCACGCCCCGACTTCAAGGGCAAGGCCGAGGCCAACAGCACCGTGGTCGTGTTCGACAAGGGCGTGATGCTCGCGCAGGTGCAGGCCGATGCGTCGGGCAACTGGAGCTGGACGCCGGCAACGGCCTTGGGCAATGGCGTGCACACCATCACCGTGACGGCGGTGGACAAGGCGGGCAACGCCAGCGTGGCGTCGGATGCCTTCGGCTTCACGGTGGCCACCACGCCGCCGGGCAAGCCGACCATCGTGTCGGTGATCGACGACGTGGAGGCCATCACAGGCGCCATTGCTAACGGCACCACCACCAACGACGCCAAGCCGACCTTCAGCGGCAAGGCCGATGCGAACGGCACCGTGATCATCTACGACAAGGGCGTGGAGGTCGACCGCGTGCAGGCCAACGCCTCGGGCAACTGGACCTACACGCCGGCCAAGGCGCTGGGCGAAGGTGCGCACAGCATCACGGTGGCGGGGGCGGACCAGGCGGGCAACACGAGTGCGCAGTCGGATGCGTTCGGGTTCACCGTGGACACGTTGGCACCGTCATTTGGCGAATTTGGTGGAGCCCGCGTCGGATATGCATGGGGCTGGGCCCTTGCGATGATCCATGTGGACATCTCAAAGAACCCAGTCAAGGCGGGAGATTTCATTGTCACGAAGGCCCTGGACAAGCCCGACGACCTCTTCTATCGGGAGATCACTCAAGCCGATATCGATAAAGGCGGGGAAGTTTTCCTTGACTGGTATACCGCGTTGGGGGGCCCTTCGTCATGGCATATGCCGATGCAGCTGGGAACATGTCGGCCTTCACGGAGAACATCTACTCTTCGACCTACGGTTATTACGAGGTATACAAGGCCAAGCCGGCTTCCACCTTCGGGCTTGACGAGGCTGTCGCGATCCAGGACCACGCCGTCGCCAATGACGCGGCCCACAGCCATGTCCAGACCGACGACACCCTCATCGCCAAACTCGGCTTCGCCGACCGCCTCGCAGGCGGCGCGGGCAACGACACCTTCATGAAGGTGGGCACGGGCGACACGGTGCATGGCGGTGCGGGCGACGATGTCATCCGCGTCCACAGCGGCGACTTCGCCCACATCGACGGCGGCCTGGGCATCGACACCCTGGTGATGCACGGCAAGGCGATGCACATCGACCTGTCGGCCCTCGGCCCGAAGGTGCAGGGCGTCGAGAAGTTCGACCTCGGGTCGGGCGGCAACACGCTGGCGCTGAGCACGCAGGACGTGCTGGCCGGTGGCGCACGCGACATGGTCGTGGCCGACGGCAAGGTGCAGATGCTGGTCAACGGCGTCAACGGCGACGTCGACCTGCTCGGCGGTACCCACGGCGACGACGGCTGGACGCAGGGCAGCAATGCCACGGTGGGCGGCGTGACGTACCACGTCTACACCAACCTGGCCGGCACGGCCGAGCTGCTGGTCGAGGACAAGGTCCACGTGACCATCCTTTAAGCCGACGGGGCCCGTCGCCCGGCCGGTGAATGCGCGTGGCAGCCGATGGCTGCCAGGCGCTGCTGGCTGGCCGCGGCGTCGAGGCCCCACTTTTTTCTCATTCATTTTTCATGCGTGCCCCGTGCGGGGCACCCGGAGCCATTCATGTCCTCGTTGCTTCCTTCGACTTTTCTTTTCTCCTACCGCGGCGTCCGCGCCGCCGCACTCCTGGCACTGGGCGTGCTGGCGGCGACCGCGGCGCAGGCCCAGCAACCGCAGAAGCCGGGCGCTGCTGCGGTCCGGCAGGGGCCGGCCTACCGCGGCTTGCCCGCTGCAGCGGCCGACCAGGCCCAGGTGATCTTCTTTCGCCCCGTCAGCACCTCGGCCGCCGGCCAGCGCCCCGGTGCGGCGCACGTGTACGTGAACGGCGAGTTCCACGCCGCGCTGCTGCCCAACAGCTTCACGCGCCTGTGCGTGGCCCCGGGCAACCACTCGGTCGAGGCCTACCTCGGCGATGCGCCCACCTACGAAGGCAAGTCGCAGCCCCGCACGCGCGCCGAGCTCGAAGGCGGCAAGACGGTGTTCGTGGCCGTGTCGGAACAGGACGGCTCGGGCTCGCCCGTGCCCTACCGCCGCGCCGACGCCGAACGCATGCTGTCGGGCGCGCACGAGCAGCGCCACGTGATCAGCCGCGCGAGCGCCGTGCAGCCCTGCAGGGAGCTGGCCGCGCCGGCGCCGCTGGTCGAGAAGGCGCGCTACTCGCTGAGCACCGACGCGCTGTTCGCGTTCGGCCGCGGCGACGCCGCCGCGATCTCGCCCAAAGGCCGTGAAGAGCTGGCCAAGGCCGCCGCGCAGATCCGCGCGCATTCCACCGAGGGCGTGAGCCGCATCGCGGTGCGCGGCCATGCCGACCCGATCGGTTCGGTGGCCGACAACCAGCGCCTGTCGGAGCAGCGTGCGCGCACGGTCGGCCAACTGCTGGCCAGCGAAGGCCTGCCCACGGAGCGCGTGGTGTCCGAAGGCGTCGGCAGCGCGGAGCAGGCGGTGTTCTGCCCGCCGGGCCGCTCGCGCGATGCGCTGATCGCCTGCAACGCACCCAACCGCCGCGTCGAGGTGGTGGTGCAAGGGGAGAAGTAAGCCGCACGCACGGCCCGCGCGAGCACGGGCCGTTTGCGTTCCCAGGGTGTGGTCCGGTGCCGTTGCGGCACGGGCCACGCCCTTTTCGGCGTGCCCGGCGCAAGCCTCGTTTTCAGACGAGTCCGATGGATCGTTTGGGCCTTCATTTGTAAAGTTCCTGGCATGGAAAGGCGCCGGGATTTCTTCTCTCACTGACAGAAAAAAGAGGAAGAAAAAGCCCCCGGCGATGCGCCCTGCGCGGCATGGCGGGGACGACCGTGGCGCTGCGTTTTTCCACTCCGGGATTCACGGCGGCTTCGATGCGCGCCGCCCGGCAAGGGGCCGTGCCGGCCCGATTTTTTCAACCACAGGCCGCCCGCCGCACACGTCGGAGCGCGGCAAGGCGATGCAGGACGGACCCCCCGCCTTGCGCATCACCACGAGCAAGAAGGACAACGACATGGCTGCAGTGATGGCGCAGGACGCGCCGGGCAAGGTGCCCCCCGCGATGGAGATGGTGGCGGAAGAGCGCGACACGCTGCTGCGCGCCGTGCACTGGCTGTGCGCGCACCACGGCCGCACGCTGAGCGAGGCCGCGCTGCAGGCGGGCCTGCCGCGCGAGATGCGCCTGTCGCCCACGCTGGCGGTGCGCATCCTGGAGCAGGCGGGCATCGGCGCGGGCTGGGTCAAGCGCGAGGTGGGCGACCTGCTCTCGTACCTGTTCCCGGTGGTGGCGCTGCGCAAGGAAGGCGGCGCGTGTGTGATCACCGGCCGCAACGGCCAGGGCGACAAGGCCACCTACGACGTGATCCTGCCGGAAGCCGGCACGGGCACGGTGACGCTCACCGTGCAGGAGATGGCCGCGCTGTACGGCGGCCACGCGCTGCTGGCCAAGCCGCACGCGCAGCTGGACGACCGCGCCGGCCCCGAGGCCGAGGAGTCGGAAGGGCACTGGCTCTTTTCCACGCTGTGGCGCTACCGGCGCTACTACGCGAGCGCGGCGCTGGCGGCGCTGCTCATCAACATCCTCACGCTGGCGAGCACCTTCTTCACGATGAACGTGTACGACCGCGTGGTGCCCAACCAGGCCTACGTCACGCTGTGGTCGCTGGCCATCGGCGTGGTGTTTGCGATGGTGTTCGAGTTCAGCGCGCGCCACGTGCGCTCGCACCTGGTGGACATGGCGGGCAAGAAGGCCGACCTGATCCTGGGCTCGATGCTGTTTCGCAAGCTGCTGTCCACGCGCATGGAGCACAAGCCGCAGTCGTCGGGCTCGTCGGCCAACCAGCTGCGCGAGTTCGAGTCGGTGCGCGACTTCGTGACCTCGGCCACCATCTCGACGCTGTCGGACCTGCCGTTCTGCCTGCTGTTCGTGGGCATCATCTTCATGATCGGCGGGCCGCTGGCGCTGGTGCCGCTGCTGTCGATTCCGCTCATCATCCTCATCAGCGTGGCCATCCAGTGGCCGCTGGCCAAGGTGATGCAGGAGAACCTGCGCGAGGGTTCGCTCAAGCAGGGTCTGCTCATCGAATCGATCGAAGGCATCGAGTCGCTCAAGGCCGCACGCGGCGAGGGCGTGATGCAGCAGAAGTGGGAGAACTTCAGCGCGCTCGCGGCCACCAGTTCGATGAAGTCGCGCAAGCTCTCGAGCATGGCGGTGAATCTCGTCACGCTGATCCAGCAGGTGCAGACCGTGGTGCTGGTGGTGTGGGGCGTGTACCTCATCCATGCGGGCGAGTTCACGATGGGCGCGCTGTTCGGCACGGTCATTTTGGCGGGGCGCTCGACCTCGCCGCTGGCGGCGGTGGTGGGCCTGGCGGTGCGCTACCAGCAGGCCAAGACGGCGCTGACCTCGCTCAACCAGGTGATGGCCAAGCCGGCCGACCGCGTGGCGGAGCGCCGCTACCTGGCCAAGCCGGTGTTCAACGGCCACGTCACGCTCAAGAAGATCAACTTTGCCTACCCCGCGCCGCCCATGCAGCCGGCACCGCCGGTGCTGCAGGACGTGAGCCTGGCGATCAAGGCGGGCGAACGCATCGCCATCCTGGGCAACATCGGTTGCGGCAAGTCGACGCTGCTGCGCGTGATGGCCGCGATGTACCAGCCCGGTGCCGGACAGGTGCTGCTCGACGGCGTCGACGTGGGCCAGATCGACCCGGCCGACGTGCGCGCCGCCGTGGGCCTGCTGAGCCAGGACGCACGCCTGTTCCACGGCACGCTGCGCGACAACGTGACCATCGGCCACCCGTCGGCCACCACGGAAGAGTTCTTGCACGTGGCGCGCATCACCGGCATCGACGCGATTGCGGCGCGCCATCCGCGCGGCTACGACATGCCCATCGGCGAGGGCGGCCACGGCCTCTCGGGCGGGCAGCGCCAGCTGGTGGCGCTCGCGCGCTGCCTGCTGCTGCGCCCGCGCATCCTGCTGATGGACGAGCCCACCAGCTCGATGGACCTGCAGACCGAACATGAATTTTTGCGCCGCATGGCGCACGTCACGCAGGGCCAGACCCTGGTGGTGGCCACGCACCGGCTGTCGGTGCTCGACCTGGTCGATCGCATCGTCGTGATGGACGGCGACGGCAAGGTGTTTCTCGACGGACCGAAAGACGCCGTGCTGGCGCGCCTGCGCGGCGCGGCCGGCAATGAACCGAACGAACAACCGGTGCCCGCGTGAGCGCGCACCCGATGCAAGGAAACGATGCCATGAACACGAACGAATCCACCGCGGGGCCCATGCCCGGCGCGGCTCTGCCGGCGAAGGTGCCGGCTCCCGTGGCGAAGCTGCCCGCGAAGCGCCCAGGCCCGAGCGGCCAGGCGCGCCACGAAGACTCTCCTTTCGTGAAAGACCTGCGCGAAGCGATGCTGGTGCAGAAGACGCCGGGCAGCCTGGCGGTGCTGTACCTCATCGCGACGATCCTCGTGGTCGGCGGCGTGTGGGCGCACTTTGCCAAGGTGGAAGAGATCACGCAGGGCGAAGGCCGCGTGATTCCGGCCAGCCGCGAGCAGATCATCCAGAGCCTGGAAGGCGGCATCCTGGAAGAGATGAATGTGCACGAAGGCGACGTGGTCGAGCGCGGGCAGATCCTGCTCGAGATCGACCCGACGCGCGCGGGTGCGTCGTACCGCGAAGGGCTCTCGAAGGTGCAGGCGCTGAAGGGCTCCATCGCCCGCCTGCGCGCCGAGGCTTATGCGCAGCCGCTGGCGTTTCCGCCGGACGTGCAGGGCGTGGACTCGATCGTGCGCGACGAGACCCAGGCCTACAACGCGCGCCGCCAGACGCTCAACGAGAGCGTGGGCGCGCTGCAGCGCAGCCTGCAGCTGGCCGAGCGCGAGATCTCGCTGTCGGAGCCGCTGTCGGCGCGCGGCCTGATGTCGGAAGTGGAGGTCTTGCGCATGAAGCGCCAGGCCAACGAGTTCCGCCTGCAGATCGCCGAGCGCCAGAACAAGTACCGGGCCGAGGCCAACGCCGAACTCACGCGCTTCGAGGGCGAGCTGGCGCAGGCCAAGGAGAACATGGGCGCGCGCGAGGACGTGATGAAGCGAACCACCATCAAGGCGCCCGTGAAGGGCACCGTGAAGAACATCCGCGTGAACACCATCGGCGGCGTGATCCAGCAGGGCGCGGACATCATGGAGATCGTGCCGCTGGAAGACCAGCTGCTGGTGGAAGCCAAGATCAAGCCCTCGGACGTGGCCTTCATCCGCCCGACGCTGCCGGCCACGGTGAAGATCTCGGCCTATGACTACGGCATCTACGGTGGCCTCACCGGCACGGTGGAGCACCTGAGCCCCGACACGCTGAAGGACGACGAGAAGGCACGCCAGGGCGCGCGTGGCGACACGTCGTACTACCGCCTGCTGGTGCGCACGGACAAGGCCTCCTTGAGCGCGGGCGACAAGGAGTTCCCCATCATTCCCGGCATGACCGCCACGGTCGAGATCCGCACGGGCGAGAAATCAGTTTTGAGCTACCTGCTGAAGCCGGTGCTCAAGGCACGCGAAGCCTTTCGCGAACGCTGAGCAGGAGTCGAGATCCTCATGAAAACGAAGAAGAACAAATCCATGCAGCCGGGCGTGTGCGCGCTGCTGTCGGTGTCGATGCTGTTCGGCGCCGGTGCGTCGGTGGCGCAGGCGTCGCAGGACGAGGCGCCCGCGCTGAAGGTGGCGCGGCGGTTGGCTGCAGCACCGGCCGTGGCTGTTGCCGTGGCGCCGGTGGCCATGCCGATGCCGGCGCCGTTCGTGGCGGCATCGCCGCCGCCGTTCCAGATGCGCAAGGTGGTGGCATCCGCCTCGGCGATGGGTCTCAGCGCCGACGCGGGCGAGCGCCTGCGCGCCTACCTCGACGAGAATGTGCGCAAGGCGCTCGAGCTCAGCGCCGAGGCGCGCGAGGCGCAGGCCAACTGGAAGGCGGCCGAGTACGACATCGACCAGGCCAAGGGCCAGCGGTGGCCTCAGGTGCAGGTGGGCGTGTCGTCGCCGTCCGCGACCTTCGGCGGCGGTGCCAACAGCGGCACGCGCAGCGCGTCGGGCAACCTCGCGATCACCACGCCGGTGTACGACTGGGGGCGCCTGAGCGCCACCATCGACAGCCGCACCGAGACCTCGAAGGCGGCCTACCAGGCGGCGCAGCAGGTGCGCCAGAAGATCGCGTACGACACCGTGTCGGCGCTGCTCGAACAGCGGCGCCACCAGGCGGCGCTCGAGACCAGCCAGGGCTATGTGAAGCGCATGGAAGAGCTGGTCGACATGCTGAGCCAGATCGTGCAGAGCGACCGCGGCCGCGCCAGCGAACTCACGCAGGCGCGCGCACGCCGCCTGCAGGCCGTGACCGGCCGCGACGCCATCGTGGCCAAGCTGCGCGAGGTGCAGGTCAACCTCGTGAAGCTGGTCGGCGAAGAGGTGCAGTGGCCGGCCGACCTGGCATGGGAGATCCGCCCGGTCGCGCTGCAGGACGCCTTGATTGCCGGCGCCGAGCATCCGGCGATGCAGCAGGCGCGGGCCGAGGCGAAGGCCGCGGGCCTGTACGCGGAGTCGGTGAAGGCGGGCCGCCTGCCGCAGCTGAACTGGGTGGTCGGCAAGAGCACGCAGGAAGATTCGGCGGGCAACAAGCAGCCGTGGTCCACGGGCCTGTCGCTGCAGTGGAACGCTTTCCAGGGGGGCTCGGGGCGCGCGTCGGAACGCGCGGCCTTCGAGCGTGCGGCGGCCGGCGAGGAAAAGGCCGAGGCCTCGGCGCGCGACCTGGCCTACCGGCTGCGCACCTCGGCCGAGCAGCGCGACGCGGCGGCCAGCCGTGCCGGCGAGTACACCGAGCTGATCCAGGAAACCGACCGCGTGCGCAAGATCTTCTACGAGCAGTGGTACCACCTGGGCAAGCGCACGCTGCTGGACGTGCTCACCGCCGAGAGCGACCACTACAACAACCAGTCGGCCCAGGTGACGACGCGCTTCGACGCCGAGGCGGCCGACCTGCGCATGCGCGCCGACTCGGCCATGCTGCTGGACTGGCTGCGCGGCGCAAAGGTGCTCTGAGGGGCGCGAAAGGCGCGGCTTTTCGGAACAGTCCTATGTACGGGCCGTGCGGGCCTTCCTAGGATGGGTGAGCGCCGGGTTGCCTCAGTGGGCCCGCTGCCTTGTGCCGCATCGCATGCGGCATGAAGCGCGGGCGCAGCGGACGCGGCTTCATTCATTCTTTTGAGAATTTCGAGCACCCATGCCGGTCCTGATCACCGGGGTCGCGAACCGCGGCCCGAGCCCCCGAAAGCATTGCCCCGCAGCCGTTGGCGCCACGGCGAACCGCGAGGCCGCTCGCGCATGAGCCGCTTCTTCGCCGCACCCTCGGAGCCCCTGGCGCGCCCCGCCCGCCGCATCGGCGTGCTCGGCCATGCGCTGCGCGAGCGCGAGTACGCGCGGCGCGTGCTGCGCGCGCTGGGCGTGGCGCCGCTGGTCTTCACCAGCATCGACGAACTGGCGACGCTGGGCGACCGCCTGAACCTGCTGTTCCTGGCCGACGTGCCCGAGGCAGCGAGCGAGGAGGCGCCGGACGTGCTGTCGTTGATGGGGACGAAGATCGTTCCACTGGCGCAGGAGGCGCCCGCGCCCACGCGGCACCTGCGGGGGCGCCCGCCCGTAGCGGCACCGGCGTTCGACGACTTCTACCGCACCATCCTGCTGTCGCTCCGAACGCGCGGCCTGGCGTGCGCGATGCCAACGCCGCTCGTGTGGGGCGCCTACAGCTTCCAGCCGATGGACCGCAGCGTGAGCTTCCCGGGCCGCACGCAGCGCGTCGACCCGGTCACCTTCGACCTGGCGCTGGAGTTCTTCTTCAACGCCGAACGCGTGCTGTCGATTCCGCGGCTGCGGCAGATGCTCAACCCCGTGCGCGGCGCGCGCAGGTTCTGGGGCAACGAACTCATCGGCACGCTGACGGACGTGGTGGACGAGTTGCAGCTGCACGGCGCCCACGGCTGGCGCCTGGTGCACTGCGAGCCCGAGGCGTTCCGGCTGGACCGGGTGCCGGTGGGCGAAACGGCGTCGGACGCCTGAACGAAAAAAGCCCTAAGTCGTTGAAAACTTAGGGCTTTTTGAGCCATTCCGCCGGGGCGGGGAGGCTGTGTTGGTGGCTCTTCACGGACTCGAACCGCGGACCTGTGGATTATGATTCCATCGCTCTAACCGACTGAGCTAAAGAGCCGTCAGTGCAATTCAGCACCGAGCCCAAAATTATAGCCCAGGCTTTGGGCCCAGTTCAACTCCCGGCGTTTTCAGGTCGATTTTTCTGCAATCGAATGCGTCGGATCGCGTTTCGACCTAACCCCGATCGCCGCCGTGCGCCGTACAAGCTCGGGTGACAATCCTGCGATGTCTGCGCTGCCACGCGCCCCTTCTGCTGCTGCCCGCACCGCCACCGAGCGCGACGCCATGCCCGACGATCAGTTGATGCTGGCCTACGCCCACGGCGACGCCGCCGCCTTCGACGTGCTCTATGCGCGCCACGAAGGCGGCCTGTTCCGCTTCGTCAAGCGCCTACTCGGCGCGCGGCTGGCCGCGCAGGCCGACGAGGTGTTCCAGGACACCTGGGTGCGGATCATCACGGCGCGCGACAGCTTTTCGCCGCAGGGCGCCACGTGGCGCACCTGGGCCTTCACCATCGCGCACAACCTCGCGATGGACCGCCTGCGCGTGAGCGGACGCGAGGTGACGCTCGATGGCCACGCGACCGACGACGAAGGCGAAGCGGTGCCGGCGCTGGACCGCGGTGTGCACGGTGCCACCGACTTGTCGGCGCATCCGTCGACCGAAGAGCTGGCGTTCTGGCGCGCCGCCGGGCGTCGGCTGCTGGCCTGCCTGGACGAACTGCCGGCCGAGCAGCGCGCTGCTTTTCTTTTGCACCATGAAGACGGCCTGACCGTCGACGCGCTCGCGGCCCGGCTGGAGATCGGCTTCGAGACCGTGCGCAGCCGCCTGCGCTACGGGCTGCAGAAGCTGCGCGGCTGCATGGAACGCTACCTGTCGGTGCTGGAGCAGCGCGCATGAGCACCGGCATGGACGACCACGACCTGCACGACGCGCGGCTGCGTCGCGCGCTGGATCACGCGCCCGACCGCGACGCCGTGCCCGCGGCCCACACGCGCGAGGCGATCCTGAAGATGGCGCACAACCTCGCCGCGGCCTCCGCGCCGGCGGCCGGCCCTGCGGTGCAGGCCGCGCCGTGGTGGCGACGCCTGTTCGGCGGCGGCAGTCCGCGTTCGCGCATGCCGTGGAACGCGGCCTTCGCGACCGTGCTCGTGGCGACCTTCGTCACCGTGCTGTGGCATCGCGAGCCGGTGCCCGACGCGCGGCTCGATGGCGAGGCGCAAGTGGCCGGGGTGCCCGCGCCGGCGTCGGCACCGCCTGCGCAATCGGCTGAGGCGCCGGCAGTCGCCGCGGCACCTGCGCCTGCCGCTGAACCGGCCGCAACGGCGGACACGGCGCCGCCCGCAGCGCAGCGCAGCGAAGCGGCGCGCGATGCGAAAGAAACCCTGAAGCAGCGCGAGACGCAGGAAACGCGTGAAGCGTCGCGGCGGCGCGAAGCCCCTGCGGCGGCGTCGGTCCAGAAGGACGAAGCACGGACGATGGAAAAGGCGGCGCCCGCGGCCCCGGTGGTGCAAGCCCCGGCGCCCGTGCCTGCACCCGCCGCACCGGCCATCGCATCCGCGCCCATGCCGGCTGCACCGCCCATGGCCGATGTCGGCCAGAGTCCGATGCCTTACGCAGCCGCACCGCCGGCGCCGGCCGTAGCACCTGCAGCGCCTGCAGCGCCAGCGCCGATGCAGCGCGAGTCGGCAGAAACGGCGCCATCGCTTGCCGCGCAAGGCGGTGCCAGCGCGAATGTCGCCGGCTTGCAGCGCCGCGCCGCTCCCGTGCAAGCCGCGCCGGCTCCGTCGGCGGCCGCCAAGGCGGCGCCGCGCGCAGCCACCGAAGCCGTGGTGAGCGGCGGCTTCACGGCACTGGACCGCTGGACCGCCCTCGACATCACGCGCGCCGGCGCCACCACGCGCCAGATGCGCGGCGACACCGAAGGCCTCGCGGCGCTGGTGAACACCGTGGCGCGCGCGGCCACCGTGTCGGGCGGGGAATGGGGTGCGCCGGTCGAGGCGCGGATCGAACTGCGGCGCGACGGCGTATTGCTGGCCGTGCTCGAGATCGCGGGCGACCAGGTGCGGTGGACGCCGCAGCCGGGCGGCCCCGCCTCCATCGGCACGCCGCCGGCGCAGGCGCTCGAGGCCCTGCGCACGGCGCTGTCGCGGACCCGCTGACGGCAACCGCTGCTGCGGCCGCCGGGCCCGCGACGATCAGCCTGATTAGGCGTTCTTGAAGTCCGGCTGGCGCTTGGCCAGGAAGGCGTCCATGCCTTCCTTCTGGTCTTGCGTGGCGAACAGCGCGTGGAACAGGCGGCGTTCGAACATCACGCCATCGCTCAGGCCGCTCTCGAAGGCGCGGTTGACCGATTCCTTGGCCGCCATCACGGCGATCTGCGAGAAGCCCGCGATGATCAGCGCGGCGCCCAGCGCTTCGTCGGCCAGCTTCTCGTAGGGCACCACGCGGCTCACGAGGCCCGCGCGCTCGGCTTCGGCGGCGTCCATCATGCGGGCGGTGAGCGCCATGTCCATGGCCTTGCTCTTGCCCACCGCGCGCGGCAGGCGCTGCGTGCCGCCGGCGCCGGGGATCACGCCGATCTTGATCTCGGGCTGGCCGAACTTGGCGTTGTCGGCCGCGATGATGAAGTCGCACATCATCGCCAGCTCGCAGCCGCCGCCCAGTGCGAAACCGCTCACGGCCGCGATGACGGGCTTGCGGATCGAGCGGATGGTTTCCCAGTTGCGCGTGATGTAGTCGCCCTTGTAGGTGTCGATGAAGCTGTACTTGGCCATCGCCGCGATGTCGGCGCCGGCCGCGAAGGCGCGCTCGCTGCCCGTGAGGATGATGCAGCCGATGGCGTCGTCGGCGTCGAAGGCCTTGAGCGCCTGGCCCAGCTCTGTCATCAGCGCGTCGTTCAGCGCATTGAGGGCCTTGGGACGGTTGAGGGTGATGATGCCGACCTTGCCTGCTTCGGTCCGCACGTCGATGTTTTCGTAGCTCATGGTGTCGCTGTCTCCGGGGGAGGTGGGGAAAAAAACGCGTCCCACTATACCCAGCCAGGCTTCGGGCCCGCTGACGCGCGGGTGTTTCATTTGAGAATTGTTCTCATCTAGAATGGCCGCCATGGACTTCCCGATGCAAGAACATGCCGTGTTGCTGCGGGCCTATGCCCGGGTGCAGGAGCGTTGCTCGCGCCTGCTGATGGAGCAGGCCGCCCGGGTCGAGCGGCTCGAGGCGCAGATCGTGCGGCTGCGCGGCGCACTGGTGGCGCGCGACTCGGCGATTGCCATCGTGCGCGAGGAACTGGCGGCGCGCGCCGCCAAAGGCAGTGCCTTGCCCCAGCGCCTGAATGCGCTGCTGGCGCCGGGCGGCCGACGTCACCATGCCTTGCCGCCGGGGCCGCAGGTGCCGGCCGACCTGCGGGCCAAGTCGGTGCTGTGCGTGGGCCGTTCGGAAGCGGCGCCCGAGGCGCCTTCGCTGGCGCGCCAGCTCGTGGAGATTGCCGGCGGCCACTACCTGCACCACGACGGCGGCGACGAGGCCGACGACCCCGCGGCGCTCGAGGCGGGCCTGCGCGCCGCCGACCTCGTGATCTGCCAGACCGGTTGCGTGAGCCACGGTGCCTACTGGCGCGTGCAGGACCACTGCCGCCGCACTGGCAAGCCCTGCGTGCTGGTGGGCGAGCCGCAGCCGATGCTGTTCGTGCGGCCGCCGCTGGCGGCGGCCGTCGATCACCCGGCCTGAACGGAAGAAATCAAGGCTTGGCTGCGAGCCAGGCCGTGATCTTGGCCGCGTCGTGCGAGAACAGCCGCCACGTGGTCGAGTCCGTCGGCAGCGTGAGCGGCAGGCGCAGCAGCCGGCGGTCGCGCGCGACGAGGGCGGTGCACTTGGTGGCATCACCGAGGTACAGCGCCAGGTCGTCGAGCTTGGTGAGGCGCCAGGCCTGTGCGGGTTGCGCCGCGCCCTTGCGACCACCGACGGCCGGCAGCTCGATGCCGAGCCATTCGTCGTTGGCCGAGAAGCCCGCCTTTTCGGCGGCGCCGCCGCGCAGCACCACCTTGATCTGCACGCTGCCGCCGGTTTCGGCCACGCGCAGGCCGAGCGCCTGCGCGGGTTGCGAGGGGTCGTCGAGCGTGGCCACACCGTGCGCGCGCAGCAGGTCGGCCAGCGGGAGTTCGTCGGTCGAATGCACCCAGCGCGCGAGCTCGGGGGCGTACGAGCGCCCGCCCACCGCTTCGAGCGCGGCGGCGATGTCGGCTTCGCTGATCGGGCCGCCGTTGCCTTGCGTCCAGAGGTGGCGCATCACGTCGTCGAGCGTGCCCTTGCCTTCCTGGCGCAGCGTGAGGTCGAAGCACAGCGCCACCAGCGCACCCTTGGTGTAGTAGCTGACGGTGCTGTTGGGCGTCTGCTCGTCCTGGCGGTAGTACTTGACCCAGGCGTCGAAGCTCGCGTCGGCCACCGGCTGCACCAGCCGGCCGGGCGTCTGCAGCACCTGGTTGATGGTCTTGTTGAGCAGGCGCAGGTACGCGGCGTCGTCGATGCGGCCGGCGCGGCGCAGCAGCAGGTCGTCGTAGTAGCTCGTGAAGCCTTCGAAGAACCACAGCAGCTGCGTGTAGTTCTCGCGGCTGTAGTCGTAGCTCGCGAACTCCGCCGGGCGCATGCGCTTGACGTTCCAGGTGTGGAAGTACTCGTGGCTGATGAGGCCCAGCAGCGTGGTGTAGCCCTCGGGCTGCTTCTTCTTTTCGCCGCGCAGCGGCAGGTCGCGGCGGTTGCAGATGAGCGCGGTGGAATGGCGGTGTTCGAGCCCGCCGTAGCCGTCATCCACCGCGTTGAGCATGAACACGTAGCGGTCGATCGGCAGCTTCGGCCCGCCGCGCTTGCCGGCCTTGTCGCCGTGCCAGAAGCGGATCTCGGCTTCGCAGATGGCCTTGGTGTCGGCAATGAGGCGATCGCCGTCGAACGAGGCCGCGGCGCCCGCGATCACGAAGCGGTGCGGCACGCCGCAGGCGTCGAACTCGGCGCTCCAGAAGGCGCCCATCTCGACCGGGCTGTCGGCCAGTTCGTCGTAGCCGGCGGCGCGGTAGCTGCCGAAGCCGTGCTTGTCGGCCTTCGTCGGCACGAGCGCGGTGGCGCACGACCAGCGCGCGGCGTCGGCCGGCAGCGCGGGCGGCACGATTTCCAATGCGTGCGGCGCCTCGGTCTGGCCCTCGACGCGCAGGCACACGCTGGTGCCGTTGAAGAAGCCGCGCGTGGCGTCGAGCCAGGCGGTGCGCACCGAGTTGTCGTAGGCGCACACCTGGTAGTGCAGCACCAGCGGCTGGCCCGGCACGCAGTCGATCTGCCAGCTGCACTTGTCCAGCTGCGTCAGCACCGGCTTGCGGCGACCCTGCGTGGCGCGCAGGCCCTGCAGGTTCTTGGCGAACTCGCGCACGAGGTAGCTGCCCGGAATCCACACCGGCAGCGCCACGCGCTGCTGCGCGGCGGGCGCGGCGATGGTCAGCGTGACGGCGAACAGGCGCGCATGCAGGTCGGCGCACTCGACGCGGCAATGCACGGCGGGCGTGGCGGTTGCAGCCGCGGCTGCGCGCCGGGAAGCGGAGGTCGTCGCCATCGGATCAGTTGGCGGCGGCGAGCTGCTTCTCGACCTGCTCGGCGGGGATCGCGCCCGGGACGCGGCTGCCGTCGGTGAAGATCAGCGTGGGCGTGCCGGTGATGTTGTACTTGCGGCCGAACTCCACGTTGCGCTCCAGCGCCGTCACGTTGCAGCTGGTGGCGGCGGCGGCGGGCTTGACGTTGCCTTCCATCCAGTCGGCCCAGGCCTTGCCCGGGTCCTTGCTGCACCAGATGTCGCGCGACTTGGCGGTCGAATCCGGGCCGAGCACGGGGTACAGGAACATGTAGACGGTCACGTTGTCGACCTTCTTCATGTCCTTCTCGAAGCGCTTGCAATAACCGCAGTTCGGGTCTTCGAAGACCGCGACCTTGCGCTTGCCGTTGCCGCGCACGATCTTGATCGCGTCTTTCAGCGGCAGCTTGTCGAAGGCGACGGCGGTGAGCTTCTCGACGCGCTCTTCGGTGAGATTGCGGCGGGTCTTGGCGTCGATCAGGCTGCCCTGCAGCAGGTAGCCGCCTTGCTCGTCGGTGTACAGGATCTGGCTGCCGTTGACGCGCACTTCGTACAGGCCCGGCACGGGCGTCTTGGTGACTTCCTCGATGGGCGGCAGCTGCGGGATGTGCGTCGGCAGGTTCTTGCGGATCTCGGCCTCGCCCGCGCCGGCGGTGGAGAGCGTGAGCAGCGCGCAGGCGGCGACGAGAAGGTGGCGGACGAAGGTCATCGGGAAGGTTTCGGGAAAAAGGTGGAGGGCTGGTGGGCGCGGGGCGTCAGGCCTTCAGGCCCATGGCTTGTGCGGTGATCCAGTGCTTCACGAAGCGCGTGCGGTCGAAACCGCGCATGCCCCAGTTGCGCAACGCAGGCAGTGGACCCAGGTTGTGTGAGAAAAGTTGCTGCAATCCGTCGGTGGCCAGGCTCATCTGCAGCACGTCGGCGCGGCGGGCGCGTTCGTAGCGGCGCAGCAGCCGGGCGTCGCCCACGCTGCGCCAGTAGTCGCGGGTGCGGATCACGTCGGCCAGCGCGGCCGCATCGGCCAGGCCGAGGTTCAGGCCCTGGCCCGCGAGTGGATGCACCGTGTGCGCGGCGTCGCCCGCGAGCACCCACGACTGGGTGGGCTGGCCGGGCATCGCGCCGGACCAGCGGTCGGCGATGGCGCGCGACAGCGGCCACACGGCGCGTTCGCTCGTGAGCCGCAGCGAGCCCAGCTCACCGTGGCTGGCTTCGCTCACCGCGGCACTGAATTCTTCGGCGCTTTGCGCGACCAGCTCGGGCACGCGCAGCTGGTCGACCGACCACACCAGCGCCAGCGTCTTGCCGTGCACGCCGCCCAGCGGCAGCAGGGCGAACACCTCGCCGCGGTCGTTGAACCACTGGCGCGCGATGCCGTCGTGCGTGTGCGCGGCCTCGAGCCGCGCGGCAATGGCGTGCTGCGGATAGCGCGTGACCTCGTAGCTCACGCCCAGTGCCGCGCGCGAGGCGCTGGTCTTGCCTTCGCACACCACCGTGAGCGGCGCGGCCACGGGCTCGGTCACCACGTCGATCAGGGGCTGGAAGCGCACCGCGTCGGCCAGCTGCTGCTCGAGCGCAGGCACGTCGACGATCCAGGCCAGCGCCTCGACCTTCTGGCGCGCGGCGCTGAACTGCACCCGGCCGCCGTCGTCGCCGTGCACCTGCATCTCGTGCACCGGCGTGGCATGGGCCGTGTCGGGCCAGGCGCGCAGCGATTCGAGCATGGTGCGGGACGCCGCGTTGAGCGCGTACGCCCGGATGTCTTCCTTGCCCGGCGGGGCCGGCGGCACCACCAGCGCGACACGCACGCGTTCGCGCGCCAGCAGCAGCGCCAGCGTGCGGCCGACGATGCCGGCGCCGCGGATACAAACTTCGGGAGAAAGAGCCATCGGATGATTGTAGGAGTTGCCTCGCGCGCGGGCGCCGATACCCGTTCATGCAGGAGAATGGCCGGCGATCTCAAAGGAACCCCCCACCGTGTCGCAGCCGCCCGCTTTCGATCTCCAGGCCACCATCGCCCGCCTGTTCGTGTACCCCGTCAAGTCGTGTGCCGGCGTCGAGCTCGACGAGATGCTGCTCACCGAAACCGGCCTGGAGTTCGACCGCGCCTGGATGGTGGTCGACGCGCAGGGCGAGTTCGTCACCCAGCGGCAGCTGCCGCGCATGGCACTCATCCAGCCGCAGATGAAGCACACCGAGGTCGTGCTGCGCGCGCCCGGCATGCTGGCGCTGCACCTGGCCTTCGACCGCGTCGAGCAGCCGGTGCGCGTGCGCGTGTGGAAGGACGAGGTGGCGGCCTACGACATGGGCGACATCGCGGCGCAGTGGTTCAGCGATTTCCTCTCGGAGCCCGGCAAGCCGCAGACGCTGCGCCTGGTGCGCTTCGACCCCGAGCACCAGCGCCTGTCGAGCCTGAAGTGGACCGACGGCGTCGAGGCGCTGAACCAGTTCGCCGACGGCTTCCCGCTGCTGGTGGCCAGCGAAGGCTCGATCGCCGAACTCAACGAGCGCCTGGCGGCGGCGGGCCACGACCCGGTCGGCATCGAGCGCTTCCGCCCGAACATCGTGCTGGCCGGTATCGAGTCGCACGACGAAGACCGGGTCGAGGCGCTGCACGTCACCACCGGCGAAGGCGAAGCCGAACTGCGCCCGGTCAAGCCCTGCACGCGCTGCCCCATTCCCGACATCGACCCCGCCACCGCCCTCAGCAGCCCCGAGGTCGGCGACATGCTGCGCACCTACCGCGCCGACGCGCGCGTGGACGGCGGCATCACCTTCGGCATGAACTGCATCGTGGTGCAGGGCGTGGAGCACCTGCTCAAGGTGGGGCAGTCCGTCGGCGCGAACTACCGCTTCGAGTGAAGGGCATGGCGCGCGCCTGAGCGGCGTGCGGTCAACTCGGGGTGCGTGCACAGGACACCGGGTACTCCCTCCGCGAATGTCCCCCGCCTTCGGCTCCTCCTTGATTTCGCTGCGGGGAGCACCCGATGCCCTGCGCACGAGGGCACGCTCTGCGTTTGCGGGCGATCAACGACTGCTGCGAACAACGCTCACGCTGATGGGGTGCCTTGCGCAGCGAAATCAAGGGGGAGGCCGCAGGCCGGAGGACATTCGCGGAGCAAGGTGCCCCGTCGGCGTGAGCGCGCCCTGAGCAATGCCCGATCTGACCCCAGACAGACCGTGGGCAGTCGCTCAGAGCCTCAGAACTTCACGCCGGCGATCAGGATGATGTTCGCGTAGGGCGTGCATTCGCCCGTGCGCACGATGGCGCGAGCCTTCGCGCTGCGGCGCTTGAATTCCTCGTGCGGCACCGTCTGCGGTGCGATGCCGAGCGACTGCGGGTACCAGCCTGGCAGCGCCTTCGCATCGCCTTGCAGCGCTTCGTCGGCCACGACGATGGCCTCGACCTGCATCTCGGACAGCACCGCCTTCAGCACATCGCTGATCCCCGGCACACCCCGCGCCACGGCCAGGTCGATGCGGCGCGGGCCGTCGGGAATGGGCAGGCCGGCGTCGCCGATCACCAGCATGTCGCCGTGGCCCATCGAGGCGATGACGTGGGAGAGTTCGGCGTGCAGCAGGGGAGAGCGTTTCACAGCGTGATCCAGTCGGGAGGCAAGGGGCTGCGCAGCACGGCGTCGCGCAGCGGAATGGAGGGTTGGGCGCCGGGCTGCTGGATGCACAGCGCGGCGGCGCGGATGCCCAGGCGCACGGCCTCGTCGAAGGACTGGCCTTCGCCCAGCGCCACGGCGAGCGCGCCCAGGAAGGTGTCGCCGGCGGCGGTGGTGTCGACCGCCTGCACCTTCGGCGCGGGATGGTGGCGCGCGCCGTCGGTGTCGACCGCCACGGCGCCGCGCGAACCCAGCGTCACGACCACGCGGGCGATGCCGCGCGCGCGCAGCGCCTGACCGGCCTGCGCGGCTTCTTCGGGGCTGTCGGCGTTCTGGCCCGACAGGGTCTGCGCCTCGATCTCGTTGACCACCAGCGTGTCGATGCGGGGCCAGAGCGCCTCGGCGATGGCTTGCACCGGCGAGGGGTTGAGCATCACCGCGCAGCCCGCGTCGTGCGCGGCGTTGATGGCGCGTGTCACCTGGTCCATCGGGGTCTCGAACTGCGCGACGAGGAAGGCCGCGCCCTGCACCTGCTGCGTCAGCGAGGCTTCGTCGATGGCGACGCGCGCGTTGGCGCCGGGGATCATCACGATGCGGTTCTGGCCGCTGTCTTCCACGAGGATGAGCGCCGTGCCGGTCGGCTCGCCCGCCACGGTGCGCAGCGCGGCGGTGTCGATGCCGTCGCGCGCGAGCGCCTCGCGCAGGGCCGCGCCGTGCGCGTCGTCGCCCACGCAGCCGATCATCTGCACCTGCGCGCCTTGGCGTGCGCAGCTCACGGCCTGGTTGGCGCCCTTGCCGCCGGGGATGGCGTCGATCGAGCGGCCCAGCAGGGTTTCGCCCGCGGCCGGCGCGTGCGGCACGCGCAGCACGATGTCCATGTTCAGGCTGCCGAGCACCACGATGCGCGGCGGCGTGGAGGAAGAAAGAGGCTGAAGGCTCACGAGGTGCGGGACTTGGAAGGTGTGGCGGTAATGGAAGGGGCGGGCGTCACGCCGGTTTCGCGAAAGCCCGCGTGGCGCGCGGTCGAGGCGCGCACGCGCAGCTCGGGTTGCAGCACGACCTTGCGCGCGTCGCGGCGCTTGCCGCCCATGCGCTCCAGCAGCATGTCGACCGCCAGCGCGCCGATGCGCTCCTTGGGCTGGGCCACGGTGGTGAGCGGCGGGCTGGTGTAGGCCGACAGTTCGATGTCGTCGAAGCCCACGATGGACAGTTCGTCGGGCACGCGCACGCCGCTTTCATGCGCGGCGCGCAGCGCGCCGATGGCCATCAGGTCGTTGCACACGAACACGGCCGAGGGCTTCTGCTCGGTGCGCAGGATGGCGTGCATCGCCTCGTAGCCGCCCTGGCTGGTGAAGCCGCCGCGCCACAGCAGCGCGTCGGCGTTCGGCGCGGAGCCGGTTTCCGCCAGCGCCATGCGCCAGCCTTCGATGCGCTGCTCGCTCGACGTCACGCCCAGCGGCCCGCCGATGCAGGCGATGCGCTTGTGGCCCAGCGACAGCAGGTGCCGCACGGCGAGCAGACCGCCCTGCATGTGGGCGGTTTCCACCAGGTCGCAGGCCGGGTCGGCGATCTCGCGGTCGACCAGCACGGTGGGAATGCGCAGGCCGCGCAGCTGGGTGGCGAGCGAGTCGTCTTCGTCGGCGCCGGTCGACACCACGATGAGCCCGTCGATGCGGCGCTCGGCCAGCACCTGCAGGTACACGCTCTGGCGCCGGGGCTCGTCGTCGGTGTTGCACAGCACCAGCGTGTAGCCGGCGCCGAAGCAGCGGTCTTCCACGATGCGCACGATCTCGGCGAAGTAGGGGTTCGAGCTGTTGGGAATGAGCATGCCCAGCGTCGAGGTGGTGTTGCTCTTGAGGCTGCGCGCCATCGCGTTGGGCACGTAGCCCAGTTCGCGGATCGCCAGCTCGACGCGCTCGCGCACCTTGGCGCTCACGTGGCGCGTGTCGTTGACGACGTGCGACACGGTGGTGACGGAAACGCCCGCCTGGAGGGCGACGTCCTTGATGGTGGCCATGGTTGTCCTTGTTCCTGTGGAAGCTCAGGCCAGTCGACGATCGGCCCGGCGCTGGCGCAGGGTGTCGATGATGACGGCCACCACGATCACCGCGCCCGTGATGATGCGCTTGCTCGGCTCGCTCGCGCCCACCTGCGCCAGGCCGGCCTCGAGCACCGCGATGATCAGCACGCCGAAGAAGGTGTTGACCACCGAGCCGCGCCCGCCCATGAGGCTGGTGCCGCCGATGACCACGGCCGCGATCACCTGCAGTTCGATGCCCACGCCCGCGTTCGGGTCGGCCGCTTCGAGGCGGGCCGACTGCATGAGGCCCGCGAGCCCGGCCAAGAGGCCGGTCACGGCGAAGACGATGATGCGGATCGGCCGCGGGTCGATGCCCGCCAGGCGCATGGCTTCTTCATTGGTGCCGATTCCCACCACGTGGCGACCGAACACGGAGCGCGTGAGCACCAGCTGCCCCACGGCCACCAGCACCACCGCGAGCACGAAGGCGGCCGAGATGCCGCCGATCCATGGCGCGGCCAGGCCCGAGATGGCGTCGCCCACGTATTGCGTGCGCGAGTCGGTGACCAGGTAGGCGCCGCCGCGCACGGCTTCGAGCATGCCCAGCGAGACGATGAAGCTCGGCAGCCGCCAGGCGACCGATACCGCGCCCGTCACCGTGCCGCAGATGAGGCCGGTGGCCAGGCCCAGCAGGGCGGCCAGCGGCACCGAGAGCTTCCATTCGAGGATGGCGGCGGCCGTGACGGCCGCGCTCAGCGCGAGCACCGAGCCCACCGACAGGTCGATGCCCGCGATGATCAGCACGAAGGTCATGCCCACCGCCATCACGGCCAGCGCCGGGATCTCGTTGGCGATGGAGATGAAGGTCTCGCGCGTGAGGAAGTATTCGCTCATCGAGCCGAAGAGCGCAATCATGCCCAGCAGCACGACCGTGAGGCCCAGGTAGGTGCCGAGCTGGCCCTTGAGCGCGGACGGCGGCTTGCCGGCGGCGGCGGAAGCAGGAGAAGAGGGAGAGGCTGCGTTCATGGTCGTCAGGCGTCGGCGGAAGTCGGGGCGGAGGCTGCGGAAGAAGGGGCGGAATCCGCCGGGGAGCCGGGCACACGGCCCGTGGCATCGCTGAAGGCGGCGGCGAGCAGCGACTGTTCGCTCCACTCGCCGCGCTCGAACACCGCGACCAGCCGGCCGGCGCTCATCACGCCGATGCGGTCGCACATGGCCATCAGCTCGCGCAGGTCGCTGGACACCATCAGGAGCGCCTTGCCGGCGTCGGTCATGCGGTCGAGCTCGGCGTACAGGTCGGCGCGCGCGCCCACGTCCACGCCGCGCGTGGGTTCGTCCAGCAGCAGCACCTTGCATTCGCGGTGCAGCCAGCGCGCGAACACCACCTTCTGCTGGTTGCCGCCGCTGAGCGTGGACACGGGTTGTTCGATGCTGCGCGAGCGGATGCGCAGCAGCTCCACCAGCCGGCGCGCAATCTGCCGTTCCTTGGCGCGGCGCAGCCAGCCGGCATGCGAGATCGCGCCGAGGTCGCTCAGCGTGGCGTTGACGCGGATCGGCTGCGACAGCAGCAAGCCCTGGGACTTGCGGTCTTCGGTGACGAGGCCGATGCCCGCGCGGATGGCCTGCATCGGCGAGCGCCAGCCCTTGCGCGCATGCCGCACGGGCTGCGCGGCCGGCGTGCCGTCGTGCAGCACGACCTCGCCGCGGTCGGCGCGGTCGGCGCCGAACAGCAGCCGCACGAGCTCGGTGCGGCCCGAGCCGACCAGGCCGGCCAGCCCCATGACTTCGCCCGCGCGCAGTTCGAGATCGACGTCGCGCACCACCTGCGCCCGGCCGATGCCGCGGGCGCTCAGCAGCACCGGGCCCGCCACGCGGCGCGCGCGGCCTTCGTGCTCGTGCACCGCGCGCCCGACCATGCGCTGCACCAGTTCGGATTCGCGAACGCCGGCCATGGCGCGCACGTCGACCAGCTTGCCGTCGCGCAGCACCGCCACGCGGTCGGCGATGCGCTGCAGCTCTTCGAGGCGGTGCGACACGTAGACGATCGCCACGCCGCGCAGCTTCAGCAGTTCGATCTGCTCGAACAGGTGGGCGGTTTCGCGCGGCGTGAGCATGGCGGTGGGCTCGTCGAGCACCAGCACGCGCGTGTCGTCCTGCAGGTTGCGCGCGATCTCCACCATCTGCTGCTGGCCGATGCCCAGCCGCGCCACCGGCGTGGCCGGGTCGATGCCGTCCAGGCCGATCTTGGCGAGCTGGCGCTCGGCCAGCTCGTGCAGCGTGGCGCGGCGGATCCAGCCGCTCTTGTGCGGCAGGCGGTCGAGCAGCAGGTTCTCGGCCACCGACAGCGTCGTGACGAGGCCGAGTTCCTGCATGACCATGCGCACGCCCAGGCGCTCGGCATCGCGGCGCGAGGCCGGCGCGAAGGGCTGGCCATCGAGCAGCATGCCGCCGCGCGTAGGCTGCACCAGCCCGCAGACGATCTTCGACAGCGTGCTCTTGCCCGCGCCGTTCTCGCCCGTGAGGGCGAGCACTTCGCCGGCGCGCAGTTCGAGCGAAACGCCGTCGAGCACCGGCGCCGCGTAGTCCTTGCCCACGGTGCTCAAGGAGAGCACGGCGGTGGGTAAGTGCGGATTCATGGCGGCGTCGGGTGCGGCAGTCAAAACGAGGTCTTCTTCTTTTTAGGGGGAGCGGAGCGGCTTACTTGGAGGACTTGGTAACGAGCACCACGTCGGTCTTCACTTCAGCCGGCATTTCCGATTGCTTCTTCTTGTCGGCGATGGCTTTCAGCGCGGTCTCGATGCCGAACACGGCCTGCTTGGCGGCGAACTGGTCGGCCGTGGCGAGCACGCGGCCGTCCTTCAGCATCGGCTTGATGGCGCCGATGTTGTCGTAGCCCACCACCAGCACCTTGCCGGTCTTGCCCGCGGCCTTGACGGCGGCCACCGCGCCCAGCGCCATGCTGTCGTTGCCGGCCAGCAGGGCCTTCAGGTCGGGGTGCTCGCGCATCATGCCGGCGGCCACGGTGTTGCCCTTGTCGATTTCCCACTGGCCCGACTGCACGCCGACCACGGTCATGCCGCCGGCCTTCATGGCGTCCTGGTAGCCCAGCGTGCGCTGCTGCGCATTGAAGGTGGTCGACACGCCTTCGATGATGCCGACCTTGTCGCCCGACTTCAGCTCCTTGGCCAGCGCATCGCCCACCAGCTTGGCGCCGGCGCGGTTGTCGGGGCCGACGAAGGGCACCTGGATACCCTTTTCCTTCAGGGCGTCGGCGTCCAGCCGGTTGTCGATGTTCACGACCAGGATGCCCTTGTCGATGGCTGCCTTGATCACCGGCACCAGCGCCTTCGAATCGGCGGGGGCGATGACCAGCGCGTTGATCTTCTGCGCCACCATCTGCTCGACCATCTTGATCTGGGCGGCGGTGTCGGTCTCGTCCTTGATGCCGTTGGCCACCAGCGTGTATTGCGCGGCGTTGGCCTTCTGGTGCGCCTTGGCGCCGTCTTCCATGGTGCGGAAGAACTCGTTGGCCAGCGACTTCATGACCAGCGCGACCTTCGGCTTGTCCTGCGCGAAGGCAGGCGTTCCGGCGATGGCGCCCAGCAAGGTCAATGCGGCAGCGCTTTGCAGGGTACGGCGGGTGAACTTCATGGTGGATGTCTCCTGAAATGAGGGGTCAGAGCGGAACGCCGGTCTGTGCCGGGGGCTCCGATGTTAATCGAGGGAAACGTTTGCGCAAACGTTTGCCAGTCGGGTCAAACCCTGAGCCTTTCAGCCCTCGAAGCCGCTGCCAGAGGGCTTTCGGGCGGAGTCGAGCGCCTTGGAAAAAGGGCGCGCCGGCGTGGCGGGAAGGGCGCCTGGCCCGGGGGAGAACCCGGTCAGCCTAAAATCGGGGGTTACCCAAGAGGACCTCCCATGAGTTTGCAATGCGGCATCGTCGGCCTGCCCAACGTCGGTAAATCCACCCTTTTCAATGCGTTGACCAAGGCCGGCATCGCAGCGGAAAACTATCCGTTCTGCACCATCGAGCCCAACGTGGGCGTGGTGGAAGTGCCCGATCCGCGGCTCGACCAGCTGAGCGAGATCGTCAAGCCCGAGCGCGTGGTGCCCGCCATCGTCGAGTTCGTCGACATCGCCGGCCTGGTGGCCGGTGCCAGCACCGGCGAAGGCCTGGGCAACAAGTTCCTGGCGCACATCCGCGAGACCGACGCCACCGTCAACGTGGTGCGCTGCTTCGACGACGAGAACGTGATCCACGTGGCCGGCAAGGTTGACCCGATCTCCGACATCGAAGTGATCCAGACCGAACTCTGCCTGGCCGACCTGGCCACGGTCGAGAAGGCGCTGCACCGCCACACCAAGGTCGCCCGCTCGGGCGACAAGGACGCGCAGAAGCTCGTCGGCCTGCTCGAACGCTGCCAGGCCGCGCTGAACGAGAACACGCCGGTGCGCGCGCTCGAGTTCACGAAGGAAGAGCTGCCGCTGGTGAAGAGCTTCACGCTCATCACCGCCAAGCCCGCCATGTTCGTGGGCAACGTGTCGGAAGACGGCTTCGAGAACAACCCCTACCTGGACCGCCTGCGCGAGTACGCCGCCAAGCAGGGCGCGCCCGTGGTCGCCATCTGCGCCAAGATCGAAGCCGACCTGGCCGAGATGGACGACGAAGACAAGAAGATGTTCCTCGCCGAAATCGGCCAGGAAGAGCCGGGCCTGAACCGCCTGATCCGCGCCGCCTTCAAGCTGCTGGGCCTGCAGACCTACTTCACCGCCGGCGTGAAGGAAGTGCGCGCCTGGACCATCCACATCGGCGACACCGGCCCGCAGGCCGCCGGCGTGATCCACGGCGACTTCGAGAAGGGCTACATCCGCGCCCAGACCATCGCGTTCGACGACTACATCGCCTTCAAGGGCGAGCAGGGCGCGAAGGACGCGGGGAAGATGCGTTCGGAAGGCAAGGAATACGTTGTCAAGGATGGCGACGTGATGAACTTCCTGTTCAGCTCGTAATTGAGCTCGCCCCCAGGCTGCGCGCACTTCGTGTCGCTACGCCAACCCCCTACCGGGGGCAACACCTGAGGCCCGGCGAAGCCGGTTCCTCGGTGTTTCACGAAGGGGCTTCGCTGTCGCTTGCCTCGTCGATCAGTTGGTCTTCTGCTTGCCCCACACCACCGTGTCGTCCACCGCATAGGCCGCACACGTCACCTTGCGTTCAGTGCAGCCTTTCAGATGCTCGGTCAGCGCGGCCGAGCTGGTCGCGGTGCCGAACTTCTGGTCGCCGGTGATCAGGAAGATCCGGGGCCGGGCCTGCAGCAGGAACTGGCGGTAGGCGTTGCGCACCGGGGTCGGGTCGGCGCCGATGGACGGCAGGGCCTGCAGGTCCGACAGCTCGGCGTGACCGGAAGGCGCGGGTTCCCCGTTGGGGCCGAACACCACGCCGGTGCTTTTCAGCAGGTCGCGCCATGTCGCCAGCTCCGTGGTCACGCGCTGCGGCAGTTCCATCACCCATTGAGCCGGATAGGCAAAGCCAAGGTTCGCGCCGCCGGGCGCCACGCTGTCGGTCACGCCGACCAGCCGGCCCTCGGTGTCGAACAACCCGCCGCCGCTGGAGCCTGAAGACACGGGCGCCGACGTTTGCACGATCGGCAGTTGCCCGGGCGCGCGCGGACGCAGCGCCGAGATCAGGCCCTCGCTCAGCGTGCGTTCGAGGCCATGGGGGCTGCCGACGGCGAACACGCGCTGGCCGACGCGCAACTCGGCGGCGGGCACGATCTGCACGGCGGGCAACTGCAGCGGCGTTTCGCTCGTGAGCACGCACAGGTCGCGTGACGGGTCGGGGTCGCGCACGATGCGGGCGATGCGCAGCGTGGTCGGGCCCTGCTCCGCGGTGACAGCGACGGCACCGTCGACCACATGGCAGGCCGTGGCCAGCGCGCCCGGGGTCACGGCCACCGCGCTGCCGATGGCGGTCTGGTTGTTGCCGCGTTCCCCCTTCACGGTCCAGACAGCGGGCGCGACCTTGCGGAACACCTCCTCGGGCGTGAGTGCCCAGGCCTGGCAGGCCGCAAGGCCGAGCCAGAGTCCGGTGATGAACAGCGAGGTGCGGCGGCGCCGCGTGAAGTGAGGGGCCATCCGGGTCAGTGTAGGAAGCGGCCCTACGGTTTGCCGTAGGCGATGACGCTGTCGCAGCGGGCGCCTGAAGCCCGCGCGTGTTGTGGTTAGACTGCGCGCCCGCTGCATCCTCTGCCGGAAGGCCTTCATTCGCCATGCTCACTGTCCATCACCTGAACAACTCGCGCTCGCAACGTGTGCTCTGGCTGCTCGAAGAACTCGAGCTGCCCTACGAGATCGTCCATTACCAGCGCGACCCCAAGACCATGTTGGCGCCCGCTTCGCTGAAGGCCGTGCATCCGCTGGGCAAGTCGCCGGTGGTGACGACCGATGACGGCGCGACGCTGGCGGAATCGGGCGCGATCATCGAGTCGCTCATCGAGCGCTACGGCCAGGGCCGGCTCGCGCCCGCGCCGGGTTCGCCCGAGGCCTTGCGCTATCGCTACTGGCTGCACTTCGCCGAAGGCACGGCGATGTCGCCGCTGCTGCTCAAGCTGGTGTTCGACCGGATCGAGACGAGCAAGATGCCCTTCTTTGCCAAGCCGATCGCCAAGGCCATCGCGGCGAAGGCGAAGTCGGCCTTTATTCATCCGAACATCACGGGCCATCTGAATTTCATGGAGGCCGAACTCGGCCGCAGCGAGTGGTTCGCGGGCAATGAATTCACGGGCGCCGACATCCAGATGAGCTTCGTGGTCGAAGCCTCGCAGGCGCGCGGCGGGCTCGATGCGCGGCGGCCCAAGCTCATGGCCTACCTGGAGCGCATCCATGCGCGGCCGGCCTACCAGCGCGCGCTGGAACGCGGTGGCCCCTACGAACTGCTGAGCTGAGTTTTTTCGATCGCGCGCTTCATGACGGGAAGACGTATAGAAGCGCGTAGGTCATGGTGACGTAACGCAGGAACTTGCCGATCGCCATGTAGCCCACGCAGGGCCAGAACGGCAGCTTGAGCCAGCCGGCGACCGCGCACAGCGGGTCGCCCACGATCGGCAGCCAGCTCAGCAGGCAGGCCTTCGGGCCCAGCCGCTCGAGCCAGCCGAGCACGCGCAGGTGGTGTTTCGAGTGCGAGTACTTGTCGGCCACCTTGTGCGCGCCGTAGCCCATCCACCAGTCGACCGCGCCGCCCAGCGTGTTGCCCACGGTGGCCACGGCGATGGCCTGCCAGAACATCTCGGGGTTGAGTTTCAGCAGGCCGAACAGGATCGGTTCGGAGCCCACCGGCAGCAGCGTGGCCGACACGAAGGCCGCGATGAACAGCGTCGAAAGTCCGTACTGGGGGAGCGCGAGGAGCGCCAGGAGTGCGTCGAGCCAGGCTTGCATAAGGTCGGCGAAGTATAGGCAGCGCTCACGTCGCAAGCGCGTGGGAGAAGGCCCCGCGAAATACTGGTGTTTACGCCTGTGTCGCAAGCGCAAAAAGGCGTAAATCGTTTCAGTCGCTGAAATGCCACGTGGCTACAATCGTGCCTCATTTTTCAGCAGCCGACCCGCACAGCACTCCTTCCCATGACCTTGCAGATCGGCACCCACACGCTGGAAAACCGGCTGTTCGTCGCGCCCATGGCCGGCGTGACGGACCGGCCCTTCCGCATGCTGTGCCGCGAACTCGGCGCGGGCTATGCGGTCAGCGAGATGGTCACCTCGCGCAAGGAACTCTGGAACACGCTGAAGACCTCGCGGCGCGCCAACCACGACGGCGAGCCGGGCCCCATTGCGGTGCAGATTGCCGGCACCGACGCGGCCATGATGGCCGAGGCCGCGGTCTACAACATCGAGCGCGGCGCGCAGATCATCGACATCAACATGGGCTGTCCGGCCAAGAAGGTCTGCAACAAGTGGGCCGGCTCGGCGCTGATGCGCGACGAGCCGCTGGCCCTCGAAATCGTGCAGGCCGTGGTCGACGCGGCGCAACCATTCAACGTGCCGGTCACGCTCAAGATGCGCACCGGCTGGAGCGAAGACCACCGCAACGCGGTGAAGCTCGCACGCGATTTCGAATCGGCCGGCGTGCAGATGCTCACCGTGCACGGGCGCACGCGCGAGCAGGGCTACAAGGGCCACGCAGAGTACGACACCATCGCCGCCGTGAAGGCCGCGGTGCGCGTGCCGGTGGTGGCCAACGGCGACATCCGCTCGCCCGAGAAGGCGCGCGACGTGCTCGCGGCCACGGGCGCCGACGCCGTGATGATCGGCCGCGCCGCGCAGGGCCGGCCGTGGATCTTCCGGGAGATCGCGCACTTCCTGGACACCGGCACCCACCTGGCGCCGCCGCTGGTGGCGGAGGTGCGCCGGCTGCTGCTCGACCACCTGGTGGAGCACTACGCGCTGTACGGCGAGTTCAGCGGCGTGCGCACGGCGCGCAAGCACATCGGCTGGTATGTGCGCGCGCTGCCCGACGGCGAGGCGTTCCGCGCACGGATGAACGCCATCGAAGACTGCGCCGGCCAGCTGCGCGCGGTCGACGACTATTTCCAGGGGCTTGCGGACCGCATGGACCGCATGCCCGCCCCGACGGCAGACGAGGAGCCGGCGGGAGAAGAGGAGACGGCCTGCGCCGTCGATTGAGCGAAGACAAAAAGAGAAGAAGCAATGAGCAAGAAACACATCGAGGACTGCGTTCGCAGCAGTCTGGACAGCTACTTTCGCGATCTGCGGGGCACCGAACCCGACGGCATGTACGAGATGCTCGTGCGCGTGGTCGAGAAACCCCTGCTCGACGTCGTCATGACGCGCGCCGAAGGCAACCAGTCCCGGGCCGCCCAATGGCTGGGCCTGAACCGCAACACGCTCCGCAAGAAATTGGTCGAGCACAAACTTTTGAAATAACTCCACGGCATATCCCATGGCTCAGACCGCACTCCTTTCCGTTTCCGACAAGACCGGCATCCTTGAATTCGCGCAGGCCCTGCATGGCCTGGGCGTCAAGCTGCTGTCCACCGGCGGCACCGCCAAGCTGCTGGCCGACGCCGGCCTGCCGGTGACCGAGGTCGCCGACCACACCGGCTTTCCCGAAATGCTCGACGGCCGCGTGAAGACGCTGCACCCGAAGATCCACGGCGGCCTGCTGGCGCGCCGCGACCTGCCCGCGCACGTCGCTGCGATCAAGGAGCACGGCATCGACACCATCGACCTGCTGGTGGTCAACCTGTATCCGTTCGAAGCCACAGTGGCCAAGCCCGGCTGCACGCTGGAAGACGCCATCGAGAACATCGACATCGGCGGCCCGGCCATGGTGCGCAGCGCGGCCAAGAACTGGAAGGACGTGGGCGTGCTCACCGACGCCTCGCAGTACGCCGTGGCGCTGGCCGAACTCAAGGCCGACGGCAAGCTCAGCGACAAGACCAAGTTCGCGTTCTCGGTGGCCGCGTTCAACCGCATCGCCGACTACGACGGCGCGATCAGCGACTACCTCTCGGCCATCGACTTCGACGCCAGCATCGGCCAGCCCGCGCCCACGCGCTCGCTGTTCCCGGCGCAGAGCAACGGCCGCTTCGTGAAGGTGCAGGACCTGCGCTACGGCGAGAACCCGCACCAGCAGGCCGCGTTCTACCGCGACCTGTACCCGGCGCCCGGTTCGCTCGTGTCGGCCAAGCAGCTGCAGGGCAAGGAGCTCAGCTACAACAACATCGCCGACGCCGATGCGGCGTGGGAATGCGTGAAGAGCTTCGCCGAGCCGGCCTGCGTGATCGTCAAGCACGCCAACCCCTGCGGCGTGGCCGTGGGCGCCGACGCGCTCGAGGCCTACAGCAAGGCCTTCAAGACCGACCCGACCTCGGCCTTCGGCGGCATCATCGCCTTCAACCGCCCGGTCGACCTCGCCACCGCGCAGGCCGTCAACAAGCAGTTCGTCGAAGTGCTGATGGCACCGGGCTACACGCCCGAGGCGCTCGAAGTGTTCCAGGCCACCAAGGCCAAGCTCAACGTGCGCGTGCTCGAGATCGCGCTGCCCCAGGGTGGCGCCACCGACTGGGACAACGGCCGCAACGCGATGGACGTCAAGCGCGTCGGCTCGGGCCTCCTGATCCAGACCGCCGACAACCACGAGCTGGCACTGGCCGACCTCAAGGTGGTCAGCAAGAAGCAGCCCACGCCGCAGCAGCTGCAAGACCTGCTGTTCGCCTGGAAGGTCGCGAAGTACGTCAAGAGCAACGCGATCGTGTTCTGCGCCGACGGCATGACCATGGGCGTGGGCGCCGGCCAGATGAGTCGCCTCGATTCGGCGCGCATCGCCAGCATCAAGGCCGAGCACGCGGGCCTGTCGCTGAAGGACACGGCGGTGGCGAGCGACGCCTTCTTCCCGTTCCGCGACGGTCTCGACGTGGTGGTGGATGCGGGCGCGGGCTGCGTCATTCAGCCGGGCGGCTCGATGCGCGATCAGGAAGTGATCGACGCGGCCGACGAGCGCGGCGTGGTGATGGTGTTCTCGGGCGTGCGCCACTTCCGGCACTGAGCCTGCGGCCCTGCGGGGCCTGCCCGAACAAGGCCAGGGTCGCTCGCGCGGCCCTGGCCTTTTTTGTGGCCGCTACTCGTGCGTGCCGAAGCGGTACTTGAGCTGGAAGCTGATCGCGCCGTAGAGGCGGTTCCTGATCGTCGGCACGTAGGCGATGTTCAGGCCCCAGTTCTTGCCCTCGATGGCGGCCGTGGGAATGATGGCCGGGAACCAGTTGCCGTTGCGGTAGTCGGGGTAGCCGTCGAAGCCGCCCACCACCGCGCCGAACTTCACGCCGTAGAACTCGAAGGGCAGGATGTACAGGCCGACGTAGTGCGATTGCCGTCGGTTGCTGTTGTGGAAGGTGCCGGCCGTGACGCGGTAGGTGTCGTTCAGCGGGTACTCGAAGCCCAGGCCCGGGTTGGCGTTTTCCAGGCCCTTGCCGCTGTCGAAGTGGGCCGAGTAGAAGCCGGGGTTGACCCAGATGTTCTTCGGCTCGAAGGACTGCGCCAGCGCGAGGCCCGGCAAAAGAAGGGCACTCAGCAGCGGCAGCATGCGCAAGGGGGTCATGGGCGGGGCATCCTGAAATTGGTCTGTCTCGCGGCTTCGATGGTGGCTGCGATGACGGCTTCCCTTGGGTCTGCGTGCGTGGGAGCGGCCCCGCGAACGCCGGCGCAATATACACGCGGCGATCGCGAAAACGATGACATCGCTCAGGCGGGCCGCGCCAGGTACTTGCGGAACAGCTCGGCCAGCCGCAGCGCCGCCAGCGACAGCGGCTTGCCGCGCGGCGAGACGATGCCCAGCTCCAGCGGCGGCACCGGCATCGCGAGCGGCACGCGCTCCACCAGATCGGCATACGGCGGCATCGTGAGCATGCCGGCCGGCCCGACCATCAGCGCGTCGCTGCGGGTCAGCAGGCCCCAGCTCACGCCGAACGACGCCACCTCGATGCGATGCTCCGGCAGCGGCAGGCCCTGCGCGGCGTACTGCTCGAGCAGGAAGGTGTGCTGGCTGCCCGGCGCCAGGTGCATCAGCCATTCGGCGCCCGCCACTTCTTCCCATCGGGTGGCGCGGTTCAGCGGATGGCCGCGCCGGCAGAGCACCGCCATCTCGATCATGTCGAGCCGTTCGAACGCGAAGTCGGCGTCGAGCGCCGCGGCGACCGGGCCCGCCACCGCGAAGTCGATCGTGCCTTCGCGCAGCAGCGGCAGCACCTGGGGAATCAGGCCGTCGAAGAGCTTGAGCTGCGCATGCGGCATGGCCTTGCGGAAGGCGCGCACCACCTCGGGCAGCACGCCCAGGAACACCATCGGCGTCACCGCGACGGCCACGCGCCCGTGCTGGCTGCCCTGCAGGATGCGGATGTCCTGGCGCGCGAGTTCGAGCTGCTGGTGCGCCAGCCGCGCGCGCACGGTGAGCTGGCGGCCGCACTCGGTGAACTCGATGCCGCGCGAACTGCGCAGCACCAGCTGGGCGTCGACCTCGGCCTCGAGTTCGCGGATCGCCTTGGTCACTGCCGCCTGGCTCAGGTGCAGGCTGCGCGCGGCGGCGCGGATGCTGCCGGTGTCGGCCAGCCGCAGCCAGGCCTTGAGCTGGTGGTCCTTCATGCGGCGCATTCTGCCGCCCGGCGCCACCGGGTGATCCCCAGACAAACGCAGGTTGTCATCGCGACAAGCGATTGTCTTTTCCGGCGCGCGGCCGATTTCTAGACTTTGCGCACCGGTCGTCTCATGGTGAGCGGCGGGACTCTCACAGGAGATCGCTTCGTGCCTGCACTCTCATTCGCGTGGACCCGCCGCACCGTCCTGGCCGGGTTGGCCGCCGTTGCCCTGGGCGCCTCGGCCCAGTTTCCCGAGCGCCCGTTGAAATTCATCGTGCCCTACGCCGCCGGGTCGGGCGTGGACGTCGCGGTGCGGCCGGTGGCCGACGCCATGGGGCGCGAGCTGGGCCAGGCCCTGGCGGTGGACAACCGCCCCAGCGCCGGCGGCATCGTCGGCACGCAGGCGCTGGCCACCTCCGCGCCGGACGGCTACACGGTCGGCTACGGCAACCTCGTCACGCTGAGCATCAACCCGGCCTTCTTCTCGAAGCTGCCCTACGCGCCGGAGAAAGACCTGGTGCCGGTCGGCCTGATCTCGAGCAACGCCTACGTGCTGATCGTGCGCAAGGACCTGCCGGTGCGCAACCTGCAGGAGCTCATCGCCTACGGGCGCGAGCATCCCGGCAAGCTCTCGGCCGGCTCGCCCGGCATCGGCAGCGCGGGCCACCTGACCGGCGAGCTGCTGAAGGCCGAGACCGGGCTGACGATGGTGCAGGTGCCCTACAAGACCGGCACCCAGGCGGTCGGCGACATGGTCAACGGCCAGCTCGACGTGACCATCGAGAACATCTCGGCGGTGCTGCCGTTCATCCAGCAAGGGCGGGTCAAGGCGATCGCCGTGACCAGTGCGAAGCGCGCCGGCGTGCTGCCCGAGGTGGCGACGGTGGCCGAGAGCGGCGTGCCCGGTTTCGAGGTGGTGGCCTGGGGCGCGCTGATGGCGCCGGCGGGCACGCCGCGCAAGACGGTCGACCGGCTCAACACCGCATTGCGCACCGCGCTGGCCGACCCGGCCGTGGTGCGCGCCAACGCCGCGCTGTCGATCGAGGCATTGCCTTCGAGTCCCGAGGAACTCAGCGCGCTGATGAAGCGCGAGAAGCCGCGCTGGGCCGACGCCGTGCGGCGCGCGGGCGTCAAGGGCGACTGACGCACGTCCGATCGATCGATCGATTTCATTTTTCTCAAGGAGACAACGCATGCAACTCTGGCAACTGGAAGCCGCCGACCTGGCGCGGCGCATCAAGGCGCGCGAGGTCTCGTGCGTCGAGGCGGTGCGCAGCAGCCTGGCGCGGCTCGACGCGGTGAACCCGCAGCTGAACGCCGTGGTCGACCGCTGCGCCGACGAAGCGCTGGGCGCGGCGGCGCAGGCCGACGCGGCACTGGCGAGCGGTGAAGCGACCGGGCCGCTGCACGGCGTGCCCGTCACCATCAAGGTCAATGTGGACCAGCGCGGCCACGCCACCACCAACGGCGTGGAGGCTTACCGCAGCGTCGTGGCGAAGGACGACAGCCCCGTGGTGGCGAACCTGCAGCGCGCCGGCGCGATCATGGTCGGCCGCACCAACACGCCCGCGTTCTCGATGCGCTGGTTCACCGACAACGCAGCGCACGGGCGCACGCTGAATCCACACGACGCTGCGGTCACGCCGGGCGGTTCGAGCGGTGGCGCGGCGGCGGCGGTCGCGGTCGGCATCGGCGCCATCGCGCACGGCAACGACCAGGGCGGATCGATCCGCTACCCGGCCTACGCCTGCGGCGTGTACGGCCTGCGCCCGAGCTTCGGGCGCGTGCCGGCCTTCAATCCGTCAGGTGCGGGCGAGCGGCCGATGGTGGTCCAGCTCACATCGGTGCAAGGGCCGCTGGCGCGCAGCGTGCGCGACCTGCGGCTGGCCTTCGCCGCGATGGCGCAGCGCGATGTGCGCGACCCGTGGTGGGCGCCCGCGCCGCTGGAATCGGCCACGTCGGGCAGCCCCGTCAGCGTGGCGCTGTGCACCGAGCTGCCCGGCTACGCCTGCGACCCCGAGGTGGCCGATGCGTTGCAGCGCGCCGCGCGCCGGCTGGAGCGCGCCGGCTACCGCGTCGAGCCCGCGCAGCCGCCGCGCCTGCGCGAGACGGCCGACCTCTGGTTGTCATTGACGATGGCTGACAGCCGGCTGCTGGTGGAAGAGGCGCTGATGCGCGATGGCGACGACACCATCCGCCAGGCCTACCGCGCCATGGATGCGCACGCGCCGCAGTTCGACACAGCAAGCTATATGCGCGCCCTGGCTGCGCGCACGGGCCTGATGCGTGAATGGGCGCTGTTCCTTCAACGACATCCGCTGCTGCTGATGCCCGTGTCGTGGCGCCATCCGTTCCCGGTCGACGCCGACCAGCGCGGCAGCGCCGCGATGCGGGAGATCCTGGATGCGCAGAGCCCGCTGCTGTCCACCGCGATCCTGGGCTTGCCGGGGCTGTCGGTGCCGATGGGGCTGCGCCACGGGCTGCCCACGGGCGTGCAGCTCGTGAGCGACCGCTTCCGCGAAGACCTGTGCCTGGCCGCGGCCGAGGTGCTCGAAGCCGAGGCCGGGCCGGTGGCGGCGGTCGACCCCGCCTGAGCGGGGAAGGCGCGCGTCAGCGCTTACTGAAGATGTCGCGCGCCGCGGCGATGGTGGCCGTGATGTCGTCCTCGCTGTGCGCGGCGCTCACGAAGCCGGCTTCGTAGAGTGCCGGCGCGATGTACACGCCGCGATCGAGCAGGCCGTGGAACAGCGCATTGAACTGGGCGTTGTCGGTGGTCATCACCGTCGCGTAGTTCTGCGGCAGTTCGTTCATCAGGAAGAAGCCGAACATGCCGCCTTCGCTGTCGGCGTTGAAGGGCTGGCCTTCGGCGGCCGCGGCGGCCTTCAGGCCGTCGACCAGCGTGCGCGTCTTCTGGGCCAGCGCTTCGTAGAAGCCGGGCTTCGAGATTTCCTTCAGCGTGGCCAGGCCGCAGGCGGTGGCCACCGGGTTGCCCGACAGCGTGCCGGCCTGGTAGACCGGGCCCAGCGGCGCGAGCTGTTCCATGATGGCGCGCGGGCCGCCGAAGGCCGCCAGCGGCATGCCGCCGCCGATCACCTTGCCGAGCACCGTGAGGTCGGGCGTGATGCCCAGCACGCCTTGCGCGCCGTGCAGGCCGACACGGAAGCCCGTCATCACCTCGTCGAAGATCAGCAGCGCGCCGTGCTGCGTGCACAGCTCGCGGCAGCGCTTGGCGAATTCGGGCGTGGCGCGCACGAAGTTCATGTTGCCGGCGATCGCCTCGATCATCAGGCAGGCGATGTCCTTGCCGTGCAGCGCGAAGGCTTCCTCGAGCTGCCGCAGGTTGTTGTACTCGAGCACCAGCGTGTGCTGCACCACCTCGGGCGGCACGCCGGCCGAGGTCGGGTTGCCGAAGGTGGCGAGGCCGGAACCGGCCTTCACCAGCAGCGCGTCGGCATGGCCGTGGTAGCAGCCTTCGAACTTGACGATGGTCTTGCGGCCGGTGGCGCCGCGCGCCAGGCGCAGCGCGCTCATGGCGGCTTCGGTGCCCGAGCTCACGAGGCGCACCATCTCCATCGACGGCACCAGGGCCAGGATGGCTTCGGCCAACTCGATCTCGCGCTCGGTCGGCGCGCCGTACGAGAAGCCTTCGAGCACGGCCTTCTGTACCGCTTCGACCACGGCGGGGTGGCCGTGGCCCAGGATCATCGGACCCCAGGAGCCGATGTAGTCGATGTAGCGCTTGTCGTTGGCGTCCCAGAAATAGGCGCCTTGCGCGCGCTGGATGAAGCGGGGCGTGCCGCCGACGGCCTTGAAGGCGCGCACGGGCGAGTTCACGCCGCCGGGGATCACGGCGCGGGCGCGCTCGAAAAGAATGTCGTTCTGGTCAGTCATCAGTGTCGCGTGTCGTGCGGGGGTAAAGCGAAATCGGGAGGGGTGTCGGGCGCGTCGTCATCGTCTTCGTCGTCCTCGGGCTCGGCCCAGAACAGGCGGTCGGGCAGCACGTGGCCCATGCCGGGGCGAAAGCCCGCGTCGAGGCAGCGGTCCATGTAAGCGAGCGCTTCGGTCGTGGCGGCGACCAGGTCGGTGCCGCTGGCCAGCAGGGCGGCGAGCGCGGCCGAGAGCGTGTCGCCCGCGCCGGCGAAGACGGCTTCGAGCCGTTCGTACTTCTCGCTGGCCAGCACCGACTGCGGCGAGGCCAGCACGTTGTCGATGAACTGGTCGGGCAAGACCATGCCGGTGACCAGGGTGTAGGGCACGCCGAACTCGCCGGCGGCCTTGGCGATGTCGCGCGCGCCGGGCGGGCGCTCGCCACTCCAGTCGGGCAGCAGCCAGCGCCACAGGGTGCTGTGGTTTCCAACCAACACCGTGGTCTGGGGCAGCACGAGGTCGCGGAAAGCGTCGAGATAGGCCTCGATGAGGTTCTCGTCCCACCACGACAGGTTGGGCATGTAGGCCACCACGGGCACGTCCGGGTAGTCGGCGGCGGTCTCGGCGATGGTGCTCAGCGCCTCGGGGGTGCCGGCAAAGCCGACCTTGATCAGCTGGACCTCGACGTCTTCCAGGATGGCGCGCGCCTGCTCGGCCACGGCCTCTTCCTCGAAGGCGAAGTGGTCGAAGATCTCGGCCGTGTCGCGCGCATAGGCGCCCGTCACCACCGGCAGGATGTGAGCGCCCACCGATCCCATGGCCAACGCGTCCGCGCCCAGGCCGCCCGCGCCGCTCGGATCGCTGGCATTGAACACCAGCACGCAGGGGGGATTCAGGTCGCGTTCGCTCAGCGCCTCGTCGTCCTGCGGGGGGTCGTTAAGATTGCCCGGGTTACGGGCGTTCTCGTCTGGATGTAAGTAGATGGTCATACGCCTAGCGAAATCCCCTGGATGGTGGCATAGGCGCGACGTTTACGGTCTGCCAGTGAGATACGCATAGATACACTCGTTGCATTTAATGAACAAGGACTTTAAGCTCCGATGAACACGAAAACTTGGATGTGCCTGATTTGTGGGTGGATCTATGACGAAGCGGTTGGTGTACCGGAAGACGGCATCGCGGCAGGCACGGCCTGGGCCGATGTGCCGATGAACTGGACCTGTCCTGAGTGCGGTGCGCGCAAGGAAGACTTCGAAATGGTTGAGATCTGACAAGCATGGCATAGGGCTACGCGATCTGCGTCGATGTTCGGCGCGGCGGGCATCCAAGTCTCATGAGCAGGAGCGTTTGCAATGGGCCCGAATGGATCTGGTTACAAGGTGCTGGTCATCGATGACAGCAACACCATCCGGCGCAGTGCCGAGATTTTTCTGAAGCAGGGTGGGCACGAGGTTCTTCTCGCGGAAGACGGCTTCGACGCGCTCTCCAAGGTTAACGACCACAAGCCTCACCTGATTTTCTGCGACATCCTGATGCCTCGCCTCGACGGCTATCAGACCTGCGCCATCATCAAGCGCAACGCGCATTTCTCCAATGTCCCGGTCGTCATGCTGTCTTCGAAAGATGGCGTATTCGACAAGGCCCGCGGCCGCATGGTCGGGTCCCAGGACTATCTCACCAAGCCATTCACCAAAGACCAGCTGCTGCAGGCCGTGCAGCAGTTTGGCATTGTTCAACAGGAAGTGCAGTAATGCCCATTCGAAAAATCCTCGTCGTCGACGACTCCAAGACGGAACTGGTGTTCCTGACCGACCTCCTCCAGAAGAACGGTTTCTCCGTGAAGACGGCCGAAAACGCCGACGACGCGATGCGCCGTCTCGAGGAAGACCACCCCGACCTGATCCTCATGGACGTGGTCATGCCCGGCCAGAACGGCTTCCAGCTCACGCGCGCCATCGCCCGCGACCCGAAGTACGCCGCCATTCCGATCATCCTGTGCACCAGCAAGAACCAGGAAACCGATCGTGTCTGGGGCATGCGCCAGGGCGCACGCGACTACATCGTGAAGCCGGTCAACGCGGCCGATCTGATGTCCAAGATCAGCGCGCTCGCCTGAGCGGCAACCTGCGCACTCCATGGCGAATCGCGACGCGCTGCGCGCCTTCCAGTCCCGGCTTGCGAGCCGCCTCCAGGCCGCGCGCACCACGGGCGTGGCCGCGAGCTGGCTGGCGGTCGAGGCGGGTGAGGGCAAGTACCTCTTTCCGCTGGCGCACGCCGGCGAAATCTTTCCCTGGACGCCGCCCCAGCCCGTGCCCTACACGGAGCCCTGGTTCCTCGGCGTCGCCAACCTGCGCGGCGGCCTGTACGGCGTCGTGCAGTTGTCGGCGTTTGCGTCCGGTGCGCCGGGCGCCCCCGCCGCCACCGAGGCGGCACGCATCCAATCGCGGCTCGTGGCATTCAACGAGCTGCTCGAAGTCAACTGCGCTTTGCTGGTCGATCGACTGGCGGGGTTGCGGGGTGCGGAGGCCTTCACGGCCGCCGACGCTCCGGGCGCAGAGGCCCCGGCCTGGCACGGGCATCTGTACACCGACGCAGCAGGAGAGCGCTGGCAGGAAGTCAACCTGCAGGCGCTTTCGCAGCAACCCCAGTTTTTGAGTATTGGTGCGTAGTGCTTCGGCACATGGCACTGGCAACCACCTGAAGGACCGACCGTGAGCTCGATCGCCGACAAGTTCAAGAAATTACTCCCCGCGACCAACGGGAACGACAAGGCCCGCGTCGACGGCTCCGGTTCGATATCGCTCGACGATGTCGACACGGTTCAGGTTCCGGACGAAAAAACGATCCGCCTCGCCAAGAAGGGCGAGGGTGCATCCGCCGCCACAGCCGACACCGGCTTCGGCGGCATCGACGCGCTGGGCGACCCGGCGTCCGTCGAAGCCGCCAACGCGGCCACGCTCGAAGCGGTGCCGCTGGCTCCCGCCGCGGGCGGCGGCATGGGGGCCAACCCCGCCAAGCAGCAGCGCGTGCTGGCGATCATGCTGGCCATCGTGGTGCTGGCGCTGTTGCTGGTGGCCGGCTCCGCCATCCTTCGCGCGGAACGCCTCGCGCAGCAGGTGGCGGCCACCGGCCAGTCGCTGATGCAGTCGCAGCGCCTGGCCAAGTCGATCTCGCAGGCCCTCGTCGGCAGCGCCTCGGCGTTCGTCGAAGTGAAGGACAGCGCCGACGACCTCTCGCGCCGCGTGCAGGGCCTGACCAACGGCGACGACGCCTTGCGCCTGGAAGCCGTCGGCAACCAGTACGACGAGGAGATGAACAAGATCAACCCGCTGGTCGCCCGCGCCGACACCAGTGCCAAGGCCGTGCTGGCCCAGCGCCAGATCCTGACGCAGGTGGGCGCCGCCTTGCGCGACATCAATCAGCAGTCGTCCACGCTGCTCGAAATGACGGAAACCGTCGCGTCGCTGAAGATGCAGCAGAACGCCACGCTGCCCGAGATCTCGGCCGCCGGCCAGCTCGTGATGCTGACGCAGCGCATCGGCAAGTCGACCAACGAGTTCTTCACGGTCGAAGGCGTGAACCCCGACGCCGTGTTCCTGCTGGGCAAGGACCTGAACACCTTCCAGGAAACCACCCGCGGCCTGCTCGACGGCAACGCACAGCAGCGCTTCCCCGGCTCGAAAGACCCGCAGACGCGCCAGCAGCTCGAAGCCATCCTGAAGACCTACGAGCAGATGCGCACGCAGGCCTCGGCCATTCTGGGCAACCTGCAAGGCCTGGTGGCCGCGCGCGAAGCACAGGCGTCCATCCTGACCGACAGCGAGCCGCTGCGTAAGTCGCTGGGCGAACTGCAAGAGAAGCTCTCGGCACGCACCGGCCTGGGCGCCGGCACCATCGTGCTGCTGTTCGTGCTGTCGCTGGCCGCCCTGGCGCTCGCCGGCGCCATCGGTTTCGTGCAGGTGCGCGAAGGCCGCGAACGTGCCGCCGTCGCCGAACGCGAGCGTCTGGCTGCCGAGCAAGCGTCCGAAGAAGCCGGCCGCGTGAACAACGCCAACCAGGCCGCCATTCTTCGCCTGATGAACGAACTGCAAACGGTGGCCGAAGGCGACCTGACGCAGGAAGCGACCGTGACCGAGGACATCACCGGCGCCATCGCCGACTCGGTGAACTACACGGTGGAAGAACTGCGTTTGCTGGTGGGCAACGTGCAGAACACGGCGACCCGCGTGGCGCAGACGACGTCGCAGGTGGAAAACACCTCGACCGAACTGCTCGCCGCCTCAACCGAGCAGCTGCGCGAAATTCGCGAAACCGGCCAGTCGGTGCTGACCATGGCCGAGCGAATCAACGGCGTGTCCTCGCAAGCGCAAGAGTCCGCCACGGTGGCGCGCCAGTCGCTGCAAGCCGCATCGTCGGGCCTGCAGGCCGTGCAGAACGCCATCGGCGGTATGAACTCCATCCGCGACCAGATCCAGGAAACCTCCAAGCGGATCAAGCGCCTGGGCGAATCGTCGCAAGAGATTGGCGAAATCACCGAGCTGATCTCGGACATTACCGAACAGACGAACGTGCTGGCCCTGAACGCCGCCATTCAGGCGGCATCCGCCGGTGAAGCCGGCCGGGGCTTCTCGGTGGTGGCGGAAGAAGTTCAGCGACTGGCCGAACGCTCCGCAGACGCCACGCGCCAGATCTCGGCGCTGGTGAAGGCGATTCAGACCGACACGCAGGATGCGGTGGGCGCCATGGAGCGTTCCACGCAGGGTGTGGTCGAAGGGGCCAAGCTGTCCGACAACGCGGGTACCGCGCTGTCCGAGATCGACCGCGTGTCGCGCCGACTCGCTGACCTCATCGAGCAGATTTCGCAGTCCGCCTCCCGCGAGGCCGATTCGGCCAACGTGGTGGCCGCCAACATCCAGCACATTTTTGCGGTGACGGAACAGACCGGAGAAGGCACGCGGACCACGGCCCAGCAGGTGCGCGAGCTCTCGCAGATGGCCGAAGAACTGCGTCGCTCGGTGGCTCGTTTCAAGATCGCGTGATGAAGCTCTCCCCCAGCCTTCGCGCACTTCGTGTCGCTTCGGCAACCCCCTTCCGGGGGCGACACCAGCGGCCCGGCAAAGCCGGTTCCGCGGTGTCCCTTGAAGTGACCGCGATGGTTGGATGCATTGAGGGCGCGTGGCGCCCAGTGAAAAACTGACAGATAAAGAACGGCGAGCAATCAACGTGTCGATTCAAACCCCTGCCACGGCCCCCCTTGCCGGCAACATGCCGGCCACCGAAGACCTCGGGCCGCTGGCCTGGGTGCTGGGAGAAATCCAGAAGTCCCTCGACGGTGTCGGCAAGTCGCTGCGGCGTTTCGTGCGCGACGTGGGCAGTGCCACGGAGCCCGAGAGCGGTCCGCTGCAGATGGCCCGCCAGCAACTGCACCAGGCCGTCGGCGCGCTGCAGATGGTGGGCCACAGCTCGCCTGCGCTGGTGCTGGGCACCATCGAATTCGCGGTGCAGGGCTTCATCGCCGAACCGCAGCGCTGCACCGAGAGTGCCGTGCACAAGATCGAGCGTGCCGGCTTTGCCGTCACCGATTTCCTCAGCGCACTGCTGGCCGGCAAGGCCGTGTCGTCGGTGGCGCTGTTTCCGCAGTACCGCGACGTGCTGGAGCTGGGCGGCAATGAGCGCGTCCATCCGGCGGACCTGTGGAGCACCGCGTGGCGCTGGGTCGAGGTCAAGCCGGCCCTCACGCAGGCGGCCCTGGCCTACGACCCGGCCGTGCGTTCGCGGCTCGACCGCGAGGTGCTGCAGCTGGTCAAGAGCGGCGACGCGCAGGCCGCGCGACGACTGCATGCGCTGTGCCTGGGACTCGGGCGCGGTGCGCTGCTGCCGCGCGTCGCGAGCTTCTGGACGCTGGCCGCGGGCTTCTTCGAAGCCCTCGCACTGGGCCTGATTCCCGCCGACACCTACGTCAAGCGCGCCGCCTCGCGCGTGCTGCTGCAGTACGCCACGCTGGCGCGCGGCGACAGCGTGGTGTCCGACCGCCTCGGCCAGGACCTGCTCTTCTTCTGCGCCCAGGCCGTGCCCGGCGCGCAGGACGACGCCGCCACGCTGCGCACCGTGCGCAGCGCCTGGGGCGTGACGCAGGAGCCGCGCGTCGACTACACCGTGGTGCAGTTCGGCCGCTTCGACCCGCTGGTACTCTCGCAGGCGCGCAAGCGCATCGAGACCGCCAAGGAAATGTGGTCGGCGCTCTCAGGCGGCGACATCACGCGCACGCGGCAGGTGGCCGACACCTTCGCGCAGCTCGGCGAATCGCTGCTGAAGCTGCACCCGCCGAGCCAGCCGATGGTGCAGGCGCTGACCCATGCCGTGGACGCCTCGGTGCGTTCCGGCCAGCCGCCCGACACCGAACTGGCGATGGAAGTCGCCACCTCGGTGCTGTACCTCGAAGCCGCGCTCGAAGACCTCGACCCCAGCGACCCGCAGCTCACGGCCCGCACGCTGCAGCTGGCCGGCCGCATCGAACGCGTGCGCGACGGCGGCCGTTCCGAGCCGCTCGAGCCGTGGATGGAGGACCTGTACCGCCGCGTCAGCGACCGCCAGACCATGGGCACCGTGGTCGACGAACTGCGCAGCCACCTGAGCGAACTCGAGAAGTCGCTCGACCAGTATTTCCGCCGCCCGGCCGAAAAGCCGCTGCTGCGCACCGTGCCCACCCAGCTCATGCAGATGCGCGGCGTGTTCTCGGTGCTGGGGCTCGAGCAGGCCGCGCACACCGTGCAACGCATGCGCGACGACGTCGAGCAGATGCTGCAGGTCAACCGCTCGCCCGTCGAGGAAATGGCCACCTTCGACGCGCTCGGCAACAACCTGGGCGCGCTCGGTTTCCTCATCGACATGCTGGGCTACCAGCCCGCACTGGCCAAGCGCCTGTTCGTGTTCGACGCCGAGGCCGGCGAACTCAAGCCGCTGATGGGCCGCCAGGCCATCGATGCCGCGGCCCCGGCCGAAGGCGCTGCCGCGCCGGCCGCCGAGCCCGTGCTCAGCATCGAGGAGGTCGACGCGCAGATCGCCTCCAAGCTCGCCGCGCTGGCCACGCCCAACCGCAAGACCAAGCCGTCGCCGCTGGAGGAGTTCAGCCGCAAGGCCGAGAGCTGGACCACCAAGATCACGGGCCCGTCGGCGCTGCCCGACACCGAGGTCACCGAGCTCGAAGAAGACGACCTGCAGAACATCTTCCTGGACGAAGCCCGCGAAGTGGTGGGCAACGGCCTGGCCGCCATCGCCGCGCTCGGCAACCGTCCCGGCGACACCGAAGAACTCACCATCCTGCGCCGTGCGTTCCACACGCTCAAGGGCAGCTCGCGCATGGTCGGCCTCACCGACTTCGGCGACGCCGCCTGGTCGCTCGAACAGGTGCTCAACACCTGGCTGGCCGATCAGCGCGATGCCACGCCCGAGCTGCTGTCGAGCACCGAGCGCATGCTGCGCGATTTCAGCCAGTGGGTCGAAGCCATCGCTGCCGGCGATGCAGGCACCTGGCACTCGGCACCGTTCAGCCGCGTGGCCAATGCGCTGCTGGCCGGCGAGCCCGTGCCCGCACCGGTGCGCGTGGCCGATGCCGAAGCGCTCGCGGTGGCCGCGCGCCACATCGCCGCCGAGCCGGCGCCGCTCGCAATGCCGGAGCTGCCTGAGCTCCCCGACCTTTCGCTGACGCCGCAAGATGTCGCAGCCCCTGACGCCACGTTGGACTTCTCCGATTGGCAGCAGGCGCAAGAAGCGCCACACGCACCGACCAAGCCTGTCACACCCGAGCCCGACGACGATTTCGCCTCCACCGACTTCCTCGACTTCGAAGGCAAGCAGAGCACAGCGCCCGCGCCGCTCGACGTGCTGCCCAGCGGCGACGATTTCGATTTCCTCGCGCCCCCGAAGACGCATGCACCGGCCGAGCCCGCCGTGTCGCACGCCGAGCCCGAGCCCGCCCCGGAAATCGCAGCGACGGTGCCGACCGCGTCGGGCCTGCCCGATCTCGAATGGGCGCCGGAGCCGCTGCCGCTGGCTGCTGCTGAGCCTGTCGCCGAGACGGTGGCACCTGTCGAGGTCATCGAAGCGGCCGAAGAACTGCCGGCGCTGGAAGTGTCGGTCGAAGAACTGCAGCCGGAGCCGGAGCCTGTGTCGGCGACTGTCGAAGTCGCCCCCGAAGCCCCAGCCCCCGTTGTCGTCGAAGAGCTGCCAGCAGCCGTCGTGGCCGAGCCGGAACCCGTGTCCGAGCCCGAGCCCGTGCTGGCCGAGGCGGTCCTTGAGCCCGAGTCTTCCATCGCGCCGAGCGCCGAAGACCAGGTCAAGGTGATCGGCCCGCTGCGCATCGGCATCGCGCTGTACAACGTCTACCTCAACGAAGCCGACGAGTGGTCCCGCCAGCTGGCGACCGATGTCGGCGAATGGGCGCTCGAAACCCACGAGCGCCTGCCCGACTCGACCATCGCGCTGGCGCATTCGCTGGCCGGCAGCTCGGCCACCGTCGGCTTCCACAGCCTCTCGGGCATGGCCCGCCTGCTCGAATCGGCGCTGCAGCACCTGCAGATGCAGGGCAGCGGCACGCGCGAACAGGGCGTCGTGCTGGTCGCCGCGGCCGATGAACTGCGTCGCCTGTTGCACCAGTTCGCCGTCGGCTTCCTGCGCGATCCGTCCGAAGCCACGCTGCAGGCGCTGCGCGAAATCGCCGCCGCACCGATGCCGCCGGAGATCGCCGCGGCCCGTTTCGAGACGCTGCTGCCCAAGCAGGTCGTCGCCAACGACGCCTTTGCCGACGTGGTACTGGACGACAACGAAGACGCCATCGACCTGGCCGACGCGGTGGACGTCGACCTGTTCCCGATCTTCGAGGAAGAGGCTGCCGAACTGATGCCCCAGCTGGGCGAGGCGCTGCGCCAGTGGTCGCACCACCCCGACGACGCCGCGCCGCGCGCCTCGGTGCTGCGCACGCTGCACACGCTCAAGGGCAGTGCCCGGCTGGCCGGCGCCATGCGCCTGGGCGAGCGCGCGCACCGCATGGAGTCCGAGATCGAACTGCTGGGCTCCCAGGGGGCCGAGCGGGCCGACATCGAGAAGCTGCTCACGCGCCTGGACACGCTGCAACACACCTTCGACGCCCTGCGCGCGGCCGACGACGCCGCCCAGGTCGAAGTGGCCCAGCTGATCGCCACCGCCAGCCCGACCGCACCCGCCATCCAGCGCGTGCAGGCGGCGCCCGAGGTGCGCGAGTCGGCGAACGACGACCAGGCCGAAGCGGCTTCCGCCGGATCCGCCGTTGACGCTCCGTCGTCCCTGCTGCCGCGCCCCGCGCCGGCCCTGCTCGCGCCGCTGCGCGCGGCCTCGGGCCAGGCGGTGCGCATCCGCACCCAGCTGCTCGACCGCCTGGTCGCACAGACCGGCGAGGTCATCATCACGCGTTCGCGCCTCGAGGCCGAACTCGGCCAGCTGCGCGGCTCGCTCGCCGACCTCACGGGCAACCTCGACCGCCTGCGCCAGCAGCTGCGCGACATCGAGGTGCAGGCCGAAAGCCAGATGCAGTCGCGCCTGGCACAGGCCAAGGATTCGCAGCAGAGCTTCGACCCGCTCGAGTTCGACCGCTTCACCCGCGTGCAGGAACTCACGCGCATGATGGCCGAGTCGGTGAACGACGTGGCCACCGTGCAGCGCACGCTGCAAAAGACCGTGCAGGCCACGGAAGACGACCTGAGCGTGCAGGCGCGCCAGACGCGCGAACTGCAGCGCGGCCTGTTGCGCACGCGCATGGTGGAGTTCGAAGGCATCTCCGACCGCCTGTACCGCGTGGTGCGCCAGGCCTCGAAGGACACCGGCAAGCAGGTGCGCCTGGACATCGTCGGTGGCTCCATCGAAATGGACCGCGGCGTGCTCGACCGCATGACGCCCGCCTTCGAACACCTGCTGCGCAACTGCGTGGCGCACGGCATCGAGGATGTGGTGGCGCGCGAGAAGGCCGGCAAGGACGCCAGCGGCCTCATCGTCATCGACCTGCACCACGAAGGCAACGACGTGTCGGTGAGCTTCCGCGACGACGGCGCCGGCCTCGACCAGAAGCGCATCGCCGAACGCGCCCGCGCCCTCGGCCTGCTCGGCCCCGACCAGGACCTGTCGCCCGAAGAAGCCACCGAGCTGATCTTCAAGCCCGGCTTCTCCACCGCCGGACAGGTGTCCGAACTGGCCGGCCGCGGCATCGGCATGGACGTGGTGCGCGCGCAGATCGCCGCGCTCGGCGGCCGCATCGAAACGCACAGCACGCCGGGCCAGGGCACCACCTTCAAGCTGGTGCTGCCGCTGACCACCGCCGTGACGCACGTGGTGATGCTGCGCGCCGGCGAGGTGTCGATCGGCGTGCCGTCGAACCTCGTGGAACTCGTGCAGCGCGTGAGCGGCGCCGACCTCGAGGCCGCCTACCTGAACCACAGCTTCGCCTTCGGCAGCGAGCAGGTGCCGTTCTACTGGGCCGGTGCGTTGCTGCAGCATTCCATCCGCAGCGAGCACGCCGCCACCAAGAACAACACGCTGGTGATCGTGCGAAGCGCGGCGCAGCGCGTGGCCCTGCACGTGGACGAAGTGCTGGGCAACCAGGAAGTCGTGGTGAAGAACCTCGGCCCGCAGCTCGCGCGGCTGCCCGGCCTGGCCGGCATCTCGGTGCTGGCTTCGGGCGCGGTGGCACTCATCTACAACCCGGTGGCGTTGGCCGCGGTGCACGGCGACCAGGCGCGTGCGCGCCAGACCGCCGCGCTGGCCGCGCCGACGCATGCCGCTTCGGTGGACACCGGCGCGCCGCAGACGCCGGCCGCCTTTGCCCCGGTGGTGCCGCAGATCCCGCTCGTGCTGGTGGTGGACGACTCCATCACCGTGCGCCGCGTCACGCAGCGCCTGCTGCAGCGCGAAGGCTATCGCGTGTCGCTTGCGGCCGACGGCCTGCAGGCGCTGGAGCGGCTGCAGCAGGAGCGCCCGGCCGTGGTGCTGTCGGACATCGAGATGCCGCGCATGGACGGCTTCGACCTGGCCCGCAACATCCGCGCCGACGTGGCCCTGGCCGAGCTGCCGATCATCATGATCACCTCGCGCATCGCCGAGAAGCACCGCGAGTACGCGCGCGACCTGGGCGTGAACCACTACCTGGGCAAGCCGTACTCGGAAGAGGAACTGCTGCGCCTGGTGCGTGCCTACACGAGCGAGCCGGCCGCGCTGGCGGTGGCCTGACCGGCCTCGGCAGCGCCGGCAATCGGCGCGCAAAAGAAAAAGGGCCCTTCGGGGCCCTTTTCTCTTGGGTTACGGCTTTTGCAGGGCCTTGGCCCGCGCCGCCGCATAGCGCTGCATCGTCTTCTCCCGCGCCTCGGCGTGGTCCACCACCGGCTTCGGGTAGTTCTCGCCCAGCCTGACGCCCGCTGCCTCCAGCTCGACTGGCGAGGCCATCCACGGCGCATGGATCGCCACGTTCGACAGGCCCGCGAGCTGCGGCAGGTAGCGGCGGATGAACTTGCCCTCGGGGTCGAAGCGTTCGCTCTGCGTCACCGGGTTGAAGATGCGGAAGTAGGGCTGGGCGTCGCAGCCGGTCGAGCTGGCCCATTGCCAGCCGCCGTTGTTCGAGGCCAGCTCGAAGTCGTTCAGGTGCAGCGCGAAGTAGCGCTCGCCGCGCCGCCAGTCCAGCCCCAGGTCCTTGCACAGGAAGCTCGCCACCACCATGCGCAGCCGGTTGTGCATGTAGCCGCTCTGGCGGATCTGCAGCATTGCGGCATCGACCAGCGGGTAGCCGGTGCGGCCCTCGCACCAGGCGTCGAACAGCTGGTCGGCGTGCTTGCCGTGGTGCCATTGGATCTTGTCGTACTCGGGGCGGAAACTCTTCGATTCGCCGTTCGCATGCACGTGCGGAAAGTGCGCCAGGATCTGGAAGTAGAAGTCGCGCCAGACCAGCTCGCTGAGCCAGGTCGCGGCGCCGGTGTTGCCCTGCAGCGCCAGCTGGTGCGCCACGCTGGCCAGCTGGCGGATCGACACCGTGCCGAAGCGCAGGTGCACGCCCATGTAGCTGGGGCCGCGCACGGCCGGGAAGTTGCGCGCCTCGTCGTAGCGGTCGATGCGCTCGAAGAAATCCTCGAACAGCGCGCCCGCGCCGCGCGTGCCGGTGGGGATCTCCAGCGTCTGGAGGTTGGTGCTTTCGAAGCCGATCTCGCCCAGCGTGGGCACCGGCCCGTCCAGGGCCGGGGGCGGCGGGGCGAGCGCGTCGGCGTGGCTGCGCACCGGGTACGACTTCAGGAAGAACGAATCCACCTTCGCCAGCCAGGCCCGCTTGTACGGCGTGAACACCGTGTAGGGCAGGCCGGCCTTGGTCATGACCTCGTCGCGGTCGAAGACGGTGCTGTCCTTGAAGGTGTGAAAGCTGATGCCCGTGTTGGCCAGCGCGCCGAGCACGCGGGCGTCGCGCGCCAGGGCGTCGGGCTCGTCGTCGCGGTTGGCGAACACCGCCTGCACGTCGAGCGTGTGGGCCAGCGCCGGGATCTCCTCGGCGGCCACCGCGTGCCGCACGATGAGCCCGCTGCCCAGGCCGCGCAGCTCGGCTTCGAGCTCCACCAGCGATTCGCGGATGAATTCGACCCGCCGGTCCGCGCGGGGCAGGGCGTCCAGGATCGCCCGGTCGAACACGAAAACGCACACCACCTGCCGGCAGGCCCGCAGCGCCCGGTACAGCGCCGCGTTGTCGTCTACCCGCAGGTCCCGGCGAAACCACATGAGCCCTTTGGGATAGGTCTTGTCGACGGCCAGTAAAATCGGGGGCATATGGCTGCCGATTCTGCCCCGATGAACCTGACGCATCACTTTCTGATCGCGATGCCGGGGATGGAAGACAAAACTTTCAACCGCAGCGTCGTTTACCTCTGCGAACACAGCGAGCGCGGTGCGCTCGGGCTGGTGATCAACAAACCCAGCGACATCAACCTCAAGGTGCTGTTCGAGAAGATCGAGCTGCACCTGGCCCGCCCCGAGCTGGGCGAGGCCCCCGTTTTCCAGGGCGGCCCGGTGCAGACCGAGCGCGGCTTCGTGCTGCACGAGCCGGTGTTCACCCAGGCCGAGAAGCCCGAGGAATCGGTCTACGCCTCGACCATGACCATCCCCGGCGGGCTCGAAATGACCACCTCCAAGGACGTGCTTGAGGCCCTGGCCACCGGCGCCGGCCCGCGCAAGGTGCTGGTCTCGCTGGGCTATTCGGCCTGGGGCGAGGGCCAGCTGGAGTCCGAACTGGCCGAGAACAGCTGGCTCACCGTGCTGGCCGACCCGGCGGTGATCTTCGATACGCCGGTGGAAAAGCGCTACGACAAGGCGTTGATGCTGCTGGGGCTCGAAGCGTGGACCTTGTCCCCCGACGCGGGTCACGCATGAGCGACGTCATGTCCGACGCGCCTGCATCCGCCCCTGCTTCCGTTCCCGCTCCCGCCGCCGTTCCCGCGCATTTCCAGAGCTTCCTGGCCTTCGACTTCGGCGCCAAGCGCACCGGCGTGGCCAGCGGCAACCGGCTGCTGCGCACGGCGACCCCGCAGGCCACGATCAAGGCCGAGGGCGCCGACGCCCGCTTTGCCCAGGTCGAGGCGCGCATCAAGGAATGGCAGCCCGACGCCCTGGTGGTCGGCGTGCCCTACCACCCCGACGGCGCCCCGCACGAGAACACCCGCCGCGCACAGAAGTTCGCGCGCCAGCTGCGCGGCCGTTTCAATCTCCAGGTGTTCGAGGTGGACGAGCGCTACAGCACCACCGAGGCCTTGTCGTCCGGCGCCCGCGATGCCGACGCCGCCTCTGCCTGCATCATCCTGGAACAGTTTTTGAGGAGTCTCCCGTGAGTTCAATCCCCGATGCCGAAGCGCTCTACACGACGCTGCTGTCCGGCGTGAAGGCGCTGATGCGCCCCGAGACGAAACTGGTGGGCATCACCTCCGGCGGCGCCTGGCTGGTCGAGCGCCTGCAAAAAGACCTGGGCCTGGCCGGTGCCCCCGGCGTCATCTCGTCGGCCATGCACCGCGACGACTTCGCGCGCCGCGGCCTCTCGGCCAGCGCGCAGACCGCGCTGCCCTTCGACGTGAACGGTGCCGACGTGCTGCTGCTCGACGACGTGCTCTACACCGGCCGCACCATCCGCGCCGTGCTCAACGAGCTGTTCGACTTCGGCCGCCCCGCCTGTGTGCGGCTCGCCGTGCTGGTCGACCGTGGTGGCCGCGAACTGCCCGTCGCCGCCGACTTCGCGGCAACGACGCTCAAGCTGCCCGACACCCAATTGCTAGCCCTCGCACGCGCCGACGACGGCGCCTTCAGCCTCAAGGTGGAGGACAACAAGTAATGCTCTACAAGCGAAACCCGCAGCTCAACAAGAACGGCGAGCTGATCCACCTGCTGTCGATCGAGGGCCTGCCCAAGGACATCGTCACGCACATCCTCGACACGGCCGCCAACTTCACGAGCGTGAGCGACCGCGAGGTGAAGAAGGTGCCGCTGCTGCGCGGCAAGAGCGTGTTCAACCTGTTCTTCGAGAACAGCACGCGCACGCGCACCACCTTCGAGATCGCGGCCAAGCGCCTGTCGGCCGACGTCATCAACCTGGACATCGCGCGCTCCTCGGCCACCAAGGGCGAGTCGCTGCTGGACACCATCGCCAACCTGAGCGCCATGGCCGCCGACCTGTTCGTGGTGCGCCACAGCGAGTCGGGCGCGCCCTACCTGATCGCGCAGCACGTCGCGCCGCACGTGCACGTGGTGAACGCCGGCGACGGCCGCCACGCGCACCCGACGCAGGGGCTGCTCGACATGTACACGATCCGCCACTACAAGAAAGACTTCTCGAACCTCACGGTCGCGATCGTCGGCGACGTGCTGCACTCGCGCGTGGCGCGCTCCGACATCCACGCGCTCACCACGCTGGGCTGCGCCGAAGTGCGCGTGGTCGGCCCGAAGACGCTGGTGCCCGCCGACATGGCCGGCATGGGCGTGCGCGTGTGCCACACGCTCGAAGAGGGCATCAAGGACTGCGACGTCGTCATCATGCTGCGCCTGCAGAACGAGCGCATGAGCGGCGCGCTGCTGCCATCGTCGCAGGAGTTCTTCAAGACCTTCGGCCTCACGCAGGAAAAGCTGCAGCTGGCCAAGCCCGATGCCATCGTGATGCACCCGGGCCCGATCAACCGCGGCGTGGAGATCGACTCCGCCGTGGTCGATGGCAAGCAGAGTGTGATCCTTCCGCAGGTCACTTTCGGCATCGCCGTTCGCATGGCCGTCATGAGCATCGTGGCAGGGAACGAAGCATGAACATCCTCATCACCAACGGCCGCGTGGTCGACCCCGCCTCGGGCACCGACAAGCCCACCGACATCGCCATCGCCGACGGCAAGATCGCCGGCATCGGACGCGCACCGGCGGGCTTCAAGCCCGAGCGCACCCTCGACGCCACGGGCTGCATCGTCACCCCCGGCCTGGTCGACCTCGCCGCGCGCCTGCGCGAGCCGGGCTACGAGCACGAAGGCATGCTCGAAAGCGAAATGGCCGCGGCCATCGCGGGCGGCGTGACCAGCCTCGTGTGCCCGCCCGACACCGACCCCGTGCTCGACGAGCCCGGCCTGGTCGAGATGCTCAAGTTCCGCGCCGAAAAGCTGCAGTGCGCGCGCCTGTTCCCGCTGGGTGCGCTCACGCGCAACCTCGCCGGCGGCGTGCTCACCGAGATGGCCGAGCTCACCGAGGCCGGCTGCATCGGCTTCGGCCAGGCCGACGTGCCGCTGGCCGACACCCAGGTGCTGCAGCGCGCGCTGTCGTACGCCAGCACCTTCGGCTACACCGTGTGGCTGCGCCCGCAGGACCGCGACCTGGGCAAGGGCGTGGCCGCCAGCGGCGCGCTCGCCACGCGCCTGGGCCTGGGCGGCGTGCCGGTGGCGGCCGAGACGATTGCCATCTTCACCATCATCGAGCTCATGAAGAGCACCGGCGCGCGCGTGCACCTGTGCCGCATCTCCAGCGCCCGCGGCGTGGCGCTGGTGCGCGAGGCCAAGGCGCAGGGCCTGCCGATCACGTGCGACGTCAGCATCAACTCGCTGCACCTGGCCGACACCGACATCGGCTTCTTCGACAGCCGCGCGCGCCTGAACCCGCCGCTGCGCCAGCAGGGCGACCGCGACGCGCTCTCGGCCGCGCTGGCCGACGGCACCATCGACGCGCTGGTGTCCGACCACACGCCGGTCGAGGCCGACGCCAAGACGCTGCCTTTTGCCGAAGCCGAGCCCGGCGCCACCGGCCTCGAACTGCTGCTGCCGCTCGCGCTGCAATGGGGCGAGCGCAGCGGCGCGGGCCTGTCGCGCGCCATCGAGGTGGTCACCTCGGCGCCGGCGCGCCTGCTGAACGCGGCCGACGCGGCCAGCGGCATCGGCCGCATCGCCGAGGGCGGCGTGGCCGACCTGTGCATCGCCGATCCGTCGCTCGAATGGCAGGTGGTGCCCGAGGCGCTGCGCAGCCAGGGCAAGCACACGCCGTTCTCCAGCTACCCGATGCAAGGGCGCGCGCGCCACACGCTGGTGGCCGGTCGCGTCGTGCACGGCTGAGCGACAGCCGCCCGCCACACGGCACGCCATCAAAAAGAAGAAGAGGGCCCGCGTCCAGATGCTGCACTCGTTGAAGGCCGGCTGGCGCCTGCTGCATGCGGCCTCGCATGCGCTGTCGGGCTGGTGGACGATCCGCTTCACCTTCCCCCGCCTGCCGCAGGACGAGCGCAACGCGCGCGTGCAGGCCTGGTCGGCGCGCATGCTGCAGATCATGGGCGTCACGCTGCGCGTGCAGGGCGAGCCGCCCGCGCACGGGCCGGCGCTGCTCATCTGCAACCACCTGTCGTGGCTCGACATCACCGCCATCCATGCGGCGCGCCATGTGCGCTTCGTGTCGAAGTCGGACGTCAAGCAGTGGCCGGTGATCGGCACGCTCTCCACGGGCTCGGGCACGCTCTACATCGAGCGCGAGCGCCGGCGCGACGCCATGCGCGTGGTGCACCACATGACCGAGGCGCTGCGCGGCGGCGACCTGATCGGCGTGTTCCCCGAAGGCACCACGAGCGACGGGCGCGGGCTGCTGCCGTTCCATGCCAACCTGCTGCAGGCCGCGATTTCTTCGGGCGCGCCGGTGATTCCGGCCGCGCTGCGCTTTGCCGACGCCGCCACCGGCGAGACCAGTCAGGCGCCGCGCTACATCGACGACGACAACCTGCTGGCCTCGGTGTGGAACACGCTGCGCGCGCCGCCGCTCTTGGCCATCGTGCGCTTCGGCGAGCCGCAGCCTTCGTACAGCCGCGAACGCCGCAGCTGGGCGCATTCGCTGCATGAAGACGTGCAGCAGCTGCGGCGCAATACCCACTGAGCGGCACTGACCGGATCGATCCGCAAAAAAAGCGCCCCGGGAGGGGCGCTGTAACGACGCAAGAAGCGCCGTGAGGAGGAAGCGGGATCGTTCGTCGTGGCTCGTGGCCGGTCAGAGAATGCCGAACACCTTCAGCCCGATGATCACGATCAGCGGGACGCCGCAGAGCCAAAGGATGATGCTTTTCATGACCGGTCTCCGTGAGGTAGGTAGGCCTCTACGGTGGCCGCGTCTGCGGCCCGCGCGTGCGGGATAAGGCAAACCAAGCGCGTGAGCGCCTGCCTACACGGCACGGGCCGGCGGTTCAGCCCGCTTCGTCGGTGGGCACGAAGCCCAGGCGGCGCGAGATTTCGAGTGCGCAGGCCTTCAGCGGCACGGCCACGCGGCCGTTCCAGTCGCTGTCGAAGGTGGCCTCGGGGCCCATGGCCGTGATGCCCAGCACCAGGTTGTTGGTCGAGTCGAACACCGGCGCGCAGAAGGCGTCGATGCCCGGAATCGGCTGGCCCAGCGTGCGCGAGATGCCGTGCAGCCGCGTCTCGACCAGCAGCGCCTCGATCTGCGACTTCGACAGCTCTTCGCTGGCGCCGCGCCCGTCGGCCGGACGCGTGCGCGCCAGGTCTTCGAACATCATCTTTTCCACCACCTTCGGCGGCAGGTAGGCCGCGAACAGCCGGCCCGTGGCCGTGTAGGCCAGCGACATCACGGTGCCGGTGCGCAGGTTCACGTGCAGGGGGTGGATCGGTTCTTCCAGCCGCACCACGGTCGGTCCGAAGTTGCCCCAGACCGCGACCGCGATGCTCTGCTCGGTCTCGGACGCGAGCGCCTCGATGAGGGGCGAGGCTTCCTTGATCGGGTCGAGCCGCTGCAGCTTGGCCAGGCCCAGCTGCAGGGCCAGCGGGCCCAGCTCGTAGCGGCCGGTGCCGTCCTGCACCACGAAGCCGACCTTCAGAAAACTCACCAGGTAGGGGTGCGCCTTGCCGACCGGCACGCCGGCGGCCTTGCCGAGATCGCGCAGCGCCATGGGCGCCACGTGCCGGCCGAGCGCGACCAGCAATTGCGTTCCGATTTCGACGGATTGAATGCCACGTCTTGGCTTTTCCATGGGGCGCCCGGCGTGGGGGTTGAGAGTGGGAGCGAGTATAGCCATCAGGGTTTCTACTGATATTGTCGTGTTCAATCGACGATGACTGATCATCTGATAGTAACTAAACGACTTGACCATATCAACATCGCTGCCTACACTCCGCCGCAACTTAAGTCGTACACACAACACGAGAGCGAACAGAGGCAGAGATGGAACAGAACACGTGGGAATGCGATGTCCTCGTCGTCGGCAGCGGCGCATCGGGCATGGCCACCGCCGTCACGGCGGCGTCGCAGGGTTTGAAGGTGCTGGTGGTCGAGAAAGAGCCGCGCTTCGGCGGCACCACCGCGCGCTCGGGCGGCTGGCTGTGGATTCCGGGCACGCGCCTGGCCACGGAGCAGGGCATCCATGAGCCGCCCGGCGCGGCGCTCGACTACATGAAGCACGAGACCACGACGCACTTCGACGCCGCGCGCGTGGGCGCCTTCCTCGACATGGGTCCCAAGGCCATCGACTTCTTCACGCGCCAGACCTGCGTGCAGTTCGACATGCCGGCCGTCTTCCCCGACTACCACGCCGAAGCGCCCGGCGGCCAGCCCGGCGGCCGCTCGATGGTCACGCGCCCGTTCGACGGCCGCGAGCTCGGTGCGCGCATCAAGCACCTGGCGCCGCCGCTGCCCGAGCTCACGGTGTTCGGGATGATGTTGGGCTCGGGCCCCGAGATCAAACACTTCATGCGGGCCTTCAAGTCGCCGACCTCGTTCTGGTACGTGACCAAGCGCCTGACCCGGCACTTCCTGGACGTGGTGCGCCACGGCCGCGGCATGACGCTGACCAACGGCAACGCGCTGGCCGGCCGCCTGGCCAAGGCCGCGATGGACCTGGACATTCCCGTGTGGCTCTCGTCGCCCGTGAAGAAGCTCGTGGTCGAGTACGACGGCGTCTCGGGCGCCGTGGTGCAGCACGAAGGCAAGACGGTGCGCATCACCGCCAGGCGCGGCGTGGTGCTGGCCTGTGGCGGTTTCCCCTACGACGTGGAGCGCCGCAAGCAGCTGTTCCCGCACGCACCCACCGGCAAGGAGCACTACTCGCCGTCGCCTTCCACGAACACCGGCGACGGCCTGCGCCTGGCCGAGGCCGTGGGCGGCCGCGTCGACGGCACCATCCCGCACGCCGCGGCCTGGGTGCCGGCTTCGGTCACCACGCGACCCGACGGCAGCAAGGGCGTCATGCCGCACTTCATCGACCGCGCCAAACCCGGCGTGATCGCGGTCACGCCCAAGGGCAAGCGCTTTGCCAACGAAGGCAACTCGTACCACGACTTCGTGCAGGCGATGGTCAAGGCCTGCGAGGGCGAGCCCGAGGTCACGGCCTGGCTGCTGTGCGACCACAAGGCGCTGCGCGACTACGGCCTGGGCTGCGTCGCGCCCGCGCCGCTGCCCATCGGCCGCCACCTGAAGACCGGCTATCTGAAGCGCGGCGCCACCATCGGTGAGCTGGCGAAGGAAATCGGCATCGCCCCGGCCGCGCTCGAAGCCACCGTGCAGGAGTTCAACCAGGGCGCGCGCACCGGCGACGACCCCGCCTTCGGCAAGGGCAGCAAGGCCTACAACCGCTACCAGGGCGACGCCAACGTCACGCCGAACCCCTGCGTGGCGCCGCTGGACAACGGCCCGTACTACGCGATCAAGCTGGTCATCGGCGACATCGGCACCTTCGCCGGCCTCGTCACCGACGAGAAGACGCGCGTGCTCGACGCCGACCGCCAGCCGATCAAGGGCCTGTACGCCGTCGGCAACGATGCGGCCAGCGTGATGGGCGGCAACTACCCCGGCGCGGGCATCACGCTCGGCCCGGCGCTCACCTTCGGCTATGTCGCGGGCCTGCAGGTCGCGCAGGCCGAGGCCGCCGTGCCCCTGCACGTCGAACAGCGCGAAGCTGTGGCCGTGCCGCGCGGCGCCTGACCCCGTTCCGATAGTCAACCCAAGGAGCCGACCATGCCCTTTCCTCCTCACGTCGCACCGCGCCTGCTCGAAGGCCGCCTCGCGCTGATCACCGGCGCCGGCCAGGGCAACGGCCGTGCGCTCGCGCTCGGCCTGGCCCAGGCGGGCGCGCGCGTCGTCGTCACCGACATGAACGAAGCCACCGTGGCCGAGACTGCGCAGCTGGTGCGCAGCGAAGGCGGCGAGGCCTGGTCGTTCGTGCTCGACGTCACCGCGCCCGAGGCCTGCCATGCACTGGCCGCGCGCGTGGCGCAAGAGGTCGGCCACGTCGACCTGCTGGTGAACAACGCCGGCATCATCATCCGCGAGACCACCAGCAGCCCGAACGCCGCGGCCAACTGGAAGAAGACCATCGACGTGAACGTGCACGGCACCTTCAACACCACGCTGGCCTTCATTCCCGTGCTCAAGCAGACGAAGGGCTCGATCATCAACATCGCCTCCATCGCCGCCTATGCAGGGCAGGCCGCGAGCCTGGGCTACTCGCCTTCGAAGGGCGCCATCAAGATGCTCACGCAGTCGCTGGCGCAGGAACTCGCGCCGGCCGGCGTGCGCGTGAACGCACTGGCACCCGGCGTGATCGAGACGCCCATGACCGCCGCCACGCGCGAGAACCCGCAGCGCCTCGAGTCGTTCATGACGCGCATCCCGCTGGGCCGCGTCGGCCAGACCGAAGACCTGGTGGGCCCGGTGATCTTCCTGGCGAGCGACATGTCGCGCTACGTCACCGGCATCACGCTGCCGGTGGACGGCGGCTTCCTCGCCGTCTGAGCCACGCCTCTTCCTTTTCGATTTCCCGTTCCCCGTCCGTCAACCCTTAGGAGACAAAGAATGAAAACGATCCGTCTGTACAAGACCCTGCTCGCGACCGCCGCCTTCGCTGCGTTCTCGGCAGGCGCCTACGCGCAAGACATCAAGCTCGGCTACAACGGCGACCTCTCGGCCTCGCCTTCGGCGCAGAGCGGCCAGGCCGCGGTGCTGGGCATGGAAGCGGCCATTGCCGACCTGAACGCCGCCGGCGGCGCGCTCGGACGGAAGTTCACGCTGGTCACGCGCGACGACGTCTCGGCGCCGCCGAAGTCGATCCAGAACATGAGCGACCTGGTCGACAACGAGAAGGTCGTCGCCGTGTTCGGCCCGACCAACTCGGGCAACGCCATGGCCTGGAAGCACATCGCCAACCAGAAGAAGATCCCCGTGCTGGGCAACGTGGGCTCGGGCACCGACATCACCAAGCCGATGAGCGCCGGCGCCGACAACTACATGTTCCGCGTCTCGATGGTCGACCGCGAGCAGGTCGCCGCGCTCATGGCCTACGTGAAGCGCAATACGGCCGGCTCCAAGGTCGTGGGCCTCATGGCCGAGACCACCGGCTACGGCCAGGGCGGCCTGAAGGACATGGAAGAAATCGCCAAGCTGCAGGACATCAAGATCGCGGCCACCGAGCGCTTCGGCGTCGGCGACACCGACATGACCTCGCAGCTGTCCAAGATGAAGGCCGCCAACGTCGACACCGTCGTGGTGTGGGCGCAGGGCACGCCCATCGCGCAGCTGGTGCGCAGCATGGAGAAGATCAACTACTTCCCGCTGACGCTCACCTCGTGGGCGGCCGACAACATCACCTTCTACGACGCGGCCGGCAAGGCGCTGGCCGAGAAGCCGATCTTCATGCGCACCGTGAGCGAAACGCGCACGCCCGTGCAGCAGAAGCTGTTCGACCGCATCGGCAGCAAGCTGAAGGCACCGGGCTCGTTCTCGTTCGCGCTGCACGGCTACGACTCGGTGCTGCTGCTGGCCCAGGCCATGAAGCAGGCCAACAGCACCGACGGCGCCGCCGTGCGTGCCGCGCTCGAAGACCTGAAGACGCCGGTGCAGGGCGTGCTCAAGACCTACGAGAAGCCCTTCAGCAAGACCAACCACGAAGCCTTGACGGCCAAGGACCTGGTCTGGATCCGCTGGAAGGACGGCAAGCTGCTGCCCTACAGCGACGCGCTGATCGGTGCGCTCAAGCCGGCCGACTTCAAGCAATAAACGTCTGAGACAAAGGAGCGGGGCAGGGCCTCGTTCCGCAACGGAGATACACACCATGGTTGAAGCGCTCCTGCAGGCGCTCATCAGCGGGCTCGCCGTCGGCGGTGCCTATGCGCTGGTGGCCCTCGGATTCAGCATCACGTTCACGACGACCAAGACGCTGAACTTCTCGCACGGCGAGTTCGTCTCGGCCGGCGCGTTCATCGGCATGAGCGCGCTGTTCCTCGTGCTGGGCAAGCCGCTCAGTTCCACCACCTTCGGCGACGCCGTGCCCGGCGCGGGCGCACAGCTGTTTGCGCTGGTCGCCGCGCTCGGCGTGATGGGCCTGCTGGGCTGGCTGCTCTACGTGCTCGGCGTGCGTCCCTTCGCGGGCCGCCCGGGCATGGCCTGGGTCATGAGCACGCTGGGCTTCGGCGTCATCCTGCAGAGCGTGGGCCTGGCCATCTGGGGCCCGAAGCCCGTGGTGGTGCCCGCGCCCGTGGGCGACACCGTGATCCGCATGTTCGGCGTGGGCGTGCGCCCGCAGGAACTGCTCACGCTGGGCGTGGCCGTGGTCGTGATGATCGGCTTCGACCGCGTGATGAACCGCACCATGATCGGCAAGGCCATGCGCGCCGTCGCGCAGAACGGCAACGTCGCCAGCCTCATGGGCATCAACACCAACGCCATGATGATCGGCGCCTTCGTCGTCAGCTCGGCGCTGGCGGGGCTGTCGGGCTTTCTGCTCGCGCCCATCGCGCAGGCCTCGCTCTTCATGGGGCTGACCGTGGGGCTCAAGGGTTTTTCGGGCGCCATGATCGGCGGGCTGAGCAACCCGCGCGGCTGCGTCATCGGCGGCTTCCTGCTGGGCGTGCTCGAGTCGATGGTGAACCTCTGGCAGGCGCAGTGGCGCGAGGTCGCGGTGTTCGCGCTCGTGATCCTGGTGCTGGCGTTCCGGCCCACGGGCCTGTTCGGCCGCTCGACGGTGGAGAAGGTATGAAGCGCTTCGCCCATCCCGCCGCCGTGGTGCTGGTGGCGGCCGTGCTGTGCGGCCTGGTCTCGCTGTCCGGCAACGACTACTACCTGCGCATCGCTTTCATGATGTGCGTCTACTACCTGTGCGCGGCCGGCATGAACGTGCTGGTCGGCTACGCAGGCCAGAAATCGCTGGGCCAGGCCGGCCTGTTCGCGGCCGGCGCCTACGCGGTCGCGCTCATCACCTCGCGCACCGAGCTGAGCCCGTGGCTCGCGCTGGTGATCGCGGCGGTTGTCTCTGGCGTTTGCGGCGTGCTCATCGCGCTGCCCTCGCTGCGCGTGAAGGGCCCGTACCTCGCAATGGTCACGCTGGCCTTCGGCATCGTGGTCGAGAAGCTCGTGGGCGAATGGACCGACGTGTTCGGCGGCGCGCAGGGCATCTACGGCATCCGCCCGCTGACCTGGAACGGCCAGCCCCTGAGCAGCGTGCAATGGGTGATCCTGGGCATCGTGCTCAGCGCCGCGCTGCACCTGCTGCTGCGCAACCTGCTGCAGGGCCGCTTCGGCCGCGCGCTGCTGTCGCTGCAGGCGGACGAGATCGCCTCGTCGTCGGTGGGCGTGCGCGTGTACCGCGCCAAGGTCATGGCCTTCGTGGTCGCGGCCGTCACCTGCGGCATCGCGGGCGCGCTCGTGGCGCAGCAGAACCAGTACATCAACTCCGACTTCATCACCTTCCACCTGTCGATCTTCATCCTGCTCCTGGTGCTGTTCGGCGGCGCAGGCTCGATGTACGGCCCCACCGTGGGCGCGGTGCTGCTCACGGCGACCGACGCGCTGCTCGCGCGCTGGCCCTCGGCGCAGCACTTCCTGTACGGTTTCCTGTTGCTGTTCGCGCTGTACGTGATGCCGGGCGGCGTGGTGGGCCTGTTCAACAAGTGGTTCTTGAAGTCGCGCCATCGCGGCGAAGGGGCGGCTGGCAACGGCGTGCCGGGCCAGATCGGTCCCGGCGGCGAAGGCGAGCTGCTGGTGGTGCAGGGCGTGACCAAGTCGTACGGCGGCGTGAAGCCGGCGCAGGACGTGTCGTTTCGCCTGCAGCGCGGCCACATCCACGCGCTCATCGGCCCGAACGGCGCCGGCAAGAGCACCATGATCAACATGCTCACCGGCGTGGTCGAACCCGACGCGGGCGTGATCCGCTTCCTGGGCCGCAACATCGTGGGCCAGCCGGCGCACACCATCTGCTGCCTGGGCATGGGCCGCACCTTCCAGAACCTGCGCCTGTTCGCCGACCTCTCGGTGCTCGACAACGTGATGCTGGGCCGGCACAGCCGCATGAGCAACGGCTTCCTGTCGTCGCTCGTGGCCTGGCCCACGGCCGGCAAGCAGGAGCGCGCCACGCGCGAGCGCGCGCTGCAGCTGCTCGACCTCGTGGGCCTGGGCCACCTGGCGCACTGGCCCGCCGGCAGCCTGCCCTACGGCCTGCAGCGCCGCGTGGAACTGGCGCGCGCGCTGGCCACCGAGCCGCAGCTGCTGCTGCTCGACGAGCCCGCCGCCGGCCTCAACCCGCAGGAGACCGCCGAGCTCGGCGAACTGCTGGTGCGCATCGGCAAGTGCGGCGTGTCCATCCTGATGGTGGAGCACCACATGGACCTGGTGATGTCGATCTCCGACCACGTGATCGTGCTCGACTACGGCGTGAAGATCGCCGAAGGCAAGCCCGCCGAGGTGCAGTCGAATCCGCGCGTGGTCGAGGCCTACCTGGGCGTGGACGACGAAGAAGACATGGCCGCCGTGCCCGCCTGAGCCAGAGGACCGAAACCATCATGTTGAAAATCGAATCGGTGAAGGTCTCGTACGGCGCCATCGAGGCCGTCAAGGGCGTGAGCCTGGAAGTGCGCGCGGGCGAGGTCGTCACCATCATCGGCGCCAACGGCGCCGGCAAGAGCACGCTGCTCAAGAGCATCGTCGGGCTGGAGCCCGTGACCGAAGGCCGCGTGCTCATCGACGGCAAGGACTGCACGCACGTGCCCGCGCACCAGCGCGTGGGCCTGGGCGTGGCGCTGTCGCCCGAGGGGCGCGGCGTGTTCCCCGACCAGACCGTGCGCGAGAACCTGATGCTGGGCGCCTACTCGCGCCGCAGCGACAAGGCCTTCGTGGAGCGCGCCATCGAACGCGAGTTCGCGCGCTTCCCACGCTTGAAAGAACGCGAGCGTCAACTGTCCGGCACGCTGTCGGGCGGCGAGCAGCAGATGCTCGCGATTGCCCGCGCGCTCATGAGCGAGCCGCGCCTGCTGCTGCTCGACGAGCCCTCGCTGGGCCTGGCGCCGCTCATCATCAAGGACATCTTCGATGCCATCCGCCAGCTGCGCAGCTCGGGTCTCACGATCCTGCTGGTGGAACAGATGGCCAAGCAGGCGCTGGGCGTGGCCGACCGCGCCTACGTGCTCGAAACCGGCTGCATCACGCTCGAAGGCTCCGGCCGCGAGTTGCTCGACAACCCCAAGGTGAAGTCCGCCTATCTCGGCACGCACTGACTTTCCCTCTCACTTCAAAGGACCACCCATGACCACCAAGAAATTCGCCAGCCAGGCCGACCTCGAAGAAAAGAAGGTCTCGTTCACCCGTCTCTCGGAGAACGCCTACGCCTACACCGCCGAGGGCGACCCCAACACCGGCGTCTTCATCGGCGACGAGGCCGTGATGGTGGTCGACACCCAGGCCACGCCCGCGATGGCGCAGGACGTGATCCGCCGCATCCGCGAAGTCACGCCGCTGCCCATCAAGTACGTGCTGCTGAGCCACTACCACGCGGTGCGCGTGCTGGGCGCGTCGGCGTACTTCAGGGAAGGCGCCGAGCAGATCCTGGCCAGCCGCGACACCTACGACCTGATCGTCGAGCGCGGCGAGCAGGACAAGGCCAGCGAGATCGGCCGCTTCCCGCGCCTGTTCCGCAACGTCGAGTCGGTGCCCGCTGGCCTCACCTGGCCCACCATGACCTTCGACGGCACGATGAGCGTGTGGCTGGGCAAGAAGCTCGAAGTGAAGATCGCGCAGGTCGGCCGCGGCCACACCAAGGGCGACACCATCGCCTACCTCGAAGACCAGAAGATCTGCTTCGCGGGCGACCTCGTCGAGTACCAGAGCACCGCCTACGCGGGCGACTGCTACTTCCGCGACTGGCCCACCACGCTCGACCGCCTGGCCGGCTTCGGCTTCGAGAAGCTGGTGCCCGGCCGCGGCGCCGCACTGGAAAACGCCGCCGACGTGCGCAAGGCGATTGCCTCCACGCGCGCCTTCATCTCCGACGTCTACACGCTGGTGAACAACGGCGTGGCCGAGGGCAAGTCGCTCAACGTGATCTACAAGGAAACCGTGGCCGCGCTGCGCCCGACCTACGGCCACTGGGTCATCTTCGACCACTGCATGCCCTTCGACGTGACCCGTGCCTACGACGAGGCGACGGGCCACGTGCACCCGCGCATCTGGACCGCGGAGCGCGACATCGAAATGTGGAACGCGCTCGAAAGCTGAGGTGAACCAAGCCGCGCCCTCGCACGGCGCCACGCCCGCGTCCGTGCAGGGCTGGATGCTGCTCGCGATGCTGGTGTGGGGCGTGAACGTCTCGGCCGTGAAGGCGCTCACCGCCTCCTTCGAGACGCTGCCGCTGGCGGCGCTGCGCATGGGCGTGGCGTGCATCGCGCTCAGCGCCATCGTGCTGTGGCGGCGCGGCGGCGTGCCCCGGCTCACGGCGCGGCAGCTCGCGGTGATGGCGGGCTGCGCCTTCCTCATGGTCTACGGCAACCAGATCCTGTTCGCGCAGGGGCTGCTGCGCTCCACCGCCACCAACGGCGCGCTCATCATGGCGCTGAGCCCGCTGGTGTCGGCGCTGATGGCCGCGCTGGTCTTCGGCGAGCGCTTCACGGCGCGCCGCATGGTGGGCGTGGCGCTGGGCTTCGCGGGCGTGGCGGCGGTGGTGCTGAGCCACCCGGGCGCGGGGCTGTCGAGCGCCGGCATCGGCGACCTGATGCTCGCGCTGTCGGTGGTGAGCTTCGCGGTCGGCGGCGTGGGCGTGCAGCGGCTGGCGCGGCAGGTCGATCCGCTGTCGATCAGCTGGGTCATCTACCTCATCGGCACGTTCATGCTCGTGGTGCACACGCTGCTCGGGCCGTCGCGGCTCGGCGCGGCGCAGCTCTTTCCCGGCCTGTGGCCGTGGGCGCTGGTGCTGTTCTCGGGCATCGCGGCCACCGCCGCGGGCAACCTCATCTGGAACCGTGCGATCTCCGTCATCGGCGTGGCGCGCACGGCCGTCTTTCTCTACTGGGTGCCGGTGTTCGGCGTGCTGTTCGCGGCGCTGCTGCTGGGCGAAGTGCTCACGTGGTGGCACCTGTTCGGCTTTGCGGCGGTGATGAGCGGCACCTGGCTCGGCACGCGGCCGGTGGCTGCGCCGGCCCCTTGATTCCTTCACATGCCTGATTCTTCTCTTCCCCTGCTGCTCCAGCCCTTGCAGCTGCGCGAGCTCACGCTGGCCAACCGCATCGTCATCTCGCCCATGTGCCAGCACGCCGCCGAGCGCGGCCATGCCACGCCGTGGCACCTGGTGCACCTGGGCAAGTTCGCGCTCGGCGGCGCGGGCCTGATCCTCACCGAGAGCACCGCCGTCGATCCGCGCGGGCGCATCGGCACCGCCGACCTCGGCCTGTGGAACGACAGCCAGATCGCGCCGCTGAAGGCCGTGGTCGACTTCGTCCACGCGCAAGGCAGCGCCATCGGCGTGCAGCTCGCGCACGCGGGCCGCAAGGCCGGCAGCGAGCCGCTGTGGGAGGGCGGGGCGGCCATCGACCCGGCGCGCATGGCGGCCGATGAAGAACCTTGGGAGCGCCTGGGCCCCAGCGCGCTCGCGGCCGGCCCCGGCTGGTCGGCCCCGCGCGCGCTCGATGCCGCCGACATGGCCGAGGTTGTGCAGCGTTTTGTCGATGCTACCGTGCGCGCCGACCAGGCCGGCTTCGACGTCGTCGAGCTGCACTTCGGCCACGGCTACCTGGTGGCGAGCTTCCTGTCGCCCAACGCCAACCACCGCGACGACGCGCTCGGCGGCAGCCGCGAGAACCGCATGTCGCTCGCACTGGAAATCGCGCAGCGCGTGCGCGCCGCATGGCCCGCCGGCAAGCCGCTGTTCTGCCGCCTTTCGGCCGTGGACGGCACGCTCGATGGCTGGAACCTCGACGACTCGGTGGTGCTCGCGCGCGAGCTGAAGCGCTGCGGCGTCGACGTGATCGACTGCTCGTCGGGTGGCCTCACCGAAGAGACGCGCGCGCTGCCCGTGCCGCGCGGCTTGGGCTTCCAGGTGCCTTTCTCTGAGCGCATCCGGCGCGAGGCCGGCGTGGTCACGCAGGCCGTCGGGATGATCGTCGACGCGCAACAGGCCGAGGCCGTGCTCGCCGCCGGGCAGGCCGACCTCGTCGCGCTCGGCCGCGAAGCCCTGTTCGACCCCTACTGGCCGCACCACGCGGCCGCCGCGCTCGGCGCCGACCCGCAGTACCAGCGCTGGCCCGTGCGCCACGGCGTGTGGCTCGCCAAGCGTGCGCCCGGCCTGGCGCGTGCGCGCGCCGAAGCGCAGAACGCGCCACCCCACAAGGAGACCGACCGATGACCGACCCCACGACGACGACCCTGCGCATGGGCCTGATCCGCAAGCAGTCCGGCTGGACCGACGAGGCCTTCAGCCGCCACTGGCGCGAACGCCACGGCCCGCTCGTCGCGCGCCTGCCCACGCTGCGCGCCTACCGCCAGAACCGCGTGACCGACCGGCTGCAGCGCGGCATCGACTTCGCACGCGGACCGTGGGACTTCGATGGTTTCTCGCAGCTGCAGTTCGATGCGGCGGCGCAGGCCGATGCGGCCTTCAACACGGGTGAGCTGGCGGCGGAGATCCGCGCCGACGAGCGGCACTTCCTGGGTGGGCTGCACATCGTGACGGTCGAGCAGACCGAGGTCATTGCGCCGCCATCGCCCGCGTCGTCGGCGGGGCCGGCGATGCTCAAGCGCATCTCGACCCTGCGCCGCCCGGTCGCGCAGTCGGAAGAAGACTTCCGCCGCGAATGGAAGGTGCACGCCGACCACGTGCGCCGCATGCCCGGCGTGGCCGGCTACCGACAGAACGTCGTGGTCGCGCGCGAGTTCGAGAAGGGCACGCCCTGCGGTTACGCCGAGCTGCCGATCGACGGCATCGTGGAACTGTGGTTCGAGAACACCGACACGCTGAACGCCGCCTTTGCTTCGCCCGAAGGCCAGCGCACCATGGCGCACGCCAAGACCTTCCTGGCGGAGATCACGGCCTTTGTGGTGGAGGAGTTTCGGGTGGTGTGAAGGCCGACGCGAGCCCGTAGTGCACCGACGTGCTCAGGGCCGGGATCACCGGGTGGTGCGAGACAGGGTGCGATGCGCGCGCGGGCACCGTGCCGATGGGCGCGATCTCGCGGGGTCGCTGCACCGGCGGGGCTTCCGGTTCGTCGCTGCGCCCGGGCGGCTCGGGCAGGAACACCCCGCGCCGCAATGACCAGATGCAGGCGCCGAGGCGCAGCAGCTTCTCGACCTTCACGTCATGCGCCGGATCGTCCGGCGACTCCTGCGCGATCAGCTCGCCCAGCTGCGTGAGTGCATCGGCGGGCGTCATGCCGCGCCCGATCCGTGCCACTTCCACCATGGCCGCCAAGGCCTCGGTCTTGTTCATCGCTTGCCCCCTGTTGCTTGTCTCTTGCTACGAAGGACAGCATGCCGTTACGCGGTGCATCCAAAAGTAGTCCGGCGCGCCGTCGGGTCGTCGATTGAAATCTCGTCGCTGCGCGGGGCGGGGCGTACGCCTGGCACCGGGAGGATTCGTGCGCGCAGGGTCGCCTGAGGTAAACCCTGATGACTGGCAAGTTCGCGCTCGATACGATTTCCTGCAATTGCACAATCGATTGTGCAAAACACCCACTCCAACCCTTTTGCCGTCGCAGGCCTCGCGCCCTGTGCCACCGCCAGATCATGAAGTTCGGCCTGCCTCGCGACCCGCAGCTGTCGTTCCTGCTGCTTGTGAACCTCCTGGTGATCGCGGGCGCGACCGTCTGGTCCGGCGGGCAGTTCGCCAGCACGGACAACCTCCAGTCGATGGCCAGCCAGCTGCCCGAGATCGGCCTGCTGGCCATCGGCGTCATGCTCACGATGATTTCCGGCAACGGGGGCATCGACCTGTCGGGCGCCGCGATGGCCAATCTCGCCGGCGTGGTCGGGGCGCTGGTGGCGCCGCAGTTCGTATCGCCCGACGACGCGCCGGTCCTGTTCACCGTGCTCTTCGCCGCCGTGGCCCTGGTCACGGGTGTCGTCGGCGGGGCGTTCAACGGACTGCTCATTGCCCGCCTGGGCCTCACGCCGATCCTGGCCACGCTGGGCACCCAGCTGCTGTTCACGGGCATCGCCGTGGTCCTGACCAACGGCTCCGCCATGCGGCTCGGCTACGTGGAGCCGCTGTCAGCCATCGGCAACGACACGGTGCTCGGCATTCCCATCGGCTTCGTCCTCTTTTTCGCGGCCACGCTGCTGCTGGGACTGGTCCTCGGCCGCAGCGCCTACGGCGTCCGGCTGTACCTGATGGGCACGAACCCGAAGGCGGCGCGCTATGCCGGCATCTCTCCCACGCGGGTCCTCCTGAGCACCTACATCCTCAGCAGCGTGCTGGCCGCGCTGGCGGGCGTGCTCATCGCATCGCGCACCGCGAGCGTGAAGTGGGACTACGGTGGGTCGTACCTGCTCATCACCATCCTGATCGCCGTGATGGCCGGCGTGAGGCCTTCCGGCGGGTACGGCCGCATGACCTGCCTCTTCTTTTCCGCCACGGCGCTGCAGGTCCTGTCGAGCGCATTCAACCTGGTGGGGATCTCCAGCTTTTTCCGCGACTGCGCCTGGGGACTGATGCTGCTGCTCTTCCTGGCGTCGTCGCGTTTCGAAATCAGGCACTGGCTGCGGCCCCGGGGCTGACCCCGGGGGCGTTCATTCACTGAAGGCTTTGGCGCAATCCCCTCTTGTGCCGGGCACGTGTATCGACAGGGGGGCATTCAAGGAGACATCAACGATGAAGAGCACGAAGAAACTGATCCGATGCACGCTGGGAGTGGGCGTGGTGGCCATGGCCGCGGGAGCGGCGCAGGCGCAAGCCCAGGAGCAGACCATCGCCACCGTGGTGAAGATCACCGGCATCAGCTGGTTCAACCGCATGGAAGAAGGGGTGAAGGCGTTCGGCTCCGCCAATGCCGGCGTCAAGACGCTGCAGGCAGGGCCCGGCCAGGCCGACGCCGCGCAGCAGTTGCGCGTGATCGAGGACCTCGTGGCCAAGAACGTCAGTGCGATCGCGGTCGTGCCCTTCGACCCCCCGACGCTCGAGCCGGTGCTCAAGCGCGCCATGGACAAGGGCATCAAGGTGGTCACGCACGAAGCCGACAACCAGAAGAACACGCAGATCGACATCGAGGCCTTCGACAACGCCGACTACGGCGCGCGCCTGAACGACCGCATGGCCGAATGCATGAAGAAAAGCGGCAAGTGGACTTCCTTCGTCGGCTCGCTGGGCAGCCAGTCGCACGTGCAGTGGGCCAATGCCGGTGCCGCGAACGCATCGAAGAAATACGCGGGCCTGCAACTCGTCGCCGCCAAGAACGAATCGTTCAACGACGCGACCAAGGCCTACGAGAAGACCAAGGAGCTGTTGCGCAAGTACCCCGACCTCAAAGGCTTCCAGGGTTCGTCGTCGCTCGACGTCCTGGGCATCGGCCGCGCGGTGGAAGAGGCGGGGCTGCAGGGCAAGGTGTGCGTCTACGGCACCGGCTTGCCCGGGGAGGCCGCCAAGCTCCTGGAGTCCGGCGCCATCACGGGCATTTCCTTCTGGGACCCGAAGGACGCCGGCATCGTCATGAACAAGATGGCCAAGCTGCTGCTCGACGGCAAGAGCCCTGAAACCGGCATGGACCTGGGCGTCAAGGGCTACGAGAAGGTCCAGGTGACCAAGGGTCCGGGGCGCGGCGTCATTGTCCGCGGCCAGGCCTGGGTCGACGTCGACAAGAGCAACTACAAGCAATACCCGTTCTGAGGCCCCTGGCTCCGAGCGCATTCGAGCGAGAACTGAAGCATGGCGTCCACCGGGGTTGTCCAAGAGGCGCGCGCGTCCGCGCGCGAACACGAAGCCGCAGGCACGGCAACCGCGGCCGCCGCCGACCCGGCGTTCCTGGAGGTGGTGGGCGTCCACAAGCGCTTTGCAGGGGTGCATGCGCTGCGGGGCGTCTCGCTGACCGTCCGGGCCGGCGAGGTCTATCACCTGCTGGGAGAGAACGGGTGCGGCAAGAGCACCCTGATCAAGATCATCTCAGGCGTGCAACCGCCCGATGAAGGCGAGCTGCGCATCCAGGGCGTGCGCTTCAGCGCGCTGTCGTCGCTGGATTCGCTCACGGCCGGCATCGAGACGGTCTACCAGGACCTCTCGCTGCTGCCCAACCTGAGCGTCGCCGAGAACATCGGGCTGACCGAGCAGCTCGTCGCGAACCGGGGACGTTTGTCTCGCCTGCTGGACCGCCGGAAGCTGGCGCAGACCGCCTGCCGCGCGCTGGCGACGGTGGGCCTGCCCGACACGGCGGACTTCCAGGCCACGCAGGTGGAGTCGCTGCCCATCGCGACCCGGCAACTGGTCGCCATCGCACGCGCCATTGCCACGAACGCGCGCATGGTGATCATGGACGAGCCGACCACCGCGCTCACCCGGCGCGAAGTGGAGAACCTCATCGCCGTGGTGCGAAGGCTGCAGTCGCGCGGTGTCGCGGTGCTCTTCGTGAGCCACAAGCTGGACGAGTGCTACGCCATCGGCGGCGAGGTCATCGTGATCCGCGACGGCCAGAAGGTGGCGCAAGGGCCCATCGCCGATTTCGACAAGGCGGAACTGGCGCGCCTCATGACGGGGCGCGACATCGCCACCCGGCGATACCGAACCACGCCGACCGGCGGCCCGGTGCTCCTGGCGGTTCGGGGCCTGGGCCGGCGCGGCGCGTTTGCCGACGTCGGATTCGAGCTGCGCGGCGGCGAGATCCTCGGTGTGACGGGCCTGCTCGACTCGGGGCGCAACGAACTCGCACATGCACTCGCCGGCGTGGCGCCGGCAGACAGCGGCTCGATCGAACTCGACGGCCAGGCCATCGCCCTGCGCCAGCCCGCGGACGCGATCGCGCGGGGCATCGGCTACGTACCGGAAGACCGGCTCGGCGAAGGCCTGTTTCTCGACAAGCCCATCCAGGACAACATCGTCTCGGTCGTGATCTCGAAACTGAGGGGTCGCCTGGGGCTGCTGGAGCCGCGGCGCGGCCAGGCCATGGCCGAAACCATCGTGCGCGACCTGCAGATCGCGACGCCCGACGTGCGGCGTGCGGTGCAGTCCTTGTCGGGCGGTAACCAGCAGCGCGTGCTGATCGGTCGCTGGCTGACCATCCAGCCGCGCCTGCTGATCCTGCATGGCCCGACCGTCGGCGTGGACGTGGGGTCGAAGGACATCATCTATCGCCTCGTCCAGCGCCTGGCCGACGCCGGGATGTCCGTGATCCTGGTCAGCGACGACCTGCCCGAACTGCTGCAGAACTGCGACCGCATCCTGTTGATGAAGAAGGGGCGGCTGGTCTCGCAGTTCGATGCGCAGCAACTGGACGAAAGCGCGCTGTATCGGGCGCTGCTGTCCGACACCCTTCCGAAGAGCACCCCATGACGGCCACGACATCGACAGAGACCCGCAGCGTGACGGCCGTTGCGGCGCCCGCGCACCCACGTCGTCTTTCGACGGCGCGCCCCGAGTTCTTCACCGCGTCGATGATCGCGCTGGTCGCGATCGCGGTCGCCATCATCAACCCCGACTTCCTGCAGGTCGGGACGCTCTTCGACATCCTGCGTTCCTGCACGGTGGTCGGCATCTTTGCCCTGGGCGTGCTCGTCGTGCTGGCTGCGGGTGGCATCGACGTCTCTTTCACCGCGATCGCTGCGCTCACCATGTATGCGATCACCAAGGTGGTCACGCTATGGTGGCCCCATGCGCCGATGCCGCTCATCCTGTTGGCGGGCGCCCTCGGCGGCGTGCTCCTGGGCATGCTGAACGGCTGCCTCGTCGATTGGCTGAAGGCGCCGTCGCTCATCGTCACCATCGGCACCCAGTACCTGTTCCGGGGCTTCCTCCTGACGTTCATCGGAACGGTGTTCTTCATGGAGATCCCCGATCCGATGGACAGCTTCGGCCGCGCGGCGCTGCTGCGCCATGCCACCGATCGAGGCGCCATGTCCGTGCTGCCCGCATCGGTCCTCGTTCTCGCGGCGGCCGCGATGCTCACCTGGTTCATCCTCAATCGCACGCTCATGGGACGCGCGGTGTATGCCATCGGCGGCAATCTCGGCATTGCCGAGCGCCTGGGGTTCCGGCTGCGCGTGGTGCACATGTTCGTGTTCGGCTACGCGGGCCTGCTCGCCGGCATTGCCGGCATCGTCCATGTCTCGAGCAACCGGCTGGCCAACCCTTTCGATCTCGTCGGCACGGAGCTCGACGTGATCGCGGCCGTGGTGCTCGGCGGTGCCCGCGTGACGGGAGGCAACGGCACGGTCTTCGGCACGCTGCTGGGCGTGCTGCTGGTCACGTTGATCAACAACGTGCTCATCCTGGCGGGGGTGCCCAGCACGTGGCAGAAAGTCATCGTGGGCGCGTTCATCCTCGTCGCCGGCACGCTGTTCTCGATTCGGCGAACGCGCTGATCCCGGGGTCGCACCCTTGTCCTCCTGATCGCACCCGCACCCATGAAGCACGCATTGCTCGGCATCGACGTCGGCACCTACAGCAGCAAGGCCACCCTCACGACCTTCGAGGGACGGATCCTCAACACCGTCACCATCCCGCATGACATCAGCCTGCCGCGCCCCGGCCATGTCGAGCAGGACGCCGACAAGGTCTGGTGGCATGACGTGTGCACGCTGTGCAAGATGGTGGTGGACGGCACCGGCCTGAGCGGCAGCGACATCGCCGCCGTCGCGGTCAGTGCCATCGGCCCCTGCGTGGTGCCGCTCGATGCCAGCATGCGTCCGCTGCGGCCCGCCATCCTGTACGGCGTGGATGTGCGGGCAGAGAAAGAAATCGCGGAGATCGAGGCGGAGCTCGGTGCCGCCGCCATTCGCGCGTTCTCGCTGATGGACCTCACCAGCCAGGCCATCGGGCCGAAGATCCGCTGGATTCGCAAGCACGAGCCCGAGGTCTGGGCGGCGACCCGGTACCTGGCCACGGCCAGTTCCTACCTCGGCTACCGCCTGACGGGCCGGCACTGCATCGACCGGCACACGGCCAGCCACTACATGCCGCTGTACAACCCCGCGACCGGCACGTGGGACGCACGCTTCCATCATTCGTTCGTGCCACTGGACGCGCTGCCGCGCCCGGCCTGGTCGGACGAGATCGCCGGCGAGATCAGCACGCAGGCCGCGGCAGCCACCGGCCTGTCGGTGGGGACGCCGGTGGCCGTGGGGGCCGTCGATGCGCTGAGCGAAGCGATCAGCGTGGGCGCGGTCGCACCGGGCGACCTGATGGTGATGTACGGAAGCACCACCTTCTTCGTCCTGGTGCAGGACCAGCCAACACCCGATCCGCGGGTGTGGACCGTGGCGGGCGCGTACGAGGGGCAGTTCAACCTGGCCGCGGGCATGAGCACCACCGGCAGCCTCACACGCTGGTTCAAGGACGAGCTGGCACGCGACCTGGAAGAGCCCGGCGGCTATGCCACGCTCTTCGAAGGCGCCGCCCGCGTCGCGCCGGGTGCGGGCGGCCTGCTGGTGCTGCCGTACTTCAGCGGGGAACGAACGCCCATCAACGACACGCGTGCCAGCGGGGTCATCGCGGGGCTGAGCCTGTCTCACTCGAGGGAGCAGCTCTTCCGGGCGGTTCTGGAAGGCGTGGGCTTCGGCGTGCGCCACAACCTCGAAGCCTTTGCCGACATCGGCGCGAAGGTCAACCGGGTGGTCGCCGTGGGCGGCGGCGCGCAGGGCAACACCTGGCTGCAGATCGTCTCCGACATCACGCAGGTCGAACAGGAAGTGCCGGCCGTGACCGTGGGCGCGAGCTTCGGCGACGCATTCCTGGCCGGCTGCGCCGCCGGCCTGATCCGCCGCAGCGACATCGCGCAGTGGGTCCGGCCCGGGCGCCGCATCGTTCCCGATCCGTCGCGCCGCGCGGTGTACGACCGCATGTACGCGCAGTACCGCAAGCTCTACGACGGCACCCGCGACGTGATGCACGCGTTGAAGGCGATGGCGTCGGACGAGGCGGGGTCAGGGCCGGCCTAGCCCGGCCGCGGGGCCGACAGCCCGGCTCAGGTTTCAATCAGCTCGGGCCGGATCTGAATGAGCTCGCCGGGGTCGAAGTGCCCCGAGTCGATGATCTCGAAGGCCTTTCCGAGCAGGCCGGGAATGTCCTGCCGGACCATGAGCAGGGGAAAGCTCAGGCAGATCGCGAACGGATCCCAGTCGTAGCTGCCGATGGCGCACTGGTGGACTTCGTCGAGCGGCAAGGTCTTGAGGAACCGCACCACGCCCTCCAGAGCGATGGTCGAGTTGACGAACAGCCCGCGCGGCAAGCCCCCCAGGCGCGCGTACAGCGCCCGCATCGACACTTCCGCCTGGTCCGCTTCGTAGCCGCAGGCGTCGATGTCCGCGCTGTCCAGGCTGCCGAACGCGTCGGTGATGGCGTCCGAGAAACCTTCGATGCGTCGCGCCGTGTTGTGGTCGCCCGGAATGCCGCCGACGAAACAGAACCGGTTGCGCCGGGACGCCCGCGGCACCTTGGACCGTGCGACGAGCCGCGCCGTGAGTTCACGCGCGCCCCAGCGGTTGTCGGAGACGACAGAGGGCGCGAGCTTGCCCGGCAGGTCGACGTTGAGGTGCGCGATGCCGTGGTGCGAGCAGATCCGGCTCACCGCATCCGGCGCGGTGGCACCGGTCACCAGCAGGTACTCGATCTGGTAGGAGATCAGCGTGCGCGCCGTCTCTGCCTCGAGCTTCGGGTCGCGCAGCGTGCTGACCACGATGGGATAGAGATGCCGCTCGCGCGCCAGACGTTCGAAGGTTTGCGACATGGCGCTGAAGAAGCGGTTGTCGTGCATCGGAATGACCATGCCGATCAAGCCGGAGCGCTTGCGCCGCAAGCCGCTGGCCTGGCGGTTGAGCGTGTACTTCAGGTCCTTGGCGAGCGCCAGCACGCGCATGGCCGTTTCCTCGCCGATGCGGCGACTCTTCCAGGTGCCGTTCAGGATCGCGCTGACCGTCGACGCGGAGGTTTCGGCGATGCGCGCCAGATCGTAGATGGTCGGTTCGCGTCGGGTCATCGGTCTTGCCCGGCGGCGCGGCCACCAGGTCCTTGCGTGGCAGGGGGGCAAGAGCGGTCGGCGTCGAACTTCCGGTTCATCGAAATCAACGGTCTCATGGTGCCTTCGACAGGAATCGAACCTGTATCTGAGTCTTAGGAGGACCCCGTTCTATCCATTGAACTACGAAGACGGTGTGCGCTGTTGCAGCGCGGCCCGCACTTTACCAGCTTGGGGTGTCCCGGCCGCCCTCAGTCGTACTTCACCGTATAGATCAGGTCCACCCCGCTCGTCTGCCCCGCCTGGCCCCGCAGCGTGAGGCGCTTGGTCAGGTCGTAGAAGATGAAGAGGGTGCCGAAGGTGCCGCCCAGACTGCGTTCGTAGGTGATGTAGAAGTCTTTGGACAACCGCTTGCCCAGCGTGACGGCCGACTCGCGCAGGTCGCCGCCGTTGCCGGGGCCCTTGAAGCCGAGTTCGTCCAGGCCGAAACGGCTGGCCAGGCTGCCGCCGGTGGTGGTGCCGCCGATCTTGCCGAGCAGCGACAGGGCGGCCTGCTGCAAGAGGGCCGACTCGCCGCCGCTGGTGGCCGAGGCGCGGCCCAGGATGACCCATGACAGCGTCTCGGCGTCGGACAGCGCGGGCTCGGCATAGAGCTTCACGCGCGGCGACTGCGCGGAGCCGGTGATCTGCACGCCGGCGCGCTGCGCGATGTTCGGGCGGATGGCCAGGATGTCGAGCGCGGGGTTGTCGAAGGGGCCGTTGAAGCGCGCGATGCCGGTCTCGACGTCGAGCTGCTGGCCGTAGGCGCGGTACTGGCCCTTGACGGTCTTCACCTCGCCGGTGATGCGCGGCGGGGCATCGAGGCGGGTGCTGCGGATTTCCAGTTCGCCCTCGAGCCGGGTGGTGATGCCGCGGCCCTGCACGGCGAAGTCGTCGCCGAGGTCGAAGGTGACGACGATGTCGGGCGGCTTGGCGGTCTGGGGCTTGGCGGCCTTGGCCGCCTGGGCGTCGGCCTTGGCGGATTCGCGCTGCGCGGCCTCGGCGGCGGCCTTGTCCTTGGCGGCCGAGCGCACGACGACATCGCTGCCCAGGCTGGGCGCGGTCTCGTCGGGCAGGATGATGACGGCGCGGTCGGTCTTGAGCTTGCCGCGCACGTTGAACTGGCCGTCGTCCAGCCGTGCCTGCAGGTTGCCCGACAGCGACACCTGGCGGTCGGTGCGCACCAGCACGCGCAGGGCGCGCAGCTCGGCCTGCAGCGCCATGCGGATGCCGGTGCTGGTCGCGCTGTTGTTGCTGCCCCAGCTGATGTCGCCGCGCGCGGTGAGCGAGCCGCCGTCGGTGCGCGCTTCGCTGGCGGCGGTGCTGCGGTTGCCGCTCTGGCCGCCGATGCGCGCGTTGCTGCCGGCGCCGCCCTTGAGCGTGAACTCGGTGATCTCCAGGCGGTCGCCGGTGAGCGAGGCGCGCAGGCGGCCGTCGCGCAGGTCGAGGCCTTCGACCGGTGCGCGCAGCGCGAGCTGGTCGGCGCCGAGCGTGCCGTTCCAGCGCGGCGCGGTGCGGTTGCCCGACAGGGTGGCGTTGGCGTCGAGCGTGCCGGCGATGCGCCAGCCAGGCGGCGCGAGCATGGACCACACGCCCAGGTTGGGCAGCGCGGCGCGCAGGGTGCCGTTGAGCGGCGCGTCGGGCGCCCACTGCCAGCCGCCGCTGCGCTGCTGCATGCGGGTGCCGAGTTCGGCGTCGAGGCGGCCGGCGCGTTCGCTGTCCCAGGCCAGGGTGGCGCGCACGGCGTCGCCCTGCGCGTCGAGCTGCAGTTCGGCGCGGCGCAGGCCGGCCGGGGTGGCGGTGACGTCGACGCCGTTGACCTCGTTCTTGCCGCTGGCCGAGCTCATGGTGCGTTCGCTCGCGGTGCCGGTTCCGGTGCTGGTGATGCGGGTGACGAGCGCGGCTTCGCCGGCCTGCACGCGGATGTCGCCGCTCTGGCGCGCGAGCCGGGCCTTGGCGCGCAGGGTGTCGCCGGCGTCGATGTCCCAGTCGCCGTTGAACAGCAGGTCGCCGCTGATGCCGAGTTCGCTCAGCGTGGCGTTGGCGCCGAACGCGCCGGCCCAGGCCATCGGCAGGCCCTGCATCTGGCCCTTGGACTGCAGGCGGAACACGCGGTTGGGCGCGGCGCCGCTCTGGTTGAAGCGCAGCGGCTGCCAGTCGATGCGCACGGTGCCGGGCAGCGGGCCGCGCAGGGTGGCGTCGGCGCCGGAGGCTTCGACGTCGAGGCGGTTGTCGGCGGCGCGCACGGTGGCCGTGACTTCGCGGCCCAGCTCCAGCACCCAGGGGCCCTGGCCGGGGCGCGCGGTGGCGGTGTCTTGCGCCTGCAGGCGCAGGCTGGCGAGGGTGGCGCGCCACTGGTTGGCGCTGGCGAGGCCGCCGCTGGCACGGGTGTCGAGCGCCAGCTTCTGCGTGCCGGTGGTGGCTTCGCCCTTGAGCGTCAGCGTGGCCTGGGCGATGCTGCCGGCGAGGTCGGCTTGCAGCGCGCGCAATTGCACGCTGGTGGCCGCGCCGCCGGGTTGGGCGGCGGGCAGATTCAGGTCGAGGCGCGGCACGGCGAGCGCGGCCTTGAGGCTGGGTTCGGCGCTGCCGCGCGCGGTGGCGGCGCCGGGGTTCTCGATGCGGCGCTGCACGGTCTGCCAGCCGCCTTGCCAGCTGGCGTCGAGCCGGGCGCTGCCCTTGGCGCTGGCGTTCGCGAACACGGCTGACAGGCCCGGCAGGCCTTGCACCCAGCGCTGCATCGCTTCGGCGTCGTCGATGCGCGCCTGGAGGTCGCCGCCGCCGGTGGTGGGCGCGATGCGGCCGTCGAGCTGCGCGCCGCCGCCCGGCAGCGAGAGGGCGAGCTTGCCGCTGGCGGCCTGCTCGGCCACGCGCACCTGCAGCTTGCCGTCGATGCTGGCGCGCATCGCTTCGACGCGCAGTGTGCGCAGGTCGAGCACCTGGTCTTTCCACTGGCCCTGCGCCAGCGCGCGGTCCAGGCCGAAGCCGGGCAGCGCCTTGCTGCCGGCACCGCCGTTGCCTTCGGCGCGGAGGGCCACGTCGAAGACGAGGGTGTCGGAATCTTCGGCCTGCCGCGCGCTGACCTGTCCGCCGACGGGCGCGCCCGACAGCTCGCTGTACAGCGCGCCGGGCCGCACGCCGCGCACGGTGGCGCGCACCTGCCAGGGCGAGGGCGCGGGGCTCCAGCTGCCTTCGGCGTCGATGCGGCCGCCGCCCGCGCGCACGGTGGCTTCGGGCACGGTCCAGGTCGTGCCGTCGAAGCCGACCTGCGCCTCGACCTGCTCGACCGGCAGCTTCTGCTCGTCCCACGGGCCGGCGACGGCGTTGCGGATGTCGGCCGAGGCCTTCCACGCGGCGGGGCCCGTGGCGGCGTCGGGCGCGAGCTCGACGGTGCCGGTGAGCCGGGTTCGGGGCGCGCCGGGCCAGAGGCTGGCGGCGTCGACGTTGCGCAGGTCGGCCTTGGCGTCGATCACGGGCTGCGGCAGCCAGGGCGCGATCTGCGCGCGCAGCTGGGCGGCCATGGGCGCCTCGGCGTCGGGCTCGGTGGGCTGCAGGTCGGCGGCGACCTGCAGGCGCGCCTCGGGGCCGGCCAGCGTGCCTTTCACGGAGGCCTTGGCCTGCACCTCGATGTGGCGGTCTTCGGCGAGCGGGGCCTTCACGCGGCCGTCGAGCGTGGCGTCGAGCGCCATCGGCGCCGGGCCCTGCAGCCGCACGCGGGCGCTGTAGTGGCCGTCGGCGATGTCGACGCCATCGATGTCCAGCGCGTGCTGCGCGCCGAGGTAGCTGTAGCGGCCGGCGAGGCCTTTGGCTTCCAGCGCGGGCGGTCCGGCCCAGCGCACCTCGTCGATGCGGAAGGGCACCTCGGCCACTTCAACGGGCAGCGCGACCTGCGTGAGCGGCTCGGTCGGCGCGTCGCTGGGCGGGCCGCGGCGTTCGATCGACAGGCTCGCCGCGTGGATCTCGCCGAGCTGCACCTTGCGCTGGAACAGCGGGGCGAGCTGCCAGCCGAGCGTGGCGTCGTTCACCTCGACCGCGAGGCTCTCGCTTTGCCACTTGAGCCAGCCGATGCGCCCGCCGGTGCGCAGCGAGCCCGTCACGTCGCGGCTCTCGAGCGTCTGGCCCGCGGGCAAGCGCTGCGCGGCCTGCGCGAGCGCGAAGGCCAGCGATGTGTTCGAACCGAGCCACCACCAGGTGCCCGCGGCGAGCAGCAGCACGACGAGCAGCAGGCCCGTCAGCGTCCAGCCCAGCACGCGCAGCACGCGGCGGGTGCGCGAGCGGGGACGGGGCGTGGCTGTGGTGGGCGTGGACGGCATGAAGCGGGTCAGAAGGTGAAGCCGAGACGGAAGTGCAGGCGGAATTTCTTCGAGTCGACGCCGTAGGCCAGGTCGGCCTGCACCGGGCCGACCGGGCTGCGCCAGCGCGCGCCGACGCCCACGCCGACCTTGGGCTTGAGCTCGCCGGGCTTGTCGGCCACGGCGCCGGCATCCACGAACACCACGCTCTCCCATTCGGTGAGCTTGTCCTTGTAGACGAAGGGGCGCTGCCATTCGAGGCTGGCCACGCCCAGGTAGCGGCCCGCCACGGTCTTGCCGTCGGCGCGCACGGTGCCGATCTGCTTGTAGCTGTAGCCGCGCACGGTGGTGTCGCCGCCGGTGAGGAACATCAGCGTGGACGGGATCTGCGCGCTGTCCTTGGCCGCGACGGCGCCGGCCTCCAGGCGCATCTGCAGCCGGCTGCGGCGCGCGCGGGCGTTCCTGTCCTCGGCCGCGCCCAGCGGCAGCACGCCGAGAAAGCGCGCGTAGGTGCGCGTGAAGGGCACCTGCTGGCCGGTGAGTGTGTAGCCCGCGGCCATTTCGAGCGCCAGGCCGTAGCCGCGCGAGGGCGCCGCGTTGTCGTCGAAATAGCGCCCGGTCCAGCCCCAGTTGGCGGTGACGGCCGAGGCCGAGGGCGGCGCGTCGGTGCCGCGGTTGTGGGCGTAGTCGTACTGCAGGAAGTAGCTGCGGTCGATGTGGTCGCTCGACTTGTTGCGCCCGCCGCGCAGCCGGCCGCTGTCGACCACGTAGCTGCCCGACTGCTCGCTCTTGAGTTCGCCGCCGGCGAACCAGCGCCAGCCGCGGTCGTCGGGCACGGCGTTCCACTCGGTGCCCAGCGACTGGATGTCGTTGTCCAGCGAGAGCCGCGACACCGCGCGCCAGCCGAGCAGCGGCATGCGGTTGTGCGTGTGGTCGATCGACAGGCGCGGGCCGTTGTCGGTGGTGAAGCCCACGCCCATCACCACCTTCTGCAGCGGCGCCTCGCGCAGCTGGGCGATCACGGGGGCGGCCAGCGGCGTGTTGCTGTCGGTGTCGAGCGTGAGGAACACGGAGTCGTAGTAGCCGCTGCTGGCCAGGCGCTGCTGGGCATCGAGCAGCTTCTGCTGGTCGTAGTCGGTGCCGGTGGGCAGGCGCGCGATGCGGCGCGCGGCGTCGGCGTCGTAGCGCTCCACGCCGCGCAGCACCAGCGGGCCGAACTTGTAGGCGGGGCCCGACTGGTAGGTCACGCCGAGCCGGGCCTCGTGGCGGTCGGCGTCGATCTCGGCGCGGCTGATCTCCACGCTGCCGGTGGGAAAGCGCTTGGCCGTGAGGCTGCGCAGCGCGGTGGTCTTGGCGTCGTCCCACGCGCCTTGCGTGAAGGGCTCGCCCGCGCGCAGCGCCCAGCCGGTGCGGATGGCGTCGCGCTGCGCTTCGGCGGTGGGGTCGTTGGCGATCTGGCCGGCGTAGCGGATCTGCACGGTCGACACTTTCGTTCGCTCGCCGGGGGCCACGGTGATGACGACCTCGCGCGGGGCCTCGGTGCTGTCGGGCGTTTCGTTGAGTTCGAGCATGAGCGTGGGCGTGAAGTAGCCCAGCGTGCCCAGCAGCTCGCGCGCATTGGCCTCGGCCGCGACCATGAGGCGCGAGACCTCGGTCACGCCCAGGTCGTCGAGCTCGCGGTAGCGCTGGATTTCGAGGTGGCGCGCGAGGTAGTCGCGCTCGGTTTCGGGGCCGCGCACGTCGACGGTGAAGGCGTTGCGCCGGCCGTCGGCCTTGGCCTTGTCGTCGTCCTTGGCGGTGTCTCCGTTGCTGTCGCCGCTGCGCACCACGCCCGCGGTGGACGCACCCGTGTCCGCCGCCTCTTTTTTAGGCAGCAGGCTGCAGCCTTGCAAAAGCAGGACGCCGGAAAAAAGCAAAGCCGGCCACAACGCCGGCGAAAGAACGGATGCCACCCTGACCATGGGGGCATTCTGACAGCACCCGTGTGGCGGCTGCCCCCCACTTGTGCGGGGCCGCGGGTTACTTGGACAGCATGCGCATCGCCTCTTCGAGGCCGCGCAGCGTGAGCGGGTACATGCGGTTGGACATGAGCTGCTGCATCACCGCGATGCTCTGGCGGTACTGCCACACGCCCTGGGGCTCGGGGTTGATCCAGGCGAACTTGGGGAAGGTGTGCGTGAGGCGCTGGATCCACTCGGCGCCGGCCTCTTCGTTGTTGTATTCGACGCTGCCGCCAGGTTGCAAGATTTCGTAAGGGCTCATCGTGGCGTCGCCCACGAAGATCAGTTTGTAGTCTTTGTTGTACTTGCGCAGGATGTCCCAGGTCGCGAACTTCTCGGAGAAGCGGCGCTTGTTGTTCTTCCACATGAAGTCGTAGACGCAGTTGTGGAAGTAGTAGAACTCCAGGTGCTTGAACTCGGTCTTCACGGCCGAGAACAGTTCTTCGACGCGCTGGATGTGTTCGTCCATCGTGCCGCCCACGTCCATCAGCAGCAGCACCTTGACGTTGTTGTGGCGCTCGGGCCGCATCTTGATGTCGAGGTAGCCGGCGTTGGCGGCGGTCGAGTGGATGGTGTTGTCCAGGTCCAGCTCTTCCTCGTGGCCTTCGCGCGCGAACTTGCGCAGGCGCCGCAGCGCGACCTTGATGTTGCGCGTGCCCAGCTCCTGCGTGTCGTCGTAGTCCTTGTAGGCACGCTGGTCCCACACCTTCACGGCACTGCGGTTCTTGCCGGCGCCGCCGATGCGGATGCCCTGCGGGTTGTAGCCGCCGTTGCCGAAGGGCGAGGTGCCGCCGGTGCCGATCCACTTGCTGCCGCCTTCGTGGCGTTCCTTCTGCTCTTCGAAGCGCTTCTTGAGCGTTTCCATGAGCTCGTCCCAGCCCATCTTCTCGATCTTGGCCTTTTCTTCGGCCGTGAACTCGCGCTCCAGCGTCTTCTTGAGCCAGTCGAGCGGCACTTCCTTGGTGAAGTCGGTGAGCATCTCGACGCCCTTGAAGTAGGCGGCGAAGGCACGGTCGAACTTGTCGTAGTGCTTCTCGTCCTTCACGAGCGCGGTGCGCGAGAGGTAGTAGAAGTCGTCGATGCCGTAGGCACCGTCGGAGTTCGGGCCCACCACGTCGGACTTGAGCGCCTCGAGCAGCGTGAGGTATTCCTTGACCGACACCGGCAGCTTGGCCGAACGCAGCGTGTAGAAGAAGTCGATGAGCATGGGGTGCGCTCCTTGTGTGTCGTCGTCAGTCGCGCGGCTTGTCGAGCAGGTACTGCAGCTGGGCCTTCACCTCGGGCCATTCGCCCGCGCGCAGGCTGTACATGACGGTGTCGCGGATGGTGCCGTCGCGGCGCATCACGTGGCCGCGGATCACGCCGTCTTTCTTGGCGCCCAGGCGCTCGATGGCGCGCTGCGAGGCGAAGTTGAAGTTGTCGGTGCGCCAGCCCACCACGTTGCAGCCCAGCGTGTCGAACGCGTGCGTGAGCATCAGCAGCTTGCAGGTGGTGTTGACGTGGGTGCGCTGGCAGCGCTCGGCGTACCAGGTGTAGCCGATCTCGACGCGCTTCACGCCCGGCAGGATGTCGTGAAAGCTCGTGCTGCCCAGCACGGTGCCGGTGGCTTCGTCGGTGACGGCGAAGGCGAAGCGGTCGGCCGTCTTCAGGGCGGTCTCGATGTAGGCGCGCGTGTCCTGCGGCTCGGGCACGGAGGTGACGCGCAGCTTCCACAGCGCGCCATCGGCGGCCGCGGCGCGCAGGCCGTCTTCGTGGGTGAGTGCCAGCGGCACGAGCGCGAGGCCGCGGGCCTTCAGCGTGACGGGTTCGACGAACGCCATGTGCAAACTCTCCGTGTCTCCGTGCGGGTCTCGGTGGATCTGGGGCTCAGCCGCGCGGGTCGCCGTACTTGTGCACGTACCACGCGCGCGCGGCCTGCGCACCGGCGCCGCCGCCCAGGCCGATCAGCGCAATGCCGACGATCTCGCGCGTGCCGTACTTGCTGTCGGTGCCGAAGGCGTCGAGCCCGAGCAAGAGCCCGATCCCGCGCCCGATCAGCGCGCCCACCACGAACAGCACCGCCTGGGCGATGCCCAGCTTCATCAGCTGTCTGGTGGAATGCGGTTGCCGGCTCATGGCCTAGCGGTTGTTGCGTTGCATGAAGACGAGCTTCTCGAACAGGGTCACGTCCTGCTCGTTCTTGAGCAGCGCGCCCACCAGCGGCGGCACGGCGACCTTGTCGTCCTTGCTTTGCAGGGCTTCGAGCGGAATGTCCTCGGCCACCAGCAGCTTGAGCCAGTCGAGCAGCTCGGAGGTCGAGGGCTTCTTCTTCAGGCCGGGCAGGTTGCGCACGTCGTAGAAGGTCTTCATCGCGGACGTGAGCAGCTCCTGCTTCAGGCCCGGGAAGTGCACGGCGACGATGTGCTTCATCGTCTCGGCATCGGGGAACTTGATGTAGTGGAAGAAGCAGCGGCGCAGGAAGGCGTCGGGCAGTTCCTTCTCGTTGTTCGAGGTGATGAACACCAGCGGACGGTGCTTGGCGCGGATGAGTTCGCGCGTCTCGTAGCAGTAGAACTCCATGCGGTCGATTTCGCGCAGCAGGTCGTTCGGGAATTCGATGTCGGCCTTGTCGATCTCGTCGATCAGCAGCGCGACCGGCTTGTCGGCCGTGAAAGCCTGCCAGAGCACGCCCTTGACGATGTAGTTCTGGATGTCCTTGACGCGCTGGCCGCCGTCCACGTCGGCCAGTTGCGAGTCACGCAGGCGGCTCACGGCGTCGTATTCATACAGGCCCTGTTGCGCCTTGGTGGTCGACTTGATGTGCCACTGCAGCAGCGGCATGTCGAGCGCTTGCGCCACTTCCTCGGCCAGCATGGTCTTGCCGGTGCCGGGCTCGCCCTTGACGAGCAGGGGGCGCTGGAGTGTGATGGCCGCATTGACCGCCAGCATCAGGTCCTGAGTGGCGACGTAGTTGTCTGAGCCCTTGAATTTCATGAGTGGAGCGGAGGCAGGGTGGAGAAAAGAACACACTCGATCTGCATTGCGCAGTCTCTTGTGCAGCCCGCGCGAGGTTCCCGTGGGACCCTTGCATATAATCGAATGTTGATTCGAAAAACTGTATCTCCACGAGATTGTGCGCGCAAAATGAACAAGTTGTTGACCACGATGTTTGCCCTTGCTGTCGCTTGCGTGACGGTCTCGGCCCAAGCCCAACAAGTCACTGGCAAGGCCCAGGACGGAGCCAAGAAGGTCCAGATGTGCGTGGGTTGCCACGGCATCATCGGCTACCAGGCGAGCTTCCCCGAGATCCACAAGGTGCCGATGATCGCGGGCCAGAGCGCCACCTACATCTCGGCCGCGCTCACCGCGTACAAGGGCGGTGACCGCAAGCACCCGACGATGCGTGCCATCGCCGACAGCCTCACCGAACAGGACATCGCCGACCTCTCGGCCTACTACAGCCAGCTGGGCGTGAAGGAAGGCGACGCGCCTGCGGCCACACCGGCCAAGGCCGCGTCCGAGAACGTCCAGGCGCTCATCGCGCGCGACAAGGACAACAGCTGCACCAAGTGCCACGGCGCCAACTTCAACACGCCGAACGACGGCACCGTGCCCAAGCTGGCCGGCCAGCACGCCGACTACCTGTTCGTGGCGCTGAAGTCGTACCGCGTGAAGAACAACCCCCACCTGGGCCGTTCGAACGCCGTGATGGCCGCGCAGGTCGAACCCAAGAAGTTCACCAACGCCGAGCTGAAGACGCTGACCACCTACATCAGCTCGCTGCCTGGCGAACTGAAGGTCGTGCCTGAATCGCGCCTGCATCACGCGCCTCAGTAAGCCAGGCCAGTCCGCAAGACTGGTGCTCCAAAGAAAAAGCCCGCTCATGCGGGCTTTTTTTCGTCCGGATTTTCCCGGGGGTCAGACGTCGAAGAAGGCCGTCTCGTCCGTGCCCTGCATGCGGATGTCGAAGCGGTACGTCACCGCGCCGCCTTGCTCCACGCGCTCGGCGATCAGCGTGTGGCGGCGATCGGCCGGCACGCTCTGCAGCACGGCGTCCTTCGCGTTGGCCTCGGCCTCGTCGCTGAAATATACGCGCGTGAAGGCATGCAGCAGCAGGCCGCGCATCAGCACGATCACGTTGATGTGCGGGGCTTCGCCGGGCGTTTCGGCGCCGGGCTTGACGGTGTGGAACACGAAGCGGTTCTGCGCGTCGGTGCCCGTGCCGACACGGCCGAAGGCGCGAAAGCCCAGGGCGCGCGCCTCGTCGGGCGTCTGCGGGTAGCGGCCTTCGCCGTCGGGCTGGCTGATCTCGACCAGCGCGTCGTTGATCGGGTTGCCGTCGCCGTCGATCACGCGGCCTTCGAGGCGGATGCGCTGGCCGCTGGCGGTGTCCAGCGCCAGCACGGCGTCGAAGGGCTGGTTGAAGTTGTAGCCGTACTGCGTGGCGGTGAGGCCGTAGGCGAAGTAGGGGCCCACGGTCTGCGAGGGCGTCTGGCCGAAGTCGGCTTCCTGTGCGGTCATCAATGGCATGGGGAATTCCTTTCAGCGGTTCTCGAACGGCGTTTCATCGGCGCCGCGCAGCACCATGTCGAACTGGTAGCCCAGGGCGTAGCCTTCCTCGGTGATGTCGAGGCTGAAGTCGGCAATGAGGCGGTTGCGGTAGCGCTCGGGCGTGCCGGTGACCATCGGGTCGTACTGCAGCAGCGGGTCGCCGGGGAAGTACATCTGCGTCACGAGGCGGCTGGCGAAGCTCTGGCCGAACAGCGACAGGTGGATGTGCTGCGGGCGCCAGGCGTTCGGGTGGTTGCCCCAGGGATACGCGCCGGGCTTGATGGTGAGGAAGCGGTAGCGGCCTTCGCTGTCGGTCAGGCAGCGGCCTGCGCCCAGGAAGTTGGGGTCCAGCGGGGCGTCGTGCTGGTCGACCTTGTGCACGTAGCGGCCCGAGGCGTTGGCCTGCCACAGCTCGACCAGCGTGTTGGCCACCGGACGGCGGCGCTCGTCGAGCACCTGGCCGGTGAGGATCATGCGTTCGCCCAGCGGCTCGCCGTTGACGCGCGCGTTGCGCGTGAGGTCGTGGTCGAACTCGCCGATGCTGTCGTGGCCGTACACCGGCTGCTGCAGCTCGCCGAGCGAGGCTTTCAGCGGAATGAGCGGCTTCTGCGGGCCGCGCTTGCCGGTCGACTTGTAGCCGGGGTAGATGTAGCTGGGATGGGCGTCCCAGTCGCGCGGGGTGAGGGTGGGCTGAACGCCGCTGGTCTTGGTCATGTACGTTGTCTCCTGTCGTGGGACGAATCCGAAGCCCGCACTGTAGAAGTGGCAATCAATGATGTAAATTGAAGATTGTTCCAGTTTCAATAACCAGAAGGCATTGAAAAAGTCTCCCGCCGAGCTTCGCCAGGATTTCGTGCGCAACGTGCAGCTGCGGCACCTGCGCGCCTTCGTCGCGGTCGCGCAGGAGCGCCACCTGGCGCGCGCGGCCGAGCGGCTGGCGCTGAGTCAGCCGGCGGTGTCCAAGACGCTGTCGGAGCTCGAGGCCGTGGTCGGCACCCGCCTGGTGGAACGCAGCCAGGCCGGTCGCCGCGGCGTGCAGGGCCTCACGCCGGCCGGCGAACAGCTGCTGGCCCACGCCCTGCGCGTGCTCGAAGCGATGGATGCCAGCGCCCAGGCCGTGGCGCCGGCGGCGGGCGGGCGCATCGAACGCCTGCGCATCGGCGCCTTGCCCAGCGTGGCGCCCGCGCTGCTGCCGGTGGCGCTGGCGCGGCTGCGCGAGGGCTGGCCGGCGGTGCAGATCCTGGTGAAGAGCGCGGCCAACGCCGTGCTGCTCGACGAGTTGCGCGCCGGCGAGCTCGACCTCGTGGTCGGCCGCATGAGCGACCCGCGCCTCATGGGCGGCCTGAGCTTCGAGCTGCTGCACACCGAGCCGCTGGTGTTCGCCGTGCGCGCCGGCCATCCGCTCGCGCTCAAGCCGGCGCCGGTGCAGGCGGTGCTCGACTATCCGCTGGTCGTGTACGGCGAGGGCACGATCCCGCGCCACAACACCGAGAGCTTTTTGTCGGCGCGCGGCCTGGCGCTGCCGCGCAATGCCCTGCAGACGCTCGACGTGGCGGTGGCGCACGCGCTGGTGGGGGTGTCGGACGCGGTGTGGATCACGCCGCTGGGCGCCGCGCGCAGCGAGCTGGCTGACGGCCGCCTGGTGCGGCTACCGATCGACACCACCGGCACCGAGGAGCCGGTCGGCCTCCTGCAGCGCAGCGAGGCCGAGCCGTCGCCGCTGCGCGCCGCGATGGCGGGGCTGCTGCGCGAAGCGGCGAAGGCGCAAGGGGCCTTGCCGTCGCGAAAGGGAACGCCGCGCGCCGCCGGCTGATCGCTCAGTCCTTGGTTGCCCGGCGCTGCACGCACGCCACATAACCATCGCCATCGGGCGGACGCCCCGCGCGCTGGCTCTCCCACATCATCTGGCCCAGGCAATCCATCGCCTCGTGGTGCGCATGCAGCAGCGAGCCGCGGCGCGCGGCCAGCAGCTCGACGGCCTGGCGGATGCCGCGCGGCTGGTCGATGGAGCACTGCTCGCTGATCGACAGGTGCATCGACAGATGCAGGAACGGGTTCTCGCGGCCGTTCGATCCGTCGTAGACCCGCGCCACCGCCGCGTCGGCGTCGACCAGGTCCTCGTGGTACTCGGGGTGCTCGTCGATCCAGCCGGCCGCGATGGTCTCCAGCGGCTCCATCGGCAGGCCCTGCCGGTGCTTGGCGTACACGTCGCAGAAGAAGCGGCGCACGTCTTCCTGGGAGGGATTGAACATATATAGAAGAGAGAAGAAGGAAAGAGAAAAAGCGGGTGGCGCGGCGCGGGCGCCAGGGCTGTGGAAAGTGCGCGCGACACGCCCGGCGTTCCGGGTACGAGGCGTTACATCGTTACGTAACGAATCGCGAATTGACCTCCTTACGGGCTGTTTCGGAGGCCGGTGCGTTGCGCGGTTTTCAGAAAAATATCCATACAAATCAATCACTTGAGGCGCCGATGGCGCGGCGTTGGCACGGCGGCGGAAAAGCGGCACGCAAGTTGCCCCTGTAGATGCATCTTTTGTCACAGAGGCTGCCATGACCGCTCCACAAGCATCGACCGTTTCGACCGAAGGGCTCGCCGCCACTGGCGCGCCCGTGGTTCTCGCCCAAGCCACCGTCACGCCGCTCGGCACGCCGGGTATCAGCGCCGGCGCCTCCGCCGCGCCTGCGGCCGTGGCGTCGCCCAGCGTGGGCACATTGTCCAATGCTACGCCCGGCGTTGCAGTGATGCGCGAGGGTGTCCGCATTCCGGTGGACGGCAATCAGACCCTGATGGCCGGCGACCGCGTGATCGTGCCGGACGGCGGCCAGGCCAACGTGCTGTTCCCCGGATCGGCCTCCAACAAGGCGCCGCTGGCCGGCGTCTTCACCGGCGGCACCGATGCGACCATCGGCTCGACCAAGCTGCCCGGCGGCCTCGAACAAGTGAATGTGGACGTCGCCTCGGGCGACCTGCAGGTGACCCCGCCGGACAGCGACGCCGATGCGGCCGCCCTGGCAGTGACCAAGAAGACCGCGGCCGGCAGCGGCATCGGCCTCGGTGAATTCGCCCTGGGCGCCCTGGGCGCCGCGGCGCTGGGTGCTGCACTGAGCGGCGGTGGCGGCGACGGTGGCACCACCGGCTTCCCGCTGTTCGTGGGCGGCCCGGGCGGTGAGTCCGACGCGGACGCTGATTCGGACTCGGACTCGGATTCCGACTCGGACTCTGACAGCGACTCGGATTCGGACAGCGACTCGGATTCGGACAGCGACTCTGACTCGGATTCGGATTCGGACTCGGATAGCGACTCGGATTCCGACTCGGACTCGGACAGCGATTCGGACTCTGACTCCGACTCGGACAGCGACTCCGACAGCGATAGCGACTCGGATTCGGACAGCGACTCTGATTCGGACTCTGACTCGGATTCGGATTCGGATTCGGATTCGGACAGCGACTCCGACTCGGATAGCGACTCTGATTCCGACTCGGACAGTGACTCGGATTCAGACTCTGACTCGGACAGCGACTCTGATTCGGACTCGGATAGCGACTCCGACTCTGACTCCGACTCGGACAGCGATTCCGACTCCGACGCAGACGCCGACCACCTCCTCGACCCAGCCGACGGCATCGTGGGTGGCGTGGTCGACGGCCTGGATGACGCGCTCGGCCTTGGTGGTTCGCTGACCCCGGTGGCGGGGGTGGTGGATGACCTGACCGACGTCGTCGACGACGTGCTCGCTCCGCTGCTCGGCGAAGAGTTCCAGGCCAACAACCCGAACCAGCTCGACCCGATCGACGACACCGTCGGCAGCATCACCGACCCGCTCGGCGAAGCGCTCAGCCCGGTGCTCGATCCGCTGCTCGGTGCCGGCGCCGCCGGTGCCATCCTGGACGGCCTGCTCGGCCAGGTCGACTACGTGACCGACGCGCTCAACAACGGGCTCGAGAACCTCGTCGGCGACAACGGCATCGTCAGCGGCCTCACCGACGCCCTCGGCCTGGGCGGCGTCACCGACCAGCTGCTGGGCGACGACGGCGCGCTCGGCGGCCTGCTCGAGAACGTGCTCGGCGAAGGCAGCCTCGTGGCCGGCGTGCTGGCCGAAGACGGCCTGGTCGGTGGCCTGCTGGCACCGGACGGCCTGGTCGGCGGCCTGCTGGGTGAAGACACCGCCGTCGGCGGCCTGCTCGACACCGTGCTCGGCGAAGACGGCCTGGTCGGCGGCCTGCTCGGCGACGGCGCCGTCGGCAACCTGACCGGCGGCCTGCTCGGCGCGGACGGCCTGCTGGGCGGTCTGCTCGGCGACGACGGCGCAATCGGCGGCCTGCTGGGCGACAACGGCCTTGTGGGCGGCCTGCTCGGCGGCGACGGCGCACTGGCCGGCCTGGCCGGCTCGGAAGGCCTCACCGGCGAACTGCTCGGCCAGGGTGGCCTCATCGACAACCTGCTCGGCCAGGACGGCGCGATCTCCGGCCTGCTCGCCGACAGCCCGCTGGGCGGCCTGCTCGGCGGCGACGACGGTCTGCTGGGCGGCCTGCTCGGCGGTGTCATCGGCGAAGGCGGCCCCATCGGCGGCCTGCTCGGCAATGACGGCCTGGTCGGCGGCCTGCTGAGCGACGACGGCCTGCTGGGCGGTGTGCTCGGCAGCGACGGCCCGTTGGGCGGCCTGCTGGGTGACGACGGCCTGGTCGGTGGCCTGCTCGGCGATGCCGGCCCCATCGGCGGCCTGCTCGGCGGCGACGGCGTGCTGGGCGGCGTGCTCGGCGACAACGGCCTGGTCGGCGGTCTGCTCGGCGGCACCGGCCCCATCGGTGGCCTGCTCGGCGACGACGGCCTGCTCGGCGGCCTGCTGGGCGACAACGGCCCGCTGGGTGGCTTGCTCGGCGGCGACGGCGTCGGCGGCCTGCTCGGACCGGACGGCGTGGTCGGTGGCCTGCTGGGCGAAGACGGCCCCGTGGGCGGCCTGCTCGGTGAAGAAGGCCTTGTCGGCGGTCTGCTGGGCGGCGTGCTCGGCGGCATCGGCGGTGGCGGCGCCCCCGGCACCGGCGCGGCCCTGCTCGATCCGGCCGACAGCGTGGTCGCCGGCCTGGTGAACGGCCTGAACAACGGCGTGCTCGGCGACCTCGGCCTGGGCGACGTGCTGGCCCCGGTCTCGCAACTGACCGACAGCCTGACCGACACGGTCGACGGCCTGCTGGCCCCGGTGCTCGGTTCCAGCTTCACGCCGAATGACCCGAACGTGCTCGACCCGGCCGACAGCCTCGTCGACGACGTGACGGACGGCGTGGGCGGCCTGGTCAGCCCGGTGGTCGACCAGCTGCTCGGCGCTGGCGCGACGAACGGCCTGCTGAACGCGGTGGACACGCAGGTCGACTTCGTGACCGACGGCGTGGCCAACCTGATCGGTGGCGACGGCCTGCTGGGTGGCGTGCTGGGTGGCGACGGCGGCTTGCTGGGCGGCGTCCTCGGCGGCGACGGTGGTCTGCTCGGCGGCGTGCTGGGTGATGACGGCCTGCTGGGCGGCTTGCTCGGCGGCGAGGGCGGCCTCCTGGGTGGTGTCCTCGGCGGCGAAGGTGGCCTGCTCGGTGGCGTGCTGGGCGACGACGGCCTGCTGGGCGGCTTGCTCGGCGGCGAAGGCGGTCTGCTTGGTGGCGTGCTGGGTGACGACGGCCTCCTGGGTGGTGTCCTCGGCGGCGAAGGTGGTCTGCTCGGCGGCGTGCTGGGTGACGACGGTTTGCTGGGCGGCTTGCTCGGCGGCGTGTTGGGTGACGACGGCCTCCTGGGCGGCGTCCTCGGCGGTGACGGTGGTCTGCTCGGTGGCGTGCTGGGTGACGACGGCCTTCTGGGTGGCGTCCTCGGTGGCGACGGCGGCCTGCTCGGCGGCATCCTCGGCGACGACGGCCTTCTGGGTGGTGTCCTCGGCGGCGACGGTGGTCTGCTCGGCGGTGTGCTGGGTGATGACGGCCTCCTGGGTGGCGTCCTCGGCGGTGACGGCGGCCTGCTCGGCGGCATCCTCGGCGACGACGGCCTTCTGGGTGGTGTCCTCGGCGGCGACGGTGGTCTGCTC
>NZ_JBWKRI010000002.1:0-588794 GCF_059419205.1 Variovorax sp. GW821-FHT06D12 | reverse complement strand
TCGGCGGTGTGCTGGGTGATGACGGCCTCCTGGGTGGCGTCCTCGGTGGCGACGGCGGCCTGCTCGGCGGTGTGCTGGGTGACGACGGTCTTCTGGGCGGCGTCCTCGGTGGTGACGGCGGCTTGCTCGGCGGCATCCTCGGCGACGACGGCCTGCTCGGTGGTGTCCTCGGCGGTGTGACCGGTGGCGACGCTGGCGGTCTGCTCGACGGCATCCTCGGTGACGACGGCCTGCTGGGCGGTGTCCTCGGCGGTGTGACCGGTGGCGACGCCGGCGGCCTGCTCGACGGCATCCTCGGTGACGACGGCCTGCTGGGCGGTGTCCTCGGCGGTGTGACCGGTGGCGACGCCGGCGGGCCTGCTCGACGGCGTGCTGGGCGACGACGGCCTGCTCGGTGGTGTCCTCGGCGGTGACGGCGGCCTCCTGGGCGGCGTGCTCGGCGGCGGCGAAGGCGGTCTGCTCGGCGGCGTCCTCGGTGACGACGGCCTGGTCGGCAGCCTGCTCGGTGCCGACGGTCTCGTGGGCGGCCTGCTCGGCGGCCTGACGGGTGGCGCCGAACCGGTGGCCGGCATCCTGGAACCGGTGACGAGCATCCTCGACGGCTCGGCCGGCTCGGTGGTCTCGACGGTGGTCGAAACGGTGACGAACGCAGTCGAACCGGTGACCGACATCCTCGCCGGCACGCCGGCAGCCCCGGTGGCCGCGGTCGTGACCGGTGTGCTGGACACCGTCGAACACACGGTGGCCCCGGTGCTCGACAACGTGCTCACCCCGATCACCAGCCTGCTCGACCAGAGCCCGGCCGGCGGTGCCCTGGCACCCGTGACGAACATCCTGCACGGCCTGCTGGGCTGATCCAAGGACACGAAGAAGGAGGAAGGGAAACCTCGATAGCAAGCAGACAGGGACGGGCCGTCAGCGGCCCGTCCCGCGAAAGGACCGTCATGAACAAGAATTTCCGGATACTGGCCCTCGTGGCAATGGGCGCAAGCCTCGCTGCCTGCGGTGTGCCTCCCAAGGGCGGTCGCGACGACGCGACCTACTACTACTCCAACAAGAGCGTGCGCGAAGTGCCCAAGGTGGAGCCGGCACCCCCGCCGCCGCCGCCGAACACACCGGCCAAGATCGTCTACTTCGACTTCGACCGATACGACGTCAGGACGGGCGACCGCAGCATCGTCGAGGCGCACGCGGGCTACATGCGCAACCGGCCGGCGAGCCGGGTCGTGATCGAAGGCCACACCGACCTGCGCGGCGGCCGCGAGTACAACCTCGCGCTCGGCCAGCGCCGCGCCGAGGCCGTGCAACGCATGCTCACGCAGATGGGCGTGCCGGGCGAACGCATCGAAGCCGTCAGCTGGGGCATTGAAAAGCCCGCATCGCTTGCCACCACCGAGGAGGGCCATCAGCTCAATCGTCGCGCCGAGTTCAGCTACCGCTGAATCGGGAGCACGCGATGATTTCACGGGCGGTTTCCGGTCCGCGATTACGTCATCCAAGCGAGAGCAGATGACGGACGCGACCGGCCTTCGCCCGCATTCGACCGGGGCCGAATGATGTCCTTCTCAGACCAGCTCCACGCCTGCCACGAGCGCCTGGTGTCCGTGTGCGCGGCGTTGCCTGCCCCGTACCCGGCCTTCACGCTCTTCTTCTCGGTGAGCGACGGCTCCCAGCGTGCGCACGTCGTGCATGCGCGGGCCGACGACTTCGAGACCGCCTGGCGCGAAGGCGCCGACCTCGTCGAGCGATGGGTGCGCGAGCGCGGCATCGTCTCGCCCTGGCTGCGCATCGACTGGGTCGAGGGCGCCAGTCCCATGGACTGGACGCAGTTCAAGACCCAGCTCACCGCGGTCAAGCGCAACTACTTCCGGCTCGGCCTGGCCTTCGACCAGGACTTCGGCTTCGCCTTCACCGAGCAGGAACTCAACGCCAACGCCATGCTGTGCGGCGATTCGACCATCGCGCATTCGGTGGTGAACGTGCGCAACTTCGACGTCTATGCGCAGGCGCGCTTCGAGCGCACGCTGCCGCTGGAAGAGTCGTCCGAGCGCACCGTGTACCTGCTGGCCACGGTGGGCGTGTTCTGCCAGCCCGACGGCGTGGTGCACAAGCTCGTGGGCACGGGGCTCGACGCGGGCCGCCGCCAGCTGCCGGCGCTCAACCCGCAGGCGGTGCTCGAGCTGGTGCGCAGCGGCTCGTCGTACCTGGCGCGCCAGATGCAGAGCGACGGCCTGTTCGTGTACGGCTACTTTCCGTGCTTCGACCGCCGCATTCCGACCTACGACGCGATGCGCCATGCGGGCACCGTGCACGCCATGCTCGAGGCCTGGGAGCTCACGCGCGACGACACGCTGCGCGCGGCCATCGACCGCGCCATCGACCACCTCACCGACGCGCTGATCCGCGACTACACGCTGCCCGACGGCCGCGAGGTGGCCTACCTCGTCGACACCGGCGGCGAGATCCGCCTGGGCGGCAACGCGGCCTGCGTGCGCATGTTCGTGCGCTACTGCGAGCTGATGGAAACGCGCCACTGGCTGCCGCTGCTGGAGAAGCTCGCGCTGGGCATCGTGGCGCTGCAGGACCCGGCCAGCGGGCGCTTCGACCACGTGCTGCACGCGGCCGACCTGTCGCTCAAGCAGGCCTCGCGCGTCATCTTCTACGACGGCGAGGCGGCCTTCGGCCTCATGCGCCTGTACGGCCTCACGCGCGATCCGCGCTGGCTGGCCGCGGTCGAGAAAGCCTTCGACCACTTCATTGCGAGCCAGCACTGGCAGTCGCACGACCACTGGCTCAGCGGCTGCGTGAACGAGCTCACGCAGTGGAGCCCGCAGGAGCGCTACTTCCGCTTCGGGCTGCAGAACGTGGCGGGCTACCTGGACTTCGTGCTCGACCGCAAGACCACCTTTCCCACGCTGCTCAGCCTCATGCTGGCGGCGCAGCAGATGCTGCAGCGGCTGGAGAGCATGCCCGCCATGCGGCACCTGCTCGACGAGCTCGACACCGAGAAGTTCTACCGCGCGCTCGACTACCGCGCGCACTACCTGCTCAACGGTTTCTTCTGGCCCGAGATGGCGATGTACTTCCGCCGGCCGTCCACGGTCGTCGGCGCCTTCTTCGTGCGGCACCACTCGTTCCGCGTGCGCATCGACGACGTCGAGCAGTACGTGACCGGCTTCGCGGCCTACCACCGCTACCTGCTCGACCGGCGCAGCCAGCCCGGCGGCGCGGGTCCCGGCGGCGGTGGTGGCGGCGTGCGCGACGACGGCGCGGTCTGGACGGCCAGCGAGATGGCACGCGTGACCGGCGGCGAATGGGTGGTCAAGCCCGAGGACGGCTGGCGCGCCACCGGCGTGACCCAGCGCACCTTCATGCGCAAGGGCCGCGTCGTGTTCGAACACCAGGCCCGGCCCTCGAAGACGCCGCTGGCCGCCGTCACGCTCAAGGGCGTGCTGCAGCCGGCCGCGGCCGTGCTGTGCACCGACCCCAAGCCGCACCTGGACAAGCGCGTGCCCGTGCTGCAGGTGTCCAACGTGCTGCAGGCCGTGCTCGAGTTGGGCGACCACGCGCGCACCGAGTTCACCGGCCGCGTGTGCGGCGTGCTCGGCAGCGGCGCGGGCAGCAGCACCGTGGCCGCCATGCTGGCCGGCGCGCTCACCGTGTGGGGCGAGGTGGCGCAGCCCGAAGGCAACATCAGCCTGCCGTCGGGCATCGCGTGGAACCTCACCTGCATGCCGCGCCATGCCGCCTACTGGGTGCTCGAGATGGGGACCTCGCACATGCCGGCCTCGGCGCAGCTGATGCGACCGTCGCTCATCGTGGTGACGGGGCTGTCGGCCGCGTCGCAGAAGCACCGCGGCCCGTCGGAGGCCGCCGCGCGGCTCGATTGCCGCATGTTCCAGGCCATGGCCGCGGGCGATCGCGTGGTGCTCAACCGCGACATGCCCGAGTTCGCCACCTTCGCCGAAGCGGCCATGGCGCACCAGCTGCAGATCGTGACCTACGGCGAGCACAAGGACGCCGACGTGCGCCTGCTCGCCTTCGACCACGGCGAGGTGCAGGCCGAGGTGGCCGGCGAGCCCTTCCAGCTGCGCCTGAATGCGCCGGGCCGTCACATGGGCGCCAGCGCCGTGGCCGCGCTGGCCGCGCTGCAGGCGCTGCGCCTGCCGCTGGCCGCCGCCGTCGAACCCTTTGCCCACTTCGAGCCGCCGGGCGGACGCGGTGCGCTGCACACCATTCACATCGGCGGCGGGAGCTTCAAGCTGATCGATGAAACCTACGACGCCAACCCGAGTTCGATGCGGGCGGCGCTTGAGTTGCTGTCACAAGCCCCCTGCGAGCCTGCGCGCCGGGTGGCCATCCTGGGCGACATGCAGGAGCTGGGGCCCGCGGCGCAACGCCATCACCTCGATCTGGAGGCCGAGTTGCTGGCGTCGCAACCTGACCGCGTGCTCCTGTGCGGACCTTTGATGCGGGCGCTTCACACGCGCATCCGCACCAAGGTCCGCTCCCATTGGTTTGTCGATGTGTCCGACCTCTCCACCGCACTCGGCGGGCTGCTGCAACCAGGCGACTGGGTGCTGGCCAAGAGCTCCGCCGGTGTCGGTCTTTCCCGGCTGGCCCGGGTCTTGAAAGCACTGCCATGAGATGGAACGCATTGGTCCACATCCCCTATGAATCCGAACGCGAGGTACCCCCGCGGCGCTGGTGGCTGGGCTGGCTGCAGCTGCTGTGCGCCTGGGTGCTGCTCATGCTGCTGTGCGCCAACATCGCCCTCGTTTTTGCCGAAGGCCTGCCGGGCTCATCCGGCCGCACCGCGACCCACAGCCATGCCCACAAAACGATGAATTGCACGCTCAGGGAAAACGCCGCGCCGCAAGGAACGCGCGGTACGGAAACGACCGGTCCGGCGCACGTTCGCACCTACCGATGCTGAGAGGCGTCAGAGGCGAATTTTTGCCTTGTAACAGTCGGGTAACAGTTGATAATGATGCAGGCGTCGTTGCCCGACGGATCGGTCTTTTTCCATGATCAAGTTCCTCTTGCCCAGCCAGCTGGTTGCCGACAGGCCGGAAGTCCCCGGCGCCAGTCCGTATGCCAGTGCGCTGAACGATGCGTTTCGCGCGGCCTACCCGCTCGTCAAGAGCGCGGCCTGGCTGTCGCTGCCGATCAGCCTGTTCGGGCTGCTGCCTTCGATCTTCCTGCTGCAGGTGTATGACCGCGTGCTCTCGCGCAGCGGCGTCTCCACGCTCGCCGCGCTGGTGAGCGGCATCCTGTTCTTCCTGTGCATCGAGTTCTGGTTGCGCACGCGGCGCTCGCGCCTGCTGCGCAACGCGGGCGCCACCGTCGACCACGGCGTGTCGGGCGCGCTGCTGCACTCCATGCTCGGGCGCCCGCTGCGCGCGCTCGAGGCGCGGCCGGCCTCGTCCTGGCAGCTGTTCTTTCGCGACGTGGGCGCGGTGCGCGGCACCGTCACCGGCGGGCTCGCGCAATCGATCTTCGACCTGCCGATGGCGATCTTCGCGCTGATCGTGATCGGCATCGTCGCGCTGCCGGTGCTGCCCGTGGTGGCGGCCTTCCTGGCCATCATGGCGTTCCTGGCCTGGTGGTGGGCCGACGAAGTGCGCGCCGGCCGCGTCGAAGAAGTGCTGCGCGGGCGCGGCCTGGATCGCATCACCTCCGAGATCTGCCATGCGCGCGAGACGCTCAAGGCGCAGTCGAACGACGGCCCGACCATCGAGGTCTGGCAGCAGACCTACAACGCCTGGCTCAGCGAGAGCTTCGGCAAGAACGGCCAGATCGAAACCGCGCGCGACGGCACCACCGTGCTGCTCACCGTGTTCTCGGTGATCGTCGTCACCGTCGGCGCCATCGCCGTCATGCAGCAGTGGATGACGGTGGGCGGCCTCGTTGCTTCCAACATGCTCGCGCTGAAGGCGCTGCAGCCGGTGGCCGGGCTGGTGTCGAACTGGCGCGCGCTGGCCACCGCCAAGGAAGCCGCCAAGCGCCTGGAAACCGTGCTCGGCGAGCCGGTCGAGAAGGCGCCCACCGGCATGGCGCTGCCGCAGCCGCTGGGCCGCGTCACGCTGAAAGACGTGAGCTTCAGCTTCACCGAAGACGCACCGCAGCCCGTGCTCGAAAACGTCGACCTCGACATCGGCCCCGGCGGCCTGCATGTGATCGTCGGGCGCAACGGCGCGGGCAAGTCGACGCTCGTGAAGCTGCTGTCGGGCCTGTACACGCCCACGCACGGCGTGGTGAGCATCGGCGAGTACGACCTCTCACAGTTCGGCCGCGAAGAGCTGTCGCGCTGGATCAGCTACCTCTCGCAGGAGGTGTACTGGTTTGGCGGCCCGCTGGTCGACACCATGCGCCGCGGTGCGCCGGGCCAGAGCGACGAGCAGATCGTGGCGGCCTGCAAGCTCTCGGGCGCGCACGACTTCATTTCGCGCCTGCCCGACGGCTACCGCACCGTGGTGGGCGAGGGCGGCACCGGCTTCTCGGTGGGCGAGCGGCGCAAGCTCGCGCTGGCCATGAGCTTCCTGCGCAAGCCCTCGGTGCTGGTGCTCGACGAGCCCAGCAACGACCTCGACTTTCAAAGCGAGCGCAACCTGCTCGCGACCATGCTCGCGGTGGCCAAGGTGCGCACCGTGGTCGTGGTCACGCACTCGCTGCGCATCGTGTCGGCGGCCTCCGCCGTCTATCACGTCACCGGCCAGGGCAACGTGGAAATCGGCTCCGCCGCCGTCATGGTGCCCAAGCTCTTCGGCGTGAAGAAGCCGCTGGTGGCGCTGGGCGACAGCACCGACGACGGCAGCAGCAACAGCAATGCAGGCGTCCCGGCCGCCTCGCGCTCGATGGCGTGAGCAAGCAGGCCACGCGATGCGTGATTCGTGGTTGCCACGGATCGACCGACTGACAGACAGAGACAGGGGAACGGGATTTTGAAACCAGACTTGCCGCAGGTGCTTCAGGGCGAGAGCGAGAAACAGGCGGCGCAGACCACGCCGCAAGGCCGGCGGCGCCAGTGGATCATCGGCGGCGCGGTCGCGGTGCTGGCGGCGGTGGGGCTCGGCTTTCCGATGGAAACCGTCGTCGTCGCACCGGGCCGCGTGATCCCCTCCGACCGCGTGAAGTCGATCCAGCATCTGGAAGGCGGCATCGTCAGCAACGTGCTCGTGAAAGAAGGCGACAAGGTCAAGCAGGGCCAGTCGCTGGTCGAGATCGACCTGGGCGGCAGCGGCCTGAACTTCGAGGAGCTCACCGCGCGCTACGCTGCCACGCAGGCCACGCGCGTGCGGCTCATTGCCGAGAGCCGCGGCCAGCCGCTCAAGCGCGATTCGTTCGATGCCGACATCGACGAAGCCGTGCTCGAAGGCGAGGTCGGTGCCTACCAGGCGCGCGCGCTCGAACAGCGCGGTGTCATGGCCGGCGCCGTGTCGGGCCTGGAGCAGGCGCGCAGCAAGCAGCTCGAACAGCAGGCCAAGGCCAAAGGCCTGAACGACCGGCTTGCGCTGATGCAGAAAGAGCTGGAGATCTCCGAACAGCTGCTCAGCGAAAAACTCGTCGGCCAGGTCGAGGTGCTCGAGAAGCGCCGCCAGGCCGAAGGCGTGCGCAGCGAACTCGCCGTGGCGCGCCAGGGCGTGATCTCGGCGCAGGCCGCCATCACCGAGGCGCAGGCCAAGATGGCCGAGGCCGAAGGCCGCTTTCGCCGCCGCGCATCGGACGAACTGGCCACCGTCGAACGCCAGTTCGCCAGCCTGAGCGAAGACCTCGCGCGCGCCCGCACCCAGCGCTCGCGCACGGTGGTGAAGGCGCCGGCCGACGGCATCGTGAAGGGCCTGCGCAGCTCCAGCGCCGGCTGGGTCGTGAAGCCCGGCGAATCCATCCTGGAGGTGGTGCCCGACGAGGACGAGATCATGGTCGAGGCGCGCCTCAACCCGAACGACCGCGGCTTTGTCGAAGTGGGGCAGGAGGCGCGCGTGAAGATCACCGCCTACGACTACCTGCGCTACGGCGCCGTCGACGGCAAGGTCAAGCTCGTGGCGGCCGACGCCGACCGCGACGCCGCCATTGCCAGCGGCGCGCCGTACTACCGCCTGCTCATCAGCATGTCGCAGTCGCACGTGGGGCGGCCGGAAAACCGCGTCACCGCCGGCATGGAGTCCGAAGTCGACCTGCGCGTGGGGACCGATCCGTTCATCTGGTACATCCTGCGGCCTGTGCTCAAACTGCGGCGCGAAGCCTTCCGCGAACCATGAGCAAGCCCGTGTTGCCGGGCCGGCGCGCGCGCATCGCCCCGGGTGTGCTCTGCGCGACCTTGTGCGTCAGCATGGCGCTGCCGCCCACCGCGTATGCCCAACCGTCGCCGGAGCAGGAGGGGCCGCCTGCAGCGCTGGCACTGTCGCGCCGCCTGTCGCCGCCGTCCCTCGGCGCTGCGAGCTACGCACAGCGCGTGAAGCAGGCGCTCATTGCGCTGTCGCAGGAATACCCCGAAGTGCTGACCGCGCAGGCGGCGGCCAACACCAGCAGCTTCGGCGTCGACGCGGCCCGCATGGCGCGCTACCCGCGCTTCAAGGTCGGCACGTCGTCGGGCACCTACAGCAGCGGTGCCAAGGACGCGAAGAGCGAGAACTACACCGTGCTCACCGCCGAAGCACGCGTGAGCCTGATCGATGGCGGCGCCATGAGCGCGGCGCAGCGCGCGGCCGAATTCGGCAACCAGGCCGACGACGAAGCCGTTACCACCACGTCGCAGAAAGTGGTGCTGGACGCGCTCACCGCCTACCTGCAGGTGCAGCGCTTCGACCTGAAAAAGCAGATCGCACACCGCGCCACCGAAGTCGTGGCCGACCTGTCGAAGGCCGAGGCGCGCCGCGTGGCGCTCGGTGTGAGCGGCGACAACGACCTCAACATGGCCGCCTCGCGCCGCGCCCTCGTGGCTGCGCGCGAGTCCGACTTCGAGGCCCAGCGCGACGAGGCGCTGGCCAAGTTCCGCAACTACTTCAAGTTCTCGCCCGCGCCTGAATCGCTGCCCGTGCTCGCTGCACCGTCGCACTGGCGCATCGGCTCGCAGGAAGAAGCACTGCGCCGCGCCGAAGCGCGCAGCACCGAACTGGCCGAAGCCCAGGGCCGCGTGGCGCGTGCGCGTGCGCTGGTCGACCAGACCGAAGCCAGCCTGTACCCCACGCTCGACGCCGTCGTCGTGAAGAGCAAGGACCCGCGCGGCGTGTCGCCGCAAGACCCCACGCGCGCCGCGTTTGAATTGAACTGGAACTTCGGCAACGGCTTCGACCGCCAGCTCAAGCTCAAGGGCGCCCTGGCCGAAGTCGCGAACCAGGAAGCCAAGATGGAGGGCGTGAAGCTCAACCTGATGGAGCTCACCGCATCGTCGTGGTCTCGCACCGTGGCCGGCCGCGAACGCGAGCGCCAGTTGATGGAAGCCGTCAGCACCTCGGGCCAGGCCTTCCGCGGCCGCCGCCGCCTCATGGAATTCGGCCGCGAGACCCTGCCCCAGGTGCTCGACGCGCAGCTCGACTACTACACCCTGCTGTTCGACTACATCGACGGCGTGTTCGACCTGCGCATTTCGGAACTGCGCCTGGCACGCACCACCGGCGAACTGCGCATCGACCCCATCGGCGCCAATAACTGGATCGACCGCATCTTCGGCCCTCCGAGCCGCAACGTGCTGACCGAAGACGGCCTGCTGGGCGCGCTGTGCATCTCGAGCAACACGACCTGCGCGAGCGAACCGTTGGTCGACCGCGCACCGGGCGCATCGATTGCGAACCCGCCGCTGCGCCGGGCGATGCGCCTCGGAACCCAGTAGCCTTCAGAGGCAAGCGCAGCGAAGCCCCTTCGCGAAACACCGAGGAACCGGCTTTGCCGGGCCTCAGGTGTTGCCCCCGGTAGGGGGAAGGAGAAGCGGACACGAAGTGCCGCGCAGCCTGGGGGCGAGCTAAGTTTCTTCGGGGATGCCGGGCTCGCCGTCGAGGATCTGGTACTTGCGCATCTTCTCCCACAGCACCTTGCGGCTGATGCCCAGGTGCTGCGCCGTGTCCTGGCGCTTCCAGTCGTTGATCTCGAGCGCCGCGATGATGCGGTTGCGCTCGCTGCTGTTCCAGCCTTTGCGGTCGCCATTCGCATCGAGCAGGACGCCCGTGCCGTTGCGGTCCGTGGCCAGCGCAGCCGGTGCTGGCGTGCCCCGCGTGAGCGCGATCGCGCGCTGGATCAGGTTCTGGTCCCAGCTGTGCAACTGCCGCGCGATCACGCCCACGCGCTCCGCGAGGTTGCGCAGCTGCCGCACGTTGCCGGGAAAGTAGGTTTCGGCCACCGCATCGCTGAGCCAGTGCGGCGTTTCGCCCAGGGCCTCGAGCTCGTCGCCGAGCACGTTCGCCAGCAGCGCCTTGAAGATCGCGATCTTGTCGATCTCGCCGCGCTCTTCGAGGCTCGGCACATGCAGCTCAATGACCGCGAGCCGGTAGAACAGGTCGGCCCGAAACTCGCCGCTCGCCACCATCTCGCGCAGGTTGCGGTTCGTCGCCGCCACGAGCCGGAAGTCGACACGGATCGGCGACGTTGCACCCAGCCGCGTGACCGCGCTGTCTTCAAGCACGCGCAGCAGCTTGACCTGCTGATAGCGAGGCAAGTCACCGATCTCGTCGAGGAACAACGTGCCCCCGGTAGCTTGCTCGAAGTACCCGCGGTGCGCGTGCACGGCACCCGTGAACGAGCCCTTCGTGTGGCCGAAGAACAGCGACTCGAACAGCCCATCGGGAATCGCGCCGCAGTTCACCGCCACGAACGCGCCCTTGCCGTACTGCTGGTGGCCGATGTGAAGCTGCTGCGCAATGCGCTCCTTGCCCACGCCAGTCTCGCCGCGCACCAGCACCGGATGGTTGCAGTCCGCAAAGGCGCCCACTTCGGCGAGCAGCCCCTTCATCGCATCGGAATGCGCCACCAGCACGTCGGGCGCCTGCGGCGCGACATCGCGCGCACGCAGCTGGCGCACCAGCTTGGCCACCATCGTGCGCAACTCGGCGCAGGTGAAGTCGTAGGGCAGGACGTGAAGGTACTCGGGCGGATACGTGCGCGAGTCGCGCTCGCGCGAGGCGGCAGCCACCCAGATCACGGGCATGCCTTGCAGCAGCTCTGTGGCATGAGGAAGCCCACCACCATCGATGACGGTGACGCTGATGATCGCGACGGAGGGGCGCAGCGCGACACCGCGGTCCTGCTGAGGCGGCGGCAGGCCATCGGCCCGGATGACTTCCACGTCGAAGCTCGCCATGCACCGCGCAATGCGGTCGAGGATGTCGGCTTTGCCTTCCCAGACAAAGAGGTCGAGTTCGTCGAAGTTGGAGGGGGATGACATTAAAACTGAAAGACGGATATCGGAAGAGAGCGGTCAATACACCAACTGTGCTCGACCGCACTGCAGCGCATTCAACTTCACGTCAGTGCGACCCAGTTCAAGACCGAGGACATTGCTCAGTACCGAAGACAATACGCTGCCGATGCCGTCGAGGATCGGCTTGAGAAGGGCGATGACCGGACTGAGTAGTGCTTGTAGAAGTCCGGCATTGCCGGTGCTGCCGGTCGGGGCGTTGCTCCCCGGCAGCTGGCTTGCGGCATGGTTAACCACATCTGCCGGCGCGGAGTTCAGCGCGTCGACCACCTTGCTCTTGACGCATGTATTCCAAAGCAGGAGCTGCTGGAGAAGACCAGCGCAAGACTGACCAAGGCCGAGCAGCCCGAGCAGGCCACCAGAAGGCGTGGTCTGGAGAGTCAAAACATCCCAGACCGACATGGTCTTCTCAACGGGAAAAAGCCCGAGCACAGGATCCTGAACCATTACCTTGCGCGTCCAGTCACCGAGGTTCGGCGATGTTGGACTGCCGTTCTTGAGGAGGTCCACCACTTTGTCTGCGTCATAGAACCCGTTCGGTTTCTTGGTCGCATTGAGGTATGAGTCTGCGAGCGCGTTGGCGCGATCAGCAGAGGTCGAACCGGCGGATGGCGTGAGGAGTTGGTTCAAGGTGCTGAGCAACGCGTTGACGAGATTGGAAAGGGTCGCTCCGATAGAGAGTCCGTTGGCTTGGCTGGATTTGGTTTCTCCTACGGCCAGCTTTAACGTGTCCTTTTGCGTCAATGCGTCCAACGAGAGCGTAGTGGGCCCTGGAACGGGAAGGTTGAGAAGCTGAATCAATCGTTCAGGCTGCAGGACGAGAGGGTCGTTGCAGAGGTTCTTGGTTGAAAAGCGCACGATGGGATCGTCTACCTTGCCGACACAGGCTTTCAAGATATAGGAGGTCACATCGATGGTTGCCGTTGGAGGCGTAGCAAGGCAATCCAGCTTGGAAATCTGACCCAGTCCACTCACGGCATCCAGGTAGATCGGAAGATGAACTCGGGTCCCCAGCAAGCCACTGACCAACGGATTCAAAATTCCGCCGAGAAGCTTGTTCGAATCGATATCGATGTACAGGCGGACCTGCGCGTTGTAAGCCCGTGTGCCGACCCCGCCGATGCCGATGGAGGGCGGCTCGACGATGCCTGCCTGGATGTCGACACCCAGAAGGTTCAGATCTTGGATGGCCACACCGCGCTTGCTCGCCGTCGCAATGCCGATGGTGGTACGCAGAATGCTCCCCAGGTCGACTTGCGTCAGAAGGGCCGCCGCGTTGGTGGCGTCGGGTGCCTTCACGGTCAAAAGTCCGTTGCCGCCGGTATCAGGGACCAGAAGGCTTAACGAAACCTTGTCGAGACCGACATTGACCAGTTCAGCTTGAAGCGCTTTCAGTGATGCGCTCAGAACCTCGTTACCCGACACAGCATTCAATGCCACGGTCACGATTTGCCCCACCGAGACATTCGGGATCTTCGCAAGAGCTTCCGGCGTCAGCACACCGGCGTCGAGATCGACCTTGAGTCCAAGATCCTTCAAGAGGCCAGCGGGTGTGACCTTGGCGTTGGCGAGGCCTTCGGAGTCCAGCACGGTCAGCTTGGTGATGTCCAAGCCGACGGCCTTAAGTACTTGCCCCAGTGGTGCATTCCCATTGGTGCGAAGGAGTTGAGCGCCGACAGAGAACGCCGCTGTAGCCTCGCTCTTCGTTGCTAGCGATTGCACGACAACAGCGCGAGCGTCGTTGCCTGGAATCGACGGGAAGAGCAGGCTGGGTCTTCCCTCGATCGTCACTTTGATCGCGTTGTTCGTTTCGGTGCCGCTCGCGGTACCGAAATACTGTGGGGGCGGACGCGTTGTTGGATCCCAGCGGCCGCAGACGGCCGTGAAATCGTATTGCTCCGGTTTCAGGAACGACAGGTTCTTGGCCGCATTCGTTGCGGCGACTCCTTTAGCGAAGTCGCAGTTGTCCGCCTTGAGTATTTGGGCGCCAGCCAGCGCGGCGAGGTCGGATGCTTTCTGCAGTTCCCGCTTCATGTAGAAAAGGTAGCCGAGCTCGGAACCGATCAGGATCACGACGACGAGCGCCAGTGCGATGGTGGCATTGATGACGACCGAGCCGCGCAGTGCCGATCGGCGAGGCAATGTGGGGCTGCCGCGTGCTGTGTGATGCACCGCATGGAGGGTTGTATTCATGTCGATCAGTGCTCCTGTCTAGGACGGAATCGCGACTGTCGCGCGGCTGAGAAGGTTGTCAGGCATCCAGCGGCTTGTGTCGAGCACGGGTAGCGTCGGCAACAGGCGATTGGCGCTGTAGCGGTATGTCACGGTCACGATCGCCGTCGTATTCGGGCCGCCGCCGCTGGCGCCCGTCAGCTCCGTTTTCACCGTCGTGTTGTCGGCGAGCCAGTTCCGCCTGCTACCGGGGGATGCGTTGGCCGAGACAGGCGCGATCAGCGCAGCTGCCAGCGAATCGCGTACTGTGGCTTCGATCCGAGCATCGTCAGTCGCGAGCGGCGGCGACAGGATCATGGGAACGGCGCGTGCACCGTCTTCCGCCGCGCGCGAGATGATCTGTTGCGTGTAGAGCACGGCGCCGAACGTCGCGATGCCGTAGATCACGAAGAAAAGCGCCATGAAAACGAATGCAAACTCGATGGCCGCGATTCCGCGTTGGCATTTCGCGGAGGGACAATGCACGAGCGTCATGGCAATCCTCCGTCGAGGAGCATGCTGGCCTGCCCTACAAGCGTGTCAGGCACAACGAAAAGCGGCAAGGGAGGAAGCAACTCCGCAATGCCCGTGGCCTTGACGGTCACAACCACCTGGCAGCGCTGCTCCCAGCTTGAGGTGCAGTTCACCGTGCTGGAGCAATCAGCCTCCCCGGAGGGAAGCACTTGGCAGCGCTGGGCGAGGATGTTCGGTCCGCCCGGCAGCTTGACGGGAACCTGCGCGAGGGCGACCCGTTCGGCTTCGTTCTTTCGGGCCGCCCAACTCGTCTGATATCGCAAGGCTGCACGAGCACCATCTTCGGCAGCATTCTGTAAGCTGAACCTCAGCGTGAACATGATGCCGTAGCAGATCAGCGCATACAGCATCGTGAACAGAAAGATGAAGACGATGGAGAACTCGATCGCATAGACCCCCCGCTGCCCGCGGGCGGAAGGACGAAGGATGAGGCGTTTCATGACGGTGCCAAGGAAGTCGCGAAGGCTGGACGGGGATCGTTACTTGCCGGCGCCCGATTGCGTCTTCACCGATGAGTTCAGGTGTTCCGGAATCGGGTACTCGAAGCTCTTCAGGTAGCGCTCATAGCTGCGGTAGGCAATGGCGCCTGGAATGGGGCGAGGCGTGGGCGACGCGATGACGCCGGCGCGTTGCCACGCTAGCAAGTCATGAGTTGCGTCGCCGACTTGCAGGGAGCGGTATTCCGGTTCGGACTCGCCGACCGATGTTGTGGGCACCGCTGGCGCCTGGGCTTCAACGGTTTGGGGGGCCTCGGACACAGGCGGGCGGTCCACTGCTTTGTTCACCGGTTCCTGTGCCGTGACCGTAGGTGAGAACGCCATGAACGCGAGAGCGGCGGTCGGAAGTGCCAGGCTGAGATGGAGTCGGGATTGCTTCATGGGGTACCTCTTGCGGGCTGGCCGGACGAGAACAGATTGCTGGAGCGCGAAGCCTTGAGTGCCAGTGGGGCCGAGCCGTTGCTGGCGAGGGAAACGTCGGTTGCTGGTATTTCTGAAGGCCTCGGTGTTGAAACACCGAGTTGCCGGGCTGCGTTTTGAATGATCACTCGAGTTGCCGCTGGGATCTTGTTTGCATCCATCAGCGCCCTTGCTTCCTCGTGTTGTTGGGTCATCTCGAGGTACATCGCAAGATTGGCCTGCGCCTGCGGGTTGTCGGGTTTGAGTTGCAGCGCCTGCATCAGGGGCAGTCGCGCGTCGGCAATGAGGCCAGCGCGCAGGCTCGCGTACCCGAGGTCGTTCAGCAGCAGCGCATCAGTTGGAGTTTTTTGGACGGCCTGCTTGAGCATGCGAACAGCTTCGGCGTAGTCACCGCGCGCGCCGGCCAATAGTCCAAGACCGCGATAGCCGGATGCATCGAGCGGCGTACCGAGAAGCCGCCGATAGGCAGCTTCGCTCTGTGCTGCCTGGTCGGCGTGGCGCAAGGCTTCGGCGCGTGCGCGTGTGGATTCAGGGCTCACTCCCCATCGCTGCTCAAGTGCATCGATATGCGCGAGCGAGGCAAACCAGAGGCCCTCCTGTTGCATCTGCTCTACCAACCGGAGATAGGTTGGCTGCGTGTCGATGTTGGCGCTAGCCTTTGTGTTCACATTCTCCTCGGCTGCTTGGCGCTGCTGCGCTTCCGTGGCAGCCGGATAAGCGTCTTTCATGCTGGTGCAGCCGCCCGCTGCGAGCGCTGCCACGATGGCAACACAGCCGAGCAGGTGGGTTCTTGGTCGGTCAGTGTGTTCGGTCATTTGGCAAGGGCTCCCAAAGAGCGGAAGACGGCGAGAAATCCGGGGCCAGCGGTGACGATGACCAACGCCGGCAACAACGTGACCACCATCACGCCGGTCATCTTCACAGTGATTTTTCCGATGCGCTCTTTCATTTCAGCGCGGCGGTGCTCCCGGAGCCGGTCGCTGAACTGGCGCAAGGGCTCCTGCACTGCGCCGCCATGGCGGTCGACTTGCACGAGCAATGCCACCAGACCGGCAAGGTTCTCGTTGTCGTGCAGCGTTGCCAACCTGAGCAGCGAGTGCTCGCGCGTGCGGCCCTGGCTGTATTGCCGGTTGGCAAGCGTCAGTTCAAACCCTAGGACACGCAGTACGTGCGAGAAATCTGTCGCCATGATTTGCAGGCTTTGATCCAGGCTCAGGCCAACGCCTTGCAACAGGCGAAGCAGGTCGATGAACAGCGGCAACTCACGCCCCACACGTTCGCGCCGGCTCGCCGCTTGTCGTGCAAGCAGCCATTTCGGCGCCATAAACCCTATGACGAAAGCACCGGCCAAGACAGAGACAAGTTGCCGTTGAGGTTGTCCGCCGGCCCAGACGAAATAAGCGAGGACAGGCAAGAGCAGTGCCATCGCAATGCGCAGGACCAGAAAAATGAGTTGCGCTCTCAACGATGGGAAACCGCATTGATCGATCAGCTTGCGGTCTTCATCGGCAACCAGCATGCGACCGACGCGGGTGTCCAGCCAGTGAAACGGGAGTTCGACTTCGGGGCGAGGTGATGCATTGAGTGCCGGCTCCGTCTCGACCGCCGCGGCGGGCGTGTCCACGCTTCGGCGAATGGCGCGCCCCAGAACTTCACCTCGTCGGGCTCGGCGTAGCTCGGCGGCAATGAGCAAACCCGCTGCAACGAGCAGACCGAGGGCCAGAAATACCAGGCTGGCAGTGGCGAGTTGAGTGGGCACAAGTGTCATGCGAACCTCGCCAGGCGATAGAGCATGATGGCGCCTGTGATCTGGAGCGCAACTGCGCCGAACACCATGTACTGCCCGAAACCGTCGTGCCACATCCTCAGAAAGTAAGCAGGATTCAGCGTGATGATGACGGCACCCACGCATATTGGAAGCAAGCCCAGGATCCAAGCGGAAAGCCGTGTTTCGGCTGACAGCGCCACCAACTCGTGCTCGGCTTGTTCACGGTCGCGCATGAAATTTCCAACGCGTTCAAGAAGCAGGTCGGCGCGACCGCCGTAACGAACGCCAAGGCCAAGAATGGATGCCAGCAGGAACATTTCCTCTACGCGCACCCGCGAAGCCATCTGGAGCAGTGCCCGATCCAGATCTACGCCAGCGCGTACCAGCCCGGCGGCACGATCGAGGTAGTCGCGCAAGGGGGCGCGTGACGAGGCGATTGCCAGCTGGAAAGATGCCTGTGTGGAGTTGCCGATGGTGATCAGGCGCACCATGGCATCGATGAAGGCCGGAAGTTGGCTCACGAGTTGGCGACGAAACTTCTGTAGGCGCAGCCATACTGCAAAAGAGGCAACAATCAGTAGAAACAACAGAGAAGCAATCGCTGCCGGCCAGCCGCCTAACGATGCAGCAATGGCAGTGAGCAGAACGATTGCCATGGTGCCGAGCGCGACTGCTGGCGCGCCGATCACGCCTTCAAGCGATGAAGGCATCCACCGCTCAAGGCGGCTTTTAGTGGGGACTGCGGCAGACTCGGCAGTGGCAGCCTCGGTCCATGGATCGGACAAGGGCGTCCCAGACGTCGAGGCCGCCGGGGCGTCGCGCAAAGGTGCGAGCACTGGTGCCTGGGGCGCGAGGCTCGCATGGATCTGTTGTTGCAGATGCTGACCGGTGGCTTGCCTTGCCTGGCGCGTCGTGGCCCATTGCCACAACAGCAGGCCCGCCGCCGCGAGCAGCAGCGCGATACAGGCCACGACAAGCAGACCCTCACGCACGACGGTCTCCTGATCCTCGTGCCAGCGTCTGGCGGAACCGCGTGATCTTCGGCGAATGCGGTGCTATGCCGAGTGACACCCAGCGGTCGCGCTCTTCGCCATCAGGCGCCACCACGGGCTCGTAGCGATACAGTTCCTGCATCGCGACCACGTTGTCGTTCACACCAGTGACTTCGCTGAGTGAAAGAATGCGTCGCTGTCCGTTGGACAGGCGGCCGATCTGCACGATGAAGTCGATGGCGTTGGCAATCTGGCGGCGCAGGCTGGTCTCGCTACCCTGGTAGCCCGCGAAGCCAGCCAGCATCTCCAGGCGGTAGAGGCATTCGCGCGGCGAGCTTGCGTGGATGGTGCCCATGGAGCCTTCGTGGCCCGTGTTCATCGCCTGCATCATCTCGATGACTTCGGCGCCACGCACTTCGCCGACGATGATGCGGTCAGGTCGCATGCGCAGGCTGTTGCGAAGCAGGTCGCGGATCGATACAACGCCAGTGCCGTCGAAGCCGCCGGGCCTGCTTTCGAGCCGCACCACGTGCGTATGGCCCAGCGAAAGTTCGGCGGTGTCTTCGATGGTGATTACGCGCTCGGCATGTGGAATGAAGCTGGCGAGCGCGTTGAGCAACGAGGTCTTGCCTGAGCTCGTGCCGCCGCTGACCAGGATGTTGCAGCGCGCGCGCACCGCGATCTCGAGCAATTGCGCCATGCCTGCATCGAAGGTGCCGAGTTTGACCAAGTCGGCCGGTGTGAGCGGCTCCTTGCGGAACTTGCGAATCGACACCGAGAGGCCATCGATGGCCAGTGGTTCAATGATGACGTTGATGCGGCCGCCATCGGGCAGGCGTGCATCGACCATCGGATTGGCTTCGTCGAGTCGGCGGCCCAACGGAGCGAGGATGCGACGAACGATGCGCATCACGTGCTCGGTGTCGGCGAAGCGCAAGGTCTCGCGTTCCAGTATGCCGTTGCGCGACACGTACACGTTCGTGTGGCCGTTGATCAAAATGTCTTCAACCGCGGGATCGTTGAGTAGATCCTCCAGGGGGCCGAAGCCTGCAAGCTCCTTGGTCAGCGCATCGGCGATGAGCTGCATCTCACGGTCGTTGATCGGCACACGGCGCAGGCGCACGAAGCTGTCGACCTCCAGTTCGACGAACTGCTGGATCGATGCGCGCGACCAGCGGCCGAACTCCGCGCCCAGCTCTTCGATGCGGCTCAGCAGATGATCGTGCGTCCAGCTCTTGATGTCCTGGAACTGCTGGGAGTTGATGAACGCCTGGTCGTCGTCGGCAAATTCGATATCGGAGGACATGGGCTCAACCTTCACTTGAACTCTTCCAGAGCCCCGAAATTTGCGACTTCAGCGCAAACCAGCGGGAATCTTTGGCCGGCGATTGGCCCGTGGAGGGCAGGTATTTCTGGGACAGGCTGCGGGCCAGCCCTGTCACGGATTGCGAGTAGGGGTCGTTACGCGTGGTGCGAATCAGCATCTCGCCGCGGCTGGCAGCAGACAGAAGAGGAGCGCTTCGGGCAGGCAGTACGTGGTGAAGCGAAAGCTCCAGGCGCTCGGCGATGTCCTTGGCTGACAGGCCTACATGGCTGTCGAACTTGTTGACCACCAGCGCAAGGCGCTCCGTTTCGATGCCACGTGTGCGCAGTTCCTTGAGCAGGGTGGCTGTGGACACAATGGCACCGATACTCTGGTCGCACACGACCCAGTTGTGCTGGGCCTCACGCACGGTCTGTGCCACAAAATCGATCGTCGAGAAGCCGCCCAGATCCGCAATCTGGAAATCGTAAAAATCAGACAAGCGCTTGATGAGGGCAACCGAATCGGCGTGCGAGATTTCACGTACTTGCGCAAGGCTGGAAGGCAACGGAAGGACTGCGACACCGCTCGTGTGATGAGCGACAGCGGTGTGCAACAGGGTCTGGTCGAGCCTGCGCAGGTTGCGCACGCCGTCGACAAAACTGAAGCCGCTTTGCGTGTCGAGATAAAGCAGGCCGTCACGGGCGGGTAACCCCAAGTCGAGCAACGCAATACCTTGTCGGGAAGCCCGCCCCGAGGGGCGGGCGGGCGCTTGTGCCGCCGATTGGTCGTTGAGTGCCAATGCGAGGCTCGTGGCCAGCGTGGTGACGCCGAGCCCTGCGCGGGCGCCAAGCAATGTCAGCGTGCAGCCGCGCGTGCTGCTCTGCGTGCCGCTGCGTCGTTCGAGCAGCATGCGCAGTGTGCTCACCGCTTCCGTCGGCGGCGCGGTGATATCGATGAAGTCGTCGACACCTGCACGCAGCGCCGCGAGCATGGCAGCCGGTTCGGCCGAAACGCCGGTGGCCAGCACGGGCAGGGCTGGCCAGTCGCGCTTGAGGCGCTGATGCAGCTGGCTTGCTGAGATGCTCTGGTCCGGCGAGAAGTCAATGAACACCGCCGCAGGTCCCAGGAGAGTGATGCGCTCATCGACTGATTGGGCATCGGGTGCAAGCACCACCACCGATCCGAGGCGCCCGAGCGCGTCGGTCAACCAAGTGATGTGGCCGTTGTTGCTTGATGCGAACAGATAGGTCTCTGCGCCTGTTTCGGGGATGCTGTCGCGTGGAGCGTTCATGGTGCCGGTCAGCCGTAAGGTTCACGCACTGGTTGCATCAGCGCGAGAAACCTGGAACCTGCGTATTGCTCGCCCCGCCTAGGAAGATCGAGCGCCAAACCGCACCGTCCCTCTGCTCAGCGCTGCCGGGAAGATAGGGAGTCAGGTCGGTGTCGCGCGCGATCGGCTTGACGAGATGCGGCGTGACTACGATGACTAGCTCTTTCTCGCTCATCTGGTACTTGTTCTGCTTGAAGAAAGTGCCGAGGATCGGCAGGTCGCCTAGGAGAGGCACCTTGTCTGCATTCGATGTGGTCGTGCGGCTCACCAAGCCACCAATGACGAAACTCTCACCGTCGCCCAACTCGACGGTGGTGTCCGCGCGGCGCGTGGTGATGGCAGGTACTGCCACACCATTGATGCTCAACGAGTTGGTGTAGTCGAGGTCGCTGGCTTCTGGTGCGACCTTGAGAACGATGCGCTCGTTCGAGAGCACGGTAGGTGTCAGCGTCAGCCCGATGCCGAATGGCTTGTAGTCGATGGCCGTGGAGCCAAGCCCCTGTGGTACAGGCACCGGGAGTTCGCCGCCCGAAAGAAAGCTCGCACTTTGTCCCGACATCGCCACCAGCGTGGGTTCCGCAAGGACACGAGCCATACCGTTGCCTTCCAGAAAACCCATGTTCAAGCCGATGCCTGCCTTGCGGAAGTTGAGCAGCAGACTGAAGGCCTGCGCCAGTGGCTGATTGGCCTCGGTGGCGATGGAACCATCGGGGCCAAAGCTTGATTTGGTGAGCGTTGCCGGCGCGAAAGCACCAAAGCTGAAGCCATTGGAGTTGGTTCTGGTGCTGAAGATGTTCAGGCCCGCTTGTTTGAGCACGCTGCGGTTGAACTCGACTACTTTCACAGCGACCTGGACGGTGTGGCTGCGCACAGTCACTGTGCCCAGGTCACTGACGGGTGTCTTGTCCGGTTGGACGGCGAGTGCCGCATCGCGCATCTGCTGATACGCGGGCACGCTGCTGGTTGTGCCGGAAACGGCAGCGATGCGTCGCTGCACATCGAGTGTGTAAGTCGTGGCTGCAGGCTGTCCCTTTTCCCAGACCATCAGCGTGGTGCGGCCTGGCAGCTTGCCTGTGACGATGAGGCGCGCCGCGGCCGAACTTGAGGTCTTCCGCGTGATGGTCACACCAGCGACTGTTTCGTCGGCGATGGCGATGCGGTCGACGCCTTTATCGATGAGCAGCTCTCGTTGGGTGCCGGCTGTCACGGTGAACGGCACTTGAGCCAATACCCCCGGGGCGGACGATGCGATGGGCCAAGTTGCGGGCGCTAGCAGTCCTAGCGCCATCAAAGCATGGCGCAGCACGAGCGGGCGCAAGGGTGCGGGGCGTCGTGTGACAGATGGCGTCGTCGCACAGGGCAGGTCCGGCATGGATGTTCTTTCTTGGACAGGGGCGGTCATGTCTGGGGCGGCGTTGCTCGGGCGGTCAGTAGCGCAGTGTTTCGCTTCGGTCGCCACGAATCATTTCGACTTCAAGGCCGGGTCGAGCGCCGCTACCAGCCTGGCGTGGCAATGAGGCTGGGGCGGCATAAATACGTGGCTCGGATTGGCGACGACCTGCGGCCGTGCCGCCAGTTACGAGGTCGGCTGCCGTAAGGCCCGCCTGTGCGCTGTCGAGGCCTTCCAGTGGTCCTCGTGGTTGCTCGCCGCGCTTGAGTGGTGGAGGGGGGAGGGCTACGGGTAATACAGCCAGCAGTGAGGGATCGGGCAGGTTCGTGTCGAGCGGATTACGAAGCGCAAGCAGCAACCGACCAGTGGATTCGCCCAGCGTCAACCGGTTGATGTCTTCGACCGGCACGGCCAGAACCGCTGTACGGGCAGCGTCGTTCCGTTGCTGCTGCGCAGCTGCAGGATTGCCATTGCCGTCCGCTGTCTTGGAGGGAAGGGCGTCGACAGAAGAGTTTCCGAATGCCAACACTCGCTTGCGCGACAGCAGCAAGCGGGCCTGACTCCTGTCAACGTCCTTGCCATCGAACTTGAGCATCACGAACACATCGACGAAGTCCCCGGGCTGCACCTTGTTGCCGACGCCCATGACTTCGTCAGCCTTAATGGCAACCGCGCGTTCGCCTTCTTCGACGCGCATCGCAAGGCCGGAAGCCAGCTGGCCTTCAAGCAGCGGTGTTCCTTCGCCCAGGTCGAACACCGGTACGCGACCGAGGAGCGGTGCGATCTCCTTGAATGCGCCGGTCGGGTTGATAGGCAATTGCTCCACGCGCAGCGCTTCAGCCGTGATGGGCTGCCCTGCAGCGATGGGCTTCACCGCGATGACCACGGCATAGACCGGTGCGGAAGGTGTTTTCGCGGTAGATGTAGTTGCCAATGCCTCAGCGACGGGAGGGGGCTTGGCTGGCGTACGGCTCAGTACCCATGCATAGCCCCCGAGGGCGATGGCCAGAAGCACCAGCACGGCTGCAATGATTTTTGTCAGGTGAATCATGGGCAATGGGGAAAGAGGTGAGAGCAGGCGCTTGACGGATTGATGGAGGGCCGACAGCGGCGAGGCGGCATGACGACCGTTAACTCTGTCGGCCCCAGATCATCCAAACGGTGGCGGCCAACGCGAGATAGGCCGCATAAGGGATGGGGCGTGCTCGCTTTGAGAGGCCCGAGGCGTCTGCATTGCGCGGCTTGCCGGAAAGCAAAGTGGCAAGCTTGGGAAACAGGGCCCAGCGCTGGAGAAGCAGCCAGGTAATGCCGTGGACGGCGGCCAGCAGGCTGGCGACAGCCCAGATTGGCAGCAGCGGTTGCCAGCCAACCCAGAGGCCCAACGCACCGGCAAATTTCACGTCCCCCGCGCCCATCAGGCCGGCGACGTAAAAAAAAAGCAGAAAGACGAACCCCAGTGTGGCGCCGATCAATGCATCAGGCCACTTGATGCCGAATGGTTGTGTGTTCATGGCGAGAGCACCCAACGCGATCGCAGCACCCAGCAGCACGAGCCAGTTGGGAACGCGACGTTGTCGGGCGTCATAAACCGTGACCAGCAGCAGCCATAACAGCCACAAATGAGGCATCAAGTCCTTGTCAGACGATGGCGACGCGGGTTTTGATGGACTGGAAAATATCGTTCAGAACTTTTCCGACGCCAGTGCCCGTGCCAGTGCCGAACACTGCAATAAGAATCGTGGCCATCAGCCCCGCAATAATTCCATATTCAATTGCAGTAGCACCCTCTTCATCGCGCAGAAAACGAGTAATAGAACTAAGCATGGTGATCTCCTGAAAGGAAGTGTTAACAAAGGCTGGCACGGTGGATGTTATACAGCGTAACTCCGTGTATCAACAGGAGAAACACACCGGATCGAGTCCCGGATGTGCTACTCGGAGGGGTAAAGCAGGAAGGCGGCCAGCCTCGTTCGGCCCCCACAACGAGGCAGAAAAGGTCACTTATTCACAGTCTGGAGATGTTCGTTTCCCTCTGTAAACCGCATGCAGCCTTGCATGGACGAGGGGAACACGTTACGGGCGTGGGAACGTCCGGAAGTTGAGCGTTACGGGAACATGCCCGTTACGTGTTACGTAGCGCGGTACCTAGGAGTGCAATTTGTAACACTCGACAAGGCGGCTCCGTTTGGGCAATAAATCACACTTTTGGGGCCGAGACCCCTTCGGTGATGTGGGCTCAGCCGAGGATTTCTTCGTGGAAGAGCTTCCACTCGCCGCCCTGGCGCAGCCAGTACTGGCGGCGGGTGCGGCCGTTCTTCTCGCCCTCGAACACCTCGCCGAAGGTGGCGACCATGGTGTCCTCGGTGTCGCGCCAGTGCAGGTACGACGTGTCCTTGATTTGCACTCGTTTACCTTGTGCGTAGGTCAATTCGTCGCGGAGTACCCCATCGGCATCGACGGGCTTGCGGCTGGCACGCTGGAAATCCGGCAAATAGAATTTTTTCAATTGCGCTTCATTGCCGCTGGCGCGCGCGTCTTTCCAGGCGGTAATTGAATCGGCGAATTTCTTTGTTTCTTTTTCGGCCTGCGGCTGCGAAATCCATTGCAGGCTGCGCGCGGTGACGACGGGGGTGGCGCCGATCTGGACCTTGCGCAGCAGCTGCTTGAGGTCGGGGTTGGCCATGACGACGCAGCCGTCGCTGGCCAGCGGCGCCCGCGCGAACTGCTGGGGCGGGGTGCCGTGCAGCCAGATGCCGCTGCCGGTCTTGCCGCGCCGCACGTCGTACGGGTTGGGGTAGTTGATGGGCAGGGCGCCGGCGCCGTAGAAGTCTTTCAGCGAGCGCGGGTCGAGGCTGCTGGTGATGTAGTACACCCCCAGCGGGGTGCGCGCGTCGCCTTCGACGGCCTTGTCAGTGCCCGACTTGCCGACGGAGATGTAGTAGTCGGCAACGAGCTTCAGGCCCTTGTCGGAGTTCTCGAACAGGTACAGCCGCGAGCGCGAGGCGTCGACGGCAATGGCGAAGCGGCTGCGGGTCGAGAGGGTGAGGAACTGCGAGGGCACGGTGCCGGCGGGCGGGCGTTCGCGCAGGGCCTGCAGGCGGCGGCGCGATTCCTCGTGCAGCTCGACCATGGCCGGGTTGCCGCGCAGGCGCGCGATGCCGGCGGTGTCGGGCATGGCGTTCGAGGGCGGCACCTGCGCTGCGAGCAGGTCGCCGTACACGAGCTGCGCGAGCTGGAAGTTCGGGTGGTCGCGCACGAGGGTCTGGGCCTTGGCCAGCGCCTCGCGGGTCTTGCCGCGGCCGAACAGTTCGTAGACGCCGATCAGGCGGGCCTCGGCGCCGCTGGCTTCCTGCAGCGGCGCGGCGGTTCTGGCGGTCTTGCGGGCCGGGCGCGTGGCGCCCGCGTTGTCTGCTGCGACGGCGGACCGTTTGCCCTTGGCCTGCAGCTGCGTCTTGCTGGCGCCGCTGCCGGCTTTGGCGCCTCGGGCTTCCTTGGCGGACGCACGGCTGCCGCCCGCCTTGGCGGCCTTGGTGCCGCTGGTCTTGGCGTTGGCCGACTTGCTGGAACTGTTGCTGTTGTTGGCTGCGAGCGCGGCGCCGGGCGTGGCCAGCAGGAGCGCAGAAGCGGCCGTCAAGGCCGCGAGCAGCTTCCCGCTCCGCAGCGGGAACGGGAGGGTCTGAAGCCGGCCGTGCCGGACGATGTCTGCCACTAGCCGCCGACGCTTTCCTTGCGAATGTGCCACTGGTTGCCGGAGCGTTGCAGCTCGAGCGTCTTACGGCTCGCGATGTTGAGGTTGTCGGCGCGGTAGACCTGGCGGAACTTCGCGGTGGCGGTCTGTCCGTCGACCTTGATCGCGAGGTTCTCGAGGTTCACGCTGATGCTGGACTTGCCGACGATGCGGGCGCGGCGGTCTTCTTCCCAGGCCTTGCGGCTCTGGCCGCCGGCGGGCACGAAGTCGCTGCCGTAGGCGGCGAGGTAGCGGTCCATGTCCTGGCTGGCCCAGGCCGAGGCCCAGCCGCGCACGACGGATTCGATCTCGGCGTTGGAAGCCGGGGCTGCAGCAGGCGCTGGTGCCGGTTCAGGCGTCTTGGCGACCGGCGCGGGGGCTGCGGCCATCTTGACGGGTGGTGCGACAGGCGCGGCGGCAGGTGCCGGCGCGGGCGCAGGCGGCGCCTTGGCGACGGGCGCAGGCGCGGGCACGGGGGCCGGAGCAGGTGCCTTGGCGACCGGTGCGGGCGCAGGCGCCGGGGCAGGCTTCGCAGCCGGTGCCGGTGCGGGCGTCGTCGTGGCCGAAGCCACGAGGGTCGAGCCCTTGGAGCCGGCCGCCGGCGGGGCGGTGAAGAGCGTGCGGATCACGGCCAGCTTGGGTTGCACGGCGGTGTTGTTCTGGTCGAGCTGCAGCGCCTTGCTGTAGGCCTGGCTGGCCAGCCGCGCGTACACGTCGCCGAGGTTTTCCTGGGCGGTGGCGTAGCTGGGGTTGGTGCGAATGGCGCTTTCGAGGGCGTTGCGGGCCTTGTCGAACTGGTTCTGGCTCGCGTAGATGACGGCGAGGTTGTTGAACGGCTCGGGCAGCTCGGGTGCGTCCTGCGTGAGCTGGGTGAAGGCGGCGATGGCCTCGGCGCGCTTGCCGGTGTCGAGCTGGATCACGCCCTTCAGGAAGCGCATCTGCGGATCGCGCGGCTTGTCCTTGAGGAAGGCCTCGGCCTTGGTCATGGCCTCGTCGAGCTTGCCGGACTGCATCAGGCGGTCGACCTCTTCGTGCTCGGTCGCGGCCAGCGCGGGAAGCGCGGCGCCGCAGGCCGCAACGGCCAGGAGCAGGGCGCGCACGGTGGGAGAGAAGCTGAAGCGGGCGCGAGGCCGGGGGCTCTTGGGCATTGCGGACAAGACCTCGTTGGTGGGGAAGGGGAATGCGGCAGGCATTGTAAATGCGCCCGTCACCTCTGGATACCAAGCTGACGGAGCCCTGCGATGGCCCTATTCACAGTTGTGCCGAACTTGTGCGCTGCAGCATCATCATGTAACGTCTCGTAAGCAAAATGCACGTGTTTACCCTGATTTTTCCAACCCTCCGGAGTCCGTCTTGAAGATCACCAAACGCCGCCTGCTCGAAGGCGGCGCTGCAGCCATTGCCACCTCGCTGTTCATGCCGGCCTCGTGGGCCCAGCGCGCAGCGGGCGGCGATGCCGCCTGGCCAACCAAGCCCGTGCGCATCCTCGTGGGCTTTCCGGCGGGTGCCTCGCCCGACCTGGCGGCGCGCGCCATCGCGGAGCCGCTCTCGAAGCTCCTGCGCCAGCCGGTGACGGTGGAGAACAAGCCCGGCGCCAGCGGCAACCTCGTGGCCGCCGAAGTGGCCAAGGCCACGGACGACCACACGATCGGCGCGCTCATCAACGGCAACCTCACGATCGCCAAGCTGCTGAACCCGTCGCTCGACTTCGACCCCGAGAAAGACTTCGCCCCCGTCGGCCTGATCGGCACCGCGCCGCTGGTGCTGGTGGTGTCCGGCAGCGCCACGGGCAAGTCTGCAGCCGACCTGCTGCTGTGGGTGCGCAACCTGGGCAGCGCCGGCAAGTACGGCACGCCGGGCGTGGGCACCGTGGGTCACCTGGGCATGGAACTGCTCAAGAGCCGCGCGGCCATCACCGCGCAGCACAAGCCCTACACGGGCAACCCGCAGGTGATCGCCGGCATCCTCGCGGGCGAGATCCAACTGGCGCTGCTGCCGCCGGGCCTGGCGATGCCGCACGTGAAGTCGGGCAAGCTCAAGGCCATCGGCGTGACCTCGCCCGAGCGCAGCCCGCTGGTCAACGAGCTGCCGACGATCCGCGACGCCGACGTGCGTGGCGCCGACCTCGAGATCTGGACCGCGCTCGCCGCGCCCGCGAGCATGAAGCCGGCCGCCGTGGCCCGGCTGAACGCCGCGTTGGTCGAGGTGATCAGTTCGCCCGAGGTGAGCGGCGAGTTGCTCAAGACTGGCTGGCAGGCGCAGCCCGGTTCGCCCGACACGCTGGCCAAGCGCATGCGCGCCGACACCACGCGCCTGGGCGGCGTGATCCTCATGAAAGGCATCCGTTCGGAGGCCTGAGCCAGCGCCGGAGCGATCGCGCTGCGGCTACAGCAGCGCCGACACCTGCCGTGCCGCATCGATCAGCGCCGGCAGCATCGTCTCCTGCATCACCTTCGCGCTGGTGCGGTTCGCCTGTCCGCTGATGTTCAGCGCGGCCACCATGCGGCCCTGCCGGTTCACGATGGGCGCGGCCACGGAGATCAGGCCTTCTTCCAGTTCCTGGTTCACCAGGCACCACTGCTGCTTGCGCGCCTGGGCCACCTTGGCCATGAGCGCGTCGATGTCGGTCACGGTGTGCTTGGTCAGCGCCTCGAGGCTCGAGGCCTCGAGCCGCGCGCGCACCTCGTCGTCGCTCAAGTCGGCCAGCAGCAGGCGGCCCAGCGAGGTGCAGTACGCCGGCAGCCGCGAGCCCACGCCCAGGCTGATGCGCATGATCTTCTGCGTCGGCACGCGCAGCACATAGACGATGTCGGTCGCGTCGAGCACGGCGGCCGAGCACGACTCCTGCACCTGCTGCACCAGCGCCTCCATCACGGGCTCGGCGCGGTTCCAGATCGGCATCGACGACAGGTAGGCAAAGCCCAGGTCGAGGATGCGCGGCGTGAGCGTGAAGAGCTTGCCGTCGGTCACCACGTAGCCCAGCGTCTGCAGCGTGAGAAGAATGCGCCGCGCCCCCGCACGCGTGAGGCCGCTGCCGGCCGCCACTTCGCTCAGGGTCTGGTGCGGTGCGCTCGCGCTGAACGAACGGATCACCTGCAGGCCGCGCGCAAAAGACTGCACGTAGCTGTCGCCGGGGGCGGGCGTGTCGGTGGCGGAACTGGCGGAAACGGGGTGGGTTGCCATGGCGAGCGATCCTCTTTAAAATTCATTATACGAACAAAAGTTCTTTAGGCGAACAAATTGCGGTTTGCGAGGGTTCGTGAATTCGGCAGGGTGTTCGCACCGTTCGGTTTCTTCCTTCACTCCCGGAGACAGGCTTCATGATCAACAAGATCGCGCGCTCGGTCGCCGATGCCCTGGCAGGCATCCAAGACGGCGCCACGGTGCTCATCGGCGGTTTCGGCACCGCCGGCATTCCAGGCGAACTCATCGACGGCCTCGTCGAGCAGGGCGCCAAGGACCTCACGGTCGTCAACAACAACGCAGGCAACGGAGAGACGGGCCTGGCGGCTCTGCTCAAGGCCGGCCGCGTGCGCAAGATCATCTGCAGCTTTCCGCGCCAGGCCGACAGCCAGGTGTTCGACGGCCTGTACCGCAGCGGCAAGATCGAACTCGAGCTCGTGCCCCAGGGCAACCTCGCCGAACGCATCCGCGCGGCGGGTGCCGGCATCGGCGCCTTCTACTGCCCCACGGGCTACGGCACGCAACTGGCCGGCAACCGCGAAACGCGCGAGATCGACGGCGTGCAGTACGTGCTCGAGTACCCCATCCACGGCGACGTGGCGCTCATCAAGGCCGAGCGCGGCGACCGCTGGGGCAACCTGGTCTACCGCAAGGCCGCGCGCAACTTCGGCCCGGTGATGGCCATGGCCGCGAAGAAGACCATCGCCACCGTGCACGACATCGCCGAGCTCGGCACCCTCGACCCCGAGACCATCGTGACCCCGGGCATCTTCGTGCACCAGGTGGTGCGCATCGAACGTGTCGCCACGCAAGCCGGTGGCTTCAAGAAGGCAGCTTGAGCTGCCGGGCCGCCCCAAAGCGAAAACCGTAGCGCGAAAGCGCGGAGGAACTTAATTCTCATGGCATACACCCGTCGCACCAAAGATCAGTTGGCAGCCCGCGTCGCACAAGACATCTTCGACGGCGCCGTCGTCAACCTCGGCATCGGCCAGCCCACGCTGGTGGCCAACCACCTGCCGCAGGGCCGCGAGGTCATCCTGCAAAGCGAGAACGGCATCCTCGGCATGGGCCCCGCGCCCGAGGCCGGCGAAGAAGACTACGACCTCATCAACGCCGGCAAGCAGCCCGTCACGCTGCTGCCGGGCGGTTCGTTCTTCCACCACTCCGACAGCTTCGCGATGATGCGCGGCGGCCACCTCGACATCTGCGTGCTCGGCGCGTTCCAGGTGTCGGCCACGGGCGACCTCGCCAACTGGCACACCGGCGAGAAAGACGCCATTCCCGCGGTCGGCGGTGCGATGGACCTGGCCATCGGCGCCAAGCAGACGTGGGTCATGATGGACCTGCTCACCAAGCAGGGCGCGAGCAAGCTGGTGCAGCAGTGCACCTATCCGCTCACCGGCATCGGCTGCGTCAAGCGCGTGTACTCCGACCTCGCCACGCTCGAATGCACGCCGCAGGGCCTGAAGCTCGTCGACACCGTCGAGGGCCTGAGCCGCGAAGAACTCGAGACGCTGGTCGGCCTTCCGATCGCCGCCTGATCCGTTCCACCCATTCAAGAGACAACTCACATGACCAATCAAGCCTTCATCTGCGACGCCGTGCGCACCCCCTTCGGCCGCTACGGCGGTTCGCTCAGCAGCGTGCGCACCGACGACCTCGGCGCCGTGCCCCTGCGCGCACTGATCGAGCGCAACAAGAACGTCGACTGGCAGGCCGTGAGCGACGTGCTCTACGGCTGCGCCAACCAGGCCGGCGAAGACAACCGCAACGTCGCGCGCATGTCGGCGCTGCTCGCGGGCCTGCCGATCGAAGTGGGCGGCGGCACCATCAACCGCCTGTGCGGTTCGGGCCTCGATGCACTGGGCACCGCGGCTCGCGCCATCCGCGCCGGTGAAGCCGGCCTGATGATCGCCGGCGGCGTCGAAAGCATGAGCCGCGCGCCCTTCGTCATGCCCAAGGCCGAGAGCGCCTTCAGCCGCAACAACGCGGTGTACGACACCACCATCGGCTGGCGCTTCGTCAACAAGCTCATGAAGGCGCAGTACGGCGTCGACTCGATGCCCGAGACGGCCGAGAACGTCGCCACCGACTACAAGATCGAGCGCGAGGCGCAAGACCTGATGGCGCTCAACTCGCAGCTGCGCGCTGTCGCTTCGCAGAAGTCCGGCTTCTTCGACGCCGAGATCGTGCCCGTGAGCGTGCCGCAGAAGAAGGGCGACGCCCTCATCGTCAACAAGGACGAGCATCCGCGTGACACCACGCTGGAGGCGCTGGCCAAGCTCAAGCCCATCGTGCGTCCCGACGGCACCGTGACCGCCGGCAATGCCAGCGGCGTGAACGACGGCGCCTGCGCGCTGCTGCTGGCCGACGAAGCCAGCGCCGCCAAGCACGGCCTCACGCCGCGCGCCCGCGTGGTCGGCATGGCCACGGCCGGCGTCGCGCCGCGCATCATGGGCATCGGCCCGGCGCCCGCCACGCGGAAGGTGCTGGCGCTCACCGGCCTCACGCTCGACCAGATCGACGTCATCGAACTCAACGAAGCCTTCGCCGCACAAGGCCTCGCCGTGCTGCGCCTCTTGGGCCTGAAGGACGACGACGCGCGCGTGAACATCAACGGCGGCGCCATCGCACTGGGCCACCCGCTCGGCGCCAGCGGCGCACGCCTGGCCACCACCGCGGTGAACCAGCTGCACAAGGGCGGCGGCCGCTACGCGCTGTGCACGATGTGCATCGGCGTGGGGCAGGGCATTGCCGTGATCCTGGAACGCGTCTGATGGGCCTCGCCCGACGCGAGCTGCTGTTGGGCCTGCTGGCGGCGGGCCTGCCTGCGCATGCGCAGCAGAGCGATGCCAAGCCGATCCGCATCGTCGTGCCCTTCGCGGCCGGCGGCGGCAACGACGTGTTCGCACGCCAGATGGCCAAGGGCCTGGGCGAGGTGCGCAAGTCGGGCGTCATCGTCGACAACAAGCCCGGCGCGGGCGGCAACCTCGGCACCGAGCAGGTGGTGCGCAGCACGCCCGACGGCAGCACGCTGCTGCTGGGCCACACGGGCACCGTGTCGATCAACCCGGCGCTGTACAAGAGCCTGAAGTTCGACGCGCGCAAGGACCTGCTGCCCGTGGCCATGTTCGCGTCGTCCGCGCTCGTGCTCGTGGTGCCCGCGGCCTCGAAGGTGCGCAGCGTGGCCGACCTCGTCAAGGAGGCCAAGGTGCGCCCGGGGCTGCTCGACTACGCCTCGAGCGGCAGCGGCACGGGCGGCCACCTCACGGGCGAACTCTTCGCGCAGCGCACCGGTACGAAGATCAATCACATCCCCTACAAGGGCACCAACCCCGCGCTCACCGACCTCGCGGGCGGCCAGGTGCAGATGATGTTCAGCGTCATCCCGCCCGCGCTCGCGCTGGTCAAGGGCGGGCGCCTGCGCGCGATTGCCGTCACGGGCGCGAAGCGTTTGCCGTCGCTGCCCGACGTGCCCACCGTGGCCGAGTCGGGCCTGCGCGAACTCGCGGGCTTCGAGAGCACGCTCACCTACGGCATCCTCGCGCCGCGCGGCACGTCCGACGCGTTCGTGAAGACGCTGTCGACGCAGATGCTGCAGGTGGCGGGCGGTGCCGAGTTCCAGTCGCGCCTGGACGTGGAAGGCGCCGTGCCGCTGCTCGGCGGGCCGGCCGACTACGCCGCGCTCATCGCGAAGGAAAGCGCGCTGTGGGCCGGCATCGTCAAGGCCTCGGGCGCGTCGGTCGACTGAGCGGCGTCGCACCGCTTCCCACCCATCAACGATTCATCAAACCGGAGACTTCCCTCATGTCCTTCTTTCGTTCGTCGCTTTCGCGCCGCACCATCGCTGCAGCCGTGCTGGCGCTGACCGCCGGCGGCCTGCTGCCGCTGACCGCTTCGGCACAACAGCAGCCCGCAGCCTTCCCGACCAAGCCCGTGCGCATCATCACGCCGTTCCCGGTCGGCGGTGGTCCGGACGGCGTGGCCCGCCTCGTGGCCGACAAGCTCTCGCGCGCCTGGGGTCAGCCGGTGGTGGTCGAGAATCGCCCGGGCGGCAACGGCTTCATCGCCATCGACGCCTTCAAGCGCGGTGCCAAGGACGGCCACGACATCATCGTGCTCGACAACGTGCACCTGGCCGCGTACCCGGCGCTGTTCAAGAAGCTGCCATACGACGCATCGAAGGACTTCGACGCGCTGCTGCCGCTGTTCAAGACCTACTTCTTCTTCACCGTCGCGACCAACAGCAAGTACAAGACCGTGGGCGACCTGATCGCCGACGCCAAGGCCAACCCCGGCAAGCTCGACTACGGCTCGTGGTCGGTCGGCAACCCGGTGCACCTGGGCTCGGAGCTGTTCGAGTCGGCCACCGGCACGCAGATGGAGCACGTGATCTACAAGGAGACCACGCAGCTGTACACCTCGGTCGCCACCGGCGAGCTGGCCTTTGCGCTGGGCAGCAGCGCCACCGCCGGCCCGCTGCAGCGCGCCAACAAGCTGCGCTTCCTGGCCGTGGCCGCACCTCAGCGCAACGCCGCCTTCCCCGACGTGCCGACCGTGGGCGAATCGGGCGGCCCGAAGGGCTTCGAGGTCATCGGTTGGAACGCCATCGCCGTGCCGAAGGGCCTGCCGGCTTCGGTGACCGACAAGATCAAGCGCGACATCGAGAAGGGCCTGGCCGAACCCGACGTGCTGGAGAAGTTCAAGAGCTTCGGCTACGAGCCGTTCCCCACCACGCGCCCGCAGTTCGACCAGTTCGTGGCGACCGAAACGAAGCGTTTCACCGACGTGATCCGCAAGGCGAACGTGTCGCTGGACTGACAGCGCGCGCCCAGGGCGCATCCGCAACGAACAAGGCACCCGCGAGGGTGCCTTTTCTTTTGGGCGTCGCGCCCAGGGCGAGAGATTGTGCTGTCCAAAAGTCACATGTTACGTATGGATACGCGACAGGGTAGACCGTCTACCGAAGGGCCTGACAGAGGCGGAGTGGCCCCGCATGGGGCGGTCGCTCCCGTTTCAGGGTAGCCCCTTGCAGGGATACGCGTAACTGGCACGCGTTCTTACATTTTTGACTTGCACATCCGAAATCGTCGCCGTGGGGAGGAGCAAGCCATTGCTGCTGCACACGGAGGTCCACCTGCCCAGTCAGTGAACGAAGAGGGAGTTGAGTCATGAACAAGATCTTCCGAACCCTGTGGAGTCCCACCGCCGGCACCTGGGTGGCCGCGCCGGAAATCGCGCGCGGCCACGCGCGATCGTGCAGCGGGGGCGGCGTGCGCGCGGTGGCAGCAGCGGCGGCAACGGCGGCGCTGTGGGTCTGCGTCGTGCCGGTGCTCGCGGCCGGCGGCGCGGGCGGCCAGCCGGTCGGTGACGCGTCGCTGAACGCGGGCACGGGCGGCAGCGACGGCACGGGCGGGAGCGGCGGGCTCAACGACACCACGGTCAATGCCTTCGGCGGCACGGGCGGATCGTCGACGCCGGGCGGTGTCACGGCGGGCGCCAGCGCCAGCATCGGCGGCTTCGGTGGTGCCACGCCGGGCACCGGCGGCGCGGCCGGCGCGGCCAGCACGCCCACCGGCCCCGGGGCGTTCCAGGGCGACGCCGGCGGCGCGGGCCAGGCGCAGACCGGTGACGCGGCCAATGGGAACGGCTATGGCGGGGGTGGCGGCGGTGGCTTCCAGGGCATGTCGATCGCCAACAACGTGGCCAATTCGTCCGACAGCTACACCGGCGGCATCGGTGGCGCGGGCGGCAACGGGTACTGGGCTGCCGGCGGCGGCGGTGCGGGCGGCTACGGCTCGATCCTCAGCGGCCCGCTCGGCAGCTACACGGCCACGGGATCTTCCACGGGCGGCGCCGGCGGCAAGGGCGGCGACGCCTTTTCGCAGGGCGGCGGCGGCGGCAGCGGGGGCGGCGGGTTCTACCTGAACGCGACCAATCCGGGGCTCAGCTTCACCAACACCGGTCCCCTCACGGGCGGGGCGGGCGGTGCCGGCGGGGCCGAATTGGCACCCGCCCGTTCCAACGCCTCGGGCGGCGGCGGCGGCGCAGGGGGCATCGGCGCGACGTTGGCGGGTGTCGCCGTCACCGTCGGCAATTCCGGCGCGATCACGGGCGGTGCCGGGGGCGCGGGCGGTGCGGCCGGCGGCGGTGCGGGCGGCACCGGTTCACCGGGCGGCGGCGGCGATGGCGGGGCGGGCCTCGCATCGACCGGCGCGGGCGCAACCGTCACCAACACCGGCACCATCGCCGGTGGGGCGGGCGGCGTCGGCGGGGCCAACAGCAACGGCGGACCGAGCGGTGCCAACGGCGTGGGCGGCGTCGGGGTGACGGGCGCGAACCTCGCGCTGACCAACGGCGGAACCATCTCGGGCGGCCTGGGCGGCGACGGCGTCACGCGCGCTGCGGCGGTCGCATTCACGGGCGGCACCAACAGCCTCACGTTGAACACCGGCTCGTCGATGACGGGTGCGATTTCGATCGGCGCGGGCGCCACCGCGAGCGTCATCGCGGGCGCCGGTGGCCTCACCGTCAGCAACGCCCTGCTGCTGGGCGGCACGGGCACCATCGACACCAACGGGAACGCCCTGACGTGGACCGGCGCGATCTCCGGCGCCAGCGATCTCGTGAAGATCGGCGCGGGCGTGCTGACGCTCAGCGGTGCCGACACCCACTCGGGCGCGACCAACGTCGCGGCGGGCACCTTGCGTGCCGGCGCGGCCAACGTGCTCAGCAGCGCGAGCCCCTTCACGGTGGCCACCGGCGCGACGCTCGACCTGGCCGGCAACAGCCAGACCCTCGCGTCGATGGCCCACAGCGGCACCGTCTCGCTGGTGGGTGCGGTGCCCGGCACCACGCTCACCGTCAACGGCCCGTGGGTGGGCAACGGCGGCACGCTGCGACTGGGCACCGCGCTGGGCGGCAGCGCGAGCGCGAGCGACCGGCTCATCCTGAGCGGCGCCACCGCCGTCGCCAGCGGCACGACGAATGTGCAGATCACCAACCTGGGCGGCCTGGGCGCGCTCACCACCGGCAACGGCATCGAGGTGATCAGCGCCCTCAACGGTGCGACCACCACCGCGCAGACCACCAAGAGCGCGTTCGTGCTGGCCGGCACGCACGTCGATGCGGGCGCCTACGAGTACCGGCTGCATGCGGCGGACGCCGCCGGCGCGGGCGAGAACTGGTACCTGCGCTCGACCACTGCACCCGTGACGCCCGTGACGCCTGTCCCGCCCGTCACGCCCGTCACGCCGCCGGCCGGCGGTGGCGGTGGCGGCTCGGGCACTGGCGGCACCGGCGTCGTGCCCGTGCTCGCCGTGCCCACCTACCGCGCCGAAGTGCCGCTGTACGCCGCGCTGCCCGAGCAGCTGCGCCAGTCCAGCCTCGCGATGCTCGGCAACAGGCGCCTGCGCATGGGTGAGGACCTTGTAGCGGGCGCAAACCCGGCCAAGCCCACGCAGGGCTACCGCGAGGCGTGGGGGCGCATCATCAGCACCGAGCGCACCATCGCGCAGGGCGGCACCGTGAGCCCCACGAGCAAGGGGCGCCTCACGGGCTTCCAGGCCGGCACCGACCTGTGGGCCAACCCCGACTGGCACGCGGGCGTGTACGTCGGCCAGCTCGACGGCGACATGCGCGTGAACGGCTTTGCCAGCGGCCTGGCGAACCTCGGCGTGGGCACCAACAACCAGAAGAGCGAATACCTGGGCGCCTATGCCACCTGGAAGCACGCCAGCGGCGTGTACGTCGACGGCGTGCTGCAGGCCGGGCGCCACCGCTACACCGCCAGACCCACGCTGGGCTTCTCCCGGGGCGGCAAGGGCAACAGCCTGCTGGCGTCCATCGAGGTGGGGCAGTCGATTCCCATCGCGCAGAACTGGACCGTCGAGCCGCAGGTGCAATTGGTGCACCAGCGGGTGAGCCTGGGCGACACGGGCATCTCCGGCGCGCTCGTGCAGCAGAACAGCCACAACGGCTGGCGGGCACGCGCCGGCGTGCGCGTGAAGGGCGAGTTCGTCACCCGCGCCGGGGTGCTGCAGCCTTATGTGCGGGTCAATTTCCACCGCAGCAGCCGCGGCACCGACGTCACCCGCTTCGTCGGCCCGGCCGGCTTCACCGACATCGCGACGCGCACCGGCGGCAGCAGCACCGAGCTGGCGGCAGGGGCCACGCTGCAGGTGGCCGAGAACACGAGCGTGTATGTGGAGCTGGGCAAGCTGTGGGCGGGCTCCGGCGGCGACTCGCGCATCAAGAGCGGGGTCAATGCGAGCGTCGGCGTGAAGATGCGCTGGTGATCTCGTGAAGGGGCGCGCAAGGGCGGCGTCTACGCATGCCGCCGCACGCCGGCGTGGAGCGTGTGCACGCGTGCCTCTCCCGGCTGCTGCGCAGGCGATGGCCGCCCCCAACCCTGCGGCAGTTCATGCAGCACGGCGTTCGCATCGAGCGAGCGGATCGCGACCGACGTGTCGGCCGGAATCCGCCCCTGCGCCACCATCGCCTCGTAGCGCAACGCGCACACCCGCAGGAACGACGCGAAGTTGCCGACCTCGCCGCGCGCCGCCACCAGCTCGTCGTACAGCCGCTCGATGAGCTGCACCACGGCCATGCCGTCGCGCTGCGCGATCTCTTCGAGCACCTGCCAGAACAGGTTCTCGAGCCGGATGCTGGTGACCACGCCGTGCAGCCGCACCGAGCGCGTGCGCGCGTCGTAGCTTTGCGGATCGGCGCTGATGAAGACTTCGCACATGGGCCATCTCCTTGAGAGGCTGAATGAATCGGGGCGACGCGGCACTGTAGCGCCGCCCACGCACTTCCGTCCGATCAGTGTTCGATGCGGGTGCCCAGCACCACCAGGAACTGCGACAGCCACGCCGGATGCGCCGGCCAGGCCGGTGCGGTGACGAGGTTGCGGTCGGTCACCGCCTGGTCGACCGGGATGCCCATGTACTCGGCGCCGGCCAGTTCCACCTCGACCTGGCAGGCCGGGTAGGCCGAGACCTTGCGGCCCTTGATGAGGCCCGTGGCCGCGAGCAGCTGCGCGCCGTGGCAGACGGCGGCCACCGGCTTGTCGGTGGCCAGGAAGTGGCGCGCGATCTCCACCACGCGGCTGTGCATGCGCAGGTACTCGGGCGCGCGGCCGCCGGGGATCACGAGCGCGTCGTAGGTCTCGGGGCGCACCTCGTCGAAGCTGGCGTTCAGCGTGAAGCGGTGGCCCGGCTTCTCGCTGTAGGTCTGCGCGCCTTCGAAGTCGTGGATGGCGGTGTGCACCCAGTCGCCGGCCTTCTTGTCGGGCGCCACCGCATGCACGGTGTGGCCGACGGCCAGCAGGGTCTGGAACGGCACCATGGTTTCGTAGTCTTCGGCGTAGTCGCCGCAGAGCATCAGGATCTTGCGAGCCATCGGGTTTGTCTCCTTCGGATGAGGTGTAGCGAAACCGGCCAGCGCAGGGGGCGCGCCGGCCGTCGCCGCATTATTCGAAGGGGGCGGGCGCAGCGGGTAGCAGCGGGCTGTGATGCCGCTGCGGTCGCTATTTGACCGAGCCCGCGGTCAGGCCCTGCACCATGTAGCGCTGCATCCACGCAAACAAAATGGCGACCGGGACCACGGCGCAGATGGCGGCGGCCATCACCAACTCCCACTGCACCACGTACTGGCCCGCGACCATGTTGGTGACGAGCACGGTCAGCGTCTGCTTCTCCGTGGAGCGGATCAGCGTGTAGACCACCGCGAACTCGTTCCAGGCATTGACGAAGGTGACCAGCGCCGTGACCGCCATGGCCGGCAAGGCCAGCGGCAGGAACACCTTGCAGACCGTGCGCACCGGGCCCGAGCCTTCGAGCCAGGCCGACTCTTCCAGGTCGCGCGGAATGGTCTCGAAGTAGGAGGTCATCATCCAGACGGCAAAGGCGATGCCGAAGGCGCCATAGGCCACCACCACGGACAGGCGCGAGTCGGTCATGTTGCCGCCCTCGAACCAGGGCAGGCTGGCCGCCATCTTGAACAGGCCCACCACCAGCAGCACGGGCGAGATCATCTGGGTGATGAGCAAAAACTGCCGGTAGCCGCCCTGGCCGCGAAACTTCAGGCGCGCCAACGCGTAGGCGGAAGGCACGCTGACGGCAATCGTCAGCACGGTCGCAGAGAGCGACACCAGCAGGCTGTTCAGCAGCGCGCGCCCGAAGCCGGTCTGGGCCCACATGGCGGAGAAGTTGCTCCACTGCCACTGCTGCGGCAGCCAGCGCGCCGGATAGACGTAGATCTCGGACGCCGGCTTGAGCGCCGTGAAGAACATCACTGCGAGCGGAAAGATGACCACGGCCACCAGCGGCGCGAGCAGCAGCCAGCACCAGAGGCTGCGCACGAGTTTGTCGGGGCGGATCATGCGGCGGCCTTCGCGGACTGGCGCTTCTGCAGGCGCAGGTAGAACACGGTGAAGGCCAGCAGCAAGGCCAGCATCACGAGCGAGATGGCGGCTGCCTCACCGGGGCGGCCCAGGCGAAAGCCCAGCTGGTACAGCCAGGTGACGAGGATGTGCGTGGCGTTGTCCGGCCCGCCCTGCGTCATGATCCAGATGATGGGGAACGAGTTGAAGACGTAGATCACGTTCAGCACGATCGCCATGTGGATGAAGGGCTTGAGCAGCGGCAGCGTGAGCCGGCGAAACTGCTGCCAGCGCGACGCGCCTTCGATGCCGGCCGCCTCGTAGATGTCCTGCGACACCGACGACAGCCCGCCCAGGAAGATGGTCACGGTGAAGGGAATGGACACCAGGATGCCCACGCCCACCTCGACCCAGAACGCGAGCTGTCCATCGGCCAGCCAGTTGATCGGCTCCTGGATGATCCCGACCATCGCGAGGCTCGCATTGACCATGCCGTACTGGCCATTGAACGACCAGGTCCAGACGATGGCGGTCATGGTCAGCGACACCGCCCAGGGCAGCATCACGATCGTGCGCGCCACGCCCCGGCCATAGAAATCCTGCTGCAGGATGAGCGCGATCGGCACAGCGCACAGCACCGCGCCGCCGACCACGCACACCGTCCATTGCACCGTGCGCCACACCACGTGGACGAACACCGGATCGGTGAACACGGTGCGAAAGTTGTCCAGGCCGTTGAAGGCCCGCAGCAGGCCGAAGCGCGAGATGTCGTGCACCGACTGGAACACCAGGGTGGACAGCGGGTAGGCCAGGATGAAGAGGGTGAGCAACAGGCTCGGCGCAATCAGCCCCCAAGCCAGGGCAGGGCCTCGAACAGGATTCTGCATAGGGCAATTCGATCGGATAGACGTGGTGCGACACGCGGAAAGCTGGCGCAGCCCGGCGGCTGCGCCCCGGGGCTTGCTGGCTTACTTCTTGTTGAGCTTGGTGTTGGCTTCGGCCGCGGCCTTGTCCAGTGCCGCCTTCGGTTCCGCCTTGCCCTGGTAGATGGCCTGCAGCGCATTGGTGACGGCCTGCGCCGAGTCTTCCCAGCCGGCGACCAGCGGGGCGAAGCGCGCGTTGGGCAGCAGGGTCACGAACTCGGAGAGCACCGGGTCGTCCTTGAACACGGGGTCGTTGGCCACCTCGCGCGTCACCGGCATGAAGCCTTCACCCTGGTCGAACTTCAGCCGCGCGGTTTTCGAGAACATGAAGTTCAGGAATTTCTGGGCGGTTTCCTTGTTCTTCGAGGTCTTGAACATCATGATCGAATCGGTCACGCCGAAGGTGATGTCCTTGCCGCCATTGGGCACGCCGGTGATGCCGTATTTCAGTTGCGGCGCGTCCTTGGCGATTTCCTTGGCCAGCGGAGGCAGCGAAATGACCATGCCCAGGCGCCCCTGTTTGAACAGGTTGTGCAGGTCGTAGCGCGTGTTGCCCGCCACGCCGGGCTCGGTCAGGCCCTGGTCGATCATGCTTTTGTAGAGCGTGGCGGCTTTCACGCCGGTCGGCGAATTGAAGGCGGCCTTGTTGCCGGCATCGAGCACATCGCCGCCCATGCTCCACAGCGCGTAGTAGAAATAAGTGTCGGTATCCAGGTCCTTGCCCTGGATGCCATAGCCGTAGGCCCCCGTGGCCTTGATCTTTTTCGCGGCGGCAATCACGTCGTCCCAGGTCTTGGGGCCATTGGGAAAGCCCGCCTTGCTCAGCATGTCCTTGTTATAGAACATGGCGCGCACGCTGGCTGCAATAGGCAGCGCATAAGGCTTTCCATTGATATTTCCGGCTTTCAGGAAGGCCGGAATGAATTGGTCCTTGAATGCTGCATTGGCGTAATTGTCGACCGGCTCCACCAAGCCGTCATTCACGAAATCGCCGACCCAGCGGGTCGCGACGTGGGCCAGGTCGGGAGGGTTGTTGCTGGCGATTTCCGCCTGCAGTTTCTGCTGCATGTTCTCCCAGCTTCCCACCTCGACCTTGACCTTGTCTCCCGGGTTGGCCTTTTCGTAGTCCCGGGCCAGCGCCTCCAGCCAGGGGCGCGTGTTGTCGCTGTAGCTGGACATGGCGATGCGGATATTTCCTGCCTGGGCCGTGAGGGAGGAAAGACCCAGAAGAATTGCGCCTGCCAATAGAGTTGTATTTCGTTTTTTCATATTTAATTCCTCGTGAAGTGATTGAAAATTAATTGAATACACGTCGGGATCCGCTTCGATCAATGCTTGCGCTTTTTTATCTTACGAGTCGGTCGAATGACGCCATAGATAGAGCTAACCCTCGATTTCTAAAAAACAGAACCCTGCCTGCGAAATATTGAAGGCCAAATTCCCGTGGCCTCCTGTACGCTTCAAAATTCGAGCTCGAATTGCGCGCGGTAATTCATTGCCGCCCGGTCGGGAGAGGTATTGGCAATTCACAGGGCGCATTGCGTGGACACATCAATTTCGACTCCGTCTTCGGTTCATCCCCACGCGCCGTCCCGGCGCGTGACGCTGGTCACGGGCGCCGCGGGCGGCATCGGCCAGGCCCTGTGCCGCCGCGTGCTGCAGGCGGGCGACCGGCTGATCGCGCTGGACCACGACGCGGGCGCACTGGAGCGCCTGGCGGCCGTGTTGGCCGGGCAGGGCGTGAGTGCCGACGATCTGGCGCGGCTGCATCCTTTGGTGGCGGACGTCACCGACTGCGCGGCGCTGTGCGACAAGGTGGCCACGGCCGTTGCGGCTGTCGGCCCGGTGGATGTGCTGGTGTCGAACGTGGGCGCCGCGCGCGGGCCGACGGTGCGCAAGACCACGCCGCAGGACTGGCAGGCCGACATCCAGCTCAACCTGAATGGCGCGTTCCATTGCGTGGAGGCGGTGCGCCACGCCATGGTCGAGCGCCGCAGCGGGCAGCTGGTGCTCATCGGCTCGGTCAACGCGCTGACCACGCTCGGCCACCCGGCCTACAGCGCGGCCAAGGCGGCTCTCGTCAGCTACACCCGCTCGCTCGCCATGGAACTGGGCGCCTACGGCATCCGCGCCAACATCGTGCTGCCGGGCACCGTCAAGACGCCCGCCTGGCAGGCGCGGGCCGACAAGAACCCGCAGGTGTTCGAGCAGCTGAAGAAGTGGTACCCGCTGGGCGACTTCGCGACACCGGACGACGTGGCCGATGCCGTGCTCTTCCTCGCGTCGCCCGCCGCGCGCGTCATCACGGGCGTGGCGTTGCCGGTGGATGCGGGCCTCATGGCGGGCATTCTTCCGATGGCCCGTGAGATCACTGTCGAAGACTACTGAGCCAGCGACTCACTTCCACAAAGACAAGGAGACCCCATGGCTCAGGTTCAACTCAAGCAACTGCGCAAGGATTTCGCGGGCGTGCCCGTCGTGCACGGCATCGACCTGGACATTGCCCACGGCGAGTTCGTCGTGCTGGTCGGCCCCTCGGGCTGCGGCAAGTCGACGCTGCTGCGCATGATCGCGGGGCTGGAGCCCATCAGCGGCGGCGAGCTGCGCATCGGCGGTGCGCGGGCCAACGACCTGTCGCCGCAAAAGCGCAACATCTCGATGGTGTTCCAGAGCTATGCGCTCTACCCGCACCTGTCGGTCTACGAGAACATCGCCTTCGGCCCGCGCACGCGCGGCGAAGCCGAAAGCGACTTCCGCCCGCGCATCGAAAAAGCCGCCAGCCTGCTCAACCTCACGCCCTACCTGGACCGCCTGCCGCGCGCGCTCTCGGGCGGACAGCGCCAGCGCGTGGCCATGGGCCGCGCCGTGGTGCGCGAGCCCGCGCTGTTCCTCTTCGACGAGCCGCTGTCCAACCTGGATGCGCAGCTGCGCGTGCAGATGCGCGCCGAGATCAAGGCCCTGCACCAGCGCCTGGGCAACACCATGGTCTACGTCACGCACGACCAGGTGGAAGCCATGACCATGGCCGACCGCATCGTCGTGATGCGCGCGGGCCGGGTAGAACAGGTCGGTGCGCCGCTCGAGCTCTACGACCGCCCGGTCAACCGCTTCGTGGCGGGCTTCATCGGCTCGCCCGCCATGAACTTCACGCAGGGACAGGTGCATCGCGCACACGGCCGCACCTGGCTCGCGCTGCCCGACGGGCAGGCCTGGGACCTGCCGACTTCCGGGTGCACGCCCCTGCTGGCCGATGGACAGCACGTGCTGCTGGGGCTGCGGCCCGAGCATCTGCAGCTGGCCCCCGAGGGCCTGGCGCTGCGCGTGATCCTCACGGAGTCGACGGGCGACAAGACGCAGATCTACGGCACCGTGGCGGGCAGCGAGACGCCCTGGTGCGTGTCCGTGCACGACCGCGTGGCCCTCAAGCCCGGCGACCTCGTGCACCTGCAGGTCCGCGAGGCTGCATCGACCCATTGCTTCGATGCGCAGACCGAGCGCCATGTGGGTGTCGCGGCCCCCGCGCCGGCCGGGTACAGGCCGTCCGCGTCCAGCGTGGACGCGCGTGCCGGCGGCAGCGAAGGCCAGCGCCACGCCGCGTCGATCGCGTATTCGTACGGCTAGGCCATGCGCAACCACTGCATGTCCGAAGTCGAAACGGGCAACCACATCGGCGGGCGCTGGTCGACCACCGTCGACACCCTGCCGGTGATCAACCCGGCCAATGGCGACACCATCGCCACCGTGCCCCGTTCGGGCCGCGAGACGGCGGGCGAGGCGGTTGCCGCCGCCAAGGCCGCTGCCAAGGCGTGGGCCGCCACGCCCGTGTTCGAGCGCGCGGCGATGTGCATGGCGATCGCGGCCGAGATCGATGCCGCGCGCGAGGCCCTCGCACACACGTTGTCGTGCGAGCAGGGCAAGGTCCTGGCCGAGGCGCAGGGCGAAGTCGCCAAGGCCGCTGATGGCTTCCGGCTTGCCGCCGAACTCGTCAAGCAGATGGGCGGCAAGACGCTGCCGGCGGAAGATCCGGGCAAGCTCGTCATGACCCTGCGGCAGCCGCGCGGCGTGTACGGCGTCATCACGCCCTGGAACTTCCCGGTCAACATTCCCGTGGAATACCTCGCCCCCGGCATCGCCACCGGCAACACCCTCGTCTGGGTGCCTGCGCCGTCCACCGCGCTCGTGGCCTGCGCGCTGATGGCAGTCATCGAAAAGGCCGGCCTGCCCGCTGGCGTTCTCAACCTGGTGATCGGCGAGGGCGCGACCGTGGGCGATGCGGTGGTCGTGCACCCGGACGTGACCGCCATCGCCTTCACCGGCAGCACCGCGACGGGCCAGCGCATCGCCGAGCGAGGCGCCGGAAAGCCCCTGCTGCTCGAGCTCGGCGGTAATGGCCCCCTGATCGTTTTCGAGGACGCCGACCTCGATGCGGCAGCCGCTGCAGCGGCAGGCGGCGCGTTCTTCAATGCCGGGCAGGTGTGCGCGGCGACAGGGTGCGTGCTGGCCCATGCCAGCGTGGTCGACCGCCTCTGCGACAAGCTGGTCGCCAAGGCCGCCGAGCAGGTGCTGGGCGATCCCTTGCATCCCGCCACGACCATGGGGCCGCTCAACAACGCCAAGGTGGCCGCCAAGGTGCGCGCGCATGTGGACGATGCCGTTGAACAGGGTGCACGCGTGCTGTGCGGTGGCCAGGCGCGGCCGGACCTGGGCAGCGACCTCTTCTTCGAGCCCACCGTGGTGCGCGACGTCATGCCCGACATGCGGCTGTGCCGCGAAGAAACCTTCGGCCCCGTCGTGCCGGTCATCGCCTTCCAGGACGAAGCGCAGGCCCTGGCGCTGGCCTTGCAGAACGACTACGGACTCTCGGTGGGCGTCTTCACCCAAGACATTGGCCGCGGCATCGCCATGGCCAAGGCGATTCCCGCCGGCATCGTCAACATCAACGCGGGCACCACCTGGTGGGAAATCCACCTGCCCTTCGGCGGCGGCTGCGGCAAGAAAAGCGGCATCGGCCGGCTGGGTGGCATGCACACACTGGAGGCGATGACCGAGATCAAGATGATCACGGTCACGCTGCCGGGTTGAGCCCTTCGATGCCGACGATCCCGCGCGCCGGGACTACTCCGGCTTTCCCCTGGCGGGCGTGCGAGCGGCGTTGGCGCGCCCCGGCTTCACGGGCCGTTGCCACCCTTGCATGTACGCGATCAGCGACTGCGACAGGTGATTGGCCGCGAGCGACAGCCGCCGGGAATAGCTCGCCACCAGCGTGGCGCGCGCAGAGCGCAGCGACGCATCGGTGAGCGGAATGGCCACCACCTTGCCGGCCTCGATCAGCGGCGCGACCACGTCGCTCGGCTGGAAGGTGATGAGGTCCGACTCCGCGACCAGCCGGCTCGCGAAGGACAGCGAATTCGTCTCGACCGCGATGTTCAGCTTGAACTTGCCCTTGGAGCTGACGCGGTCGACCAGCTGGCGCAGGCCGAAGGAACGGTCGGGCAATGCCAGGGGCGCGTCGGCGACTTCCGCGAGCGTGCAGCTGCGCTGTTGCGCCAGGGGATGCTGCGTCGAAGCGATCACGCACAAGGGCTGTTCGATCTTCTGCAGCTCGATGAGGTCGGGGCGCGGCGAGGCGCCGAACAGGATGCCCAGGTCGTACTTGTGCTCCGCCACCGACTCGCCCACCGCATGCGAGCCCATGAGGTCGAGCGAGAAGGTGATGCCCGGGTGCGTCCGGATGAAGCTCGGCATGAAGCTGGTGAGCAGGCCGTGCAGGATGCCTTCCACGCAGCCCACCCGCACATGGCCCTTGGCCAGCGTCTCGTACTCGTGGATCTGGCCCTTCAGGTCGGCCAGCTGCGTCTTGTTGTCCTGCGCATAGCGCAGCAGCAGTTCGCCGGCCGCGGTCAGCGCCATGCCGCGCGCGTGGCGCTCGAAGACGGGCACCCCCAGTTCGTCTTCCAGCAACGCGATCTGCCGGCTCACGGCGCTCTGGGCCACGAAGAGCTTTTCCGCCGCCACGCGCACGGAGCCGAAGGCCGCGACCTCGTAGAAGTACCGAAGGGTGGTGGATTCGATCATGCGTGCACTCTACGGGATGGCGGGGAAGGGGCGCGGCGACGTTCAGTTAGTTCGCGGCGCGTGCCTGCCGTGTCAGCATGCGCCCCGCGCGCGCGAGCACGCGCGCCTCGTTCGCACCGCGGTACGCGAGCACGCCGTTCACGAACACGCGCTCGATCCCTTCGCTCACGCCCAGCGGCTGGTCGTAGGTGGCGGTGTCGGTGATGGTCTCGGGGTCGAACACCACCACGTCGGCCATGGTGCCGACACGCAGAAGGCCCCGGTCCGCGATGCGCAGGTTGCGCGCCGTCATGCCCGTCATCTTGTGCACCGCCTGCTCCAGCGTGAAGAGCTTGCGCTGGCGCCAGTAGCGTGCGAACACGCGCGGGAACGCGCCCCACAGCCGCGGGTGCGGATGGCGGTCGTGCGGCAGGCCGTCGCTGCCGATCATGGTGCGCGGATGCGCGATGACTCTTTCGACGTCTTCTTCCTGCATCAGGAAATAGCACGCACCGCCGGGCTTCAGGCGCAGGCTGGCCTCCTGCTCCGTCGTGCCCCATTCGCGTGCGATGTCGGAGATCAGGCGGCCGGTCATCTCCGGGTGGGGCTCGGACCAAGTCAGCAGCACGTCGATGACGCCGTCCACCATGTCCTCGCGCAATACGGTGGACCCGGCCACGTAGGGATACACGTCCATCGCGATCTCCTGGCGCTGCGACAGGGCGTCGATCAGCGGCAGGGTCTCCTTCGTGCGGCCCCAGTTGGCCGGGCTTGCGCACTTGTGGTGCGAGATGATCAAGGGCACGCCGGCCTCGAACGCCGAGTCACCGGCCTCGTGCATCGCCTCGATGATCTGCTGCATCTCGCTGCGCAGGTGCGTGGCGTACACGCCGCCATGGCGCGCCACGACGCGCGCGAGCGCGGTGACCTCTTCGGCTGGCGCTGCAAAGGCTTCTTCGTAGAACAGGCCCGATGACAGGCCGTGCGCACCCGAAGCCATGCAGTCGTCGAGCAGCGCGGCCATGTGCGCCAGTTCATCGTCGTTCGCGGGCCGGTCGAGCGCCTGCATCGCCGCGAAGCGCAGCGTGGTGTGGCCCACGAGCGCGGCCACGTTGAGCGCAGGCTGCGTCGCATCGACGGCCGCACGGTACTCGGCCATGGTCGCGTGCTTGAACGAGTCGGCGCCCAGCAGCGTGAGTGGCGGCTTCGACTGTGGTGTGCGGTACGGCGCCAGCGAGATGCCGCAATTGCCGGTGACCACGGTGGTGATGCCCTGCGACACCTTGGGCAGGCACAGCGGGTCGCGCAGCACGATGGCGTCGTCATGCGTGTGCGCGTCGATGAAGCCGGGCGCGATCACCTTGCCGCGGCAGTCGACCACGTCGACATCGGCGATGTCCAGCCCTGCAGGCAGGCGCGCGCGCAGGCCTTCGCCCAGCGCCAGGATGCGATCGCCCTGCAGCAGCACGTCGCCGGGCCACGAAGGGCCGCCCGAGCCGTCGACCACGAGGCCGCCTTCGAGCAGCGTCGCGCTGTTCTTCTGTGTGTTCATGGAGGGATGCGTTGCCTTGCTCAGAAATGGATCACGACCGCATCGCTCACGCGGTAGTCGTTCTCGACCACGGGCATCCAGTGCCACTTGTCGAAGGTGGTGCAGGGGTGCGAGATGCCCAGGCCCACACGGTCGCCGACGACCGGTGCCTGTGCTTCGTCATTCGCGTCCCAGCGCAGGTAGGCGTGCTGGTCGTTCAGCGCGGTCACCTTCCAGCTGGCGGGCACAGCGTGCGACTGCAATGCACCGCGTGCCGCGTGCGCAATGGGGATCGGCATCGACATGTCGAAAGAAACGTCGCGCTTGCCGACCGAGAGAATCGCCAGGCCCGGCTCGGGTCGCGACTGCACGTTGGCCCAGACCTCCATCGCCGGTGTCAGCCCTTCGCCGCACTCGCACCCCATGCGCTCATCCGCCACGTTCACCATGCGCTTGTAGAAGCCATGGTCGTGCGTCACGTAGCAGCCCGAGCGCAGCAGGCCGCGCACCGGCGCACCCAGTGCGGGCTTCAGGCGCCCGGCCACGAGATCGAAGATCGCCGAGCCGCCGGCCGAGACCAGCACCTCGTCGGTCTCGAAGAGCTGCTGCGTGTCGCAATGACGCGCGACGGCTTCGATCCGGTCCATCAGGGCCTTGGCAAAAGCGGTGTCCTGTTCGGTGGACCCGGTGGCATTCAGGCCTTCGTAGCTCTCGATGCCCACCAGCTTCGCGGCGCTGCTGGCACGCACTGCACTGGCCACGGCGACCGCTTCCGCATGCGTGCGGCAGCCCGTGCGTCCGCCGTCGATGCCGATCTCGAGCATCACCTCGAAGGGCACGCTGGCAGGATTGCGCTTCGACCAGTCTTCGATCAGCGCCAGCTGCGCGATCGAATCGATCAGGAACACCACACGCAGGTCCGCATGGTCAGCCAGCAGCAGCTGAATGCCCGCCAGGTCTTCGTCGCTCACGACCTGGTTGGCGATCAGCGTGCGGCGCGCGCCGGCCGCCACGCCCACGGCCAGCTGCGTGACGGTGGCAAAGGTCAGCCCCCAGGCGCCGGCGTCGAGCTGGCGCTGGAACAGCTGCGGCGACATGGTGGTCTTGCCGTGCGGCGCCAGGTCGATGCCCCATTCGCGCACGCGCGATTGCATCCACGCCAGGTTGTGTTCGAGCGCCTCGCGCTTGAGCACGGCCAGCGGCAGCGGCAGGTCGCCGGCCAGCACGTTCCAGCCGGCGGCGCCGACTTCGCTGCGCAGGCGCGGCGGCTGGGTGCGCGGGTAGCCCTTGAAACGGTCGCTGAGCAGCGGGTCGATGAGGTCGTGAGAGGAGGGCAGGGTGTTCATTGGAGCTCTCGATTCATGAGGGTTGTCGCGTGGTCGTGGAACACCGCGGAACCGGCTTTGCCGGGCCGCTGGTGTTGCCCCCTGCAAGGGGGTTGGCGAAGCGACACGAAGTGCGCGAAGACTGGGGGTGAGTCATAGCGTTCGGATGCAGGCGCTGTAGTGTGCGGGGGAAATCTCATCCAGGCTGGGTACCGTCTGCGCACAGGCCTCGATGGCGTGCGGGCAGCGGGTGCGGAACACGCAGCCCGAGGGCGGCGAGATCGGGCTGGGAATATCGCCCTTCAGTGCGATGCGCTCGGTCGCCATCTCGGGATCAGGCTTCGGGCTCGCGGCCAGCAGCGCCTGGGTGTAGGGGTGCGAGGGGTTCGCGAACAGCTCCTCGGTGGTGGCCACTTCCATCACCTTGCCCAGGTACAGCACCACCACGCGGTCGCACAGGTACTCGACCACGTCCAGGTCGTGCGAGATGAAGAGCATCGTCAGCCCTAGGCGCTCGCGCAGGTCCGCCAGCAGGTTGATCACCTGCGATTGAATCGACACGTCGAGGGCCGACAGCGGCTCGTCAGCCACGATGAACTCGGGCTCCACGGCCAGCGCGCGCGCCACGCCGATGCGCTGTCGCTGGCCGCCCGAGAACTCGTGCGGAAAGCGGCTGGCGTGCTCGGGGCGCAGGCCCACGGTCTCCAACAGCTCGGCAATGCGCTTGTCGCGCGCCGCCGCGCCCTTGTGCAGGCCGTGCGTGGACAGCGCCTCGCCCAGGATGGCGCTGATGCGCATCTTCGGGTTCAGGCTGGCGTACGGGTCCTGGAAGATGATCTGCAGCTTGCTGCGCAGCTTGCGCATGCGCTCACCGGAAAGATCGCCGATGTCGTCGCCGCGGTACAGAACCTGGCCCTCGGTGCGCTCCACGAGCCGCAGCACGGTGCGCCCGATGGTGCTCTTGCCCGAGCCCGACTCGCCCACCAGGCCCAGCGTCTCGCCGGGGTGGATCGCGAAGGACACGTCGTCCACCGCGCGCACAGGGCGCTCGCTGCTGCCGAAGTACTTCTTGAGGCCGCGGACTTCGATAAGGGGTGGTGAAGATGAGGTAACAGCGGTGGTCATCATGCAGCCCTCGCGAGCGGTTGGTCGGGCTGCACGCGCACGCAGCGGGCCTGGCGGTCCTGACGGATGTCGATGAGCGGCGGCATGGCGCTGCGGCATTCGGGCAGTGCCTGGTCGCAGCGCGGCTCGAAGGCGCAACCGGGCGGCGGCGCCAACGGGCTGGACACCTGCCCGCGGATCGCAAACAAGCGCTTGGGCTTGGGTTGCCCAGGAACTCGCGCCTTGCCCGGCAGGCAGGCCAGCAGGCCCTGCGTGTACGGGTGCTCGGGCTGCGCAAAGAGCGGGCGCACCGGCGCACGCTCGACCACGCGGCCCGAGTACATGACCACCACGTCGTCGGCATGGTGCGCCACCACGCCCAGGTTGTGCGTGATGAACAGGATGCTCATGCCGGTCTCGGCCTGCAGCCGGCGCATCAGCTCCAGGATCTGCGCCTGGATGGTCACGTCCAGCGCGGTGGTGGGCTCGTCGGCGATCAAGAGCGTCGGGTCGCAGGCCATGGCCAGCGCGATCATCACGCGCTGGCGCATGCCGCCCGACAGCTGGTGCGGGTACTCGTGGATGCGCTGGGCCGCGGCCGGAATCTCCACCAGCTCGAGCATGCGCAGCGCATGGGCCAGCGCGGCCTTGCGGTCCAGCCCCTTGTGCAGGCGCACGCTCTCGGCAATCTGCTCGCCGATGGTGAACACCGGGTTCAGGCTGGTCATGGGCTCCTGGAAGATCATCGACAGCTGGTTGCCGCGCAGCGAGCGCATCTCGCGTTCGCCGATCTGCAGCAGGTCGAGCGTCTTGCCTTCGCGGGTGACGAAGGAGGCCGAGCCGCTGACCTGTGCGTTGGCGGTCTTGGGCAGCAGGCGCATCAGCGTGAGGCTGGTGACCGACTTGCCCGAGCCCGATTCGCCCACCAGTGCGGTGGTCTTGCCGGGCTGGATGGCAAAGCTCACATCGGCCACCGAACGGATCAATCCGTCTTCAGTGGGGAAGCTGGTGCTCAGGTTGGTGACCGTGAGGCGTGGGGTGGTGTTCGCGGTGTTCATCACGAGGTCTTCTTGAGCTTCGGATCGAGCAGGTCGCGCACGCCATCACCCAGCAACTGCAGCGACAGCGCCGTGAAGATGATCGCCAGGCCTGGGAACAGCACGACCCAGAAGGCCTGGTGCGCGTACTGCTGGCTGCCCGCGACCATGGTGCCCCAGGTGGGGATCTCGGGCGGCACGCCGACACCGAGGAACGACAGCCCCGCCTCGGCCAGGATCGCGTAGGCGAAGATGAACGACACCTGCACGAGGATCGGCGACATCAGGTTCGGCAGGATGTGGCGCCACAGGATGCGCGAGGTGCGCACGCCCAAGGCACGTACGGCTTCGACGAAGAGCAGTTCGCGCACGACCAGTGTCGAGGCCCGCACCACCCGTGCGACACGCGGCGTATAGACCAGCACCAGCGCGAGCACGGTGTTCATCAGAGAAGGCCCGAGAATCGCCACCAGCGCGATGGCCAGCAGGATGTCGGGGAAGGACATCATGGCGTCGACCACGCGCATCAGCGGTGCATCGAGGCGGCGGAAGAAGCCTGCCATCAAACCCAGCACCGTGCCGGCGATGACCGCGCCCAGCGCCGTGAGCGCGGCAATGGCCAGCGAGTAACGGGCGCCGTGCACGATGCGTGCGTACATGTCGCGCCCGAGTTCGTCGGTTCCGAGCAGGTGTTCGGCGCTGGGCGCCTTCAGGCGTTGCAGCACCGCTGTGTCGTTGGGGTCGGCCGAGGCGACCAGCGGCGCGCCGATGGCCATGATGGCAATCACCAGCAGCACCAGGGCGGACACCATCACGATGCGGCGGTGCATCAGCTGGCGGAGCATTCGAGGCATGCGCATCGTTCAGACCTTCACGCGCGGATCGACCACCGCATACAGCAGGTCGATCGAGAAATTGATGAGCACGTAGATCGCGGCAATCACGAGCAGCGCCCCCTGGATGACGGGGTAGTCGCGCCGCAGCACGGCGTTGACCACGAGGTTGCCCACGCCCGGCAGGCCGAACACGGTCTCGGTGATGACGGCGCCGCCGATCATGAGTGCGACCGTGAGGCCGATCACGGTGACGATGGGCACCAGCGCATTGCGCAGCGCGTGCTTGAGCACGACGACCTTCTCGCTCAGGCCTTTGGAGCGCGCGGTGCGCACGTAGTCTTCGCCCAGCACGTCGAGCATCGAGGCGCGCGTGAAACGGATGATGAGTGCGGAGTTCAGCAGGCCCAGCACGGTGGCCGGCAGCACCAGCGCGTGCAGCCGCTCGGCGAAGGGGGCATCGGGCGCGCCGTACCCCGACACCGGGAACCACCCGAAGGACACCGCGAAGATCTGGATCAGCACGATGCCCAGCCAGAAGCTGGGGATGCTGGCGCCCAGCATCGCGATGCCGGTGAAGAACTGGTCGACCACGCGGCCGCGGAACACTGCAGAGACGATGCCGCAGGGCACGCCGATGAGCGCCGCGATGGCCACGGCCAGCAGCGCGAGCAAGGTGGTGGGCTCGGCGCGCTCCCACAGCGCCTGCGTGACCGGGCGCTGCAGGAAGATCGAGGTGCCCAGGTTGCCCTGCAGCACTTCGCGCAGCCAGTAGCCGAACTGCACGGGCAGGGGTTTATCCAGGCCGTAGTCCTTCTGCACGCGGGCGATGTCGGTGGCGGTGGCCTGGTCGCCCAGCAGCACGGAGATGGGGTCGCCCGAAGCGGCGCGTGTGAGCACGAAGACCAGCACGGCCACCAGGGACAGCACGACGAGCATGCCGGCGAAGCGCGAGGCAATGAAACGGAACAAGCGCGCCTCCTACTTGATCTTCACATTCCAGAAGAAGGGCCAGTTCGTGGGTTGGTAGTTGTCCAGTGCCGGGCTCTTGGCCGAGAGGGCATTGAACTTGCCGACGCTGATGTACGGCACCTCGTCGTACACCACCTGCTGCACATTGCCCCACAGCGCGCCGCGCTTGGCCGGATCGCTCTCGGTGTTGAAGGCACTGAGCGAGGCCTTCTTGGCGGGCGAGTCCCACCAACCTGGTGCACCGTCGCCCAGTTGCGGTGGCGACAGCATCGGCTCGGGGAACAGCCCCGAATGGGTGATGAAGATTTCCCACAGCCGCGGGTCGTTGCGGCGCTGGGTGAGCGTGGCCCAGTCGACCACGTTGAGGTCGACCTTGAAGCCGGCGCGCTTGAGCTGCTCGGCCATCAGCAGCGACATGTTGTAGTGGAAGTCGTACTGGCGGCTGGTGAGCACGCGGACCGGCTCGCCCTTGTAGCCGGCCTTGGCGGCGGCGTCTTTCGCCTTGGTGGCGTTGCGCTGGTTGTACTGGTCGGCGCCCGCCGCCGAGTAGAACGGCGAACTCTTGGGAAAGTGGTTCGCCTCCGCGATGAAGAAGCGCGTGTCGCCGAAGCCGGCCGCGAGCATCTCGCCCTGGCCCATCGCCGTCTGCAGGGCCTGGCGCACGGCCTGGCTGGCGAGCGGGCCTTCCTTGGTGTTGAAGACCACCAGCGGAAAACCGAAGGCGGGCGTGATGATCGGCAGCGTCTTGCCACTGGCCTTCTCCAGGCGCGGCAGCGCTTCCACCGGCAGCAGGTCGGCAAAGTCGTACTGGCCCGCGAGTGCACCTTCGACGCGCGTGCTGGCGTTGGGCACGGGCACGAAGCGAAGTTCTTCGATGACCGCTTCGCGCCTGCCGCCATAGCCGCTCGCGGCTTCCTTGCGCGGGCTGTACTTGTCGAAGCGCGAGAGCAGCACGAACTGGTCGGGACGGCGCTCCTTGAACTTGTAGGGGCCGGTGCCGACGAAGTCTTTCAGCGGCGAGGCCATCGATTCCTTGGCCATCATCGCGGCGGTGCCATTGCTGGGCAGCGCCAGCTGCGACAGCAGCGGCGCATACGGCGCCTTCAGCACGATCTCCACGCCCAGCGGACCCTTGGTCTTGAGGCTCTCGATTTCCTTGCCCACGGCCTTGCCGCGCGGCGACTGGTCCATCCAGCGCTGCAGGCTGGCGACCACGTCGTCGGCCGTGAGCTCGCGCCCGTTGTGCAGCGCCACGCCCTTGCGCAGCGTGATGGCGTAGGTCTTGCCGTCGGCCGAGATCTTGGGCATGCCCTCGGCCAGCATCGGCACCACGTTCCACTTGGCATCGAAGGTGTACAGCGTCTCGTACACGTGCTGCATGATGGTTCCGACCAGGTCGGCCGTGGAGGCCATCGGGTCGAGCGTCTGCGGCTCGGCCACCATCGCCAGCGTGGCGAAGTTGCGCGGGCCCTGCGCGTGGGCGCTGGGGTGAGGCAGTGCGGCGCACAGCATCGCGAGCAGGGAAGCTCCCAGCAGGCTGCGCTTCGACAGGCGGGGCAGGCGCTGGACAAGACCGGCGTGAGACATGGGGTGTTCCTTCATGGGCGATCGGTGGGCAATGAATTCACTTTTTTCAGGCCCGAACTTTGAAGCACAACCTATGCCAAAACATCACCATTTACCCTGAGCAATGATCTAAATATTCGAACTCTCCCTTCGAAATTCAATGCCGTTCGCGCACGCATCCGCTGCTAGATTCCGGTCGAATCTTTTCCCACCGAAAGATGGCGTCCGATCGAATTTGCGAGGATGAAAATGAGCACCAAGAAAGTTCTTGCGGTAGGTTTTCTGTTCGGCTGTGCGTTGCTGACGCATGCGGCGATCACCGGGGTGAACCCCCTGGACACGATCAGGAAGGCTGCCACCGGCATGGCCTCCGCGGCCGCTGACCTGGTGGCCGATCCCTTGCCGCTGCAGGGACCCGGACTGGGCAACCTGACCTACACGCAGGCCGAGCTGTTCAAGCCCATCTCGATGATCAAGGAGGAGGTCGACACCGGCGTCGGAGCCGGCACCGGCGCCGACGTGCCGAAGATCCCCGGGGGCAGCGTGACGCACCCCACCGCCGGGTACACCAAGTACCACTACGGCCAGAACGTGGGCCTCATGATCAACGGCTACTTCCTGACGACGTTCACGCCCGACGGCGGCCTGGGCCCCGGTGGCTTCCTGCTCTACGACGTCTCCGATCCGCGCAACCTGCGGCTCGTCAAGCGCATCTACGAGCCGGACGGCCGCACCAAGGAACTGAGGGAGCCGCATTCCATCGGCATCGCCACCATCGGCGGCAAGCAGTACGTCGCCGTGCCCAGCGTCTTCGGCGTGGAGTTCTGGGACTTCACCGACATCAACGACGTCAAGCAGGTGAAGAAGCTGGTGCTGCCCAACGTCAACAAGGGCGACTACAACAACGTGAGCTGGCAGCTGTGGTGGCAGGCGCCCTACCTGTACGTGGCGGCGGCGGAGCAGGGCGTGTTCGTCATCGACGCCGCAGACCCCGCGAACGCACAGCTCGCGAACCGTGGCGCCGGCAAGCCCAACCCGATACCGACGGGCGAGCTCGGCGGCTTTCGCGTGGGACCGATCTTCACCATGGGCAACCACATGGTGCTGACGTCCATGACCAACACCAGCGGCTTTGCCAGCCTGGACATCTCGGACCCGCTGAATCCCAAGGTGCTCGACACCGTCTCCGGGTCCACCGCCAGCTACTACTCCACCTGCTTCGACGGCAAGAAGGTCTACGCCTCCGCACAGGAGAGCGGCGGCAAGATGTACGGCTACGACTTGAGCGACCGGTCGCGTTTCGTGGCCGAGGACAACCGGCTGGTGATCAACCAGCAGCTGTACTGCAGCACGCAGGACAACTTCGTGTTCCAGGGCGCGCAGAACTACATCCACAAGGTCGATGTGAGCAACCCGCTCAACCACGTCGAGGTCGGGCGCGGCGGACTGTTCGCAACGACGCATCCCGATTTCTCGAGCTCCGACCATGGCCAGGTGTCGCCGTTCGGCAACCTGATCTACGTCGGCAACGACCACGGCTCGGGCAGCGGTTTCATCGTGCATGCGGTGGACCCCGACACCACCAAGCCTGAAGTGAAGCAGGTCTCGCCCGTGAACGGTGCGAAACAGCAGGCCCTCACCTCGCGCATCGGCCTGGGCATGACCGACAGCATCCGACCGGAGAGCGTGAACGCCAACACCTTCATCGTGCGGCCCGTGGGCGGCAACACGCTGGCGGGCACCTACAGCGTGCAGCTGGGCATCGTCAACTTCCACCCCGCCCAGCCGCTGCAGCCGGGCACCGCCTACGAGGTGTTCCTGCCCGCCAACGGCCTGAAGGACTATGCGGGCAACGCCATCGCGGCCGACTACCGTTCGACCTTCAACACCGGCAATGCCAACGACATCAACCTGATGCACCACTGGGCGCTGACCGGCAACCTGGGTGACCAGATCAGCGCCAACAACGGCACGCCCGCCACCGGCGATGCCTTCGAGAGCATCGGCCTGAACTTCGCGAACCGCACCGCGGGCGTGCAGCTGAAGAACGACAGCGTGTCCACCACGCTGGGCGGCACCGCTTCGCTGAGCTTCTACATGAAGACCACGCAGGCCGGCGCTGCGAACTCGTGGACCGCGCCCGGCATCTTCGGACGCGACCAGTCGCCGGGCGTGGACGACGTGTTCTGGGGCTGGCTCGACAGCACCGGCAACATCAAGCTGTCGGTGGGCGACCATGCGGGCACGCGCTCGCAAAGCGCCGTGAACGACGGCAACTGGCACCACGTGGTGCTCACGCGCGATGCGGCCTCGGGCGCGCAGGCGGTGTACGTCGATGGAGTGAAGACCACGTCGACCGGCCCGACCGGCACCAAGGGCCTGTCGACCAAGTTCCAGCTGCTGGGGCAGATCCAGGGCAACACCGCGCTCTTCAAGGGCACGCTGGCCGAAGTGCGCGTGTACGCCCGCGTGCTCGGCGACACCGACGTGGCGGCGCTGCGGGCGCAGGCCGTGATCGGCGATCCCGGCATCGTGGGCGCACCGAAGATCGTCAACGGCCAGCTGAATTTCAACCCGGCCACCCTCGGAGCCACCGGCGCGCAGTTCCGCTGGAACTTCGGCGACGGCACGCAGAGCGCGTACGCCTCGCAACCCGGCGTCACGCACACCTACAGCAGCCCCGGCCACTACACCGTGACGCTGACGGTGAAGGCCGCGAACGGCCAGGAGACCTTCTACACCTACAACCTCACGGTGATCGCGCCCGTCACGGCGGCGGCGCCCACGCACACGACCAACATCGCGGGCGATGCGAACGCGGTGTACTCGGTGAACCCCGACAGCGGCACGGTGGCCGCCATCGACGCGCAGACCTTCGCCAAGCGCTGGGAAGTGCGCGTGGGCGATGAGCCCAAGACGCTGGCCGTGGGCCCCGACGGCCGCATCTGGGTCACGGTGCAGGGCGAGGACAAGCTGGTGGCGCTCAACGCGGCCGACGGCACGCTGTCGACGACGGTGCCGCTGGCCTACGGCAGCGGCCCGTACGGCGTCGTCTTCACGCCCAATGGCACCAAGGGCCTGTTGACGCTGGAGAGCAAGTCGGCGCTGGTCAGCTTCGACCCGACCACCGGCGCTGCCACCGGCACGCTCGCCCTGGAAGGCAGCGTGCGCGGCATCGCGGTCGATGCGAGCTCGCAATCGGCCTACGTGACGCGCTTCAAGTCGAAGATGACGGGCGGCCAGCTGCACAAGGTGAACCTGCAGAGCCTCAGCGCTGCCACGCCGATCGCGCTGGCGGTCGACACGACCACGGTGGACACCGAGGCCGCCTCGCGCGGCGTGCCCAACTACCTGAGCCAGGTGGTGATCTCGCCCGACGGCGCGCGTGCGCTGCTGCCTTCGAAGAAGGACAACATCGTGCGCGGCACCTTCCGCGACGGCCTGCCGCTGGAGCACGACAAGACGGTGCGCTCCATCCTGTCGCAGGTGAACCTGCAGACGGCGGCGGAAGTGTTCAGCGAACAGCTCGACTTCAACGACCGCGCCCCCGCGCGCGCCGCGCTGTACTCGCCGGCGGGCGACTACATCTTCGTGGCGCAGATGGAAGGCAACCGCATCGCCATCGTCGATGCCTACAACCGTTCGGTGCGCGGCGAGATCAACGCCAGCAGCGCGCCGCACGGCCTGTACCTCGATGCGGCGCGCAAGCGGCTGTACGTCAACAACTTCCTGGCGCGCTCGGTGTCGGTGCACGACGTGGCGCAGGTGCTGTCCTCGGAGTCGGCCGCCCCGGCCTTCCTGCAGAACATCACCACGGTCGCGCAGGAGCCGATGGCCGCCGCGGCATTGCGCGGCAAGCAGGTGTTCTACAACGCGTCCGACCGGCGCATGAGCATGAACAACTACATGTCCTGCGCGAGTTGCCATGCCGATGGCAGCGACGACGGCATGGTGTGGGACTTCACGCAGCGCGGCGAGGGCCTGCGCCGCACCATCAGCCTGCAGGGACGTCGCGGCACCGGCCACGGCAAGCTGCACTGGACCGCCAACTTCGACGAGGTGCAGGACTTCGAGCACGACATCCGCAACGAGTTCGGCGGCACGGGCTTCCTGACCAACGCCGACTTCTCGGCCACGGGCGACCCGCTCGGCGTGCCGAAGGCCGGCCGCAACGCGCAGCTCGACGATCTCGCGGCCTACCTGAACTCGCTGAACAAGTACATGCGCAGCCCGGCCCGCGCGGCGGACGGCAACCTCAGCGTGGACGCGGTGCGCGGCCAGACCGTGTTCAACACGGCCCAGTGCGCGACCTGTCACACGGCCGGCAGCCTGCGCGACGGTCTGCGGCACGACGTGGGCACCATCCAACTGTCGTCGGGCAAGGGCAGCAACCAGCCGCTGGCCGGCGTGGGCTTCGACACCCCGACGCTCTACGGCACCTGGAGCAACCCGAGCTTCTTCCACAACGGCCAGAAGGCCACGCTGCAGGACGTGCTCGCGGGCGGCCACGGCAATGCCTCGAGCCTGCCGGCGGCCGACCTGCTGGCACTGGGCGAATACGTGAAGTCGTTCGACACCGCACCGGCGATCGACACGCGCATCCGCTCGGAGGTCAACAACCTGTGCGTCAACGTGTCGGGCGGCTCGACGGCCAGCGGTGCCACGGTGGTGCAGTGGGCCTGCGGCAACGGCGCCAACGAGACCTTCACCGTCAACAGCAGCGGCGGCTACAGCCAGTTCGTCGCGAAGCACAGCGGCCTGTGCCTGGCGCAGGGCAACACCAACGCCGGCGGCGGCCCGGTGGTGCAGCTGGCGTGCACGGCGGGTGCGGCCACGCAGTGGAGCGTGGTCGGGGCGACGCTGCGCAACCGGGTGTCTTCGGGTGCGTGCCTGGATGTGCCCGGTTCGACCACCACGCAGGGCACGGCGCTTTCCACCTACGCCTGCCATGGCGGGGCCAACCAGCGCTGGAGCCAGATTCCCTGAGCTCCTGCGCTCTTTCTCTCTCTTTCTCTCGCTCTCCAAAAAGGAAATCACGTGTCGGCACTCCAACTCTCCCTCCCAGGCGGCTATCGGTTCATTCCGGGCGTCCAGCAGTACTCGGCTGGCGTGGCCGCCGAACCTGGGTTTCGCATCGAGCGCGTGCGCTTCCTGGAGCCCCTGCCCCTGAAGCAGGGCTTTCGTCGCATCAAGGAAATCCTGGAGGAGGCCTCGCGTCCGCTGGCCGCCTTCTGCGCGTGCGAACTGCGGTCCCCGGCACCGTTCACCGAACAGGGCTTCGTCGAGTTCAACAACCTCTACGTGGGCACGTTGAAGGAGTGGGGCATCTTCATCGGCGACCTGAACCCGGTGGCGCGAAGCAACGTGTGCCCCGCGCTGTCGCCGCCGTCGGAGCCCTCGTTCCATGCCTTCAGCTACACCGTGCCCGACGCCGAGGCGGCGGCGTCGTTCGTGGTGGCGGGCAGCGCCGAAGCGCCGGAAGGCAAGGGGCACTACCGCGACCATGCCGTGCGCCTGGGCGACACCTCGCCGCCCGCCATCCTGAAGAAGGCGCAGTGGGTGCTCGACGAAATGGAACGCCGCCTGGCATCGCTGGGCTTCACCTGGGCCAGCACCACGGGCTCGCAGCTGTACACGGTGCACGACATCCATCCCTTCATCGCCGACGAGATCGTCAAGCGCGGTGCCGCGCGGCACGGGCTGACCTGGCACTACAACCGCCCGCCCGTGGTCGACCTCGAGTACGAGATGGACTGCCGCAGCGTCCAGTTCGAACGCGTCGCGGTCTGATCGCGCGCGGGTCGCCACACCCTTTCACCGAGACGCCCATGCCCAAGAAATTGCCGCATCGCCTGGCCGCCACCTGCCTCGTCCTGAGCGCGTTCCTGGCGGCCGGCCTCGCCGCTGCGCAGAACATCCAGGAGCGCACCTTCAAGTTCGCCTTCGTGAACCAGAAGGAGCATCCGCAGGGCATGGGGGCGCAGCGCTTCTCGGAGATCGTCGAGAAAAAGAGCGGCGGCAAGATGAAGGTGAAGCTCTTTCCTTCGGGCGTGCTCGGCGGCGATGCCTCGGTCATCGCCTCGCTGCAGGGCGGCACGGTGGAAATGACGATGGCGATCCCGGGCCTGCTCTCGGGCATGGCCCGGGAGTTCTCGCTGTTCGACCTGCCGTTCCTGTTCAACAACGAGAAGGAAGCCGACTTCGTGCTCGATGGCCCGGTCGGCCGCAAGCTGCTGGACAAGCTGCCCGAGAAGGGGCTGATCGGCCTCACGTACTTCGAGCACGGCTTTCGCAACGTCACCAACAGCCGGCGGCCGGTGGCGAAGATGGAAGATCTGCAGGGCCTGAAGCTGCGCGTGATGCAGATCCCCGTGATGATCGATGCCTTCCGCGCGCTGGGCGCCAACCCGTCGCCGCTGCCGCTGCCCGAGGTCTACACCGCGCTGGAGCAGAAGGCCGTCGACGGCCAGGAAAATCCGTACTCGCTGGTGGAAGCCTCGAAGTACTACGAGATCCAGAAGTACGGCTCCAACACGCGGCACGTGTTCAACCCCGTGGTGCTGCTGTTCAGCAAGAAGCGGTGGGAGCAGCTGTCGGACGACGAACGCAAGATCCTTCTCGATGCGGCCCGGGAGACGCAGCCCTTCCAGCGCGCCGCCAACCGCGACGTCAACGCCAGGGCCGCCGAGTTCCTGAAGGGCCAGGGCATGGTGTTGACCGAGTTCCCCGCCGCCGAGCGCGAGCGCCTGCGCGAGAAGCTCGCGCCGGTCACGGACAAGCATGTCAAACAGATCGATCCGGCACTGACCCAGGAACTGTTCTCCGAGCTCGGCAAGGCACGCAGCAGCGCCGCCAGATAGCCAGCCAATCAACCACCAAGGAATAACGAATGAAGCTGTTGCGTTACGGGGCTGTCGGCCAGGAAAAGCCGGCGATGCTCGACGCAGAAGGCCGCTTGCGCGACCTCTCCATGCATGTGAACGACATCGCACACGAGGTGCTGCTGCCCGCCGGCCTGGCGCGCCTCGCCGCGCTGGACCCGCAGAGCCTTCCGCTGGTGGAAGGCGCCCCGCGGATCGGCGCCTGCGTGGCCGGCTCGGGCAAGTTCATCTGCATCGGGCTCAACTACTCGGACCACGCGGCCGAGACGGGCGCCACGGTGCCGCCCGAGCCCATCGTTTTCCTGAAGGCCACCTCGGCGATCGGCGGACCGAACGACGCGCTGGAGATTCCGCGCGGTTCCACCAAGACCGATTGGGAGGTGGAGCTGGGCGTGGTGATCGGCAAGACCGCGAAGTACGTCAGCGAGGCGGATGCGATGGACCACGTCGCGGGCTACTGCCTGATCAACGACGTGTCGGAGCGCGCCTTTCAAACCGAGCGCCAGGGCCAGTGGACCAAGGGCAAGTCGGCCGACACCTTCGGACCGATCGGGCCCTGGCTCGTGACGCCCGATGAAGTGCCCGACCCGCAGCAGCTGGACATGTGGCTGGAGGTCAACGGCGTGCGACGCCAGAGCGGCTCCACGGCCACCATGGTCTACGGCGTGCGCTACCTGATCGCGTACCTCTCGCAGTTCATGAGCCTGCGTCCGGGGGACATCATTTCCACCGGAACCCCGCCCGGCGTGGGCATGGGGTTCAAGCCGCCGGTCTACCTGAAGCGCGGCGATGTCGTCACGTTGGGCATCGAAGGGTTGGGCACGCAGCGGCAGGTCGCCACGCAGTTCGACTGAAGGGGAGGTGGCAGGGGGCGGCAGCGGGCCGTGAGGCGCCCGCTGCTGCCGCTGTGTCAGATCAGCGTGGCGCTCACGCCGCGCTGCACCACGGGCGCGATGCCGGCGTAGAAGAACGCCAGGCTGTCTTCCGGCCCGTTGACGGCGCGCCCGCGCACCTTGGCCATGGCGCAGACGCCGACCTGTGCGCTGTCGGGGCCGATCACGAGGACGAAGGGGTTGTCGTCGTCGCCGCGCAGGTAGCGTCCGCCGAACTCGCGGCGTGCGGTTTCGAATACGTAGGCCGAAGCCAGGAAGTGCAGGTCGTCGGGCAAGGGCGCCTGCTGCTGGAAGAAGTCTTCGAGCACCTGGTCGACCAGGACCAGCGAGGCTTCGGAGTAGTCGAGCGCCGCGCTGTCGATGGGGGCGCCGGGTTGCGAGAAGGCGCCGATGAAGTCTTCCGCCTGCGAGGCCATGCCGGCCTCGAGCGTCGACGGCATTTCCACTTCCGGCTGCTTTTTCTTCTTCAGGAAATCGAACAGTCCCATGGTGCTCAGGCCTGCACCGCGGCCGACAGTTGCCGCAGCATGGCCGACTGCCGCGCCTCTTCGGCGTCGCGCAGGCTCTTCGCGGCGCGCGCCGCGACGTAGGTGACGTACAGGGTCTCGACGGCCCGCGCCCATTCGTGCGCCTTCTGCGACACGCCTTCCGCCTTCACCGGCGAGCCGGTGGCCATCGGCGTCGACAGGTCGTCCAGCGGACGGGCCGGGACATCGACGCCGGCCTTCCCGAGGATCACGGCTTTCTGAAGGATGGTGAGCATGGCGGACCTCTCTTTTTTCTTGTTCCAGAGTAACAGCGCCCTTCGCGGGCTGCCATTCGCCAGATGACGTATCCGCCCCCGAATTCAAGATGAACTTTCGGCTGACATGGGGTTTGTCTGGGTGGCCGGAAGCAGGGCCTACACGAAGCGCCATCGGCCTCTCGCAATGTCCCTTCGATGGTTCTGGATGCAAATAATATTTGTTTTCATTCTCAATAGAATTGATGCTGATCAGTTGGTACGCAACAACAACGCATCCCGAGAGCGGCCCTGTTTTTCCTGCCGTTTCCCGTGGAGTTTTTGCATGTTGTTTTCGCGTTGCGGCCGTCGGCCGCGTCCGTCGGTGCTGGCGCTGGCCGCCGCATCTCTTTTTTCTCCCGCCCTGTTCGCCCAGACGCCCGCTGAACAACAACTGCGCGAGGTCGTCGTCAGCGCGACCGGCTTCGAGCAGGAACTCAAGGACGCGCCCGCTTCCATTTCGGTCATCACGCGCCAGGAGCTGGAAACGCGCCAGTTCCGCGACCTGGCCGAGGCGCTGCAGAACGTCGAAGGCATCGACGTGGGCGGCTCAACCGGCAAGACCGGGGGCCTGGACATCTCGATCCGCGGCATGCCCAGTGACTACACGCTGATCCTCATCGACGGCCGCCGCCAGAACGTGGCCGGCGACGTGACGCCCAACGGCTTCGGCGCCGCGCACACCAGCTTCATGCCGCCGCTGGCGGCCATCGAGCGCATCGAGGTCATCCGCGGCCCGATGTCCACGCTGTACGGCTCCGACGCCATGGGCGGCGTGGTCAACATCATCACGCGCAAGGTGGCGCGCGAATGGGGCGGCCAGGTCACGATGGAAACCGGCATTCCGCAGGACAGCGAGTGGGGTTCGCAGACGCGCTCCAGCGTCTACCTGAGCGGCCCCGTCGCCACCGACCTGCTGGGCCTGACCCTGCGCGGCAACATCTACCGCCGCGAAGCCGCCGACTGGGTGCTGGCTCCCGGCCAGGCGCAGCCCGCGACGGCCCGCAACCCCGCGCCGGCCGAGAGCCACCAGCACAGCGTGGGCGGCCGCCTGATGCTCACGCCCAACCGCCAGCACGACATCTGGCTCGACGTCGAATCGGGCCGCAGCTGGTACGACAACGAAGACGGCCGCCTGGGCACGCGCGATGCCGCCGCGCCCAACCGCACCGGCAACAACCCGCCGGGCTACCTGGACGCGCTGCGCTTCAACCGCGACCAGGTCGCCATCGGCCACACCGGGCGCCTGGGCTTCGGCACGGTGGAAAGCAGCCTGATGCACACCACCACAGAAACCGTCGGCCGCACGATTCCCGGCGGCGCCATCCCGCGCAATGCCGCGGCCCGACGCACCGTGTACTGGCTGAACGAAGCCGACCGCGGCCGCGCGCGCGAACTCAAGACCACCAACCTCGTGCTCGACAGCAAGCTCGTCGCGCCGGTGGGCGATGCCCACGTGCTCACCGTCGGCGGCCAGTGGTGGGACGCCAAGCTGGTCGACGGCCTGCTGCCGCGCTCGCAGAGCCAGACCATGTGGGCACTGTTCGCCGAAGACGAATGGCGCCTCGCGCCCGGCCTCACCGCCACGCTGGGCGGGCGCTACGACCACCACAGCGCCTTCGGCGGCCACGTGAGCCCGCGCGGCTATCTGGTCTGGGACGCCACGCCGCAGTGGACCTTCAAGGGCGGCGTCAGCAAGGGCTTTCGCGCGCCACGCCTGAACCAGCTGATCGACGGCATCAGCGGCGTGAGCGGCCAGGGCGCCACGCTCAACATCGGCAACCCGAACCTCAAGCCCGAGACCAGCACCAGCACCGAACTGTCGGCGCTGTTCAACAACCAGAAGGGCCTGACCGCCTCGGCGACCTTGTTCCACAACAAGGTGAAGGACAAGATCGCCAGCGGCGGCGACTGCAGCGTGGCGCGCATCTCCAGCTGCGTGGTCGACCCGACCGCGAACTACTCGGTCAACGTCGACCAGGCCAAGACCTGGGGCATGGAGCTGAGCAGCCGCGTGCAGCTCACCAAGGCCTGGGGCCTGAAGGCGGGCTACACCTGGACCGACAGCGAAGTGATCGAAGGCGGCGTGAAGAACGGCAAGCTGGCCGACACCGCGCGTCATCTGCTGCACGCGCAGGTCGACTGGAACCCCGACGCCAAGTGGCGCTTCTGGCTGCGCGGCGAATACCGCGGCAAGAGCCCGCGCTTCACCGGCGACCCCGCGCGCCTCACGGGCAACAACCTCGCGATCTACCGCGCGGTGGGTGACATCAAGGCCTACCACCTGTTCCACCTGGGCGGCTCCTACCAGGTGTCGAAGAACGTGCGCCTGAACGCCAACATCAACAACCTGTTCAACAAGGACTTCCGCAAGTTCCAGCAGGTGAACCTGGCGGGCACCTCGGCCTGGGTCAACGAGTACTTCCAGGGCGGTGCGTCGGTGGCGGGCACCACGCCGGCGGGACGCACGATCTGGCTGTCGGCGAACGTGACGTTCTGACGCTGGCGGCGACCGTGGCGGGCCGCGCGGACCTCAGGGGTTCGCGCGCGCCTGCCACACCAGCGTGGCCGCGCTCAGGTCTTCGAGCGCACTGCCCACGGCCTTGAACACCGTGCGCTCGGCATCGCCCGTGCGCCCGGGCCGTGCGCCACGGCACAGCTCGGCGAGCGTGCCCTGCACCGCGTCGGCGCGCAGGGTACCGGCCGCGATCGCGTCGAGCAGGTCGCCGGCCTTCTGCAGCGCCTCGGGCGTGTCGATGAAGGTGCGCGTGCCATCGAAACAGTGCACATCGGCTTCGCGCATCGCGGGCGTGAAGCTGCCGATCAGGTCGAGGTGCGCGCCCGGTGCGAGCCATTCGCCGCGCACCAGCGGCGTGGTCGCCAGCGTGGCGCAGCTCACGATGTCGGCATTGCGCACGGCCGCTTCGAGGTCGGTGCCGACCGCCTGCGCGTTCCATCCCTCACTGCGCCATTGCTCGGCCAGCGCCTGCGCGCCCTCGGGCCGGTGGTTCCACACCCACACCTCGTCGACGGGTCGCACGCTCGCGTGCGCGGCGGGCAGCATGCGCGCGATGCGGCCGGTGCCCAGCACCAGCAGCTTGCGCGCATCGGCGCGGGCCAGAAACGAAGCGCCCAGCGCCGAGGCGGCCGCCGTGCGCCGCGCCGTGATCTCGTTGCCGTCCATCATCGCCAGCGGCACGCCGGTGCGCGCGTCGTACAGCACGTAGGTCGCGTGCAGCCCGGGCAGGCCGCGCGCGCCGTTGCCCGGAAAGATGTTGATCGTCTTGATGCCCAGGAAGCCCGCGTCGCTCCACGCCGGCATGATCAGCACCGTGCCGCGCGTGGCCGCGTCGCCGCCGGTCTCGATGCTGTGCACGTGGCGCGGCGGCACCTGCGCCTCGGCCGCGAAGGCGGCGCGCAGCGCGGGCACCAGCCGCTCGAAACCCAGGGGTGCGGCGGTGGCGGCTTCGTCGAAGTGTTTCATGGGCGGGCAGGCAGCGCCGGGGCGCTGTCGAAGAAGGTGGTGAGGGCTTGCTGGTAGGTGGCGCCGAAGCGCGGCGCCGCCATCGGCTCGAGGTGACCGGCGCCCGGCACTTCGATCAGCTGCTTGGGTTCTTTCGCATCGGCCAGCAGGCGTTGCGAGTGGTGGTGCGGAATCACCGCGTCGGCCGTGCCGTGGATCAGCAGCAGCGGAATCGGCGCGATGGCCGCGACGAACTTCGAGGCCGCGTAGTCGTCGCGCACCAGCAGGCCGGCGCCCGGCAGCTTGTCGTTGGCGATGGAGCGGTACGAATAGAAGGTCGACTCGATCGCCACCGCCTTCACGCCGGCCCGGTTGCCCGAGCCCACGGCTGCGATCGCGTTCGTGCCGCCCAGGCTCTGCCCGAAGACGAACAGCCGCGACGCATCGACGTCCGCGCGGGCGCGCACATGGTCGAGCGCGGCGTTCGAATCCTCGAACACGCCGCGGGGTTCGGGCGCGCCGTCCGACTCGCCATAGCCGCGGTAGTCGAACACGAAGACGTTGTAGTCCTGCGCGGGCAGCCATGCGACGAAGCGCCAGTGGCTGCTCATGTTCTGCGCGTTGCCGTGGAAGTGCACCACCGTGCCCTTCGCCGCCTTCGGGTCGGCCCGGCCCGCGGCGGGAATGAACCAGCCGCTCAGGCGCGTGCCGTCGGCGCTGGTGAAGCGCACGTTCTCGTAGCGCAGGCCCAGCGCGTCGGGCGTTTCGTAGCGCACGCGGTCGGGGTAATAGAACATCGACTGCACGCAGCCGCCGAGCAGGAAGAGGGGCAGGGCGGCGAGCGACATCCACCAGCGGCGAGCAGGTGCGGCGGTGGTGGCCGTCATGCCTGCGATCCGCCGGCCTGCCGGCTTTCGGCGAGCATGTTGCAAAAGAGGGCGCCTTGCTCGATGGCGTCGTCCAGCGCCACGTGCGTGTGCGGCAACCCGGCATCGAACCAGCGGCGCGGCATCGCGCGCTTGGTGCTGTCGCGGTAGCCGATCTTCAGCAGGGCCATCGCGAAGCTCTTCATGTCGAGCGCCGAATGGCTGAACGGGCTCTCGCCCGCGAAGCGCATCAGGTACCAGTAGACGAACAGGAAGTCGAAGCCCGCCGGATAGGCCACGAACACCGGCCGCGCCTTCAGGCCCTTGAGCCACGCGACGTAGTTCTTCATGGCATACGCCGGGTCCTGCAGGTCGGTGCGGCACGCGGCCCAGGCCTCGGGCTGGGTCTGCCACCAGGCAGCCGTCTTCGGGTCGGCCCCGGCGCCGGGCAGCGTGTGCAGGTTGGCGCTGAAGGTGGACACCAGTTGCTTGTCGGCTGTGTAGGCGGCCGAGCCGAAGCTGAGCATCGAGTGCGGGCCGGGAATGGGGCCGTCGGTTTCGACGTCGGTGCTGATGTAGATCTCGGTCATGGGGCTAAGAATCGGATGAACTTGGCGGCCCTGTGCTTAGAGGAGGGGCGCGGCTGGGGATGCACGGCGCGCCGCGACGCTGAATGCAATCCAGGAGAGCACAGCCCCTATCGCCAGGCAAATCGAAACGATCAGTGAAATTTGCTTTGAGCGTTCGATCTGCGTCGCATAGCGCTCGTAGGAAATGATGGGGCCTTGTGGCCCTGTGACCGCGACGATCTGCCCACGCCAAGTACTGAGAGTGAAAGTGTCGCCGGCACTGCGGATGTTGGAGATGTCCTGCTCGGTGACATGCAGTGGCTCAGCGAACTGCATATAGACCTCCGGTCGAAGCCGCTGCATCAGTGGATTTTTCTCTTGGGCGTTGGCCATTCCGATGCCGTATCCGCCGTCGAAGTTGGTACTCCCCGCGTAGCGGCCGTCACGACTTCGGGTTTCGGTGAGCCTGCCCAAATAAGAGATCGTGGAGGTCTGATGACTGAGATCGCGAGCTTCGGGGGATCGGATATCTGCACGGTACTTGAATGCGCCGCCAGCGAGTGCCAGGAGAATGAAGGCGACGATATGCCTGTTCTGCACGGTCCAGGTGAGAAACGCCCTGATCTTGGTCATGTAGTTTCCTGAGCGTTCATGGTCTGGCTCCATTCGAGTTTGAATTTCGCCAGATATTTTCGCAACCGATCTGCATCGTTGACCACGCTGCGCTGCTCGCGTGTGGCCTGGAACAGGCGTCGCCCTGCGTCCGAAAGGCTGCGGGACTGGCGGCACACACGCACCACCGCTTCGAGCTGCAGGCGATCGAACAGATCGAGCGCGGCGAACTTCTCTTCGCCGAGCAAGACTTCCAGGTCGACCTCATCGTCCGCCGCCACTGAAGCGCCCGTGCCCTCGTGCTTCCACAGCCAGCGCAGCCGCGCGATCTCCGCCTCGACCAGCGCGACGGCGATGCGCCCGCCATCGGCCAGCGTGGCAAGCCGCGTCACGCTGGCCGACAGGTCGCGGAAGTTGCCGCGCCAGATCGCCTCGCTGCTCTGCGCAAAGCGCAGGTAGGCCGTGCGCGCCTCGGCGTTGAAGCGCACCACGCGGTGGTTCTCGGCCGCGTGCAGGGCCAGCAGGTGGTCGAGGTTGGGCTCGATGTCTTCGGGCCGCTGCGCGAGGCCGGGCAGGTCGTAGGTCCAGAGGTTGATGCGCGCGAACAGGTCTTCGCGAAAGCGCCCCTGCGCCACGTCGCGGCGCAGGTCGCGGTGGGTGCCGGCGATGAGCTGGAAGTCGCTCTCCACTTCCTTGTCGGCGCCCACGGGGAAGAAGCGCTTCTCTTCGATGGCCTTGAGCAGCATCGCCTGTTCGTCCAGGCCCAGCTCGCCGATCTCGTCGAGAAACAGCGCGCCCTGGTGCGCGGTGCGCAGCAGCCCCGCGCGGTCGCTCGCCGCGCCGGTGAACGAGCCCTTCTTGTGTCCGAACAGCGTGGAGGCCGCGCCGTCGCCGCGCAGCGTGGCGCAGTTCACTTCGACGAAGGGCCCCGTCACCTGATGGCGCGCCTGCTTCAGCTCGAACATGCGGCGTGCCAGGAACGACTTGCCCGCGCCCGTCGGCCCCACCAGCAGGATCGGCGCGCGCGAGCGCACGGCCACGCGCTCGATCTCGTCGATGAGCGCGTTGAAGCGCGCGTTGCGCGTGGCGATGCCGCTCTTCAAAAAGGCGACCGCGTCGCGCTGGTCGGCGTCGAAGCGGCGCGCGATCGGGTCGTAGCGCGACAGGTCGAGGTCGATGAGCGCGACCTTGCCGGCGTCGCCCTGGCGCTGCTTGCGCGGCGGCGAGGTCTGCGCCAGCACACCCGGCACCACGCGCGATTCCGACAGCAGGAACATGCAGATCTGCGCCACGTGCGTGCCCGTGGTGATGTGCGTCCAGTACTGCTCGCGCTCGGGCTGGAAGGGGTAGGTGCGCGCCCAGTCGTACAGGCGCGTGTAGACCTCGCCGAAGTCCCACGGGTCTTCGAGGTCGAAGGGCACGAGGTTGACGAGTGTCTCGGGCGACACGGCGGCGATGTCGGCCTTCACCAGCTCGGCCAGCGCCGTGTGCTTGCGCGTGTGCAGCAGCTCGATGCGCGCCACCACCATGTCGTCGTGCTGCGCGAGCGAGACCGTGGGGCGCCACTTGTTCCAGCGGCCCGCGCCTTGGCCGGCATCGAGCTGGGTGCCGAGGAAACCGATGACGACGATGGGCTTCATGGATAAAAGACTAGCTGAAATTCTAGAAATTGTCCGAATGCTAGCACGGGATCGGCGCCATGTCATACCGGTCGAAGAAGAAATTTCCCTTGCAGGTCAATGACTTGCATCGCCGTCGCCGTGTTTTCTGCCGGCGAGCAAGCAAGCTGGCACGCTCGCTGCAATAGAGAACCTGTCCGGATGCAGTTCATCCGCTCCCAGGTGCCGCATGAAAGCGGCCCGGTGCCGCAGGCCAGACCTGTTCTTGGGTCCGCGGTATGCCGCTGTTGAACTGTGCTGGTCACTGGACTTGATCCAGTCTGCTCATGGTCGAGCACCGTGCTAACCACGCGGCGTGGCGGGTTCGATTCCCGCAAACAACCTTCGGCGGTGTTCGCACCGCCGCTTTGATGGGGGCGAAAGCCCCACCGCCCCGGCACACCGGAGCGAGGCGCAGGGCCGGGCCCGGCCGAGCGACACCGTGCCAGTGCAGGCGGCTTGCGCATCGCGCGTTCTGCCAGGAACCGCATGCAGCCATCGACGCAGAAGGAGGCGATGGCGCAGCCACCGCACCGACCCGTCGACCGCTGCGTTGCTGACCTCGCAAGCCACGGTGCCCGCCGCCTGCCCTTCGTGGGCCCCGATACCTGATCTGCAAGGCAGACGAACAACGAACGACAACCGCAACGAAGAAGAAGAGAGAGGAAGAAAAAATGCTGGGATTCACCCAATTCACCGTCAAGAAGAACGAACGCGTGCTGCTGCTGCGCAACGGCGATTTCGAGGGCCTGTACGCCGCCGGCAAGTACCGCGTGTTCACGGGCTTCGACACCGTGCAGCTCGAACGCTTCTCGCTGGCCGAGCCGGCCTTCGACCACGAGCTGGCCGACTACTTCCTGGCGCGCGAGCCGCAGCTGGTGCAGCGCGAGTTCGTGCAGGTGTCGCTGGGCGAGACCGAGGTCGGCCTGCGCCATGAAGACGGCGTGCTGGTGCAGGTGCTGCCGCCCGCCACCCGCAAGCTCTACTGGCGCGGCCTGCGCGAGCAGCGCGTCGACGTGATCGACGTGGCCGCCGATGCACGCCTGCCGGCCGAGCTGCTGGCCAAGCTGCAGAGCGTGGCGCTGCGTCCGCGTGCGGTGCAGGGGCTCGAAGGCGTGCTGCTGGTGCAGGTGCCCGAGTTCCACGCCGGCGTGCTGACCCTCGAAGGCCAGATGCAGGCCCTGCTGCCGCCGGGCAACCACGGCTTCTGGCGCTTCAACCGGCAGGTGGCCGTGACCAGCGTGGACCTGCGCTCGCAGATCGCCGAAGTGAGCGGCCAGGAAATCCTGACCCGCGACAAGGTGGGGCTGCGGCTGAACCTGTCGGCGATGTGGCGTTTTGCCGATGTGCGCCAGGCCCTGGCGCAGATGCCCAAGCCGGCCGAGCATGTGTACCGCGAGCTGCAGTTCGGCCTGCGCGCGGCGGTGGGCGAGCAGACGCTCGACGCCCTGCTGGAGAACAAGTCCGCCATCGACCAGACGGTGTTGGCGCAGGTGCGTGAGCGGTTGGAAGGTTCGGGCCTGGTGCTGGAGAGCGTGGGCGTGAAGGACATCATCCTGCCGGGCGAGATGAAGACCATCCTCGCGCAGGTGGTGGAGGCCGAGAAGTCGGCCCAGGCCAACGTGATCCGCCGCCGCGAGGAAACCGCGGCCACGCGCTCGCTGCTGAACACCGCGAAGGTGATGGAGGGCAACCCCGTCGCCTTGCGCATGAAGGAACTCGAGACGCTGGAACGCGTGGCCGAGCGCATCGACAAGATCTCGGTGGTCGGCGGCCTGGACCAGGTGCTCAACGGACTCGTGACGCTGCGGCCGAACGGGTCCTGAGCGGTAGAGAAAAGAGAGAGACACGGGCACGCAGGCACAGAAGGGAGCGCCACTGCCAAAAATGTTTGAAATTGCCGGCAGCCTGGGTAAGACCAGGTGCGGCGGGCAAGTCGGTCGACGAGCAAGGTTGAGGATGCAGGTGCTGGCTCCGATGACGGGTCTGTCACTGGCGCGCGTTTCCAATCGTCGACTGGGCCGCTGGATTCAAACACCACGGTCGCCGTATTGATGCGGGTTCGAATCCCGCCGTGTCCACCAAACGAGTGTGAAGAATAGATAGAGAGAAGAGGAAAGAAAAATGACGAACTACAAACTGCATGAAGTCGCCAACGGCGTTCCTGTGAAGATGTGGACGAACGGCGTGCCCGTGGAAGACGAAGCGCAGAAGCAGCTCGAGAACGCCGCGCGCCTGCCCATCGTGTTCAAGCACATCGCGGCCATGCCCGACGTGCACTACGGCATCGGCGCGACCGTGGGTTCGGTGATCCCGACCTTCAAGGCCATCATTCCCGCCGCCGTCGGCGTGGACATCGGCTGCGGAATGATGGCCTGCAAGACCACGCTCAACGCGCGCGACCTGCCCGACAACCTGGGCCCGCTGCGTTCGGCGATCGAGAAGGCCGTGCCCCACGGATCGAACCCTAAGCGCATGGGCCGCGACAAGGGTTCGTGGGAAACCCCGCCCGACGAAACCGATGCCGCCTGGGCCAAGCTGGTGGACGAGTTCGAGCTGATCTGCGAGGACCACCCGCGCATCAAGAACACGAACAACCACAAGCACCTGGGAACGCTGGGTACCGGCAACCACTTCATCGAGGTGTGCCTCGACGAAGCGGGCGCCGTGTGGTTCATGCTGCACTCGGGTTCGCGTGGCGTGGGCAATGCCATCGGTACGCACTTCATCGAACTCGCGAAGAAGGACGCGCAGCTGCACCAGCGCAACCTGCCCGACCAGGACCTGGCGTACTTCGAGGAAGGCGCCCAATACTTCGGCGACTACGTGCGTGCGGTGGGCTGGGCCCAGAAGTTCGCACGGGCGAACCGCGAAGTGATGATGCAGCGCGTGGTCGCGGCCGCGCGCAAGGTCATCACCAAGCCGTTCGAGGCGCACGTGGAAGCGGTGAACTGCCACCACAACTACGTGAGCCGCGAGACGCACTTCGGGCAAGACGTGCTCGTGACCCGCAAGGGTGCGGTGAGCGCGAAGCTCGGCGAGCTGGGGATCATCCCCGGCAGCATGGGCGCCAAGAGCTACATCGTGCGCGGCAAGGGCAACCCCGAGAGCTTCATGAGCTGCAGCCACGGCGCGGGCCGGAAGATGAGCCGGACGAAGGCCAAGAAGCTCTTCACCGTCGCCGACCAGATCGCTGCGACCGAAGGCGTGGAATGCCGCAAGGACGCCGACGTGATCGACGAGATCCCGATGGCCTACAAGGACATCGACGCGGTGATGGAGGCGCAGAAGGACCTGGTGGAGGTGGTTTACACGCTCAAGCAGGTGGTGTGTGTGAAGGGATAGCGGAGAAAGAAATGAAACCGATAAATTGCTCTTACATCTACAACCTGGGCCAGATCGTCGAGCGTTTGGAGAGCGTAAAGGTTGGCGATCGCTTCAAGGATGCGCTTGCTCCTTGCTTGCTGGCTTATGACGCGCTGCGAAACTTTTGCTCGCAAGATGTTCATCCGCTCAACATCGCGAAGGAAAAAGGCTATTCGCTGATTCAGGCGCTGGACGATCTTGCTGTGAACTTCGATGGCAGGCAGGAAGGTCTTCTGGATCAAGCAGATGTCGATCGAATTCGCGCGGCGCGAACTGATTTCGAAGCAGTACTCAAGCCAGAGTGGGATCGCCAAGCAGTCTTCGCAGTCTCACTAAAGAGAGGGTATGACTCTTGGGTTCTCGTGTGGGATGGGTTGAGGCTTTTCACACCGGGGTTGGCTCAAAAGGTGCCAGCTGCGACTGGCGACTTCTCCGCCGCTACACGCTGCATCGCGTTCGAACTGCCGACCGCTGCGGCGTTTCATTTGTGCCGAGGGCTTGAGGCCGTCGTTCGTCGCTTCTTTGAGGAAAAGATTGGAGCGCTGCCTCAGGAGGCCAACGAACGAACACTGGGTGCCTTGCTGGCGCGGTTGGAGAAATCGAGTGTCATGGATGGCAAGTTGGCGGCGTCGCTTCGGGATCTAAGAACGCTACATCGCAATCCAGCAATGCACCCGGAAAGGTCTCTCGAATCCATCGATGAGGCCATAGCTCTACTGAATGCCATGGACGCTCCGATTACTCATATGTTGAGGGAAATTCCTGACGTCGTTGAGTGAAGAAGATCGTCAGCGATTCTTGAAATGAAAAGCAACAAGCAACGCCGCGCCGAGATCAAGGCGCACCGCCTCGAACGCGCCGCGCGCGCCGTGGCATTGCAGCAGCGCCAGGCCGGTGCACGCCTGCTGCGCGCCGAAGGCATGGTCGCTGCCGACACGGCCTTGCTGGCCGCGCACAACAACACCTACGGCCCGTTGCCCAGCTTCTACGTCGACAAGGCGTTCACCTGCCGCGATTGCGGTGCGCAAGAGGTGTGGACGGCCAAGCAGCAGAAGTGGTGGTACGAGGTGGCGCTCGGCAGCATCCACAGCACGGCGGTGCGCTGTCGCGCTTGCCGGCTCGGAACGCCTCGAACAAGAACAACGACAAACGACTGAACAAGAGAGAAAGACTTTCCCGATGACGGAAGCACAAGAAGAACAACGAGCGCTCGATGCCGTCGAACTCGACGGCTCCCAAGGCGAAGGCGGTGGCCAGATCCTGCGCACCGGCCTCGCGCTTTCGATGGTCACGGGCCGGCCGCTGGCCATCGCGAAGATCCGCGCGGGCCGGGCCAAGCCGGGCCTGATGCGCCAGCACCTGGCGTGCGTGCATGCGGCCGCGGAGATCAGCGGCGCGCAGGTCGAAGGCGCCGAGCTGGGTTCGCAGTCGCTGCGCTTCGTGCCGGGGCCGGTGCGCGCGGGCGACTACCGCTTTGCGATCGCCGGCGCGGGCAGCTGCATGCTGGTGCTGCAGACGGTGCTGCCGCCGCTGCTGCTGCAACCCGCGGGGCAGGTGAGCCGGCTGCGGCTGAGCGGTGGCACGCACAACCCGATGGCGCCGCCGTTCCACTTCCTGGAGCGTGCGTTCGCGCCGCTGGTGCGTCGCCTCGGCGGCGACCTGCAGCTGGTGCTGCGCCGTTGCGGCTTCTATCCGGCCGGTGGCGGCGAGGTGGAGGCGACGATCGTGCCGGCGGCGGAAGGCGCGCGGCTGCAGGCCTTCGACCTGCTGTCACGCGGCCATCTGCTGGCGGGTCATGCGGAGTGCCTGGCGCCCGGCCTGCCGCGCCATGTGGCGGCGCGCGAACTCGAGACGGTGGGGGCGGCGATGGGCTGGTCGGTGGAAGCCGAGCAACTGCGCACGGTGCCGACGCGCCAGAACGAGGGCCCGGGCAATGCGCTGCTGGTGACGCTGGCCTACGCGCACCTCACCGAGGTGTTCACGGCTTTCGGCGAGAAGACGCTGAGCGCGGAGCAGGTGGCGCACGGCCTCGTGAAGGAGGTGCGCGCCTTCCAGAAGCACGAGGACGCGGCCGTGGGGCCGCACCTGGCCGATCAGCTGGCGCTGCTGCTGGCGCTGGCGGTGTTCCGGCAACCGGGGCAGTCGGGCGCGTTCACCTGCAGCGAAGTGACCCCGCACACGCGCACGAACTGCGCGGTGATCGAGCGCTTCCTGCCGGTGCGCTTCACGATCACCGAAGCTGCAGGCCCGCGCGCGGCGCGGGTGCAGGTGGCGTCGTGATTACAGGCCGGCCTGGCGCGTGAAGCTCACGGCCGGCTTCTTGTAGGCGGAGGGCACTTCGTCGCGGTAGAAGGCGCGGCGGTCCAGGCTTTGCAGCGGGTTGTGGGCAGCGGCCACGGCCTGGTCGCGCACGGCCTGGCGGTCGAGCGTGGAGGTCACGGCGACGGTGCCTTCGGCGGCGGCGTCGGAGTATTCGTTGCCATTGCGCGCGGCGGCGACGGCCTGGGTGCGCACGTCGGCACGGCTGGCGGCCGAGGTGATGGCGTGCACGCCTTCATACGTTTCGGCGTGGGCCGCGCCCACGGTGCCCAGCAGGGCGAAGGCGGCGGCGGAAATGGCGAGGAGTTGCTTGCTGTTCATGGTGAGATTTCCCTTGAGTCTGTGGGCGGCGGACAGTCGTCGTTGCCACAAGCTGCAGTGTGAAACCGCATCACGGAAGGCGCTGTGCGTTTGCGCACCGAATCCGGCAGGTGGTGCTCAGGCCGCTTTCCCGGCGCGTGAATACATCACGGCCAACGGTTCGGAGCGCCCGCGCACGTTCAGCGTGTCGACCGGCCCCAGCGATTCTTCGGCGCCGGCCTGCTGCGCCGCGAACTGCGAGACCACGAGCCGCGCCGAGGCGGTCTTGGAATGGTCCTGCAGGCGGCTCGCGGTGTTGACCACTTCGCCGATGGCGGTGAAGGTGGTGGTCTCGAGGTAGCCGACCTCGCCGACGGCCGCGCGCCCGGCGTGCAGGCCCATGCCGAAGTCCAGCTGCTGGCCGAACTGGGCCTGGAAGTCGACGTTCCATGCGTCCATGCGTTCGCCGATGAGTTGGGTGGCATGCAGGGCCTGCCGGCAGGCGGTAGGCAGGTCGCTCTCCAGGCCGAAGATGGCCATCACGCTGTCGCCGATGAACTGGTTGGGCACGCCGCCGCTCTCGCGCACGGCGGCGCCCACGATGGCGAAGTAGCGGTCGAGCACGTAGGCCAGGTCGAAGGGCCACTGCCGCTCCGACAGGCCCGACCAGCGCCGCAGGTCGACGAACAAGATCGCCACGTCGCGCTCGTGCCCGAAGCGGCCGACCGGCGCGGGCCGGCCTTCGCGCGGCAGCGGCGCGAACAGCGGCGTCACCTCGATGCTGCCGCGCGGGCGCAGCTGGCACGCCAGACGTACGTCGTGCGGGGCGCGCACGCGTTCGAGCGTGCGCTGCTCGTCACGGCCCGGCGTGCCGATGTGTTCGGGCGCACCGCCCACGCGCACGCGGCAGGTGGAGCAGCGCGCGCGCCCGCCGCAGATCGACACGTGCGCGATGCCGTGCGAGCGGCTGGCTTCGAGCACGCTCCAGCCGGGCGGCACGTGCACGGTGCGGTCGGGGTAGCGCAGCGCCACGGTGGCACCGCGCGCGCGCCGGGCCAGGCGGCTGCGCGCCGCGTAGGCCGCGAGCAGGGCCAGCAGCGCCAAGGCGTAATAGAGCTTGATGTTCGTCTCGGCGGCGTTGAGCGCGCGGCCCTGTTCGGGCGTCGGCAGCACGACGGGCGGCACGCCGGTCCACTGGAACTCGCGCCCCATCGACACGAAACCCATCGCGGCGGTCACCGGCAGCAGCACGGCCACGGCGAGCAGCGGCGCGAACAGGCGCCGGTAGAGCGGGCGCACGCGCAGCGCGAAGTGCAGGCCGAGGCAGCCGTGGGCCCAGGCGGCGAGCATCATGCCCAGCTGCGCGCCCGCGCCGGCCAGGTCCCACAGGCCCCAGACCACGCGCACGTACGAACCCTCGATGCCGTAGGCCAGCCAGGCGCCGCGCATGGCGGTGAGGTGGGTGGCCAGCAGCAGCGGCAGCGCAAAGCCCAGCAGCACGCGCAGGGCTTCGAGTGGCGGCATGCGCAGGGTGCGGCGCTCCCACAGCGCGGCCACGGCGAGCACGAGGTGGGTGAGGGCGGCGCCGTACAGCAGCAGCGTGCCGGGCAGGCTGTGCCAGAACTTCTGCACGCCGCGCAGCACGGTCTCGGCCGCGGCGAAGGAGACGATGCCCAGCGAATGGTTCAGCAGGTGCGCCGTGATGTAGGCCATCAGCACCAGCCCGCTCGCCCAGCGGAGGTTGCGCCGTGTCGGCGTTCTCAGCAAAAAAGGGGAAGGAGGGGAACGTCTGTCCATGAACGGGTTCGAAGCGGCACCCGAGCATAATGCGCGCGCCTCGATGACCACCGGCATGGCCCTACCCGAACCCACCCCCCGCTCCAGCCTCGCGCTGCGCCGCATCGCGCTGCTCGAAGGCCTCTCCGACGACCGCTTCGACCATTTGGCGCGCCAGTGCCTGTGGCACAGCGTGGCGGCCGGCAAGCCGCTGATGCTGCGCGCCGACCTGCAGGGGGAGGTGTTCCTGCTGGTGTCGGGCCGCGTGCGGGTGACGACCTACGCGGCCAACGGCCGGCAGGTGACGTTCCGCGATTCGGAGGCCGGCGCGCATTTCGGCGACATCGCAGCCTTGGACGGCGGGCCGCGTTCGGCCGACGTGGTCACGCTCGAACCCTGCGTGGTCGCCAGCCTGGACCGCGCCGCCTTCCTGGCGCTGCTGCGCGAGGAGCCGCTGGTGGCCGAGCGCGTGATGCAGCGGCTGGCCGCGCTGGTGCGGCAGCTGTCGGAGCGGGTGATCGACCTGAGCACGCTGGGCGTGCAGAACCGCCTGCATGCCGAGCTGCTGCGCCTGGCGCGCGAGGCGGGCATCGACGGCAACGAGGCCCGGCTGGAGCCTGCGCCCAAGCACGCGGCGCTGGCCAGCCAGATCAGCACCAACCGCGAGCAGGTGACCCGCGAACTCAACACGCTGGTGCGCGGCGGCGTGCTGCGCAAGGACGGCAAGGCGCTGGTGGTGGCCGATGCCGAGCGCCTCGCGCAGATGGTGTCGCAGGTGCGCGGCGACTGACCCGGTCCGCTCCGGTCCGATCAGTTCCAGCGGCCGTTGGGGCCAGCCACGCTGTAGCGGCCGGCGCCCATCAGCGCCACGCTCAGCGCGCTGAACAGGTACAGGCCCTGCAGTTCCAGCGCCCAGCCGCCCTGCTTGGTCAGCGCGAACAGGTCGGCCATGTGCACGAGGCCGAAGGCGAAGAGCATGTTGATCACCACCACGGCGGCCGCGGCACGCGTCCACAGGCCCGCGATCATCAGGAGCGGCGCGACGATCTCGCCCACGAACACGAGGTAGGCCAGCCCGCCGGGCAGGCCGGCCTTGGCCAGCATGCCGCTGATGAAGCCGACGCCGGCCGAGAGCTTGAAGATGCCGTGCAGCAGCATCAGCACGCCGACCGACACGCGCAGCACCAGCTTGCCGGCGTCGTCGCGGGCAGCGGGCGTGGCAAGGAACGACGAGGAGGAAGACGCCGAAGCGGCGGAGGCGATCGGGGCAGCCTGGGTGTTCATGGCGAATCCTTGAGTGGAAGAAAAAAGGAAGAAGGCCGCCGCGGACTGCGGCGGTTGCCATGCCAGTGTGAGAGCCCCGTCGCCGCCGGTCGGTGCGTTTACGCACACTTTTCGGCGGTTGGGTCGCTGCCGCCGGGCGTCAGTCGCCCTTGTAGCCCGAGGCCTTGATCACCGGCAGCCAGCGTGCGGCCAGCGCGTCGGTGTAGCGCACCACCTCTTCGGTCGAGGCGCCGGGCAGCAGGTCGTAGCCCACGCGGCCCAGCTTTTCGCGCACGTCGGGCAGGGCCAGCACCTTGCGCACGGCCCGGTTCCACTGCGCCAGCGTGGCGGGCGCGGTGTTGGCGTGGGCATAAAGCACGTAGCGCGACGAGGCCACGAGCGTCGGGTAGCCCGACTCGGCGAAGGTCGGCACGTCGGGCAGGCCGTCGGCGCGCTTGTCGCCGGCCACGGCCAGCACGCGCAGCTTGCCCGCGCGGTGGTACTCGGTGAGGGTGGTGGTGGCGTCCATGCCCGAGGCCACCTGGCCGCCGATCAGCTCGGTGACCATGGCCGCGCCGCCGCGGTAGGGCACCAGGGTGGCGCCGCTGCGCGACAGGGCCACGAAGTCCATCGCCAGGAAGTGCAGCAGCGAGCCGACGGTGGTGATGCCGATCGAGCCCTGGTCGGGGTTCGCCTTGGCGGCCTGGACGAACTGGGCCAGCGTCTTCACCGGCGAGGCGGCGCTCACGGCCAGGCCGAACTGGATGCCGCTCACGTCGGTCACGGGCTTGAAGTCGGTGGCCGGGTTGAAGCGCATGTTGGCGTAGATCGCGGGGCCGATGAACATCGGGTCGACCGGCGCCAGCAGCATGGTGGTGCCGTCGGCGGGGCTGTTCTTCAGCACCTCGGCCGCCAGCCGCGTGCCGGCGCCGGGGCGGTTGTCGACCATCACCGGGCGGCCGAGCTCGTCCTTGAGCTTTTCGGACAGCAGCCGGCCCATGAAGTCGGCCGGGCCGCCGGCCGGGAAGGGCACGATCAGGCGGTTGACCGCCGGCTGCGCGTTCGCGCCGTACGGCAGCAGGCCGCCCAGGCCCGTGGCCGCTGCCGCGCGGATGAGGCCGCGCCGCGAGAGCGCCGGGCCGGTGGGGAAAGTGAAGGGGGTCATCGAAAGTCTCCGGGTGGTTGGAATCGTTGGAAGAACAGGAAAAGGAAGATCACTGCGCGACCAGCGGCGTGAAGCGGGCCGCGTCCTCGATCGCCTGGCCGGCCTCCAGCAGCAGGTCTTCGCGAAAGCGCCAGGCCAGCAGCTGCACGCCCATGGGCGCGCTGCCGGCCATGCCGGTGGGCACCGCAAGGCCGGGCATGCCCAGCGCGGCGGTCGCGAGCAGCGGGCTCTGGGCGTCGATGAGGGCGCGGGCGCGCTCGAGGCTCGCGACGTCTTCGTCCTGCGGGCAGGGGCGCTGCCACGACACGGGCATCAGCACCAGCGGATGGGTCTGCATGAACACCGACCAGCTGCGCAGCAGCGCCTGGCGCCGCGCGAGGGCGTCGAGAAAACCGTCGCGGTCGGTCTCGGCCATGCCTTCGAGCAGGTAGCGCTGGCTGCGCCGCATGAGGTCGTCGCCGTGCTGCTCGACGCCCGCGATGATGTTGCGGCGCGTGTCGTCCACGATCAGCGTGCGCCACAGGGCCGCGGCCTCGCCGAAGCAGGGCAGCTCGGCTTCGTCGACCGCGTAGCCCGCCTGCTGCAGCCAGCGCGCGGCGTCTTCCAACGCTTGCGTGACGGCCGGGTCGACCGGGATGCCCGGCGCGCGCTTGAACAGCGCCACGCGGATTGGGCCGGTGGGGCGCGGCAGCTCGTGCGGCATTGGCACCCAGTTCGGGTCGCGCGCGTCGGGGCGCGCCATGGCCTCGTAGCCCAGTCGCAGGTCGGCGATGCTGCGCGCCAGCGGCCCCTGCACCGACATGAGCTGCGGCGTGATGCCGCGCTCGCTGGTCGCGCTCGGGTTGAAGGCCGGCACGCGGCCGGCCGTGGGGCGCAGGCCGGCCACGCCGCAGGCGTACGCGGGGTAGCGGATCGAGCCGCCGATGTCGTTGCCGTGCGCCAGCGCGCCCATGCCGCTGGCCACCGCGGAAGCCGCACCGCCGCTGGAGCCGCCGGGGGTGATGGCCGCGTCCCACGGGTTCAGCGTGCGGCCGTGCACGCCGTTGTCGGTGAACCAGCGCGAGGAGTAGGTCGCGGTGTTGCTGCGCCCCACGATGACGGCGCCCGCGCTGCGCCAGTGCACCACCACTGGCGCGTCTTCGCGGGCGATGTGGTCCTTCAGCGGGATCACGCCGTTGGTGGTGGCGTGGCCGGCCTGGTCGACGTTGACCTTGATGCTCACCGGCACGCCGTGCAGCGGGCCCAGTGCTTCGCCGCGCAGGGTGCGGGCGTCGGCCGCGTCGGCGCTGGCCAGGGCTTCGTCGGCCAGCACCTCGGCCAGGGCATTGAGGCGCGGGTTGAGTTCGGCGATGCGCGCGAGCACGCTGGTCGTCACTTCGCGGCAGGACAGCTCGCGGCGGCGCACGGCGTCGGCGAGGTCGGTGGCGCTGCGCTGCCAGAGGGCGGGGGATGCAGTCATGGGTGGTCTCGAGGAAAGTTCAGGCAAAGGAAACCCCGCACCCCGGCGCGACCGGGGTGAAGGCAAGAGAGAGCAGGGAAGAGGGCGGCGGCGGGTCAGCCCACGCCACGCAGGCGTCAGCCGGTCGGTTTCTTCATGAGCAGGCTGCCGCGGTCGACGCGGGATTCGGCCTCCAGGGCCAGGGCTTCGGCGTGTTCCATGTGCACACGCATGACCTCGCGCGCACGCGCGGGGTCGCGGGCGCGCAGCGCGTCGAGCAGTTCGGTGTGGCTGTCGACGATCTCCTCGTCGAACTGCTCGAACTCGGTGAGCGCGTTGCGCACGATGATCACGCGGCGGATCACGTCGTTGAGCAGGCGGCACACCAGCGCCAGGAAGGGACTGCTGCAGGCCTCGGCCAGGCGGTCATGGAACAGCAGGTCGGCCTCGCGGCGCTCGTTCCAGTCGGCGCTGCCGCCGTGGGCCGGGTGGCTGTGGCCGATCAGCGCCTCCAGCGCGGCCAGGTCGGCCTCGGTGAGGCGCGTGGCCACGTTGGCGGCCAGCTCGGGCTCGACCACGCGCCGCAGCGCGTACAGCATCGTGATGTCGACCGGCTGGAAGTACAGGAAGTTCGACACCGCCTGCAGGCACTGCTCGTACGAGGCCTGCGTGAGCGTGGCGCCGCCGTTGGGACCGGTGCTGATCGCCACCAGCCCCTGCACCTGCAGCGCGGCCAGCGCCTCGCGCACCGTGCCGCGCGACACGCCGAGCTGCTCGATCAGCTCTTTCTCCTGCGGCAGCTTGTTGCCGACCTGTTGCTGGGTCTGCACGACCCAGCGCTTGATGTTGTCGACCACCTGGTCGGAGCGCTTCACGCGCTTGTCGCGCGTGAGCGAAGGCTTGGGTTGGGAAGGGGGCATCTGCGTTTCGGGTATTTATGATCATAAATGTCATAAATCTCGAAAACGCTGTCAAGCGGGTTGTCCCGTGAGGCGCTGCCGGGGCGGGCCGTCGGCAGAAATTCGGGCTTCCTGCTACGCTCCCGCACGGCCCGCCTGCCCCTGGCGGGCTTTTTTCTGCGCTGCTGGTTTCCCCATGGTTTTTCCCCTCATCACCGACCCGTCGTTCTACGCGGTCGCCGTCCCCGCCGTGCTGCTGCTCGGCATCAGCAAGAGTGGCTTCGGCGCCGGATTCGGGTCGCTGGCCGTGCCGATGATGGCGCTGGCCGTCACCGTGCCGCAGGCGGCGGCGATCCTGATGCCGCTGCTGCTGCTCATGGACCTGCTCGGCCTGGCCGCGTTCCGGCGCGACTTCGACCGCTCGCTGCTCAAGTTTCTGGTTCCGTTCGGGCTGGTCGGCACGGTGATCGGCACGCTGCTGTTTCGCGTGCTGTCGGCCCACACGGTGGCGGGCATCGTGGGCGTGTTCACGCTGGTGTTTTTGGCGCAGCGCCTGCTGTTTCCGCCCAAGCCCAACGACCCGCTGCCGTCGCGCGCGGTGGGCGCGGTGCTGACGACCGTGTCGGGCTTCACCAGCTTCATCGCGCATGCGGGCGGGCCGCCGATCAATGCCTACGTGATCCCGCTGAAGCTCAAGCCGGTGGTGTTCACGGCGACGATGGCCTACTTCTTCTTCGTGGTGAATCTCAGCAAGTGGATTCCCTACGCGTGGCTCGGCCTGCTCGACTTTCGCACGCTGGCCACCTCGCTCGTGCTGATGCCGATCGCACCGCTGGGCGTGTGGATCGGCATCCGCATTGCACGCCGCATCGATGCGACGTGGTTCTATCGCTTCGTCTATCTGGGCATGCTGCTCACCGGCCTGAAGCTCGTCTACGACGGCTTCCTGGCCTGAGCATGTTCAGAGTTCCACAATACTTTTGAAGCCGCCGAAGATCATGCGTTTGCCGTCGAACGGCAGGTTCTTCATGTCCATCATGGCCTCCAGGCGCGGGTCGGCCATGACCTTCTTGTTGATCGTGTCGCGGTGCTTGCGCGACTTGTAGGTGATCCACGAGAAGGCCACGGTCTCGTCGGCCTTGAGCTTCACGCTCTGGGGGAACGACGTGAGCTTGCCGGGCTTCACGTCGTCGGCGATGCACTCCACGTACTCGAGCGCGCCGTACTCCATCCAGACCTTGCCGGCCTTGCGTGCGAGCTTGCGGTAGGCCTCGACGTTCTTGGTGGGAATGGCGACGATAAATCCGTCTACATAACGAGCCATGTCTGTTCTCCTGAATAGGGGATAGAAACGTTGAAAAAGAAAAAGCGGGGGCTGCATGGCGCCGTCGCGTTCACGGCGACGCTGTCTTGCCCGCCGCGCCCGGGGCCGACGCTGCTTCGTTGTTGTTGTGGGTGTGTCCCGGCGCAGCCGGGCGAAGCAGCAGGACCCCGATCAGACCCGCCGCCGCCGCGAACACGGCGCCGACCAGGAATGCCAGGTTGTAGCCACCGGTGAGCGCCAGCGGCATCTGCGCGCCTGCGGTGGCCATGGCGGTGGTGCGTGCCGCCGCGGCGCTGGCCAGCACGGCCAGGCCCAGGGCGCCGCCCATCATGAAGGCGGTGTTGACCACGCCTGAGGCCAGGCCCGAGTCGGCCGGGTCGACCTCGCTCATGGCCGCCAGCAGCACCGGGTTGAAGGCCATGCCCGCGCCCAGGCCGAGCAGCACCATGCCGGGCAGCACGTCGAGCACGAAGCTGCCGTTGACCGGTGCGCGCGCGAACAGCGCCAGCCCGAGGGCCGCGAGCCACAGCCCCGCCGCCAGCGGCTTGCGGATGCCGAAGCGCATCACGATCTTGGCCGACAGGCCCAGCGAGAACACCGCCATGATCACGTTGGCCGGCAGGAAGGCCAGCCCGATCTGCATCGGCGTGTACTGCAGCACCAGCTGCATGTACAGCGCCGAGATGAAGAACCACGCGAACATGGCCGCGGCCCACAGCACGCCGACCACGTTGGCCACCGACACGCTGCGCAGTTTGAACAGGCCCAGCGGCATCAGCGGATGCTGCACGCGCGCCTCGATGGCGATGAAGACGGCCAGCAGCACCACGGCCGCGCCGAGCAGGCCCATCGTCTGCGTGGAGCCCCAGCCCGCTTCGTTGCCGTTGACCACCCCGTACACCGCGAGCATCAGCGACGAGGTGACGGTGATGGCGCCGGCCACGTCGAGCTTCTCGCCGTGCGCATGGCCGCGTGCGTTGGGCAGCAGCGCCACGCACAGCGCATACACCGCCACGCCGATCGGCAGGTTGACCAGGAAGATCCAGTGCCAGCTCAGCGTGCTCGTGAGCAGGCCGCCCAGCAGCACGCCGATGCTGCCGCCGCCCGCGCACACGAAGCCGTACACGCCCATCGCCTTGGCGCGGTCGGCCGGCTCGGTGAACAGGTTCATGATCAGCGAGAGCGCCACGGCCGACACCACCGCGCCGCCCAGGCCCTGCACCGCGCGCGCCGCCACCAGCAGGCCCTGCGAGGTCGAGACCCCGCAGGCCAGCGAGGCCAGCGTGAACAGCACCAGGCCCGCCAGGAACACGCGGCGGTGGCCGTACAGGTCGCCCAGCCGCCCGCCCAGCAGCAGGAAGCCGCCGAAGGTCAGCATGTAGGCGTTCACCACCCAGACCAATGACGTCTCGGAAAAGCCGAGGTCGGTGCGGATCGAAGGCAACGCCACGTTCACGATCGTGGTGTCCAGCACGATCATCAGCACGCCCAGGCACAGCACCATCAGGGCGAGCCAGCGCTTTCGGTTGTCGAGGGGTTCGGTCATGGAAGGTGCTTCCTGCGAAGAAGGGAAAAAGTAGAGAGAGGCGACTCCGTGCTCAGACCAGCGCCTTGCCGCCGTTGATGAGCCACGGCGTGCCGAAGCGGTCGGTCACCATGCCGAAGCCTTCGACCCAGAAGGTCTTCTCGAAAGGCATGCCGATCGAGCCGCCGTCGGCGAAGGCGTCGAAGATGCGCCGCGCCTCGGCCACGGTGTCGAGCGTGAGCGCCACGCCGAAGCCCTTCATGCCTTCGAAGGGCTGGCCCGGCATGGTGTCGGAGGCCATGAGGATGCCCTCGCCGTAGGTGAGCGACGCATGCATGATCCGCTTCTTGGCCTCGGCCGGCATCTGCTCGGTGTCGGGCGCTTCGCCGACGGTCATCATCATCTGCATGGTGCCGCGCAGCGTCTTCTCGTAAAAGCGCATGGCCTCGGCGGCGTTGCCGTCGAACGTGAGGTAAGCGTTGATGGGGGACATGTGAGTTCCTTGAATGAGTGAGGTGAGTCGATGAGGGGAGGAGGCGTTTACTTTTCGGTTGCGCTCTTCAGATTGGCCAGGCCCGCCTCGAAGTCCTTGCCGATCATCTGGTCCATGTCGAAGAAGATGCCCATGAGCTTGGCCATGTAGGGGCTCGGGCCGTACATGGCCCAGGTGACCTGCGTGGCGCCGCCCTGCGGCTGCAGCGTGAACTCGGCCGTGTTGTGGCCTTCGAAGGGCTTCACGAAGTCGAGCTTGATCGCGACCTTCGACGCCGGCTGCGACTCGGTGATTTCCATCGTGCCCGCGCCCGCCTTGCTGTTGCCTTCCCAGGCGTAGGTGGCGCCCTTGCCGCTGGCGGCGCCGCCGTAGGTGCGCTTCATGGCCGGGTCGAGCTTCTCGTAGGGCGACCACGCGCTCCAGCGGTGGAAGTCGTCGATCAGCGGAAAGATTTTTTCGGCCGGCGCCTCGATGCGCGTGGTGCGCTCGACGCGAAAGCTGTCGGGCCGCGTGGCGCCGTAGATGAGCAGCGCGGCAATCAGCGCGAGGACGGCGAGGACGATGGTCTTGAGCATGATGAAGAAAAGCGTGTGGGAAGAGTGAAGAGCGAGCCCTCGCGCATCACGCGGCGGCCGGGTCTGCGACCAGCAGCCAGCCCACGCCGAAGCGGTCGCTGAGCATGCCGAAGCTGGTTGTGAAGAAGGTCGGGATCAGCGGTTGCATCACCTGGCCGCCATCGGCCAGTGCGTCGAACCACTTGCGGGCGTCGGCGTCGCTGTCGGCCGACAGCGACAGCATGATTCCCTTGAACTCGGCCTGGCCGGAGCAGCGTCCGTCGGACAGCATGAGCTCGGTCTGGCCGATGCGCAAGACCGAATGCATCACTTTGTCAGGGCCGGGCATGCCGCCGGCGCAGCCGGCTTCGGGGTTGCCCTCGGGGCCGCCGGTGGCCGGCGCCTCGCTGTAGCGCATCAGCTGCACGACTTCGGCGCCGAGCGCCTTCTTGTAGAAGGCAATCGCTTCGTCGCAACGACCTTCGAAGGACAGGTAAGACTGGACTTTCATGGCGTTTCCTTTTGGTTGGTTCACGGGCACAACGGGTCTGCGCGAAAACAATGGAATTACTTTGTGTACACCGTCCACAAAGAATAGCAGAGATAATGGACAGTGTCCACATGGAGTCGCGATGAAGCTCAACAACGTTCCCGAAAGCCTGCCGCCCGCGCGCAGCACCTACCGCCACGGCGATCTGCGCCGTGCGTTGCTGGATGCGGGCATCGAACTGGCGCGGGACGGGGGCCCCAGTGCCGTGGTGCTGCGCGAGGCCACGCGCCGCGTGGGCGTGGTGCCGAACGCGGCGTATCGCCACTTCGCCAGCCGGCACGACCTGCTGCTGGCGGTGCGCGCCGCGGCGCTGTCGGAGGCGGCCAAGGCGATGGAGGGCGAGCTCGCCGTGCTGCCCTGCGACCAGCCGCCCGCCGACTTCGCGCGCGCCCAGGTGCGCGCCATCGGCACCGCTTATCTGCGCTTTGCGCAGGCGCAGCCGGGGCTGTTTCGCACGGCCTTCGTGGTGTCGGAAGACGCGCAGGGCGACGTCGGTCCCGACGGCGCGGGCGCCAGCGGCATGAACCCGTTCGAGTTGTTGGGCGCGGCCGTCGACCGGCTCGTGGACGCGGGCCTGCTCGACCCGGCGCGGCGCCCGGGCGCCGAATACCTCGCGTGGTCGGCGGTGCACGGGCTGGCGTTGCTCATCATCGACGGCCCGCTGCGCGGGGTCGACGCGGCGGCCACGCATGCGCTGGGGCAGCGCCTGATCGACATGGTGGAACGGGGGCTGTGATCGCCGCGTTCAAAGGTCAGAGATAAATCTTCTGCAGCAGCTTGATGAGGGTCTCGCGCTCGCGCGTGCTCAGGCGGCTGCTGGCTTCGGTTTCCAGTTGCACCACGGCCTGCTCGGCCTCGCGGATCAGCGTCTCGCCGGCCGGCGTGAGGTGCAGGCCGACCGCGCGACCGTCGTGCGGATGCGGCCGGCGTTCGATGAGGCCGCGGCCGTCCAGCGTGGCCACCAGGCTCACGAGGTTGGGCGGCAGGATGTCCAGCGTGTTGCACAGCTGCCGCGAGGTGGCGCCCGGGTTGTGCGCCAGCAGGGAGAGCACCGAGAAGTCGATCTGCTTGAGGCCGTAGGGCGCCATGCGGTCGGCGAACACCGTGCTCACGATCAGCCAGGCGCGCCGGGCGTTGTAGCCGACCAGCCCTTCGAGCACGCGGGCGTCGAGCCGGTCCGTGCGGGGCGACGGCACGGCGGCGGATTCGGTTTTGGCGGACGGTGTTTTCGCGGGAGGAGGCATGCGGCGAGCGTAACCGCGCGTTGCTTTCTCGAACAACTAGCGTGACGCCTCTTGTGCGGAATGCGCCAGTGCGACACCCTCACAAGCCCGCTTGACGATGCCCAGTCGCATCTCGAACTCGGGCAGCACCCAGCGCCGGAAGGCCGCCGCGGCGCGCAGGCGATCCGCATCGTCGGGCGCGGCCACCTCGATGCGGGCCCAGGCCCACGCCATCAGCGTGAGCGCCATCACGCGCAGGAAGTCGTCTGCCACCTCGTAGGGCAGCACGGGGTTGGCGTGCGCCGCCATCGCCACCGTGGTGCCCAGGTAACGCAGCTGCGCCAGCCGGCGCTGCACGTCGGCATCGGCCTCGCGCGAGGCGTCGAGCGTGTCGCGCAACTCGAGCAGCACGGCCGACAGCGCCGCGCCGGCGTCGGGCAGCACCTTGCGCACCAGCAGGTCGATGGCCTGGATCTCGTTGGTGCCCTCGTAGATCATGGTCACGCGGGCGTCGCGCACCACCTGCTCGACGCCCCATTCGCGCACGTAGCCGTGGCCGCCGAACACCTGCAGGCAGTCGCTCGCGCCGTGGAAGGCCTGCTGCGTGCAGGCGGCCTTGAGCACCGGCGTGACCAGCGAACACCAGCGCTGCGCGCGCTCGCGGGCCTTGGGGTCGCTGTCGTGCGTGGCGACGTCGAGCATCAGCGCGCTGCGGTAGGCCAACGCGCGCGAGCCGTCGATCCAGGCGCGCTGGGTGTCGAGGATGCGGCGCACGGCCGGATGCTCGGCGATCAGGTCGGCTGCCTCCGTGCCGCGGCTGGCGGGCGCGGCGCCGGGCGCACGCATCTGGCGGCGCTCGGCGGCGTAGGCGTCGGCCTTCTGCCAGGCGGCGTCGAGCAGACCGATGCCCTGCAGCGCCACGTGCAGGCGGGCCGCATTCATCATCACGAACATCGCAGCCAGTCCGCGACCGGGTTCGCCGACCAGCCAGCCGGTGGCGTCGTCGAAGCGCATCGTGCAGGTCGGGCTGCCGTGCAGGCCCATCTTTTCTTCGATGCGCTCGCAGTGCACCGCGTTGCGCGCACCGTCGGGCAGCAGCTTGGGCACGAGCGCCAGCGACAGGCCCTTGGGCCCCGCCGGCGCATCGGGCAGGCGGCACAGCACGAGGTGCACGATGTTCGGCGTGAGGTCGTGCTCGCCGCCCGAAATGAAGATCTTGCTGCCGTTCACGCGCACGCTGCCGTCGGCCTGCGCCGTGGCGCGCGTGCGCACCTGGCCGAGGTCGCTGCCGGCATGCGCTTCGGTGAGGCACATGGTCGCGAGCCATTCACCGGTCGCGATCTTCTGCAGGTAGCGGCTCTTCAGCTCGTCGCTGCCGTGGTGCTTGAGGCAGGCGTACGCGCCGTGCAGCAGCCCCGGCGCCATGGTGAAGCCGTGGTTCGCGGCGCTGAGCCATTCGTAGAGGATGGCCTCGAGCACTGCGGGCAAGCCCTGGCCGCCGTCTTCGGTCGCAGCCGAGAGCGCCGGCCAGCCACCGTCCACGAAGGCCTGGTAGGCCGCGCGAAAGCCCGGTGGTGTGACGACCTCGCCGCCCTCGAAGTGGCAGCCGACCTCGTCGCCCTCGCGGTTCAGCGGCGCGATCACCTCGCCGACGAAGCGTGCGGCTTCTTCGAGCACCTGCGACTGCAGCGGCTCGTCGACCTCCGCGAAGGGCGCCAGTGCGCGCAGGCGCGTGGGCGCATCGAGCACCGCGTTCAACAGGAAGCGGACGTCTTCGGGGCGAGGCTGGTAGTGCATGGGGTTCAGGACTCGGCGGTGAAGCCGATCTTCTTGACCAGCGGGCCCCAGCGTTCGTACTCGGACTGCAGCGACTTCTTCATCTCCTCGGGCGAGGAGCCGTGCGCGATCAGGCCCACCGACAGCAGGCCGTCGGCCACGGCCTTGTCCTTCAGCGCGGCCTGGATCGCGGTGCTCGCGACGGCGATGGTCGCGGCCGGCGTCTTGGCCGGTGCGAAGAAACCGAACCACTCGTCGGCCACGATCTCGGGAAAGCCCTGCTCGGTGAAGGTGGGCACGTCGGGCAGGTAGGCCGGGCGCTGTGCGCCCGAGGTGGCGAGCACGCGCAGCTTGCCGGCCTTGGCGAAGGGCAGGCAGTCGCCGGCGGGCGTCAGGCACGAGGCGATCTGGCCGCCCACCACGTCGTTGATGCCGGGCAGCGAGCCGCGATACGGCACGTGGCGCAGGTCGGTGCCGGTGCTCAGGCCCAGCAGCGCGCCCAAAAAGTGCGGCGTGGAGCCCGCGCCCGGCGAGCCGTAGCTGGCCTGGCCGGGGTTGGCCTTGGCCCAGGCGATGTAGTCCTTCAGCGTCTTCACGCTGGCCGGCACCATCGGCCCGACGGCCAGGCCGTGCGTCATCACGGCGCCGATGGAGATGGGCGCGAAGTCGGGGATGGCGTAGCTCAGCTTGGTGTAGATGTGCGGGTAGATCGACAGCGCCGAGGCCTGCGCGAGGCACAGCACCGAACCGTCGGCCGGCGAGGTCTTGAGCGTGTCGAGCGCGATGCGCCCGCCCGCGCCGGGCTTGTTCTCGACCACCGGGTTGGTGGCGGTGAAGGGCGTGTTGCCCAGCTTGTCGGCCACGCGGCGCGCCACGCTGTCGCCCGCGCTGCCGGCGGGAAAGCCGTAGTAGATCTTCACCTGCTGCTGCACCGCCTGGGCGAGTGCGGCAAGGGGATGCAATGCGGCGAGCGCGGCGGTGCCGCCGAGCGCCGCCGTGAATTGGCGTCGGGTGGTCATGGTCTTGTCTCCTGGTTGTCTGCGGGGGCGGGAATCAGCGCGGCGCCATGCGCAAGGCGCCGTCGAGGCGAATCACTTCGCCGTTCAAGTGGCCGTTGGTGACGATGTGGCAAGCCAGCTCGGCAAACTCCGACGGCTTGCCCAGGCGCGGCGGGAACGGGATCGACGCGGCCAGCGAGTGCTGCACCGGCTCGGGCAGTTCCAGCAGCAGCGGCGTGGCGAAGAGGCCGGGCGCCACGGTGCACACGCGGATGGCGTGCTGCGCGAGGTCGCGCGCCATCGGCAGGGTCATGCCGACGAGGCCGCCCTTCGACGCGCTGTAGGCCTGCTGGCCCACCTGGCCGTCGAAGGCTGCGACCGAAGCGGTGAAGAGCATCACGCCCTTCTCGCCGTTGTCGAGCGCGTCGAGCTTCGCGCAGCGCGCGGCGAAGAGGCGCGCCATGTTGTAGCCGCCGATCAGGTTGATGTTGACCACGCGCACGAAGTCTTCGAGCGGTGCCGGGTTGCCGTCCTTGCCGACGATGCGCTTGGCGCTGCCGATGCCGGCCACGTTCATCAGGATGCGCGCGGGGCCGTGTGCGGCCTGCGCCTTGTCGAGCGCGGCGTTCACGCTGTCGGTGTCGGTGATGTCGCAGACGCAGGCGACGCCGCCGATTTCTGCGGCCACTTTTTCGGCGAGGGCTGCGTTGCGGTCGAGCACCGCGACCTTGGCGCCCAGGCGCGCGAGTTCGCGCGCGGTGGCCTCGCCGAGGCCCGAGGCGCCGCCGGTGACGAGTGCGGCTTGTCCTTCGATCTTCATGGGTTGTCTCCTGAATGGGTTAGCGGGGCTTGAGCGTGAAAGGCAGCGTGTCGGCGTGCAGCGCATCGGCCAGCGCGGCGCGGTGCTTGAGCACGGCGCGCTGGTTGATGGAGCCCTTGTCGGTCACTTCGCCCTTGTCGATCGAGGGCGGCTCGGCCATCAGGTGCAGCCGCGCGATGCGGTTGGCGCTGCCGGTGGCGCCGGCCGCGAGCGTGTCCACCACCTGCTGGAAGTGCGCCTGCACGGGCGCGCTTTCGAGCACCTGCTGCAGCGGGGCGTCGGCGGGCAGGTCGGCCAGCTGGCGCACCTTGTGCGTCGGGAAGATCAGCGCGCCGACTTCCTTCAGGTTGATGCCCGTGAGCACCGCGTCCTGCACATAGGGCGAGCCGGCCGCGATGATCTTTGCGCGCAGCGGGCCCACGCTCACGAAGGTGCCGGTGGCGAGCTTGAAGTCTTCGGCGATGCGGCCGTCGAAGCGCAGGCCGCGGTGGATGTCGCGGTCGTCGATCCACTTCACCGCGTCGCCGGTGGAGAAGAAGCCTTCGTCGTCGAAGGCCTCGGCCGTGGCCTCGGGCGCGCGCCAGTAGCCGGGCGTGATGTTGGGGCCGCGGTAGCGCACCTCGGTCTTGCCGTCGACCTCGATCAGCTTGAGCTCGATGCCGGCGGCCGGCAGGCCCACGTCGCCCGACTTCACATCGGGGCCGGTCACGTACAGCGCGAAGGGGCCCGACTCGGTCATGCCCAGGCCGGTGCCCATCACGATGCGCTCGCCGACTTCCGACTCCTGCGTGCGGTGCAGGCTGTCCCACACGGGCTGCGCGAGCGCGGCGCCCGAGTAGAAGAACATCTTCACGCGCGACAGCAGGTTGCGGCGCAGCACCGCGTCGGTTTCCATCGCGTTGGCAATCGCCTCGAAGCCGGTGGGCACGTTGAAGTAGATGGTGGGCGCGATCTCGCGCAGGTTGCGCAGCGTCTCGGCCATGCCGGCGGGCGTGGGCTTGCCGTCGTCGATGAACAGCGTGCCGCCGTTGTCCAGCACGATGCCCACGTTGTGGTTGCCGCCGAAGGTGTGGTTCCAGGGCAGCCAGTCGACCAGCACGGGCGGCTCGTCGCCCAGGGCGGGAATCGACTGGCGCAGCTGCTGCTGGTTGGCGCACCACATGCGGTGCGTGTTGATCACCGCCTTGGGCATCTTGGTCGAGCCCGAGGTGAAAAGAAACTTGGTGATGGTGTCGGGGCCGGTGGCCTGCATCGCCGCGTCGATGGCGGGCGTGGCCGGCGTGGCTGCGAGCACGTCGAAGCGCGTGGTGGCGCGGCCTTCGAGCGTGCCTTCGGCGAGCACGACCTCGGTGCCGGCGGGCACGGTGGCAGCGATGGCCTTGGCGAAGCGCGCGGCGTCGGCCGCGAACACCAGGCCGGGCGTGAGCGTGTCGATGACGTGGCGCAGCTTGTCGTAGTCCTGGCTCACGATCGCATAGGGCGGCGACACGGGGCAGTAGGGCACGCCCGCGTAGAGGCAGCCCAGCGCGAGCAGCGCGTGTTCGATGCCGTTCTCGCTCAGGATCACGACCGGGCGCTCGGCGTTCAGGCCGCGATCGAGCAGGGCCTGTCCGATACCGCGCGCTTCTTCCAGCGCCTGCGCATAGCTCACGCGCAGCCAGTCGCCGGTGCGGCCGTCGGGCAGGCGCTCGCGGCGTGCGATGAAGGTGCGATCGGGCGCCACCCGCGCCCAGTGCGCGAGCCGGTCGGTCATGCGCTCGCGGTAGGCCCGCAGCGGTGTCTCGGCCGTGAGGTAGCGCGTGCCCGGCGCGCCGTCGCGCAGCACCGCGCGCGTCACGCCGAAGGCCAGCGGGCGGTAGCGGACGGCGGTCATCCCTTGCTCACCTTGGCGCCACGGCCTTCGAGGAAGTCGCGCACGCGTGCCTTGGCTTCGGGCGCGGCCTGGACGATGCCCGACATCAGTGCCTCGGTGAAGAAGCCGTGGTCGGCCGATTGCTCGGAGATGCGCGGCAGCGCGTGCATCAGCGCGTAGTTGGTGAGCGGCGCGTTGGTGGCGATGCGCTTGGCGAGCTCCAGGGCCTTGTCGAAGGCGGTGCCTTCGTCGACCAGGTACTGCGCGAAGTTGGCGCGCTCGCCGTCTTCGGCGTTGTAGACGCGGCCGGTCATCATCATGTCGGTCATGCGGGCCACGCCGATCAGCTTGGGGATGCGCACCGAGCCGCCGCCGCCCACGAAGATGCCGCGCGAGCCTTCGGGCAGTGCGTAGAAGGTGGAGCGGTCGGCCACGCGGATGTGGCAGGCGCTGGCCAGCTCGAGCCCGCCGCCGACCACCGCGCCGTGCAGCGCCGCCACCACCGGCACCGGGCCGTGCTGGATCAGGTCGAGTGCGCTGTGCCACAGGCGCGAGTGCTGCATGCCCTGGCCGGCGTCGCGCTCCTTGAGCTCGCTCAGGTCCAGGCCGGCGCAGAAATGCGGGCCCTCGCCGTCGAGCACGGCCGCGCGCACGGTGGCGGGCAGGGTCTCGAAGGTGTCGCGCAGCGCGAGGATCAGGCCGTCGGACAGCGCGTTGCGCTTGGCGCCGCGCGTGAGACGAACGATGGCGACGTCGTCGCGGATGTCGAGGTGGAGGTCTGGATTGGTCATGATGGTGTGCGGGGTTGCGTTGGATTATGGTTATGAGAAATAATCAATTCAAGGCATTGGAGCCTCCCGAAACCTAGGGACTTACCCGAACCGGAGACAACGACATGGACCCACGGAACCTGATCGCGATCGACATCCACACCCACGCCGAAGTGAGCTGCTGGAACCCTTTCGACAACTACGGCGAGGAATACGACCGCGCGGCCGACAAGTTCTTCGGCTCGAACCGCCGCCCCACCATCGCCGAGAGCGTGGCGTACTACCGTGAAAGGAAGATCGGGCTGGTGATGTTCATGGTCGACGCCGAGTCGAACATGGGCCGCCGGCGCATCCCGAACGAGGAGATCGCCGAGGCGGCGCAGCAGAACAGCGACATCATGATTGCCTTCGGCAGCGTCGATCCGCACAAGGGAAAGATGGGCGCGCGCGAGGCGCGCCGGCTCATCGAGGAACACGGCGTGAAGGGCTTCAAGTTCCACCCGACCGTGCAGGGCTACCACCCCTACGACCGCATGGCCTGGCCGATCTACGAGGTGATCGCCGAGTACAAGCTGCCGGCCATCTTCCACACCGGCCACAGCGGCATCGGCTCGGGCATGCGCTGCGGCGGCGGCCTGCGGCTGGAGTACAGCAACCCGATGCACCTGGACGACGTGGCCATCGACTTCCCCGACATGCAGATCGTCATGGCCCACCCCAGCTTCCCCTGGCAGGACGAGGCGCTCAGCGTGGCCACGCACAAGCCCAACGTGTGGATCGACCTGTCGGGCTGGAGCCCCAAATACTTTCCGAAGCAGCTGGTGCAGTACGCCAACACGCTGCTCAAGGACCGCGTGCTATTTGGCAGCGACTACCCGCTGATCACGCCCGACCGCTGGATGAAGGACTTCGAGGCCGCCGGCTTCAAGCCCGAGGTGATGCCCGGCATCCTCAAGGACAACGCGGTGCGCCTGCTGGGGCTCGGCACCCCGGCGGCCTGAGGTTCAGGCGGCGCGCGGCGCCGCCTCGTTCCAGTGCGGCTCCCACAGCGCCGCACCGCGTTCGAACACGGCGGCCAGCTCCTTCTTGCGGCGCTGCGCCACCGCGGTGATCAAGGCATTGCAGACCGACAGCGCCGCCGTGTACGAATCGAAGGGCGAGGCGCTGGAGGTGCGCACCAGCAGCAGGTGATCGGCCGAGGCTGCCGCGGGCGCGGTGGGGCTGTCGGTGACCATGACGACCTTCGCGCCCTTCTCGCGGAAGTACGCCGCCGTGCGCGCGATCGCGAGCGAGTGGCGGCGGAAGGTGAGCGTGAGCAGCAGGTCGTTGCCGTCGATGCGCAGCAGCTGGTCTTCCAGCGGCAGCGCGCCCGAGCCACCCAGCAGCCGCACGTCGGGCAGGCACAGGTTCAGGTTCAGCGCGAGGTGGCTGGCCAGCGGCAGGCCGTTGCGCTGGCCGAGCACGTGCACGCGCACCTTGCGCTGCGTGAGCAGCTTCACCGCCGCCTCGAACGCGCCCACGTCGAGCGCCGCGAAGGTGGCGGCCAGGTTGTGCTGGTCGTGCAGCAGCGCGTTGTCCAGGCAGCTGCGCACGGAGGTGTCGTCGCCGATGACCGCGTCGGCGCGCGTGGCGGGCGAGGCGAGCAGGGCGGTGACTTCGGCGCGCGCCTCCATCTGCGCCTGGGCGTAGCTCTCGTAGCCGAGCTTGGCGAGCAGCCGCACCACGGTCGAGGCGCTGGTGCCCACCTTTCTTGCAAGGCTCGTTGCAGATTCGAGCAGCCCCTGCGGGTGGTGCGCCTGCAGCTCCTCGATCAGGCGTCGCTCGCTTTTCGTGAGCTTCTTGCCGTAGCCCGAGATGCGCTGGTTCAGGCTGGGGGCGGCGGGGGTGTCTGCGTGCGGCATCGGAGAAACCTCATGTTTGCAATGAGTATTGCAAAAATTAGGCCTCCTTGCAAAAATGAATGCACGATTTCGGCCGGACCTGTCCGCCCGATTGCCCGCTTCTTCTGCAGAAAGACCTTGCCATGCGTTCCACCACCCCCGCCGTGCCCGCCCTGCGCCGGCGCGAGATCCTCGGCGCCGGCCTGACGGCGGCGCTGCTGCCCCTGTCCGCGCGCGCCCAGGCCTTTCCGGCCCGTCCGGTGACGCTGGTGGTGCCGTTCCCGGCCGGCGGCTCGGTCGACCTGATCGCGCGGCTGTACGCCGAACCGCTGTCGAAGGCGCTGGGCACGCCGGTGGTCATCGACAACCGTGCCGGCGCCGGCGGCTCCATCGCCAGCGCCCAGGTGGCACGCGCCAAGCCCGACGGCTACACGCTCGTGGTGTCGTCGCAGAGCTCGCACCTGGCCAATCCGCTGACGCAGGCCAACCCGGGCTACGACCCGATCAAGGATTTCCTGTCCATCAGCCAGCTCGCGCGCTCCATCAACGTGCTGCTGGTGAACCCGGCCGTGCCCGCCAAGACCTTCAAGGAGTTCGTGGCGCTGGTGAAGTCGCGCCCGGGCGAGCTCAACTTCTGCAGCGCCGGGCCGGGCAGCATGGGCCAGCTCAACGTGGAGCTGATGAAGTCGCAGCTGCAGCTCAATGCCACGCACGTGCCCTACCGCGGCGGCGGCCCGCTGGTGACCGCGCTGATCTCGAACGAAGTGCAGTTCGGCCTGGACAACCTCGCGCCCTTTTTGCCGCACATCCAGGCCGGCAAGCTGCGTGCGCTGGCCGTGGCTTCGCCCACGCGCGTCGCGGCGCTGCCCGACGTGCCGACCTTCACCGAACTGGGCTATCCGGTGCTGAACACCACCTCGTGGATCGGCCTGGCCGCGCCCGCGAAGACGCCGCCCGAGGTCATCGCCGCGCTGCACAAGGCGGTGCGCACGGTGGCCGAGCAGCCGACGATGGTCGAGGCGCTGCTGGCGCGCGGCTCGCTCGCGCCCGAGGCGCAATCGCCCGCGCAGTTCACGGCCATGATGTCGGAGCGGCTCGCGCTGTACGGCGAGATGGTCAAGCGCGCCGGCATCCGCGGCGAGTGAGCGGGCGGCCGGTTCCATGACGCAGACACTGCAGGCCTTCGCACCCGACACCGCACCGCTGGAGGTGCTGCCGCGCGACCTCTCGGCCTACCGCCAGGGCAACACCGGCATCGACTACGTGCACCGCTTCGCGTCCGGCAAGCCGGGCCCGCACGTGCTCGTCAACGCGCTCACGCACGGCAACGAGATCTGCGGCATGGTCGCGGCCACGCACCTGCTCGACACCGGCGTGCGCCCGAAGATCGGCACGCTCACCGTGAGCTTCGCGAACGTCGAGGCCTACGAGGCCTTCGACATCGACCGGCCCTACGAGAACCGCCAGCTGGTGCACAACCTGAACCGCATCTGGTCGCCCGAGCTGCTCGACGGCACCGGGGACAGCCCCGAGCTGCGCCGCGCGCGCGAGCTGCGGCCCGTGCTCGACGTGGCCGACTACGTGCTGGACATCCACTCCACGCGCGCGCCCGTGCAGCCCTTCTGGGTCTACCCGGAGTTCGAACGCAATGCAGGGTTGGCGCAGGCCGTCGGCGGCCCGGCGGTGCACCTCGTGATGCCCGTGGGCGCCGCGCCCGGCACGGGCGTCACGGCCTACGGCCGGCACGGCGAGCCGGGCATCGACGGCGGCGCGGTGGTGGTCGAGTGCGGCCAGCATTTCGCGCAGTCGGCGGCCGACCTGGCCACCGACGTGTCGCTGCGCTTTTTGGCGCACCTCGGGCTCGTCGACCCGGTGCCGCGCGTGCCGGTGGCCGCGCGCCGCTTCCGGCTGCTCGAGGTCCACATGGTCACGTCGGACGACTTTGCCTTCGTGCGGCCCGTGCTCGGTTTCGAGACCTTCGACCGGGGCGCGCTGATCGCGGTGCAGGCCGGGCGCGAGATCCGCTCGCCCTGCGACGGCTGCACGATCTTCATGCCGACCCGCGCGCCGGTGATCGGCCGCGAGGGCGTGTACCTGACCGTGCCGGCCTGACCCGGGCTTCAGGGCGCCTTCGCGTCGCCTGCTGGCTCGTCTTCGCCGAGCCGGTCCCAGTCCTGGCCCGAGCGCAGCTTGCGCTCCTCGCGCTCGCGCGCCATCTGCTCCTCGAACTGCTGGCGGCCCGCCTTGTTGGCGGCGATCAGCTTGGCGCGGTCCTTGTAGTGCGGGTAGATCTCGTCGCTGAGCTTGAGGTTTCGCTGGCGGAAACGCATCGAGGCCTCGCGGGCCTCGGCCGCCGGCCAGCCCAGCGCCTCCAGCGCCGAGCGCGCGCTGCGCAGCGACGACTCGAACACCTCGCGCTCGATGTCCTGCACACCGCGGTCGCGCAGCTGGAACAGGTGGGTCACGTTGCGCGCGCGCGCAATGATGCGCGCCTGCGGGAAGTTCTCGCGCACCAGGTCGACGATGTCCAGCGACTGCTCGATGTCGTCCACCGCCACCACGATGGCACGCGCCGTGCCGGCGCCCGCGGTGCGCAGCAGGTCCAGCCGCGTGGCGTCGCCGTAGAACACCCGGAAGCCGAACTGGCGCAGGCCTTCGACGGTGTCGGCGTCGTGGTCGAGCACCGTCACGCGCAGGCCCTGCGACATCAGCAGGCGACCGACGATCTGGCCGTAGCGGCCGAAGCCGCAGATCAGCACCTTGGCGTCCTGCTGCTCCGAGATTTCCTCCAGCTGCGGCCCGCCCGCGTGGCTGTAGCGCGGCAGCACGAACTTGTCGAGCAACACCAGCAAGAGCGGCGACAGCAGCATCGACAGCGCCACCGCGCCGATCAGCAGCGAGGTGGTCTGCGGCGGCAGCACGTCGGGCCCGGCGGCCTGGAACACCACGAAGGCGAACTCGCCGCCCTGCGCCAGCAGCAGCGTGAACACCGGCCGCTCCTGGTAGGCCAGGCCCATGGCCTTGGCCAGCGCGTAGATCACCACCAGCTTGATGACCAGGAAGCTCACGACCAGCAGCGCCATGACCCCCGGGTTGGCCAGCAGCACGCCGAAGTTGATCGACATGCCCACCGCGATGAAGAACAGCCCGAGCAGCAGGCCCTTGAAGGGCTCGATGTCGGTCTCGAGCTCGCGCCGGTATTCGCTTTCGGCCAGCAGCACGCCGGCAAGGAAGGCGCCCAGCGCCATCGACAGGCCGACGAACTGCATCAGCGCCGCGATGGCCACCACCAGCAGCAGCGCGGCGGCGGTGAAGATCTCGGGCGTGTCGCTGCGCGCGATCCAGCGCAGGATCGGGCGCAGCAGCAGCCGGCCGCCGAGGATGATGCCGGCGATCACGCCGACGATCTTCAGCGCCTCGAGCGCGCGGTCCAGCCCGCTCACGGCCTGCTCGGCCGCGGTGGCGCCGGCCAGCAGCGGCAGCAGCGCGAGGATCGGGATCGCCGCCACGTCCTGGAACAGCAGGATCGAGAAGCCGGCCTGGCCGCTGGGCGTCTTCAGCAGGTTGCGTTCGCCGAACACCTGCAGCGCGATCGCGGTGGACGACAGCGCCAGCCCGAGCGCCGCCACCAGCGCCACGCGCCACGGCGCGCCCACGGCCCAGCCGACGGCGAACAGCACCGCTGCGCAACTGAGCACCTGCGCCGACCCCCAGCCGAAGATCGGGCGGCGCAGGCTCCACAAGCGCTTGGGCTCGAGTTCGAGACCGACCAGAAACAGCATCAGCACCACGCCGAACTCGGCGAAATGCAGCACGTCTTCGACGCTGGACACGAGGCCCAGGCCCCAGGGGCCGATGGCGATGCCGGCCACGAGGTAGCCGATGATCGAACCCAGGCCCAGGGCCTTGGACAGCGGCACCACCAGCACGGCGGCGCTCAGGTAGATCAGGCTGCTGGTCAGCCAGGCGGGTGCGTGCTCCATGCTCAGGCCGCCTTGTGGGTGCTGCTGCCGTTGGCGACGGCCAGGCCGTGCGTCATCGCGCTGTGGAACGCGCCGGCCATCACCTGGCCCACGTCGTCGGATTCGGCGGGGCGGTCGGTCTCGGGCACCGGGCAGGCGATGCAGGCGTCGAGCTCGTCCATCTCGGGCCACACCGGGTAGCTTTCCAGGCGCTGCACGAACACCTCGACGTGCGCGGCCACCTCGGCCTCGCTGGCGCGGCGCGCGCCGTGCAGCAGCAGCGGCGGCAAGAAGCGCATGCCGCACAGCGCGGCGGTCTGCTCGTAGGGCGGCAGGAAGGCGTCGAAGAAGTAGCGGTTGTAGCTTTGCGGGTGGTAGCTCGGCTCGGGGCCGCCGGTGGTGGCGACCAGCCAGCAGTCCTTGCCCTGCAGCGCGGTGCCGCCGGGGCCGTAGGCCCAGCCGTAGCCCAGCACGTCGTCGACCCAGAGCTTTTGCAGGGGCGGCATCGAGTACCACTGGATCGGGTGCAGCAGCACCACCAGGTCCGCGCGGGCCAGCCGCTCGCGTTCGACCTCCACGTCGATGGCGAAATCGGGGTAGCTGCCGTACAGGTCGTTCACGTCGGCGCCCGGCACGCGCTGCGCCGCGGCGAACAGCCGGCGGTTCACGCGCGAGTCGCGCCAGTGGGGGTGGGCCGCCAGCACATAGATGCTGGCGGGGTTCTCCGCGGATGTTGTTGTCGTCATGTGGCGAACATAACGCAGACGGCCCGCCGTCGCCGACGCGCCACCCGGGGCGACTACCATCCAGCCCTGTTCTCGTTCTGGAGGAGATCCTCATGCCGGTGGTTCTGGTCGCCAATCCCAAGGGGGGCGTGGGCAAGTCGACGATTGCAACGAACATCGCGGGCTATTTCGCGAGCCGCGGCCATGCCGTGATGCTCGGCGACGTGGACCGCCAGCAGTCCTCGCGGCTGTGGCTCGGCCTGCGCCCACCGCAGGCCCGCCCCATCGCCACCTGGGAGGCCACCGGCGACAGCACCGTGGTGCGCCCGCCGCGCGGCACCACCCACGCGGTGCTCGACACGCCCGCCGGCCTGCACGGCTGGCGCTTCAAGGAGGTGCTGGCGCTGGCCGACCGCGTGATCGTGCCGCTGCAGCCGAGCATCTTCGACATCTACGCCACGCGCGATTTCCTCGACCGCCTGCTGGAAAGCCGCCGCGCCGAGAAGACCCGCATCGGCCTGGTCGGCATGCGCGTGAACGCCCGCACGCTGGCGGCCGACCGGCTGCACGAGTTCATCGCCGGGCTCGGCGTGCCCGTGCTGGGCGAGCTGCGCGACACCCAGAACTACGTGCAGCTGGCCGCGCGCGGCCTCACGCTGTTCGACATTGCGCCGGGGCGCGTGCAGCGCGACCTCGACCAGTGGGCGCCGATCTGCGAATGGCTCGACGCCTGAACTGACCCCGGATTTCCCCGATTCCCGGTTGTCGCAAGTCCGACAGCCACCCCTGTGCCCTTGGCACCAGAATGCCCCGCATGACCAAAAAGACATTCCAGACCCTTCAGGATCTCGCCGCCTGCGTCGGCCAGGAAGTCGCCGTGAGCGACTGGATTTCCGTGACGCAGCAGCAGGTCAACCAGTTCGCCGAGGCGACGGGCGACCACCAGTGGATCCACGTCGATGTGGAGCGGGCCAAGTCCGGCCCCTTCGGCGCGCCGATCGCGCACGGGTTTCTCACCTTGTCGCTGCTGCCGAAGTTCTTCGAGACGGCGATCGACGTGGTCGAGTCGCGCATGGGCGTGAACTACGGCCTGAACCGCGTGCGCTTCATGTCGCCGGTGCCGGTGGGCCAGCGCCTGCGCGCCCGCATGAAGCTGCTGAGCGCCGAGCCGATTCCCAACAACGGCCTGCAGATGACCTGGGAAACCACCATCGAACTCGAAGGCGCCGCCAAGCCGGCGTGCGTCGCCGAGTCGGTGGTGCGCCGTTTTCCCTGAGCGGTTTTTCTTTTCTTCTTCTCTTTACATCCGGCGGTCGGTGACTTCGCCGTAGGTGGCGGCGCCTTGTCGGGTGATGCCGACGGCGCTCGCGCGCACCGCCGCACGGTCGACGTTGCCTGCGGTCGGGCGGGCCACGCCGGTGCCGCCGTTGCTGATCTGCAGCGGCTGCAGGGCTTGCTGCTGGACCTGGGCGCGCGTCAGCGACGACTGGAAGGGCGCGGGCGGCAGCGGGTTCTGCTCGCCCTGGAAGGCATGGGCGCCGCCGGCGCAGGCGAGGGCGGTGATCGTGATGAGGTGCAGGGTGGTGGTGTGCATGGCGAGACTCCTTGGCAATCAGCGTTGAGGGGACGGATGCCGGTGCGAATCACCGGCATGCCTTCCCATACGCTGCGCAGCGCCGATCGGATGTGCCCCTGCCGTGTGAAGGGCCGTCAGGCGAAACCGTTTTGTCGCCAGGCTTCGAACACCGTGACCGCCACCGCGTTCGACAAATTCAGGCTGCGCTGGCCGGCGCGCATCGGCAGCCGCAGGCGCTGCGGCTCGGCAAAGCTGTCGCGGATCGGCGGCGGCAGGCCGGCGGTTTCCGAGCCGAACACCAGCCAGTCGCCGGGCTGGAAGCGCACGTCGTGCACCGCGCGGGTGCCGCGCGTGGTCAGCGCGAACATGCGCTCGGCCGGCGGTTGCTGCGTGGCCAGCAGCGCGGCCCAGTCGGCGTGGCGCTTGACCTCGGCGTACTCGTGGTAATCGAGCCCGGCGCGGCGCAGCAGGCGGTCGTCCATCGAAAAGCCGAGCGGCTCGACCAGGTGCAGCGTGCAGCCGGTGTTGGCCGCGAGCCGGATCACGTTGCCGGTGTTCGGCGGAATTTCGGGGTGGACCAGGACGATATGGAACATGCACCGATTGTCGCGGGCGCCGCCGGCAGGCTCAGCGCGGCGGGTCGGTCCGCGCCAGCACCACGCCGGTGATGTGCGCCGCGCCTGCCAGGCGCAAGGTGGCGGCCGCGGCGAACAGCGACGCGCCGCTGGTCATCACGTCGTCCACCAGCACCACGCGCCGCCCCCGCAGGCCGTCGGCGCGCAGCGGTTCCACGGCGAAGGCGCCGCGCAGGTTGCGCAGCCGGTCGGCGCGCGGCAGGCCGCTCTGCGCGGGCGTGTCGCGCGTGCGCAGCAGAAGGGTCGCATCGGTCTTGGCCGGTGCCAGCCGGCGGGCAAGTTCATGCGCCTGGTTGAAGCCGCGCTCGGCCAGCCGGCCGGGCGCCAGCGGCATCGGCAGCACGAGGTCGCACTGTTCCAGCGCCGGCTCCACCCACGGCGCGCTGCGCAGCAGGGTGGCCAGCGGGCCGGCCCAGCCCGCCTCGCCGCGAAACTTGAACTGGGCGATGCAGTCGGGCCACGGCCATGCGTAGGTGCAGGCGGCGAGGCAGGCGTCGAGCGGCGGCGGGTGCTTGATGCACTCGCCGCAGCGCGCCACGCCCTCGGGCATCGGCAGCGCGCAGCCCCCGCAGCGCGGGGTCGGCGGCGCGAAGCGGGCCACGCAGGCGTCGCACACGCGCTGCGCGGGCCAGGCGCGGCAGACCTCGCACTGGCTGGGCAGCCGCGCGAGCAGCGAGGTGAAAGGCCTCAGGGCCCGGCGGTTGTGCATGCCTCAATATACTCACGGCCCCATGGCCACCGACCCCGCAAGAAGACCGCCGACCATCGATCCCACGGCGGCCGACCGCTGGCGCCGGCTCGCGCCCGCCGAGGGCTCGCCCTGGCTGCACGAGGAAATCGGCCGCCGGATGGAAGACCGGCTGCAATGGATCAAGGCCCAGCCCCGCACCTGGGCCGACTGGTCGCCGCTGCGCGGCGGCCTCGAGGCCCACGCGCTGCTGGCCCGCCGCTACCGCGACGCCGAAGCCTTCGTCATCGAATCCGAACCCGCCTTGGCCGACCGGACCGGCGAGGCACTGACCGCCCCCTGGTGGAGCGCGCGCCGCTGGCAGGGCGGCAAGGCCCGCTTCGACGCCACGCCCGAAGACGGCGTCGACCTGCTCTGGGCCAACATGTCGCTGCACATGGCGGCCGACCCTGAAGCGCTCATCGCGCAGTGGCACCGGCTGGTCGCGACCAACGGCTTCCTGATGTTCTCCTGCCTGGGGCCGGACACCGTGCGCGAGCTGCGCGCCCTGCACGCCCGGCTCGGCTGGCCCGCCGCCGGCCATGAGTACACCGACATGCACGACTGGGGCGACATGCTCGTGCACGCCGGCTTCGCCGAGCCCGTGATGGACATGGAGCGCATCGTGCTCACCTGGGCCACCCCCGAGGCCGCCCTGGCCGAGCTGCGCACGCTGGGGCGCAACCTGCATCCGGCGCGCTTCCCCGCACTGCGCGGCAAGGCCTGGCACCGCGCGCTCAAGCAGGCCCTGCCCGAGCTGGCACCGGCCGCGGAAGGCGAGGGCCGCATCGCGCTGACCTTCGAGGTCATCTACGGCCATGCCTTCAAGCCGACGCCGCGCGTCGCGCTGTCGCCCGAGAGTGCGGTCTCGCTGCGCGAGATGCGATCGATGCTTCAGCGCGGCCGCCCTGGCGCCTGAGCGACCCGGCAGCCCTCATTCGGTGCGCGGGGCCCGCGCTCTACCCGCTACAATCCGCCGTTGCGTGAAACTCGCGGGTATTGTCCCGTGATCGAGGGGTGTCGGATCCTGTTTGTACGAGGGGTTTGGCCACCATCGACGCACCGATTTGCTGAACTCGCCCGTGTCGAATTCCGTGTTTCGTTTTGCCACCGTCTCAGGCCAGAACATCCACTGGTTCCTGAAACGCAATTGCTCGGTGACGCCGAGCCAGCTGGGCTGGCTCTACGCCTCGCTGTGCGTGGTATCTCTGGGAACGGGCATGGTGTTCTGGCTGCACGGTGCGCCGCTGGTATTGCCATTCGCCTGGCTCGAACTGGCCGCGGTGGGCTTTGCGTTCATGATGTACGCGCGGCATGCCACCGATGGCGAACGGATCGCGCTGCAGGGCGGACGCCTCGTCGTGGAGCTCGAGAACGGTGGGCACTACGAACGCACGGAATTTCTTCCGCACCAGGTGCGGATCGAACCGCAGACCGGCGATCGTTCGCTGATCGAGGTCTCGGGGCAAGGTCGATCGGTCAGGGTGGGGCGCTATGTACGCCCGGAGTTGCGAGCCGCACTGGCGCGCGAGATTCGCATGGCGTTGCGTGGCGCCTGAGGGGGCTCGCGCGGTGCTGCACGGTTGGGTTTTCGAAAAATTGAAGAAACGTGAACACGATGAAGAGCATTTGGCGCAATAAGTACAGGCCGGCGAATCTGTTGCTGGCGGCCGGCGCGGCGTTCAGCAACGCGGCGCACGCAGTCAACGATCTGCCCGGCGGCCCCGCGGTGCGCCAGCTGAATCTTCCGGTCGGCGTGACCAAGATCGCGCAGGAGCAGCATCTGCTCCACACGATCATGATGATCATCTGCACGGTCATCTTCGTCGCCGTGTTCGCGGTGATGTTCTATTCCATCTGGAAGCACCGCAAGTCGGTGGGCCACAAGGCCGCCAACTTCCATGAATCGGTGGTGGTCGAGGTCATCTGGACCATCGTGCCCTTCCTCATCGTGATCGTGATGGCGCTGCCCGCCACCAAGGTGCTCGTGGCCCAGAAGGACACCACGAACGCCGACCTCACGATCAAGACCACGGGCTACCAGTGGAAGTGGGGCTACGACTACCTGAACGGCGAAGGCGAGGGCCTGGCCTTCATCTCCACGCTCGACAGCTCGCAGCGCGCCATGTCCGACGCCGGTGCCAAGGGCGCCATGCCCGACGACTACCTGCTCAAGGTCGACAACCCGATGGTCGTGCCGGTGCAGAAGAAGGTCCGCATCATCACCACCGCGAACGACGTGATCCACGCCTTCGCCGTGCCGCAGCTGGGCCTCAAGCAGGACGCCATTCCCGGCTTCGTGCGCGACACCTGGTTCCGCGCCGAGACCGTGGGCGACTACTACGGCCAGTGCCAGGAGCTGTGCGGCAAGGAACACGCCTACATGCCGATCCACGTGAAGGTGCTGTCGGCTGCCGACTACACCGCCTGGGTCGCCACCAAGCGCAAGGAAGCCGCAGCCAAGCTCGACGACCCGACCAAAGTCTGGACGCTGCCCGACATGCTGGCACGCGGCGAGAAGGTCTACGCCGCCAACTGCGCGGCCTGCCACCAGGCCAACGGCAAGGGCGCAGGCCCGATCAAGCCGCTCGACGGCGCAGCCAAGGTGACCGATTCCGACCACAAGGTGCAGCTGCTGGTGCTGCTCAACGGCCAGAACAACGGTGCCATGCCTGCCTGGAAGCAGCTGAGCGACACCGACCTCGCGGCCGTGGCCACGTACACCAAGAACAGCTGGTCGAACAAGACGGGCCAGCTGGTGCAACCGGCCGAAGTGCTGGCCCTGCGCGGCAAGTGATCCGACGGCGCCCCGCGAAGAAGAAATTGCAAGGAACAACGACATGAGCGCAGTCCTCGACCCCCACGGTCACGCCCCCGGCGGCCACGCACACGACGACCATCACGATCACCACGCGCCCACCGGCTGGCGCCGTTGGGTGTTCGCGACCAACCACAAGGACATCGGCACGCTCTACCTGCTGTTCAGCTTCACGATGCTGATGATCGGCGGCGTGCTCGCTCTGCTGATCCGCGCCGAGCTGTTCCAGCCCGGCCTGCAGATGGTGAACCCCGAACTGTTCAACCAGTTCACCACCATGCACGGCCTGATCATGGTGTTCGGCGCCATCATGCCGGCCTTCGTGGGCTTCGCGAACTGGATGATCCCGCTGCAGATCGGCGCATCCGACATGGCGTTCGCGCGCATGAACAACTTCAGCTTCTGGCTGCTGATCCCGGCGGCCATCATGCTGGCGGGTTCGTTCTTCATGCCCGGCGGCGCGCCCGCGGCCGGCTGGACGCTGTACGCCCCGCTCACGCTGCAGATGGGCCCCTCGATGGACGCCGGCATCTTCGCGATGCACATCATGGGCGCCTCGTCGATCATGGGTTCGATCAACATCATCGTCACCATCCTGAACATGCGCGCCCCCGGCATGACGCTGATGAAGATGCCGATGTTCTGCTGGACCTGGCTCATCACCGCCTACCTGCTGATCGCCGTGATGCCCGTGCTCGCAGGCGCCATCACGATGACGCTGACCGACCGCCACTTCGGCACCAGCTTCTTCAACCCCGCCGGCGGCGGTGACCCGGTGATGTACCAGCACATCTTCTGGTTCTTCGGCCACCCCGAGGTCTACATCATGATCTTGCCGGCCTTCGGCATCATCAGCCAGGTGGTCCCGGCCTTCGCCCGCAAGAAGCTCTTCGGTTACGCCTCGATGGTGTACGCCACCTCGTCGATCGCCATCCTGTCGTTCATCGTGTGGGCCCACCACATGTTCACGACCGGCATGCCGCTCACGGGCCAGCTGTTCTTCATGTACGCGACCATGCTGATCGCCGTGCCCACGGCCGTGAAGATCTTCAACTGGATCGCCACGATGTGGCAGGGCTCGATGACCTTCGAGACGCCCATGCTGTTCGCGGTCGGCTTCATCTTCGTGTTCACGATGGGCGGCTTCACCGGCCTGATCCTCGCGGTCGCGCCGATCGACACGCAGCTGCAGGACACGTATTACGTGGTGGCCCACTTCCACTACGTGCTGGTGGCCGGCTCGCTGTTCGCCATGTTCTCGGGCTTCTACTACTGGGCGCCCAAGTGGACCGGCGTGATGTACAACGAAACGCGCGGCAAGGTCCACTTCTGGTGGTCGCTGATCTCGTTCAACGTCACCTTCTTCCCGATGCACTTCCTGGGTCTGGCCGGCATGCCGCGTCGCTATGCCGACTACCCCATGCAGTTCGCCGACTTCAACGCCATCGCTTCGGTGGGTGCGTTCTTCTTCGGCTTCGCGCAGGTCTACTTCTTCCTGTTCATCGTGCTGCCTTCGATGCGCGGCAAGGGTGAAGCAGCGGCTCAGAAGCCCTGGGAAGCGGCCGAAGGCCTCGAGTGGGAAGTGCCGTCGCCGGCCCCGTTCCACACCTTCGAGAACCCGCCCAAGCTTGACGTGACCGCCACCAAGGTGATCGGCTGATCACCCGCGCTCACCGCACAAGCACCACGACCGCACGACGATGACGACGCCCGAACAAAGAAAGAACAACCGACGCATGGGGCTCACGCTGGCCTCCATCGCGGTGATCTTCTTCATCGGCTTCATCGTCCGCATGGTCTGGTTCAGCGGTCGCTGACCGCGCCGCATCGCACCCCCCGAACGGAAGCAACAGCATGAGCCTCGGTCAACGCATTCGCCGCGCCAATGTCCGCATGGTCGGCAAGCTGGCCGTCGTGACCTGCGGCATGTTCGCCTTCGGCTATGCGCTGGTGCCGATGTACCGCGCCATCTGCGAGATGACCGGCATCAACATCCTCGCGCTCTCCGAGCTCCAGGTGCCGGGCGGTGCCAGCGGCGCCAAGAACGTGCGCGTGCCGGACAACACGCAGGTCGACATGACCCGCACGATCAAGGTCGAGTTCGACTCCAACGTGCGCGGTGGCCTGTGGGACTTCAAGCCGGCCGAGCGCTTCATCGAAGTGCACCCGGGCCAGCTGAACACGGTGATGTACGAGTTCCAGAACACGCAGAATCGCCGCATGGCCGCGCAGGCCATCCCGAGCTACGCACCGCAGCAGGCCGCGGCGCATTTCAACAAGCTCGAGTGCTTCTGCTTCAACCAGTACACGCTCGATGCGGGCGAAAAGAAGCAGTGGCCGGTCGCCTTCGTGATCGATCCGAAGATCTCGAAGGACGTCAAGACCATCACGCTGTCGTACACCTTCTTCGAGGTGGGCGGCAAGACGCCTCCGGCCCCGGTGGCCGCCGTTTCGCATGCTGTCGCCGATGAGCCGCGCTCGTGACCTCGCCGTTGCCGCCCGAAGCCCCGCGCCGCAAGCCCACGCTGTGGGACACGATGAAGGCGGTGGGCTGGTCGTTCTTCGGGGTGCGCCGCAACAGCGCCTACAAGGAAGACCTGGGCAAGCTCAATCCGCTGCACGTCATCGTGGTGGCGTTTGCCGCAGTGATCGTCTTCGTGGTCGGGCTGGTGCTGCTGGTGCAGCATGTGGTCGCGGCCGCCTGAGCGCTGCCTGCTGAGCCGAAGATAAGAAACCACGATCTCCAGAATCATTGAATCGAGAGAAGAAAGAAAGCCAGGAGCTGATATGAGTTCAACCACCCACGGCACCACGCCCTACTACTTCGTGCCCGGACCCTCGGCCTACCCGGTCGTGTCCGCGATCGGCTTGTTCTTCGTGATCCTCGGCGCGGGGCAATGGATCAACAGCCACCAGTGGGGCGCCTGGTCGCTGCTGCTGGGCATGGTGATCTGGCTCGGCACGCTCTTCGTGTGGTTCCGCGCTGCCGTCGGCGAGAGCGAGAGCGGCCAGTACGGCCACAAGATCGATCTCTCGTACCGCTGGAGCATGAGCTGGTTCATCTTCTCGGAAGTGATGTTCTTCGGCGCCTTCTTCACGGCGCTGTGGTGGGCCCGCACCCACGCGCTGCCGACGCTCGGCAGCCTGGACAACGCGATCCTCTGGCCCGACTTCAAGGCCGTGTGGCCCAGCGTCGCCGCCGGCGTGACCGGTTCGCCGGCCGGCATCATCGAGCCCTTCCAGACCGTCGGCCCGTTCTGGCTGCCGACCATCAACACCGCGCTGCTGCTGAGCTCGGGCGTGACGCTGACCATCGCCCACCACGCGCTGCGCGCCGACCACCGCGCCCAGTGCATCCGCTTCATGTGGCTCACCGTGCTGCTGGGCGTGATCTTCCTGGGCGTGCAGGGCTACGAGTACTTCCACCTGTACACCGAACTGAACCTCAAGCTCAGCTCGGGCACCTACGGTTCGACCTTCTTCATGCTGACCGGCTTCCACGGCCTGCACGTGTTCATCGGCATGCTGATGCTGTTGTTCATCACGCTGCGCCTGCAGAAGGGCCACTTCACCGCCGAGCGTCACTTCGGCTTCGAAGGCGCCGCCTGGTACTGGCACTTCGTGGACGTCGTCTGGCTGGGTCTCTACGTGCTGGTCTATTGGCTTTGAGCGAAAAACCTCACGGCATTCCAGAAAAAAGGCGCCGTAAGGCGCCTTTTTCATGGTTCTCGTGGAACGAGCACCATCTGTTACTTCCCGAGCGGGAGCCCGGTGGGCTGGATGTAGCCGAGTTTCCAGGCCAGCAGCATGCACAGGAACAAAAAGACCGACAGGCCGATCCGAAAGGTGAGGGCGCGGGCCATGCCGCCGCGCTTGTTCTGCCCGTCGCGACCGTCCTTCAGCATGAAGTAGAGCGCGAAAGCGAGGCTCGCGAAGATGCCCAGAAAGATCAGGGCGACGAAATATTTCATGACCCGCATTATCGGCCGCACGCCCCGTCCGCTCCAGTGACCCCCGAGCCTCTCGTTTCCTCTGCCACGCCGCGCCGCCGCGCGGGCCGGGGCCGTTTCCTGGTCGTGACGCTGGCGGCCGTGCTGGCGCTGGCCGCCACCGTGTCGCTGGGCCGCTGGCAGCTGTCGCGCGCCGCGCAGAAAGAGGCGCTGCAGGCCCGCATCGATGCGCAGAAGCTGAAAGCCCCACTGTCGCAGGCCGAGTTCTTGGCGCTGGGCGAAGCCGCCGGCGAGATGCACCGGCCGGTGCGCCTGCGCGGCCTGTGGCTCACGGCGCAGACGGTCTACCTGGACAACCGCCAGATGCACGGCACGCCGGGCTTCTACGTGCTGACGCCGTTCGCGCTCGAAGGCAGCGAGCAGGCCGTGATGGTCCAGCGCGGATGGGTGCAGCGCAATTTCGTCGACCGTACGCAGCTCGGTGTGGTCGAGACGCCGCCCGGCATCGTCGAGCTCACGGCGCTGATCGAGCCGCCGCCGAGCCATCTGTTCGAACTCGGCGCGAAGACTGCGGCCGCACCGGCACCCGCGGCATCGGCCGCCGCACCGGCCCCTTCGGCTGCCGGCGCCAGCGCTCCGGCACCGGGCATTCAGGGGTCTTCCCCCATCCGGCAAAATCTCGACCTGGAGGCATTCCGTGGCGAGACCCAACTGCCGCTACGCACCGACGTGTCGCTGCAGCAGAGCGGGCCGGCGTCCGAGGGCCTGCAGCGCGACTGGCCGGCCCCGGCGTTGGGCCTGGAGAGGCACTACGGTTACGCATTCCAGTGGTTCGGCCTGTCGGCCCTCGTTGTCATCCTCTATGTCTGGTTCCAATTCATCTCCCCCTTCCGGCGCGCGCGGCGCCGCGCACGCGATGGCCGCGGCCTCTGACGAGCCGCTGGGCCTGACCGTGCACTCGATGCCGTCGCCGGGCCAGGCGCTCGACGAGGCCGAGAACCGCCGCACGGTCCATGGGCGCTGGAAGATGATCGCCGTGCTGCTGATGTGCGCGGCACCCGTCATCGCCTCGTACTTCACCTACTACGTGATCCGGCCCGAGGGCCGCAGCGTGTACGGCGAGCTGATCGATCCGCAGCACGAGATGCCCCGCCTCACGGCAACCGACCGCAACGGCGCGCCGGTCGAGCTGACCACGCTCAAGGGCCAGTGGCTGCTGGTGGCCGTGGCCGATGCGGCCTGCGACGCGCTGTGCGAGCAGCAGCTGTACCTGCAGCGTCAGCTGCGCGAGAGCCTGGGCCGCGAAAAAGACCGCCTGGACCGCGTCTGGCTCGTGAGCGACGCGGCGCCCGTGCCTGAGCGCCTGACCAACGGCCTGCACGGCGCGACCGTGCTGCGCGTGCCGGCCGACCAACTCGCCCGCTGGCTCGCGCCTGTGAAGGGCCACACGCTGTCCGAGCACCTCTACGTGGTCGATCCGATGGGCAACTGGATGATGCGTTTCCCGGCCCGCATGGACGCCGCCGGCGCGAGCCGCGCGAAGCGCGACATCGACCGCCTGCTGCGCGCCTCGTCGTCGTGGGACGAAGCGGGCCGCTGAGCCCGCGCGAACCACCACCGCCTCATGGACACGAGCTCCCTCTACGACCTCACGCCGATCGCCTGGATGATGGGCGCCGGCGTGCTGCTCGCGCTCGGACCGCTGGTCTGGGTGTGGCGCCGCAACGCCGGCTCCGGCCCCGCGCGGCGGCTGCATGCGCTGACCGTGCTCACGCTGTTCCTCACCTTCGACCTCACGCTGTTCGGCGCCTTCACGCGGCTCACCGATTCGGGCCTGGGCTGCCCCGACTGGCCCGGCTGCTACGGCAACGCCAGCCCGGCCGGCGCACGCCACGAGATCGCGATGGCGCAGGCGGCCCAGCCGACCGGCCCGGTGACGCACAGCAAGGCCTGGATCGAGATGGTTCACCGCTATCTCGCGACCGGCGTCGGGGTGCTGATCCTCACGCTGGCCGGCGCCACCTGGATCGTGCGCCGCCGCCAGCGGCGCCAGCCCGCGCCGCCGGTCGACAGCGCGCACCACCACGTCGTGCTCAGCGCGTGGTGGCCCGCGGCCACGCTGGTCTGGGTCTGCCTGCAGGGCGCCTTCGGCGCCATGACCGTCACCTGGAAGCTGTTCCCCGCCATCGTCACGATGCACCTGATGGGCGCCATCGTGCTGCTCGCGCTGCTCTGCATCCAGGCCGTGCGCTACCGCCAGGTGGCCGCGCAGCGCCTGCCCACGGCCGTGTCGCCGGCCCTGCGCAACGGGCTGATCGCCACGGCGGTGCTGCTGGTGCTGCAGATCGCGCTCGGCGGCTGGGTCAGCACCAACTACGCGGTGCTGGCCTGCACGCAGTTCCCGACCTGCCAGGGCAGCTGGTGGCCGCCGATGAACTTCGTGCAGGGCTTCGAGATCTGGCGCCACCTCGGCGTGACCGGCGACGGCCAGCCGCTCGACTTTTCCGCCCTCACCGCCATCCACTACGCGCACCGCCTCATGGCGTATGCCGTGTTCGTGGCGCTGGGCCTGCTGGCCTTGCGCCTGCGTCGCCTCGAGGCACTGCGCGCACAGGCGCACTGGCTGGCCGGCCTGGCGCTGTTGCAGCTGGCCACGGGCCTGGGCAACGTGCTGCTCGGCTGGCCGCTGGCCGCCGCCGTGCTCCACACGGGCGGCGCCGCGGCGCTGGCCGTGGTCCTGACCTGGGCGCTGTGCGAGAGCCGGCGCGAAAGCGCCGCCGCTGCACCGATTCCGCGCGCCGCCGACAATGCGCGCGGCACCCCCCAACCGAAGAAAGCCACCGCGTGAGCACCCCGATTCCTGTTCAGCACGCCAGCACCGCCAACGTGCTGCGCCAGTTCTACGCGCTCACCAAGCCGCGCGTGGTGCAGCTGATCGTGTTCTGCGCGCTCATCGGCATGGTGCTGGCCGTGCCCGGCCTGCCGTCGTGGGCCGACGTGCAGCGCGGCGTGCTGGCCTGCCTGGGCATCTGGCTGGTGGCCGGCGCGGCGGCCGCGTTCAACTGCCTGGTCGAGAAGGGCATCGACGCCAAGATGAAGCGCACCGCCTGGCGCCCCACGGCGCGCGGGCAGCTCAGCGACATGCAGGCGCTGGTGTTCTCGGCGCTGCTGTGCGCGGCCGGCTCGGCGCTGCTGTGGTTCACGGTCAACCCGCTGACCATGTGGCTCACCTTTGCCACCTTCGTCGGCTACGCGGTGATCTACACCGTCATCCTGAAGCCGCTGACGCCGCAGAACATCGTGATCGGCGGTGCCTCGGGCGCCATGCCGCCGGTGCTGGGCTGGGCCGCCATGACGGGCGACGTCGGCCCCGAGGCGCTGATCCTGTTCCTCATCATCTTCCTGTGGACCCCGCCGCATTTCTGGGCGCTGGCGCTGTACCGCGTCGAGGACTACCGCAAGGCCGGCCTGCCGATGCTGCCCGTGACGCACGGCAACGAGTTCACGCGGCTGCAGGTGCTGCTGTACACCTTCATTCTGTTCGCCGCCTGCCTGATGCCCTTCATCTACGGCATGAGCGGCTGGCTCTACCTCGTGGTCGCCATCGGCGTGAGCATCGGCTTCACCGGCTATGCCTTCGCGCTGTGGCGCAACTACTCCGACACGCTGGCGCGCAAGACCTTCCGGTTTTCGCTCATCCACCTGAGCGTGCTGTTCGCGGCGCTGCTCGTCGACCATTACCTCCGCTGACCGGACCTGACCTGCCCATGAACAAGCGCAATGCCCTGAAATCGATCGCCGCCACGGCCGGCTGGGTGGCCGCCTCGGCCACGCTGGGACTGGGCCTCGCGGCCTGCAGCGAGCAGCAGCCGAAGCAGAGCTTCCAGGCGGTCGACATCACGGGCGCCGACTACGCCAAAGACTTCTCGCTCACCGACGCCGACGGCAAGGTGCGCACGCTGGCCGACTTCAAGGGCAAGGCGGTCGTGCTCTTCTTCGGTTACGTGCAGTGCCCTGATGTCTGCCCGACCACCATGACCGAGATGGCGCAGGTCAAGCAGCAACTCGGCGCCGACGGCAGCAAGCTGCAGGTGCTGTTCGTCACCGTCGATCCGGCGCGCGATACGTCCGAGGTGCTCAAGGCCTACATGGGCGCGTTCGACCCGAGCTTCGTGGCGCTCATTCCCACGCCCGAGCAGCTGGCCGCCGTCGCGAAGGACTTCAAGGTCTACTACAAGAAGGTCGATGGCAAGACGCCGACCAGCTACGCCATGGACCACTCGGCCGCCAGCTACATCTACGACCCGCAGGGCCGCCTGCGGCTCTACGCGCGCTACGGCGCGGGCGTGCCGGCGATGGTGTCGGACCTGAAGACGCTGCTCGCGTCCTGAGCCGGGCGCCCGGGGTATGGACGCCGCATCGGTCGCGCACCTGAAGTCGCGCAAGGGCGCGTTCCGCATCGCGCTCATCCCGCCCGAGGTGCTGGGCGCGCTGAACGGCGGGCTGCTCGAGACCGTCAACCTCAACGAATTCCTCGCGCTCGAACTGCCGCTGCTCGCGCGCAGCGTGGCGGGCCATGTCGGCCTCGACGCGGCGCACGAACGGCTGGACGACACGCTCGCCATGCTGGCCGCCTTCAAGCCCATGCAGCGCCACAGCCACATCGCGCGGGCGCTGTACGACATGACGGCCGAACACGCCGAACGCGATGCCGTGGCGCACCGGCTGGCCACGCACGCGAGCGACGTGGCGCGCTGCTGGGCGGTGCAGTGGATCACGCTGTCGGGCCTGCCGCTCGTCGAGCAGCTCGTCGCCGTGCGCCGCTTCGCCGCCGACCCGCATTTCGGCGTGCGCGAGTTCGCCTGGATGGCGGTGCGTGACAGCGTCATCAACTCGCTCGACGAGGCGCTGGCGCTGCTGCAGCCCTGGGTGACCGATGCCGATCCGAACGTGCGCCGCTTCGCCAGCGAGCTCACGCGCCCGCGCGGCGTGTGGTGCGCGCAGATCGAGACGCTGAAGGCCGAGCCCTGGCTGGCGCTGCCGCTGCTGGAGCCGCTGCGTGCCGACGCGCATCGCTACGTGCAGAACTCGGTCGCCAACTGGCTCAACGACGCCAGCAAGACGCAGCCCGAGTGGGTCGAGACGCTGTGCACGCGCTGGGTGGCCGAATCGCCGGTTGCCGAGACCCGCTACATCGCGAAGCGGGCGCTGCGCACGCTGACCAAGTCGACGCCCTGAAGCGCCCCCGAACGAAAAAAAGCCCGGCACTGCCGGGCTTTTTCTTGGAGGAGAGCGGTCGTGACGCTTACGCGTACTCGGCCAGCGCCTTCTTCATCTTCTTCATCGCCGCCACTTCGATCTGGCGGATGCGCTCGGCGCTCACGCCGTACACCGCGGCCAGGTCGTGCAGCGTCATGCCGCCCGAACCGTCGTCGTTCACCTTGAGCCAGCGCTCCTCGACGATGCGGCGGCTGCGGTCGTCCAGCGCCTCCAGGGCGGTGGCGATGCCGTCGCTCGACAGGCGGTCGCGCTGCTGCGATTCGAGCAGGGCGGTCGGTTCCTGCGTGGCGTCGGCCAGGTAGGCGATGGGGCCGAAGCCTTCATCGCCGTCATCGGACGGACCCGGATCGAGCAGCACGTCGCCACCCGACAGGCGGGTTTCCATCTCGAGCACTTCCTCGGGCTTCACGTTCAGGCGCGTGGCCATCTGCGAGACCTCGTCGGGGCTCAGCGTCTCGCGGTGCGTGCCGTTGTCGGCCGCGGCCGAGTCGGCCTTGAAACCCTGCTTCATCGAGCGCAGATTGAAGAACAGCTTGCGCTGGGCCTTGGTCGTCGCGACCTTGACCATGCGCCAGTTCTTCAGGATGTACTCGTGGATCTCGGCCTTGATCCAGTGCATGGCGTAGCTCACCAGCCGCACGCCCTGGTCGGGGTCGAAACGCTTCACGGCCTTCATGAGACCGACGTTGCCTTCCTGGATCAGGTCGCCGTGCGGCAGCCCGTAGCCCAGGTACTGGCGGGAAATGGACACGACCAGGCGCAGGTGCGACAGGATCAGCGCACCGGCGGCTTCGAGGTCGTTCTGGTCGCGCAACTTGCGTGCGAAGCCCTGCTCTTCTTCGAGCGTGAGCAGCGGCAGGCGGTTGGCGGCCGAAATGTAGGCATCCAGGTTGCCCAGCGGGGGGACCATCGACCAGGGGTTGGCGACGGCCAGCTGGTTGGCAGAGACTCCAGACAGCGTTGTCATCAGGGGAAACTCCTTTGTGGCGGTCATATTAGCACTCGGTTAGAGGGAGTGCTAAGCCAAGGGTTCCCTTGGGTTTCTATCGTTGCGATAGCTTTTGTCGCGATTTGTTGGATATTTGTATGCCGTTTGGCGTTTTTCAAGTCCTGGACGCCTGCCCCAGCAGCCAGTCCTGGAACGCCAGGATGCGCGGGTCCTGGGCGCTGCCTTCCGGGTAGACCAGGTGGTAGGCGTAGCCCGCCGCCATGGGCACGCCGATGTCGAACAGCCGCACCAGCCGGCCCTGGGCGAGGTCGGCGCCGATCATGTCCAGGTCGGCCAGGCCGACCATGCCGCTCTCGGTGACGGCGCGCACCACGTCGCTCGAGTCGGCGAAGCCGATGCAGCGGCTGTCGTCGAAGCCCTCGATGCCCGCCGCGGCCATCCACATCGGCCAGTTCGGCCAGACCATGCCGTCGGTCTTCCAGTCGACGTAGCACAGCGTGTGCTGGAACAGGTCGCGCGGTGTTGCCAGCGGGGGGGCGCTGGCCAGCAGCCTGGGGCTGCAGACCGGCACGATGACGGTGTCGAATAGCCGCTGAGAGCGCGTGCCAGGGTCTTGCCCGTTGCCGAAGCGGATCGCCACGTCGATGTCGTCGGCGTCGAAATCCCGCAACGCGTCGGAAATATCGAAACCCAGTTCCAGCCCCGGGTTGGCGGCGCGGAACTGTGGCAGCCGGGGCAGCAGCCAGTTGGTCGCGAAACGGGCGCTGGTCGACAGCCGCAGCGTCGCCGCCCCGCGCGCCATGCGCCGGGCGCGGCCGGCGGCGCGGCGCAGGGTGTCGAGGGCGTCGGCGGTGGCCTCGAACCACGCGGCGCCGGCCGGCGTGAGGCGGATGCTGCGGCTGGTGCGCGTGAACAGCACCACGCCCAGCTGGTCCTCGATCTCCTTGATCTGGTGGCTCACGGCCGCTGGCGTCAGCCCGACTTCTTCGGCGGCCCGCGTGAAGTTCAGGTGCCGCCCGGCAGCCTCGAAGGTGCGCAGGGCGCGAGTGCCGGGGAGCAGTCTGGGTTGCATCGATCTTCAAATGGTTTTTGATGATTTTCCAAAAACTATTCGTTTCTCCTTGGAAAGTCAATGCGGGATAGTTCAGGAACTTGATGATCCATCCCTTCCAGGAGCCACGAAACCATGTCCGCCAGCGTTCCTTCTTCTTCGTTTGTCGTACAGCGCAACGGCCAGCCGGTGCCCGCCGCGGACCTGGCCCCGCTCGCCTTCGCCGGCCACGCCCACTTCACGGCCATGCAGGTGCGCGACGGCCGGGTGAGGGGCCTCGACCTCCACCTGGCACGGCTGCGCTTCGCCTCGCAGACCCTGTTCGGCCAGGCGCTGCCCGACGACACGGTGCGCGCCCACCTGCGGGCCGCGCTCGCGGCCGGCCCGGCGGACCTGTCGCTGACGGCCACCGTCTACTCCCCGGCCGGCGAGTTCACCGCGGTCGACGCGGTGCCCGAGGTGCTGATCCGCACCGGCCCACCTTCCAACGGCCCCGCCGGCCCGCTGACCCTGGCCGCGATCGAACACGAGCGCTTCCTGCCGGCCGTGAAGCACGTCGGCGAAGGCGCCAAGACCCAACTGCTGCGCCAGGCCGTCGCGCAGGGTTTCGGCGACGCGGCCTTTCTCGACCGGCACGGCCGGCTCGGCGAGGCGTCGATCTGGAACCTGGCCTTCTGGGACGGCCAGGCGGTGGTGTGGCCCGAAGCCGACGTCCTGGCCGGCACCACGATGGGCATCGTGCGCCGGCAGCTCGAACGCCTCGGTGTCCCGCAGCGCAGCCAGGTGCTGCGGATGGCCGACCTGCCCGCGCTGGCCGGCGCCGTGGTCATGAACTCGTGGACACCGGGCGTGGCGGTGCACCGCATCGGCGACGTGGTGTTGCCGCCAGCGCCGGCTTTCGTGGAACTGCTGCACCGGGCCTATGAGGCCGAGCCGCTCGCGTCGCCTTGAAGGAACCCCCGCGCGCGGACGCTGCGCACCGGCGTGGCCGGGCCTGCGGGGCTACCAGCGAATGCCGAGCTTGACGAACAGCTTCGACAGCACGAACAGCGGACCGACCCAGAGGTACTGGATGTCCTCGAAGAACGAAGGCTTCTTGCCTTCCATCTTGTGGCCGACGAACTGGAAGATCCACGCCACCACGAAGATCGCCGCCGACACCGGCGCCACCGCGGTGCCCATTGCATGCACCGCCACCAGCGCCAGCACCGTGAGCGCCAGCATCGTGACGAGGAAGGCCGGCGAGCGCAGCAGGGCGTAGTACACGAGGCTGGCCGCCACGAAGGCGTAGGCCACCCACGGATGGATCGCGAACAGCAGCCCGACGATGCTCAGCATGATCGCGGGGATGGCCACGAAGTGGATCAGCTCGTTGGTCGGATGGCGGTGGCTCTCCTCGTAGTGGGCGAGCAGGCGGTCGACCTTGCGCTCGCTGGTGGCGAGCGGGGCGGCGGCAGTGTGGGTCATGGCAGGTCTCCGGGGCGCCGTGCGTTGCGGCAAGACGTCCATGGTGCCCACGGCGCCGCGCCGTGGCAAGTGGCGCCAGCCCGGGTCAGGGCGCCATGACTTAGGGCACTGTCGCGCGGGGCTTGCGCCGCTAAGATCAAATCCGTGGCCTCTTTCGACTCCCCCTCCGCACCCCCGCCGCCCCTCACCGACACCGGTGTGCCTGCCGGCGTGTCCGGCGCGATCCTGGTGGTGGACGACCACGACCTGCTGCGCCTGGGCGTGAGTGCGCTGGTGCAGGCCCAGGCCGCCACCTCGGGCGCACGCATCGCGGTGTTCGAGGCCGGCAACATCGCCGACGCGCTCGCGCTCTATGCGGCGAACGAGGCGGCCATCGGCCTCGTGCTGCTCGACCTCGCGCTGCCCGACACGCACGGGCTCAGCGGCCTGGCCGAGTTCCGCCTGCGCTTTCCGGCGGCGCGCGTCGTCGTGCTCTCGGGCACCGCCAACAGCACGCTGGCGCAGGGCGCGCTCGCACTCGGTGCCAGCGCCTTCCTGCCCAAGTCCGCCGACCTGAAGGAGATGGTGGGCTTCATCCGCGCCTGCGGCCTGTTCGAGGCCGACGGCACGCCGCAGCAGCCGCTGCCGCCCGCGTCGCTGCCCAAGTCGCTGTCGGGGTATGCGGAGTTCGCGCACGCCAGCGCCTGGCAGGAACTCACGCCGCGCCAGATGCAGGTGCTGCAGTGGGTGCTCGAAGGCAAGGCGAACAAGGAGATCGCGCAACTGGCCAACCTGAGCGAGGGCACGGTGAAGAACCATGTCTCGACCATCCTGCTGCTGTTCGGCATGCGCTCGCGCGCCCAGCTGATCAGCATGCTGCGTTGAGCGGCGCCACGCTGGCGGGCCGCGGCGACGCCGCCGCCGGCCAGCTGCTCGGCCAGCGCGTGCTGCGCGAGCACGTCGGCTCGGTCTACGACACCTACGGCATTTCCACGCTGACCCACCTGGGCTTCGTGATCGTGTTCGGCTGCATCATCTACTCGCAGCTCAGCGATGCGCGCCTGCTGTTCTGGATGGCGGCGCTGGTGGCGGTCGACATCTACGTGTTCTTCACGCCGCGCTGGACGCCCGACAAGCCGGCCTCCGAGAGCCCGTACTGGGCGCGCAAGATCTCGCGCATGGTCACGCTGGTGAGCATGATCACGGCGGTGGTGCCCTGGTTCATCGTGCCGCACGAGAACCTGCCCATGACCTCGCTGCTGATGGCCGTGATCGTCGGCAGCTGCGCGCGCGCCGCGCAGTCGCTGTGGCCGCTCAAGCCCGCGCTGTTCGGCTACACGCTGCCCATGTCGCTGGGCATGATCATCGCGCTGGCCTGGCAGGGAGACGGCCTGCACCTGTTCCTGGCCGCGGCCGGCTCGGCCTACCTGATGCTCACGCTGCACGCCGGCGTGCGCCAGCACCGGCTGCTGACCGACTCGCTCATGCTGCGCTTCGAGAACGAGGCGCTGGCCGCGCGCCTGGGCGAGCAGATCGCCGCCACCGAACGCGCCAGCGAAGAAAAGACCCGCTTCCTCGGCGCCGCCAGCCACGACCTGCGCCAGCCGCTGCACGCCATCGCGCTGTTCGGCGCCGCGCTCGAGAACGAACTGCGCGGCCGCCCCGAGAGCCGCAACGCCGAACGCCTGATGCGCGCTGTGAACGCGCTGGGCGCCTCGCTCGACACCATGCTCGACGTGTCCCGGCTCGACGCCGGCGTCATCACGCCGTCGCCGCAGCCGGTGGAGCTCGATGCGCTGTTCCTGCCGCTCAACCACACCTTCTCGGCGCAGGCGGAGCAGAAGGAGCTGCAGCTGCGCGTGCGCGCCAGCGGCCTGTGGGTGCGCAGCGATCCGCAGCTGCTGCACCGCATGCTGTCCAACCTGATGGACAACGCCCTCAAGTACACCGTGCAAGGCGGTGTGACCGTGACGGCGCGCGACCGCGGCGACACCGTCTGGATCGAGGTGCGCGACACCGGCATCGGCATCGCGCCCGAGCAGTCGCACCGCATCTTCGAAGAGTTCTACCAGATCGATAACCCGGGCCGCGACCGCGCGCGCGGGCTGGGCATCGGCCTGTCGATCGTGCGTCGCCTGTCGCGCCTGCTGGGCCATCCGGTGCAGATGCATTCGCGCCCGGGCCGCGGCACGCACTTCCGTGTCGTGCTGCCGACCGTGCCGCCGCAGGTCAGCGCGCTCGTGGGACCGTTCCCGGCCGGCAGTGTCGAACTGGCTGCACGTCGGCGCGCGGCCACGCTGCCCGGTCGCGTGCTGCTGATGGACGACGAGCTCGAAATCCGCGAGGCCATGACCGGCCTGCTGCGCTCGCACGCGATCGACGCACACGCCGTCGCCGACGAGGCCGCCGCGGCCGATGCGCTGCACCAGGCCCGCGCCGAGGGCCGGCCCTTCGGCCTGCTGATGTGCGACTACCGCCTGGCCGACGGCGTCGACGGCCTCGACGTGGGCCTGCGCCTGAGTCGGCACCTGGGCACCGAGCTGCCGTTGCTGCTCATCACCGGCGAGACCTCGCCCGACCGCCTGCAGCGCGTGCGCGAGTCGGGCGTGCCCGTGCTGTTCAAGCCCGTGGCGCCCGATGCGCTGCTACAGGCCATGGCAGGGCTCGCAGCGGCGTCGTAGCGTCCCGCACACAGCTTGCGATCGAAAGTGAATACGTTGTAGTTCATTGCGTGCCGATCGATCCGGATGGGCACACATGCAATGACTTTTGGCACTGCCGGGAACATCGGCCCCGTCGTAATTTCGGGTTTCCACGGCGTCGACGGACTGCGGTCCGCGTCGCCACCGAACAAGAATCGACAAGGGAGTGACCATGAATTTCAAACCTGCTGCAGTGGCCGCCGCGACGGCCGCGCTGCTGGCCCTGACGGCGTGCGGAGGTGGAGGCGGCGGTGGTGGCGGTGGCGGTGGCTTCGTGTTGCCGCTGCCCGCACCGGCGCCAGCCCCGGCGCCTGCACCCACACCAGCACCGGCCCCGGCACCAGCACCGAATCCGGGTGCCACCACTTTCCTGTACGAGGGCCTGCCGGCTGCGACCACCGCGTCGGCCTTCTTCGACAGCCTCGCTGCGCAGGGTGCGCGCGGGTTCCGTTTCCTGAGCGGTTTCTCTTTCATGGCCAGCCCGACCACTGTCGATCAGGTCGATGGTTTCGTGAAGACCGTCGATGCGACCTACAGCTACGAGAAGAAGCCGCAGGCCACGTCCAACGCGGACCTGCTGAACCAGCTGAATGAAGCCGGTGCGCGGGGCTTCCAATGGGCGGGCGAGTGGAGCGTCGGTGGCGAGACCTTCTACTTCTACCGCAAGAGCAGCGCCGACACTGCCACCTACAGCTACCGTGTCGAGCTGGCGCCTAAGAGCAAGGCGGACTACCTGGCGCAGGCGAACACCCAAGGCGCGAGCGGCTTTTTCAACCGGACGACCGCATTCATAACCGGAGATCCGGCGGGCACGGTCGCCGTCTATGAGAAGAGCTCGGTTGGCAACGCCACCTTCGCCTACGAGATGGGTGACATCAGCGGTGATCACGCTGGGTACCTTGCGCAATTCAACGAGCGCGGAAGCCGTGGCTTCCGTTTCCGGGGCGAACTCCTCTTTGCGGGGGGCAACGGTGTGCTCTACGCCAAGGACCTGTCGCAGTCGGCGACCTTCAACTTCTATTCGCTCGCACCGAGCACCAACACCACGGCCCTCATCCAGCAGGCGAACGCCGAAGGGGCCAAGAAGGCGGCGCTGCTCGGACACCTGGCGCTGGGCACCAGCGAGCAGAAGGCCTACTACTTCACACCGACCAACTGCAACGCCAGCCCGGTGTGCGGTCCGACGTCACTGTTCGGTTTCTGATTTCCGAAGAGGCACACACGCAGGGGGAAATACAAAGGGAGAAAAAAGAAAGACAGGGAGCTGACGGTCCCCGGCGCGAGTCGGGGACCGTTTTTTTTGACCGAAGCGAACGGCGGCGAAAGCGCCGGTCAGCCCAGGAGCGCCTGCGCGAACTCGCGGGCGTTGAAGGTCTCGAGGTCTTCGAGCTTTTCGCCCACGCCGATGAAGTACACCGGAATCGGCCGCTCGCGCGCGATGGCGCACAGCACGCCGCCCTTGGCAGTGCCGTCGAGCTTGGTCACGATGAGGCCCGTGAGGCCCAGCGTCTCGTCGAAAGCCCTGACTTGCGCCAGCGCGTTCTGGCCGGTGTTGCCGTCGATCACCAGCAGCACCTCGTGCGGCGCGGTGGCGTCGGCCTTGGTGACGACGCGCTTGATCTTCTTGAGCTCGTCCATCAGGTGCAGCTGCGTCGGCAGGCGGCCGGCCGTGTCGACCAGCACGACGTCCTTGCCGCGCGCCTTGCCGGCGTTCACGGCGTCGAAGCTCACGGCCGACGGGTCGCCGCCTTCGTTGCTCACGATCTCGACGGTGTTGCGGTCGGCCCAGACCAGCAGCTGCTCGCGCGCCGCCGCCCGGAAGGTGTCGGCCGCGGCCAGCAGCACCGAGGCGCCCTCGGTGGCCAGGTGCTTGGTGAGCTTGCCGATGGAGGTGGTCTTGCCCGCGCCGTTGACGCCGGCCACCATGATCACGGTGGGCGTGTACTCGCCGATGACCAGTGGCTTCTCCAGCGGCTTGAGCAGGTCGGTGACGGCATCGGCCAGCAGGCGCTTGACCTGCGAGGCGTCGGTGGCCATCTGGCGCTTGACGCGCACCTTCAGGTCGTCGAGCAGGAACTCTGTGGCCTTGACGCCGGTGTCGGCCATGAGCAGCGCCGATTCGAGCTCTTCATACAGCGCGTCGTCGATCTGCGCGTTGACGAACACGGCCTGGATGCCGGTGCCGGTCTTGCGCAGGCCGGTCTTGAGCTTGTCGAACCAGCTCTTGCGCTCGGTGGCGATGGGGGCCGGCTCGACGACGGCGACAGGCGCGGGAGGCGGTGCGGGCACGGGCGCCGGAGGGGGCGGCGGTGGCGCGATGACGGGAGCGGGTGCAGGAATGGGGGCGGGCGCTGCCGCAGGGATCGGCGCAGGTGCGGCGACCGGAACTGGCGCGGGCGCCGGCGCCACCACGGGCGCGGCCGGTGCCGGCTCGGGGGCCGGCGCAGGTGTGGGTGCGGGTGCGGGAACAGGCGCTTCCGCTGCCGGCTTCGACCCGAACCAGCTCGACGGCGAGAACACCGAGCGTGCCGGTGCGGGTTCCGCGGCCGGGGGCGGCGCGGGTTCGGCGGTCGGCGGCGGGGCCGGTGTCACCGGGGCATCGGCAGGTGGTTTTTTCTTGAAGAAACTGAACATCGGGAGCTTTTTACAATCCGACCCATTCTATGAAACACCTCTCGCCACGCCGCGCTGCGTCTGGTGCGGTGCTGGCCCTGGCGCTTTCGGCGCTGTGGACCGTGCCCGCGCAGGCCCAGTCCACCCCCGCTCCCGCCGCGTCGACCCCTGCCGCCGCGGCCCCGGGCCCCCAGCAATTCACCCTCGCCAACGGCATGACCGTGATCGTGCAGACCGACCGGCGCTCGCCGACCGCGGTGCAGATGGTCTGGGTGCGGGTCGGTTCCATGGACGAGGTCGACGGCACCACGGGCGTGGCGCACGTGCTGGAGCACATGCTGTTCAAGGGCACGAAGAGCGTGCCGGCCGGCGAGTTCTCGCGCCGCGTGGCGGCGCTGGGCGGCCAGGAAAACGCCTTCACCATGCGCGACGCCACCGGCTACTACCAGCAGATCCCGGTCGGCAGCCTCGAACAGGTGATGAAGCTCGAATCGGACCGCTTCGCCAATAACCAGTGGCCCGACGACGAGTTCAAGCGCGAGATCGAGGTGGTCAAGGAAGAGCGCCGCCTGCGCACCGACGACCAGCCGCGCGCCCTGCTCGGCGAGCAGCAGAGCGCGGCCGTCTTCACCGCGTCGCCGTACCGCCGCCCGGTGGTGGGCTGGATGAGCGACCTCGAATCGATGACGCCCGCCGACGCGCGCGCCTTCTTCCAGCGCTGGTACGTGCCGGCCAACGCCGTGCTCGTGGTGGCCGGCGACGTCGACGTGGCGCGCGTGCGCGCGCTGGCCGAGAAGTACTACGGCAGCATCCCCGCGCGCGCCGTGCCGGAGCGCAAGCCGCGCACCGAGCCCGCGCAGCGCGGCATCCGCCGCCTCGAATTCAAGGCCCCGGCCGAGCAGGCGTACGTGTCGCTCGCCTTCCGCGTGCCGCAGCTCACGAACATCGACGACGCCAACAGCGACGCCTGGGCGCTGGTGGTGCTCTCGGCCGTGCTCGACGGCTACGCCGGCGCGCGGCTCGACCGCGCCCTCACGCAGGGCCCCGGCCGCGTGGCCGATTCGGCCGGCGCGTACGCGGGTTTCATCGGCCGCGGTCCGCAGCTGTTCATGCTCGACGGCGTGCCGGCCGCCGGCAAGACCGCCGAGACCGTCGAGGCCGCGCTGCGCGCCCAGGTGGCGCGCGTGGCGAAAGAGGGCGTCGGCGAGGCCGAGCTGGCTCGCGTCAAGACGCAGTGGGTGGCGAGCGAGACCTACAAGCGCGATTCGGTGATGGCGCAGGCACGCGAACTCGGCAGCAACTGGATCCAGGGCCTGCCGCTGGACGCCAGCGAGCGCATCGTCGCCCGGCTGCAGGCCGTGACGGCGGCGCAGGTACAGGCCGTGGCCGCCAAGTATTTCGGCGATGACCAGCTCACGGTCGCCACGCTGCGGCCCCTGCCGCCCGAACCCAAGCGCGGCCGCGGCTTCGCAGCCCCCGTGGGCGAGATGCGCTGAAAGGCACCGGATTCCCTCATGAAGAAACTCCACAAGATTGCAAGCACCGCCCTCCTGGCGGGCATCACCGCGCTGTTCGGCATGGGCAGCGCGCAGGCCGCGCTGCCCATCCAGCACTGGACGCTGGCCAACGGCGCCAAGGTGTACCTGGTGTCGACCAACGCGCTGCCGATCGTCGACGTGCAGATCGACTTCGACGCCGGCAGCCGGCGCGACCCGGCCGCGCAGGCCGGGCTGGCCAGCACCAGCGCCGCGATGGTCGAGAAGGGCGTGCGCGCCGGACGCAACGGCGAGCCCGCGCTCGACCAGAATGCGCTGGGCGAGGCCTGGGCCGACCTGGGCGCCAGCTTCGACGTGAGCGCGGGCACCGACCGCACCAGCTACACGCTGCGCACGCTGTCCGACCCGGCGCTGCTGACCAAGGCCGTGGCGCTGGCCGCGCGCGAGATCGGCGAGCCCTCGTTCCCCGACGACATCTGGCCGCGCGAACGCGAGCGCATCAACGCCGCCATCAAGGAAGCCAACACCAAGCCCGCCACCGTCGTCGGCCGCGCTTTCGCGCAGGCCGTGTACGGCACACATCCCTACGGCCAGGAAGTGACCGAAGCCACGCTGGCGCGCATCGACACCGCCGCCATGCGCCAGCGCTACGAGCAGCTGATCCTGCCGTGCCGCGCCAAGCTCAGCATCGTGGGCGCGGTCACGCGCGCCGAGGCCGAGGCGCTCGCGACCACGCTGCTGTCGCGCCTGCCCAGCCCCGCCGCCTGCGCACCGCTGCCGGCCATCGCGCCGGTGGTGGCGCTCACGGCGCCGAAGGACGAGCGCATTGCGTTCGACTCGGCGCAGGCCCATGTCTTCATCGGCCAGCCCGGCTACCCGCGTCAGGACCCGGACCACTTCGCGCTCACGCTCGGCAACTACGTGCTCGGCGGCGGCGGCTTTGTCTCGCGGCTGACCGAAGAGGTGCGCGAGAAGCGCGGCCTGGCCTACAGCGTGTACAGCGGCTTTGCGCCGGGGCTCGACGCGGGCGCCTTCCGCATCGGCTTCCAGACCCGGCCCGACCAGGCCGAGGCGGCGACGAAGGTCTCGCGCGACGTGCTCGCGAAGTTCGTGGCCGAAGGCCCGACCGAGAAGGAGCTGAAGGCCGCCAAGGACAACCTGATCGGCGGCTTCCCGCTGCTGCTGGACAGCAACCGCAAGCTGATCGGCAACGTCGCCAACATCGCCTGGTACGGCCTGCCGCTGGACTACCTCGACACCTGGACCGCGCGCATGAACGCCGTCACGGCCGCCGACATCCAGGCCGCATTCGCCCGCAAGCTGCAGCCGCAGCGCATGGTGACGGTGGTGGTGGGCGGCAAGCAGGCCGCCGCGGCGCAGTAAGAAAAGTTCAGGCCAGCGCGTGCGGCCCGCTGCGCGCGGCCTCGCGCACCGCGGCGCCGAGCTGCGCCAGCAGGCGCGGCGCCGCGCGGGCGTGCTGCCAGTACAGCGGCACCGGCAACGTCGCGCTGGGCACCAGTTCCACCAGCGTGCCGTCGCGCAGCGCATCGGCCACCATGCTGGTCGGGTGCATGCCCCAGCCGATGCCGCGGCAGGCCGCCTCCACGAAGGCGGCGGGCGAGGGCACCCAGTGGCGCGGCGTCTCCACGTTGCGGTGGCAGATGCGGCGCACCCAGCGCGCCTGCAGCCGGTCCTTGCGGTCGAACACCAGGTTCGGCGCGGCGGCCAGCGTGCGCGCGCCCACGCCCTTGGCGAAATGGCGTTCCACGAAACCGGGGCTCGCGGCGGCCACGTAGTGCACCGTGCCCAGCGCCTCGCTGTTGCAGCCCGTGACCGGCTGGGCCAGCGCGGTCACGGCCGCCAGCACCGCGCCGCTGCGCAGCCGCTCGGCCGTGTGGTCCTGATCGTCGGCCGTGAGGTCGAGCAGGGCGTCGGGCGCCTGCGCGGCGAAGGCGGCGGCGCCCGCCATGAACCAGGTCGCGAGGCTGTCGGCGTTGACCGCCACCCGCACCGTGACCCGCTCGTGCGCCTCGCCGCTGCCCATGCCCAGCGCGGGCAGGGCCTCGCGCAGCTCGTGCTCCAGCATGCCCACGCGCTCGACATGCCGGCACAGCTGCAGGCCAGCCTCGGTCGCCACGCAGGGCTGGCCGCGCACCAGCAGCGCGCCGCCGGTGCGTTCCTCGAGCAGCTTCACGCGCTGCGACACCGCCGAGGGCGTGACGTGCAGCGCGCGGGCGGCGCGCTCGAAACTGCCTTCGCGCACCACGGCGGCAAGGGCGTGCAGGGCGGCGTAGTCGAGCATGGTTGTGAATGAAGTAAAACTGAATCGGCGTTAGAAAGTTTAGTTTGATTGAATCGGCTGCGGACGGCAAGCTCGGACCATGACCGCCGTTCACGCCTCCACCGCTTTCCTCAACGGGCTCTTCATGAGCCTGGTGCTCATCGTCGCCATCGGCGCCCAGAACGCGTACGTGCTGCGCCAGGGCTTGCGCCGCGAGCACGTGAGCGCGGTGGTGCTGTTCTGCGCCGTCTGCGACGCGGTGCTGGTCGCCGCCGGCGTGGCCGGCATGGCGCAGGCGCTGAAGGGGCGGCCGATGCTGGCGACGCTGCTCGCGGGCTTCGGCGCGGCCTTTCTCTGCGGCTACGGCCTGCGCGCGCTGTGGCGCTCGCGCCAGCCGGGCGCGCTGCAGACGGTGGCGCAGGGCGCTTCGCGCTCGCGTGCCGCGGTGGTTGCGCAGGCCGCCGGCTTCACGCTGCTGAACCCGCACGTCTACCTGGACACCGTGCTGCTCGTGGGCACGGCCGGGGCGCAGTACCCGGGCCTGCTCAAGGCCTGGTTCGTGGCCGGGTCGACGCTGGCCAGCGTGCTGTGGTTCACCGCGCTGGGCTTCGGCGCGCGCCTGCTGGCGCCGGTGTTCGCACGGCCGCGCGCCTGGCAGATGCTCGATGCGCTCATCGGCGGCACGATGCTCGTGCTGGCGGTGCTGCTGGCGCGTCGCGCGTTCATGGGCTACTGAGTGAAGGGGGGCCAGCTGCAGCGTTAAGCTCGCCGCATGCCCCAGAAGCCCCCGAAGAAGAACGCCGCCGCGCCCATTGCGCGCGCCCCCGCCGCCAAGCGCCCGTCGCGGCCCAGCGAGGTCCGCATCATCGGCGGCGAATGGAAGCGCACCCGCCTGGCCGTGGCCGACAAGCCCGGCCTGCGCCCCACGCCCGACCGCGTGCGCGAAACGCTGTTCAACTGGCTCGCGAGCCTGGCCGGCGTGGGCGGCGGTGCCTTGCCGGGCTGGCACTGCATCGACGCCTTCGCGGGCACCGGCGCGCTCGGCCTCGAAGCCGCCTCGCGCGGCGCGGCCCACGTGCTGCTGTGCGAGCAGGACGCCGCGCTGGTCGCCCAGCTGCAGGCCGCCAAGGCCAAGCTCTCGGCCGAGGCCGTGCGCGTGGAACGCGGCAACGGCGTCACCGCGCTCGAACGCGCGGCAGCGGGCAGCCTGCAGGCGGTGTTTCTCGATCCGCCCTTCGACAACCTCGCGCTGTACGAGCCGGCCCTGCGCGCCGCCGCGCGCGCGCTGCATGCCGACGGCGCGATCTACCTGGAGGCGCCGCGCCGCTGGGCCGCCGAGGAGCTCGCCGCGCTGGGCCTGGCCGAATTCCGCTACCTGAAGGCCGGCGCCGTGCATGCCCATCTGCTGCGCCGCGCCGTGTCCGTGCCTGCATAATCCGCCGGACAAGCCGCACCGGCAGCATGAGGAAGAAGCAACCATGGCCAGCAACGTGATCGCGGTTTATCCCGGCACTTTCGACCCCATCACCCTCGGTCACGAGGACGTGGTGCGGCGTGCAACCCAACTCTTCTCCAAGGTGATCGTCGCCGTCGCGGCGGGCCACCACAAGAAGGCGCTGTTCACGCTCTCCGAGCGCATGGACATGGCCCGCGAGGCGGTGAAGCCCTACAGCGACCAGGTGACGGTCGAGAGCTTCTCGGGCCTGCTGCGCGACTTCGTCGTCGCGCGCGGCGGCAAGGCCATGGTGCGCGGCCTGCGCGCCGTGACCGACTTCGACTACGAGTTCCAGCTCGCCGGCATGAACCGCTCGCTGATGCCCGACGTCGAGACCGTGTTCCTGACCCCGAGCGACAAGTACCAGTTCATCTCCAGCACCTTCGTGCGCGAGATCGCCATGCTCGGCGGCGAGGTCAACAAGTTCGTCTCGCCGAACGTCGAGCAGCAGCTCACGGCCAAGGTTCGCAGCCTCGGCCGTGAATAAGCACTCCCCCAGTCTTCGCGCACTTCGTGTCGCTTCGCCAACCCCCTCGCCGGGGGCAACACCAGCGGCCCGGCAAAGCCGGTTCCGCGGTGTTCCGCGAAGAGACCTGCGGCTCGCCGCGGCGAGTGTCGTGAGGTGAACAACACCCCCTTGCCCCGCCTGCATCCGCTGGGCGATGCGGCGCTGGTGTGCGACCTGCCCGCGCCCGCCACGCTGGCGCAGCAGCAGCGCATCTGGGCGCTGGCCGCCGAGGTGCTGGCCTGGCCCGGCGTCGGCGAAGCGCTGCCGGGCATGAACAACCTCACGCTGACCTTTGACCCGACCGCCGTGGCGTTCGAGGAACTCGCGGCGCGCGTGCTCCAGGCCTGGCCGGGGCTCGCGGCCCATGCCGCCGAAGGGCGACGCATCGAGATTCCCGTGGCCTACGGCGGCGAGCACGGCCCCGACCTGGCCGACGTGGCGGCCCACACCGGGCTGTCGGCGGCCGAGGTGGTGCGACGCCACAGCGGCGGCGACTACGTGGTCTACCTGCTCGGCTTCCTGCCGGGCTTTGCCTTCATGGGCGGGCTGGCGCCCGAACTCGCGACACCGCGCCGCGCCGAACCACGCACCGCCGTGCCCGCGCGCTCGGTCGGCATCGGCGGCGAGCAGACCGGCATCTATCCGCTGGTGTCGCCGGGCGGCTGGCAGCTCATCGGGCGCACGCCGCTCGAGCTGTTCGATCCCTCGGCGGAATCACCTACGCTGCTGCGCCCCGGCGACCGCGTGCGCTTCGTCGTCGAAAGCCTGCAGACATGATCCTCGTGCGCAAACCCGGCGTGCATGCCTCGGTGCAGGACCTCGGGCGGCCCGGCCTGCGCCAGCTCGGCATCTGCCCGGGCGGCGCGCTCGACATGCTCGCGCTCACGCTGGCGAACCGGCTGGCCGGCAACGCCGACGCGGCGGCGGGCATCGAATTCACCATGGGCGGCTGCGAGCTGCAGTTCGAAGTCGACACCCGCATCGCGCTCACCGGCGACGACTTCGGCGCCACGCTCGACGGCGTGCCGCTGTGGCCCTGCTGGAGCGTGCCCGTGCGCGCCGGCCAGACCTTGCGCCTGGCCGGCGCCAACGCGCCCGGCACGCCGAAGGCCGGCCTGCGCAGCTGGCTCGCGGTGGCCGGCGGCATCGACGTGGCGCCCGTGCTCGGCTCGCGCAGTACCGACCTCAAGGCCGGCTTCGGCGGTCACGAGGGCCGCGCGCTGCGCAAGGGCGACCGGCTCGCGCTGGGGGCTTCGCGCCTCGGTGCAGACCAGAACGCGCGCCGTCCCTTCGGCCTGCGTGCGCCCGACTGGGGCACGGCCGAGCCCGACGGCGCGCTCGCGCTGCGCGTGCTGCCCGGTCCCGAGTTCGACCTGTTCACGCCCGACGCGCAGGCGCTGCTGTGGAACGAGCGCTGGCGCATCACGCCGCAAAGCAACCGCATGGGCAGCCGGCTCGCCGGCGCCGAGCTGCAGCGCAAGGCGGGCGGCGACATGCTGTCTTCGGGCGTGATCCCCGGCACGATCCAGGTGCCGCCTTCGGGCCAGCCGATCATCCTCATGGGCGACGCGCAGACCACCGGTGGCTACCCGCGCATCGGCGTGGTGATCCGCGCCGACCTCTGGAAGCTCGCGCAGGCGCCGCTGGGTGGCCGGCTGCGGCTGGTGCGCACCGACCTGTCGCACGCGCTCGCGGCCTGGGCTGCGCAGCAGCGTTACCTGGCGCAGGTGGCGCAGGGGCTCGCCGCTGCGGGCTGGCCCGGCGCGGCCTAGACTGTGGCCTGAAGCAGGTGGCTCCCGCACCTGCCCCCGAGACGGAGAACACCCCATGCAGATCGACCTGAACGCCGACCTCGGCGAAGGCGCCGGCAGCGACGAAGCGCTGCTCGGCCTCGTGAGTTCCGCCAACATCGCCTGCGGCTGGCACGCGGGCGATGCCAAGACGATGCAGCAGTGCGTGCGCTGGGCCATGGCGCACGGCGTGGCGATCGGCGCGCACCCGAGCTTTCCCGACCGCGAGAACTTCGGCCGCAGCACCATGCACCTGCCGCCCGAGGAGATCGTCGCGAACGTGCTCTACCAGGTCGGCGCGCTGGCCGCGATCGTCAAGGCCGAGGGCGGCCGGCTCGCGCACGTGAAGCCGCACGGCCAGCTCTACAACCAGGCGGTGAAAGAACCCGAGCTGGCCGAGGCGTTGTGCGAGGCGGTGCGCCGCTTCGACCCTTCGCTCAAGTTCTTCGGCCTGGCCGGCAGCAACATGATCGACGCGGCCCGCCGCGCCGGCCTGCAGCCCGTCGAAGAAGTGTTCGCCGACCGCGGCTACATGCCCGACGGCAGCCTCGTGCCGCGCAGCCAGCCCGGCGCGCTCATCGAGAGCGAAGAACAGTCGTTGGCGCAGACGCTGTCGCTGGTGCGCGACCACCGCGTGGTCGCCATCGACGGCAGCACCGTGGCGGTCAACGCCCAGAGCGTGTGCCTGCACGGTGACGGCGCGCACGCGCTGGCTTTCGCGCGGCGCATCCGCGAGCGGCTGCAGCAGGAAGGCATCGACATTCGCGCGATGGCCTGAACAGGATGCCGGCGAAGCGCGCCTCTCCCAACGTCCTGCTGACGGGCTTCGAGCCCTTCGAGCAGGAGCTGCTCAACCCGTCGTGGGAAGCGGTGCGCACGCTCGACGGCTGGAAGTGCGGCCGCGCCACCGTGCATGCGCGCCTCGTGCCCTGCGTCTTCGGCGAGGCGCTCACCGCGCTCGACCGCGCGATGGACGAGCTCCAGCCGATGCTGGTGATCTGCATCGGCCAGGCCGGTGGCCGCGCCGAGTTCACGCCGGAGCGCATCGCCATCAACGTCGACGACGCCCGCGTGCCCGACAACCTCGGCCGCCAGCCGATCGATGTGCCGGTGGTGCCCGGCGCGCCTGCGGCCTACTTCTCGAGCCTGCCCGTGAAGGCCATCGTGCGCGAACTGCGCGCGGGCGGCGTGCCGGCCTCGGTGTCGAACAGTGCGGGCACCTTCGTGTGCAACCACCTCTTCTACGGGCTGATGCACCGCATCGCGACGCATCCGTCGGCGAAGGGCGCGCGCGGCGGCTTCATCCACATTCCCTACCTGCCCGCGCAGGCGGCGCGCTTTCCGGGCGCGCCGAGCATGGCGCTCGAGACGCTGGTCGATGCGTTGCGCATCACCGTGAATACCGCGCTCGCTGTGAAGCAGGACGTCGCGGAAACCGGCGGCCAGCTGCACTGACCGGGGCTCTCAAGCGCTGGGGAAGTGCTTGCCCAGCCAGGCGTTGAGCGCCGTGTTGACGAACGCAGGTTTTTCCATCGTCAGCATGTGACCGCATTGCGGCACCCACACCACCTCGGCGCGCGGCAGCAGCGCCGCCATCTCGCGCGTGCATTCGGGCGGCGCGAGGCGGTCGTCGTCGCCGCACATCAGCAGCACCGGCGCGCGCAGCAGGGCCAGGTGCGTGCGCGCATCGGGGCGGCGCATCACGGCATGGTTCTGGCGGATGAGCTGGGCCGCGCCGGCGCCGAGCACGATGTCCAGGTAGCGCTGCACCAGCGCCGGGTTGGCGGCCTGCGCGGGATGGAAGGCGAAGGCGACGTTGGGCTCGATGATCTCGCGCACCTCGCCCCGCTCGAACCATTCGATGGCGCCTTCGCGCAGCGCGAACATGTCGGGCGTCTCGGGCCGCGCGCTGGTGCCCAGCAGCATCAACCCGGCGATGCGCTCGGGCGCCTGGCGCGCTGCTTCCATCGCGACCATGCCGCCCATCGAGGCTCCGCACAGCACCAGCGGGCCGTCGTGCTCGCGCAGCACGGCACTGGCCATGCCTTCGATGGTGTCGTGGCGCGTCTGGACGTCGCTCACGCGGGCGCCGAAGGCGGCGGGAAGTGCGGGCAACTGGGCCTCCCAGAGGCGTTCGTCGCAGGCAAGGCCGGGCAGCAGGACAAGATGAGGCATGCGCCGATTTTGCGCGATCGGACGCGCCCGGCGCACGGCCCGTACGCGGTGGCGACCGTGCAACAGCGGGTTGGCACGAAGCCGCCGTGTCATGCACTCGGGGGACAATGCATGCAATGTCCACCACCACCCCCGACTCCGCCCCCACCGACCTCATCCTGATCCGCCACGGCGAAACCGCCTGGAACCGCGAGCTGCGCTTCCAGGGCCACGCGGACGTCCCGCTCAACGACATCGGCCACGAGCAGGCACGCCGCCTCGGCCTGCGGCTCGCGGGCGAGACGGCACGGCACCTCATCAGCAGCGACCTCATGCGCGCCCAGCAGACCGCGGCGCCCGCGGCGCAGCAGCTGGCGCTGCCGGTCGTCACCTCGGTGGCGCTGCGCGAGCAGCACTTCGGCGTGGTCGAGGGCCTGCGGGCCGACGAGATCCAGAGCCAGCATCCGCGCGCCTGGGAAGAGTGGCTGGAGTTCCGCGAAGACCACGCCATGCCGCAGGGCGAGAGCGCGCGCGAGTTCCATGCGCGCGTGATCGGCGCGCTCGGCGCCGTCGCCGCCGCGCACCGCGGCCAGCGCCTGATCGTCGTCACGCACGGCGGCGTGCTCGACATGGTGTGGCGCACCGCGCGCGGCCTGAGCCTCAGCGGCCCGCGCCAGAGCGAGATCCCGAACGCGGGCTTCAACCGCATCCGCATCGCCGACCCGGCCGCGCCGGACGCCATCGAGATCGTCGAGTGGGCCGACACGCGCCACCTTGTCGATATGCCGCCGCAGCCGACCTATGACCAGCGGCGGCACCTGAAGAAAGACTGATCTCTCGGTTCAGGCCGGGCAGCTGCCCGGCTTCGGCGTGCGCAGCAGCGGCACGCCGGCGCCCACGCCCGTGGGCTGCCCGCCGTCCACCGCGAGGCGGCCGTTCACCAGCACCGTGACCACGCCCTCGGACAGCAGCGTGGGCTGCGTGTAGGTGGCCTTTGCCGCAAAGCGCTTCGGATCGAACACCACCACGTCGGCGTGGTAGCCGGGGCGCAGGTGGCCGCGCTGCACGAGGCCCAGCGTGTCGGCTGTGTACGCGCTGCTGCTGCGGATGAACTGCGCCAGCGAGATCGCGCGTTCCTTCACCACGTACTGGTCGTACTTGCGCGCGAAGGTGCCATAGGCGCGCGGATGGCCCAGCGACGAGTCGGACGAGGTCATGACCCAGGGCCGCTTCATGAAGGCGCGCACGTCGTCGTCGCTCATGTTGAACGAGGCGATCATCAGGTCGCCGTCGCGCAGCACGGCGATGGCGGCGTCGACCGGGTCGGCGTTCGAGGCCTTGGCCACGTCGGCCAGTGTCTTGCCCACGTACGTCGTGCTGCCGGCCGAGAACAGGATGGCCTCGGGCCCGCCGCGCAGGCGCAGGTTCTCGCGCATGTCCTTGCGCAGGCGCTCCTGCTGCGCCGCATCGTCGAAGCGTTGCAGCGTCGCGGCGCGGCCGCCTTCGTTGGCCCAGGGCGGCAGCAGCGCGGCCGAGAAGCGCGTGCTCGACGCGGTCCAGGGGTAGTGGTCGGCCGTGATGTCCAGGCCCGCGGCGCGCTCCTTCTCGATGCGCCGGATGATGTCGCCGCTCTGGCCCTGCACCGCCACGCCCAGCGCCTTGATGTGCGCCACGTGCACCGGCAGCTTGGCCTCGTGGCCGATGCGGATCACCTCGTCGATCGAGCCCTTCAGGCCCACGTTGTACATGGCCTCGTCGCGGATGTGGCTGTCGTACAGGCCGCCGTGTGCGGCCGCCACCTTCGCGAGTTCGATGACCTCCTCGGTCTTCGAGAAATTCTGCGGCGGGTAGAACAGGCCCGTCGACAGCCCGAGCGCACCGTCGCACATCGCGCGGGCCAGGTGCTGCTTCATCGTGTCCATCTGCGCGGGCGTGGGGGCGCGGTTGGCCTCGCCGAGCTGGCTGATGCGCAGCGGCCCGAAGCCCGCGTACATCGCGACGTTGGTGCCGACCGGCACGGCGCGCAGCTTCTGTGTCTGCGCCGCGATGTCGTAGCCGCCGAAGCCGTCGTTGCCGATCACGGCCGTGGTCACGCCCTGCGTGAGGAAGGGAATGTTCAGGCGCTTGCGCGCGTCGCTCGAGAGCAGGTCGGCGTCAGCGTGCGTGTGGGCGTCGATGAAGCCGGGCGCCACCACGAGGCCGGTGGCGTCGATGGTGCGCCGCGCGCTGAACTGCGCCGGCATGGCGCGGCCCGCGAACACGATGCGGTCGCCCGCGATGCCGACGTCGCCGACCACGGGTGTGTCGCTGTCGCCCGTGTAGATCGTGCCGCCGCGCAGCAGCAGGTCGAGCTCGACGGGGGCTTCAGCGGCGGTGGTGGGGAAGGGCGAGGCGAGGGCCGCGAGAACGGCCAGCGTGACGAGGGAGCGCTGCATGGGCGAACGGGAGGAGAGCGGGAGGAGCGGCCAGTTTAGGAGTCGCTCCCGCGCAGCCGTTAATTCCTTTTGCGGCACGCCCCATGACCGGAAGGCATGGGCGGTGCCGCGCGCCGCTCAGCGCGCCGTGAGCTGCCCGAGTCCCAGTTGCGCGTAGACCGCGTCGGTCTGCCGCCGCAGCCGCAGCGATTCGGGCTGGCCGTTGAGCTGCTGCTGCAGCAGGCCCTGCGCGCCTGCGAGCGCGGCCTCGGTGTCGGTGCGCACCAGCGCGTCGAGGTACAGCTGCTCGAACAGGTCGCGCTGCGCATGGCTGCCGCCGATCTCGATCATGCGCGGCAGCGCGACGCCCAGGCCCTCGACCGCGCCAGCGACATCGCCGCGCGCATGGGCCACGAGGCCGCGTGCGGCCGGCACGCACACGCGCTGCCACGCGGCGCGCGTGGACGTCGGTGCGACGGGCGCGAAGGCCTCGATGTTGTGCAGCAGCACTTCGGCTTCGGGCCGGCCGGCGCGCGCCAGGCCGTAGAGGTACTGCAGGTCGAGAAAGGGCAGCACATGGTCGGCCTGGCGCTGCCGCAGGTGGTCGGCCACGTCGTCCCAGCGCGCGCCGACGTCGATGCCTGCCAGCTCGAGCCGCGCGAGCAGCGACACGGCGCCGATCTGGTCCTGCGAATAGTCCTTCACCACGCCCCAGGCGTGCTCGTCGTACACCGCGAGCGCCTCGGCGTCGCGGCCCAGGTCGATGAGGAACAGCGCCACGTGCCACCAGTTGTGCGTGACCATGAAGGAGTTGAGCCCGGTCCAGGTGTCGCTCACGCTTTGCATGAACGCCAGCCCCTCGGCCAGCCGGCCTTCGGTGAGCATCACGTGTGCCAGCGCATGGTGCGCCCAGGGCTCCTTGCGGCACAGGCCGATCGCGCGGCGCGCGCTGGCCTCGGCCTCGCGCAGCAGGTGGCACTGCTCGTAGCCGAAGGCCGCCATGCCGTGCACGTAGGGCACCTCGGCCGCAGCCGGCAGCGCCGCGAGCGCGAGCCGCAGCATGCCGGGGCAGTCGCCGGTGTTGAAGCAGTGGTACTGGCCCAGCTTCACCGACACCAGGTCGCGTGGATGCTCGCGGGCATGCTCGGCATGCAGCGCGATGGCGCGTGCGATGTCGCCGTCGGCCCAGGCCTGGACGGCGGCGATGTAGCGCTGCTCACGCGGCGTGGCGCGCGCCGCACCGGCGCGGGCCTTGTCGAGGAAGGGCTGCGCGTTGGCCGCGGCCTCGCGCGATTCGGCGAACAGGTGCAGCGTCGCGCAGTAGGCCTGCACGATCGGGCTGGCATCGCGTTCGGCCAGCGCCAGCAGGTTCACGGCGCGCGCCTCGGTCGAGAGAAAGCCCATGACGAAGTCGTCGACCAACGCGAGGCTGGCGGCGTCGTCGAGCGTGAGCGGATTGCCGAGGCTGTCGGCGGCGTGCGGGGTTCCGTGGGAGGGCATGGCGGCATGGTGCCACGCCCTCTCGGCGTCTTTCAAGTCTTCTCAGACACCTGCTTGCTGGTGGCGGTACTCCTGGGTCTTGCCGCCATAGCCATAGGCCGCACCGCGCGCATCGATCACGTGGACGTACGAGACCTCGTGCAGGTCGGGCCGCAGCCGGGCCATGGCCGCGTGCACCTCGCGCAGGTAGCGCGCCTTCTCGGCCTTGGTGTTGGTCTCGTCGGTCACGCTGATGTCCAGGTGGAAGGCCGACTTGCCGAGCTCGGCCAGCGACTTGCCGCCGATGAACCAGCTGTCGGCGGCGATGTACTGCACCGTGACGGCGATGACCGGCAGCGCCTTGCCCAGCACGCTCTGCGTGAGCTCGGCGACCGTGTCGACGGTCTTGCGGGTGAGGGCGGCGTCAGGCTGGCCGGAGAGGTGGACGACGATGTGGGGCATGGTGGACTCCTTTTGCGTTGAAGAACGGGTGGTCGATGGGGTGATTGTGGGATTCCTCTCGTCATCGGAAAAGCGGGAAGATATGATGGAATCCATCGGATCAGCGAATGGATAGGCAGGCACCATGCAAGGCTTCGACCTCGAACAGTTGCGCACCCTGGTGGCGGTGGCCGACGCCGGCAGCCTCACGGCCGCGGCGCCGCGCGTGTACCTGTCGCAATCGTCGGTGAGCGAGCAGATCCGCAAGCTCGAGGAGCGCGCCGGCCAGTCGCTGCTGACCCGCAGCAAGGCCGGCGTGGCGCCCACCGAGGCGGGCCTGCGGCTGCTGGGGCATGCGCGGCGCATCCTCGCGCTGAGCGACGAGGCCTTTCGCGACCTGCGCGGCGAAACCCTGCAGGGCGAGCTGCGGCTGGCCGTGACCGACTACTTCCGCCCCGGCGACCTCACCCGCCTGCTGGGCCGGCTCGGCGAGCGCTATCCGCAGGTGCGGCTGCACGTGACCATCCTGAAGAGCGACGCGCTGCGCACCGCCTACGCGCACGGCGATTTCGACGTGGGGCTGGCGATGAACATCGCGGGGGCCAATGCAGCCGCGGCGGGCAGCGGCGCCGTGCTGCGGCGCGAATCGCTGGCGTGGCTCGGTGCGACCGGCCTGCGCGTGGTGCGCGGCGAGCCGGTGCGGCTGCTGGCGCTGCCCGACACCTGTTCGCTGCACCAGTTCACCGTGTCCCTGCTGCGCCGCCGCCGCGTGCCCTACGTGCTGGCGCACGTGGCATCGGGGGTGGCGGGCCTGCAGTCGGCTTTGGCCGCGGGCCTGGGCGTGGCCTGCCTCAACGAATCGGCGATTGGGGAAGGCATCGCGCGGCTGGCGCCGCCCCACGGGCTGCCGGCGCTGCCGCGCGTGGCGTTCCAGTGGTTGCCTGCGCGGCGGGGCGAGACCGCGTTCGTGACGCGGGCGCGGGAGATGCTGTCGTTGCAGCTGGCCTGAAGGCCGTGCTCAGAGCTGCGGCCAGGGCCGCTGCACTTCCCGGATCTGCTCGAACGCGCGCGCCACGCGCAGCACGCCGAGGTCGTCGAAGCGTTGTCCCGCGATCTGCAACCCGATCGGCAAACCGCCGGCCGAGTAGCCGCAGTTCACCGACGCCGCCGGCTGCTCCGACATGTTGAACGGCACGGTGAAGCCGATGTGCTCCAGCGGCCGCAGCGGGTCGTTGGTGGGCGAGGGCGCCTCGGCCGCCGCCGGCATGTTGGGCGACACCGGCGAGATCACGTAGTCGAAGCGCGCGCAGGCGTTCACCGTCGTGACGCGCGTGGCGTGGAACTGGCTGAAGCTGCGGAACACGTGCTCGCCGCTGAACTCGGCGGCGCTCTCGGCCCATTCGCGGATGTAGGGCAGCACCTTGGCGCGCTGGTCGGGGCGCAGGGCCTTCAGGTCCACGAGCGAGCGCATGCGCCACAAATGGTCCATGCCGTCGAGCAGGGCCTGCGACATGAAGGGCTGCATGGGCTCGACGGTGGCGCCGGCCTTCTCGAACAGGCGCGCCGCCTGCTCGACCGCGGCCTGGATCTCGGGTTCGACGGCGAGGCCGCAGCCGGCGTCCAGCAGCAGGCCGATGCGCAGGCCGCGCAGGTGGTCGGGCGCGACGTCGAACGCGGCCCAGTCGATGTCCTGCGCAGGCAGGCTCATGCTGTCGCGCGCGTCGGGCCGGGCCAGCGCCTGCATCATGAGCGCGGCGTCGCCGACGGTGCGCGTCATGGGGCCGGCGGCGCGGCCCATGTAGGGCGGGTCGATCGGGATGCGTCCCAGGCTGGGCTTGAGCGTGAAGATGCCGCACCAGCTGGCGGGCAGCCGCAGCGAGCCGCCGATGTCGGTGCCCAGGTGCAGCGGGCCGTAGCCTGCGGCGGCAGCCGCGCCAGCGCCCGCGCTGGAACCGCCCGGCGTGCGGCTCAGGTCCCAGGGGTTGCGCGCCAGCGTGTGAAAGCTCGACAGCCCCGACGACAGCATGCCGTAGTCGGGCATGGTGGTCTTGCTGACGATGACGGCACCGGCTTCCTTCAGGCGCGCGGCCGGCGGGGCGTCGGCGGTGGCGGGCATGAGGTCGACGGCGGCGGTGCCCGCGGGCAGCGGGTCGCCGCGCGTGGCGATGTTTTCCTTGATGGTCGTCGGCACGCCGTCGAGCGGGCCGCGCGCGTCGCCGCGTTGCCAGCGCTGCTCCGAGGCGCGCGCCTGTTCCAGCGCGGCCTCGGGCCGGAACAGCCACGTGGCCTGCAGCCGGGGCTCGCAGTGCTCGATGCGCGCGATGACGGCGCGCGTCACCTCGACCGGCGACAGGCGCTTCTCGCGGTAGGCCGCGGACAGCTCCTGCGCCGACAGGTCGCTCAGTGAAGGCAGGGAAGGGTCAGGCACTGCGGGGCTCATCCCCACGACAGGGCCGACAGGTCGTTCACGAAGATCGGGTTCTCTTTCCAGAGGCCCTTGACGTTCTTCTTGGCCACGGTCGGGAACTGCGGCTGGTAGAGGAAGCCGTTGGCCGCGTCGGTGGCCAGCAGCTTCTGCGCCTCGCCCAGCAGCTTGTTGCGCTCGGCCGCGTTGCCGGTGGACTTGATCTTGTCGAACAGCGTGTCGAAGGCCTTCGACTGGTAGCCCCAGTAGTAGTCGGGCTTGGCGTAGTTGCCCAGGTCGAAGGGCTCGACGTGCGAAATGATCGACAGGTCGTAGTCCTTGTTGCCGTAGGTGCCGCTGAGCCACTGCGCCCACTCGACGTTCTGGATCTTCACGTTGATGCCGATCTTGGCGAGCTGGGCCACGATGACTTCGCCGCCCTGGCGCGCGTACGGCGGCGGGGGCAGGGTCATGCGCAGTTCGAGCGGGGTCTTCACGCCGGCTTCGGCCAGCAGCTTCTTGGCCTTCTCGATGTCGAAGGGGTTGATGCCCGTGGTGTCGATGTAGCCCGCGGCGCCCGGCACGTAATGGCTGCCGATCGGCACGCCCAGGCCGTCGGCCGCGCCCTCGATGAAGGCCTTGCGGTCGATGGCCGCGAGGATCGCGCGGCGCACGCGCACGTCGTCGAGCGGCTTCTTCTTGTTGTTGATCGAGAGGATGGTCTTGGCGCGCGAACCGGCCAGGATGGTCTGGAACTGCGGGTTGTTGCGGAACTGCGGCACGGCGCGCGTGCCGATGCGCGTGAACACGTCCACGTCGCCCGAGAGCACGGCAGCGGCCTGCGCGGCGGTGTCCGAGATGAAGCGGAAGGTGACCTTGTTGATCTTCGCGACGGCGGGGGCGCGGAAGCCCTCCCACTTGCTCAGCGTGATCGACGAGCCCTTGGCCCAGTTGTCCAGCTTGTAGGGGCCGGTGCCGATCGGCTTGGTGGCGTTGCCCTCGGCGCTCTTGGGCTCGACGATGGCGGCCGTGGCCTGGCCCAGCACGAAGGGCAGGTCGGGGTCGATCTCCTTGTTGATGACCACCACCGTGTGCTCGTCGACCACCTGCGTGGCGAGGTTGGCGAAGGTGCGCTTGTCCTTGTTGGTGCTCTTCTCGCCGCCGGCGCGGTCGAACGCGAACTTGACCGTGGAGGCGTTGAAGGGCTCGCCGTTCTGGAACTTGACGCCCTTGCGCAGCTTGAAGGTGTAGGTCTTCAGGTCGGGCGAGATTTCCCAGCTCTCGGCCAGGAGCGGCGTGACGCTGCCGTCGACGTTGATCTTGGTCAGCGTTTCCAGGATGTTGTACTGCACGACCTCGGCGATGGCGGCGGCGGCGCCGGTGGTCGGGTCCAGGCCCGGCGGCTCCAGGGCCATGCCGATCACGATGGCGTCCTTGCGGCCCTGCGCCATGCCGGCCAGCGGGGTGGCCAGGGCGACGGTGGCGCCGGCGGTGGTAAGGAGCGTGCGACGGTTCAACATACGGGGTGATCTCCGGAAAACGGTCAGTGTCGAATGACTGCTTCGGCGCGCACCGTGCCCCAGGGGGAAGCGCAGCGCCACGAAAGAAAGACACACAGCACGAAAGATGCCACGTGCAGCGGATCATTCTCTCGCAGCAGGCCCTCCGGTGCGCGCCGGCGCGGGCGGTTTTTCCTCGGGACGTTCCCGGATGGGCGAGCGATCTTGCGCGAAGCCAAGGCCTCGCGCCACCAGATGCTCATGACCGATCTGTCCGAGGCCGTGCCCCGGCGACTTCAGGCCGCGCGCAGCGTGCCGCCGGGCGGCGTGTGCAGCACCGCCGACAGCAGGGTGCGGGTGTACGGGTGCTGCGCGCGATGGAACAGCTCGGCCGGCGGCCCCTGCTCCACGATCTGCCCCTTGAACACCACGCACACCTCGTCGCACAGGTGGTTGACCACGGCGAGGTCGTGGCTGATGAGCAAATAGCTGATGCCGAACTGCTGCTGCAGGTCCTGCATGAGGTTGAGCACCTGGGCCTGCACGGACACGTCGAGCGCGCTCACGGGCTCGTCGGCGACGATGAGCTTGGGGCGCGTGATGAGCGCGCGTGCGATGGCGATGCGCTGGCGCTGGCCGCCGGAGAACTCGTGCGGGTACTTGTCGAGATCGGTGGTGCGCAGGCCCACGGCGGCGAGTGCTTCGGCGGCGCGCTCGCGTTGCTCGGCGCGGCGCGTTTCGGCCAGTGCTTCGAGCGGCTCGGCGACGATGCGTGCGACGGTCTGGCGCGGGTCGAGCGAACCATACGGGTCCTGGAACACCATCTGGAAGTCGCGCCGCGCGGTGCGCAGCTCGGCCTTCGAGAGCGCGTGCAGGTTGCGGCCTTCGAGCGCGACGCTGCCCGAGGTCGGGGTGTCCAGCGCCATCACGAGGCGCGCGATGGTCGATTTGCCGGAGCCCGACTCGCCGACGATGCCCACGCTCTTGCCTGCCTGCACCTCGAAGCTCACGCCGTTGAGGGCCTTCACGGTGGGCGGCGGGCCGAAGAGCTTTTCGCGCGGCAGGGCGTAGTGCCGCACGAGGTCGGTCACCTGCAGCAGCGGGGTCGATGGATTCATGGCGCAACAGCCTGTGCGGCTGCAATTTCTTCGAGACGCATGCAGCGCACCGCGTGGTCCGGCGGCAGCACCGTGGCGGACGGCCGCGTGGTGTGGCAGGCATCGACCGTGTAGGCGCAGCGGCCCGCGAACGGGCAGCCCGGCGGCAGATCGACCAGCTCGGGCACGCTGCCGCGGATGGTCGCCAGGCGCAGGCCGCGCGGCGCGCCGATGGCGGGGCGCGCGGCGAACAGGCCTTGCGTGTAGGGGTGGGCGCGCTTGGCGAACACGGCGTCGGTGGGGCCGCTCTCGACCACGCTGCCGCCGTACATCACGAGCATCTTCGAGACCGTCTGCGAGATCACGCCGAGGTCGTGCGAGATCAGGATCAGCGCCATGCCGCGTTCGGCCACGAGGCCCTGGATGAGCTCCAGGATCTGCTTCTGGATCGTCACGTCGAGCGCGGTGGTGGGCTCGTCGGCGATCAGCAGGTCGGGCCCGCAGGCCAGCGCCATCGCAATGCCGATGCGTTGGCGTTGCCCGCCCGAGAACTGGTGCGGGTAGGCATCGAGGCGCGAGGCGGCGTCGGGAATGCCGACGCGGTCGAGCAGCGCGAGCACTTCCTTGCGCGCCTCGGCTTTCGACAGGCCGCGGTGCAGCCGCAGCGGCTCGCCGACCTGGCGCGCGATGGTGTGCACCGGGTTCAGCGCCGTCATCGGCTCCTGGAAGATCATGCCGATGCGGTTGCCGCGGATCTGGCACATGTCCTTTTCGTCGCGACCGACCAGCTCGGTGCCGTCGAAGCGGATGCTGCCCGTGACCTTGGCGGTCGCGGGCAGCAGGCCCATGAGCGACATCACGGTGATCGACTTGCCGCAGCCCGATTCGCCGACGATGCCCAGCGTTTCGCCGCGCTCCAACGAGAAGGAAATGCCGCGCACGGCTTCGGCTGGCCCGCGTTGCGTCTGCAGGCCGATGTGGAGGTCGTTGACTTCGAGAAGTGCCATGACGTGCTTGCTTACCTCGCGCGCGCCAGGCGCGGATCGAGCAGGTCGCGCAGGCCGTCACCCATCAGGTTCAGGCCGAGCACCGCCAGGGCGATGGCCATGCCGGGGAATACCGCGAGCAGCGGCTGCTGGAACATGAGGGTCTGGGCTTCGCTGAGCATGCGGCCCCACGACGGTTGCGGTGGCTGCGTGCCGAGGCCAAGGTACGACAGCGCAGCCTCGGCCAGGATCGCGATGGCGAAGCGGATGGTGATCTGCACGATCAGCACGGCGGAGATGTTGGGCAGCACGTGCTGCATCGTGATCGCGAAGCTGCCCTTGCCGCAGGCGCGTGCGGCGGCCACGTACTCGCGCGACCAGATCGCGTTGGCTGAGGCGCGCGTGATGCGCGCGAACGTGGGGATGTTGTAGATGCCGATCGCGATGATCGCGTTGACGATGCCGGCGCCGAAAACGGCCGTCATCATGATGGCCGAGAGGATCGCGGGGAAGGCCAGTGTGAAGTCCGACAGGCGCATCACCGCCTCTTCGACCCAGCCGCGTCTCGCAGCAGCGAGCAGGCCCAGCGCCGTGCCGACCACAAGGCCGATGCCCACGGCGATCACCCCGACGAGGATGGACGCACGCGCACCCACCAGCAGCAGCGAAGCCACGTCGCGCCCGAAGGCATCGGTGCCGAGCCAGTGCGTGGCTGAAGGGCCCTGCATCTTGTTCGCCATGTCCATCGCGTAGGGCGACCAGGGCGTCCAGACCAGGGAGAGCACGGCGGCGATCAGCAGCAGCAGGCTCAGCACGCCGCCGATCGCGAAGCTGCGGTGGTGCAGGGCGCGGCGCCAGAAGCCCGGCACCTTGAGCGCGACGGCGCTGGGAACGGTGGTCGTGCTCATACGTCGCTCGCCTTGATGCGCGGGTCGATGACGGCATAGAGCACGTCGACCACGAAGTTCACGATGACCACCATCGCCGCGAGCAGCATCACGCAGTTGCGCACCACGATCAGGTCGCGGTTGCTGATGGCCTGGAAGATCAGCCGGCCCAGGCCGGGCAGGTAGAACACGTTCTCCACCACGATGGTGCCGGCCAGAAGTTCGGAGAACTGCATGCCCATGACGGTGATGACGGGGATCATCGCGTTGCGCAGCACGTGGGTCCACAGCACCATGCGCTGCGACACGCCCTTGGCGCGCGCCGTGCGAACGAAGTCTTCGCGCATCACCTCGAGCACGGCCGAGCGCGTGATGCGCGCGAGGATCGCCGCTTGCACGACGGCCAGCGAGAGCGCCGGCAGCAGCAGCGATTTCAATCCCGCGAAGATGCCTTCGCCCCAGCCCTCGAAGCCGCCGGCGGAGAACCACTGCAGCTGCACCGAGAACACGAGGATCAGCAGGATCGCGAACCAGAAGTTGGGAATGGCAATGCCGACCTGGGCCATGCCCATGAGGCCGACGTCGCCGAGCTTGTTGTGGCGTGCGGCGGCGGTGACACCGACCAGCAGGGCGATGACGACGGTGAGGGCCATCGCCATCACGGCCAGTGGCACGGTGAGGGCCAGGCGCTCGAGGATCAGGTCGATGACGGGCGAGCTGTAGGCGTAGCTGTCGCCGAGGTTGCCGGTGAGCAGGCCGCCGATCCAGTGCCAGTAGCGGGTCCACGCGGGCTGGTCGAGGCCGAGCTTGGTGGCCAGGGCGGCGACGGCGTCGGGCGAGGCGTCGGGGCCCATGAGCATCTGCGCGGCGTTGCCGGGCAGGATCTCGAGGACAAGGAAAACGATGACCGAGGCGCCGATCAGGGTGCCGATCAGCGTGGCGATGCGCTTGAATAGAAACAGACTCATGGGGCGGGCCGCAGCATAACTGACTGGTGCAACAACGGTGCCTCGACTGTGAACTTTGTGGCTCCTCGCCGGACCGCCCTGACGCCGACGCGGGCTCCGCAAGGCCCGTGGCAGGGCGTTCGTCCGGTCCGCGGATAATCGGGGGATGGCCCTCATGATCACCGACGAATGCATCAACTGCGATGTCTGCGAGCCCGAGTGCCCGAACGATGCGATCTACATGGGCGCCGAGTTCTACGAGATCGATCCGCACAAGTGCACCGAGTGCGTCGGCCACTTCGACGAGCCGCAGTGCGTGCAGATCTGCCCGGTGGCCTGCATCCCGGTGAACCCGGACCATGTGGAGACCCGCGAGACGCTGATGCAGAAGTACGTGCGCCTCACGGCGGACAAGGCGGCAGCGCCAGCTTCGGATGCCGCCTCGCCGTCGTCGTCAGCCGGCGCCCTCTGAGCCGGGTTTCTTCTTCTTTTTCTTCTTGCCTGTGTCCTTCGGCGCCTCGTCGCCAGTCGAAGGACTGTTGAAGCGCGCACTCGTCGGGCGGGGCTCGGCCGTGTGCTTGCGCTGACGGGCCTGGGCGGCCTGTTCGGCGGGCGTGAGCGGTTGCGCGCCCGAGGCGAAGCGCCCCGCATCGAAGGTCGTGGGATTGCCCTGGCTGAGCGCCTCCCGCTCCAGCGACTGGCGGCTGCGCGCCAGCCGGCCGGCGCTGCGTTCGTTGCGGCGCGTGGCGTCTTCCGATGCCTTGCGGTCCGCATCGTTGCGCCGATCGTCCACCTTCACGGTCCGCCCACCTTCGCAGGGCTGGTCGGAATAGGTGTTGCCGCATCGCCAGGTCTGGGCTGAAGCGCCCATGGATGCGATGGACAGTGCTATTGAAAATATAGCGATTGCCGCTGTTCCAGCCGTCTTCTTGTTCTTTGTCGTCGTTCTTCTTTTTCTCATTTTTTGTTTGCTCTTCCTCCCTGCACTCCCGTGGCCGGCTAGGTGGCGGCAGGCGTCGTGCCTCCGTCGCCGGGCTCCCGCCTCGGCGGCTTGGGCCGCGGCGGTTTGCTCGTGTGAATCATCAGCGTGGCTTTTTCCATCTCACCGGCCACCAGCGCGGGGGCGGCATGCAAGGTGCGCACGATGGCGTCTTCGATCGCTTCGCGCTGCTCCTTGAGCGGCTTCTTGAGCACCCAGTTGACGACCTCCGACTTCACGCCGGGATGGCCGATGCCCAGGCGCAGGCGCCAGTAGTCGCCGGTGCCGAGCTGGGCGTGGATGTCGCGCAGGCCGTTGTGGCCCGCATGGCTGCCGCCGAACTTGAGCTTGGCCTGGCCGGGCACCACGTCGAGTTCGTCGTGCACCACGAGGATTTCGTCGGGGGCGATCTTGAAGAAGCGCGCCAGCGCGGCCACCGACTTGCCCGACAGGTTCATGAAGGTCTGCGGTTCCAGCAGCCAGATGCTCTGGCCGCCGATGTTCGCGCGTGCCGCGAGGCCGTGGTAGCCGCGCTCAGGCACGAGGTTGAGCTTCCAGTCGCGCGCGAGGGCGTCGATCCACCAGAAGCCGGCATTGTGGCGCGTGGCTTCGTACTCAGGGCCCGGGTTTCCGAGGCCGACAAACAGCTTGATCATGGCGGGAATTATCTCGCCGCCCCACAAAGCAAAAGGCCCGCACGAGGCGGGCCTTCTGTTCGCGGACGGAAAGAAAGAGGATTACTTCTTCTTGGCCGTCTTGGCGGCGGGCTTGCCAGCGGCAGCAGCAGCGCCTTCGGCAGCAGCGCCTTCGGCGGCCGGTGCGGGCTCTTCCGAGACCAGCGGCGGCACGGCCGACACGATGACGGGGTTGGTCTTGCCGTGGCTCACGAACTTCACGCCCTTGGGCAGCTTGATGTCGTTGACGTGCAGCGTGGCGTTCTTCTTCAGGCCCGAGAGATCGATCTCGATGAATTCAGGCAGATCGCTGGGCAGGCAGTTGATTTCCAGTTCGGTCATCACGTGGTTCACGAGGTTGTGATCCAGCTTGACGGCGTCGGACTCTTCTTCACCCTTGAAGTGAAGCGGCACCTTCATGTTCATGCGGGTCTTGGCATCGACGCGTTGGAAGTCGATGTGTTGCACCAGCTGGCGGAACGGGTGGTACTGCACGTCGCGCAGCAGCACCTTGGTGACGGCGCCGGCGAGGTCCATTTCGAGGATCGACGAGTGGAAGGCTTCCTTCTTCAGGGCGTGCCACAGCGCGTTGTGATCGATTTCGATCAGTTGCGGCTGGGTGTCACCACCGTAGACGATGCCCGGGGTCTTGCCCGTGATGCGGAGACGGCGGCTCGCACCCGTGCCCTGCTTTGCGCGCTCATAAGCGACGAATTTCATAACTAGCTCCTGTGAGAGTCCACCGCGACCAGTGCGACTCCGGTTCAAAAAGGCCTCCGAAGGAGGCCTGCTTTTTCGCTCTCAGCTCAGAACAGGTTGTCCTGGTCCGAGAACAAACTCATCACCGACTCGCCCTTGGCAATGCGCTGGATCGTTTCGGCGATCAGCGGTGCCACGGAGAGCTGGCGGATCTTTCCGCACGCGACGGCCGCGTCGGAAAGAGGGATGGTGTTGGTGACGACCACTTCGTCCAGGGCCGTGCCCTTGGAGAGGCGTTCGATGGCCGGGCCCGAGAAGATCGGGTGCGTGCAATAGGCGTACACGCTCTTGGCGCCGCGCTCCTTCAGCACTTCGGCCGCTTTGACCAGCGTGCCGGCCGTGTCGATCATGTCGTCCATGATCACGCAGTTGCGGCCGTCGATCTCGCCGATCACGTTCATGACTTCGCTGACGTTGGCCTTCGGGCGGCGCTTGTCGATGATGGCGAGGTCGCAGTTCAGTTGCTTGGCCAGCGCACGGGCGCGCACCACGCCGCCGACGTCGGGCGAGACCACGATCAGGTCTTCGTAGTTCTTCTGGCGCAGGTCGCCCAGCAGCACGGGCGAGGCGTAGATGTTGTCGACCGGAATGTCGAAGAAGCCCTGGATCTGGTCGGCGTGCAGGTCCATGGTGAGCACGCGCTCGACGCCCACGGTTTCCAGCAGGTTGGCGACCACCTTGGCCGAGATCGGCACGCGGCTCGAGCGCGGGCGGCGGTCCTGGCGGGCGTAGCCGAAGTAGGGAATCACGGCGCTGATCCGCTCGGCCGAGGCGCGCTTGAGCGCGTCGACCATGATCAGCAGTTCCATCAGGTTTTCGTTGGTCGGCGCGCAGGTCGACTGCACCACGAACACGTCGCGGGCACGGACGTTCTGGTTGATCTCGACGGTGACTTCGCCGTCGGAGAAGCGACCGACGCGTGCGGCGCCCAGCGAGGTGCCGAGGTTGTGCGCGATTTCTGCAGCAAGGCCGGGATTGGCGTTGCCGGTGAAAACCAAGAAATCAGGGTGATTGGCCTGCATGAGCGCGTCCGGGCAGTGCAAATGGGCTTGCGGGAAAGCCGCCAAAGGTTTCGAGTCGTGGCGGCCTGTGTGGGCCGCCGATTATTGCAGCCGGTGGACTGCAAAAGAAGCACTGCGGCCATCAGGCCGCAGTTTGAGAGATTTGGCAGGGGAGAAAGGATTCGAACCTTTGCATGCTGGAATCAAAATCCAGTGCCTTAACCAGCTTGGCGACTCCCCTACACAGGTTGATGGTTTGCACCATCCACCGATATATGTCGCATCGAACCGCAGAGCGTTCCGATTATCTCTTCAGGCTGCCCATCCCCAGAGTGGATGAACTGCCAGATTGTCGCATTGTCGAACCTGCCATCCCCGGGGGGCTTCGAGCAGTTCCGCTTCCTGCGGCAATTGCGGCATCTTCGCGAACACCGAACTTCCGGAGCCGGTCATCCGGGCCTTCAATCCTTGCAGTCCGAGCCATTCGATGGCGTCGGTGACTGCGGGGCAAAGCCGTTGGGCAACCGGCTGCAGGTCGTTGTGACCGAAGTCGTAAACCCCGTTGCCGAGGTTTGTGGCTTCTAGCTGTTCGCTATCTGCAGCAAAGCCTGAGATTATAGCAACAGGAGTCGCCCGTTCCAAATCATCCGCAGAAAAAATTAATCGGGTATCGAGTCCCTCGGGTGGCTTGGCCACCACGAAGCGTGCCGGCGGCAGGTTCACGGGGGTGATTTCCTCGCCGATGCCCTCGACCCAGGCGTTGCGTCCGCCGAGGAAGAAAGGCACGTCCGCGCCCAGCTTCAACCCGATCTGCGCCAGGCGCGACAGCGGCAAGTTCAGGTTCCAGAGGCGGTTGAGCGCGAGCAGGCAGGTGGCCGCGTCCGACGACCCGCCGCCCATGCCCGCCTGCGCCGGCACGTGCTTGGCAATGCCGATGTGCGCGCCCTGGCCGGGCGCGGCATGCGCCTGCAGCGCACGGGCGGCGCGCAGCACGAGATCGTCGGCCGGCAGTGGCGTGGTGAGGTCTTCGCGGCTGAGCTGGCCATCGTTGCGCAGCTCGACGTGGAGCGTGTCGCACCAGTCGATCAGCATGAAGACCGACTGCAGCAGGTGGTAGCCGTCGTCGCGCCGCCCGGTGATGTGCAGGAACAGGTTCAGCTTGGCCGGCGCGGGAAGGTCGTAGATCGCCTTCATGAGCGTTCGAACACGATGCGCAGGTCCGCCCTGGGCGCGGGAGATTCGCGGGTGGCCTGCAGGCGGCCGTTCGACAGCTGGCCCAGGTCGGCGCGCCAGCCGGGGACGGGGTCGGCGCGGCCGTCGAGCCAGCCGAACAGAGCGCCCACCGGAATGGCGGCGCCCGTGGCGGCTTCGATCAGCGCGTCGACGGAGTCGTAGCGGCGGGTCTCGCTGCCGTTCTTCAGCAGGGCTTCACCCGGCGCCCAGTGCAGTTGCGCCAGCGTGCTGCCGATGGGCGTGGTCAGCGTCAGGTCGCCGGTTTCGGCCGAGCCGCGCAGCTCGAACAGTGCGGCAAAGGTCTGGACCGGTTCGCTGTCGATGCGCAGCGACATGCGCCCGCTCCAGCTGGCCGAACGTCCGGGCGCGGCAGCGGTGCCGCCCGAGAGCTGGGCGCAGCCCGTGAGCCACAGCAGCAGTGCACCGCCGCCCGCGCCAAGCGCCGCGCGGCGGGTGAAGGACTCATCGCCCCGCGCGGGAGCCGTGTGCGTGATCGATGCCATTCAGGGTTTGACGCGCAGGCGCTTGAGGGTTTCCTGCAGCGTCTCGTTCTCGGCGTCCGTCAGCAGCGATTCTTTCCAGATCGCGACCGCGCGGTCCTTCTGGCCGACCGACCACAGGACTTCGCCGAAATGCGCGCCGATCTCGGGGTCGGGCCGCGTCTTGTAGGCCGCCTCGAGGATGCGGATCGCCTCCGCCGTGTTGCCGAGCCGGAACTCGACCCAGCCCAGGCTGTCGGCAATGAACGGGTCTTCGGGCGCGAGCTGCACGGCTTTCTGGATGAGCGTGCGGGCTTCGTCGAGCCGGATCTTGCGATCGGCGAAGGAGTAGCCCAGCGCGTTGTACGCGTTCTGGCTCTCGGGCTTGAGCGTCATCAGGCGGCGCAGCAGCCGCTCCATGTCGTCCAGGCGATTGAGCTTCTCGGCCATCATGGCCTGGTCGTAGACGAGGTCGCCGTCGTCCGGCGCGGCGGCCGAGGCCTGGGCCAGCAGGTCGTAGGCGGCCTGGTATTGCTTGGCTTCGCGCAGCAGCTGGGTTTCGGCCAGCAGTTTCTGCTTGCGTTCCTCCGCCGTGCGCTCGGGCAGCGCGCGCAGCAGCTCGCGGGCCTGGGGCAGCTTGCCCTGCTTCGCGAGCAGGCTGGCGCGGCGGCCCTGGATGGCGCTCTGGTTGTCAGTGCTGTCGATGCGCGTGATCCAGCGGTCGGCCGCCTGGAAATCCTTGCGCCGTTCCGCCAGCTGCGAGAGCACGAGGTACGCCTGCGTCAGCCCGCGCTTGCGGTCCGCGACGTCACCGGCGTCCTGGCTCTGGCCCGGCGCCGTCATCAGGTCGACGTAGCGCTTGAGCGAGGTTTCGGCCGCCGCTTCCTGGCGGGCCTGCATCTGCAGGCTGCCGAGCAGCAGCCAGGGCTCCGCCAACTCGGGACGCGCGGCGGTCAGGGTCTGCAGCTGCGTGCTGGCGTCGCTGAAGCGGCGGTTCTCGACCAGCGTGCGCGCATAGGCAATGCGCAGGTCGGGCGAGGCCTTGGGGTTGTTCGCGAGGTAGCGCGTGACGATCGGCTCGGCCAGCGGCTGGCCCGGATCGATGAGCTCGAGCGCCAGCGCCGAGGGCGCCTCGGACGACGGGTCGATGGCCTGTCCCTTGCGCGCGGCGTCCAGCGCCCCCGAGGGGTCGCCTGCGTTCAGGCGCAGCCGGCCCACGGTGGCCCAGGCCAGTCCGCCGGTGGTCGGGCTCTTGAGTTCGTCGACCAGCGCCTGCTCGACCACCGAGGCGGCGAGCTTCTTGTCGGCGGCGCGGCCGTAGGTGCGTGCGATCACCGCCATCAGCAGGGGGCGCTCGATCTGCGAGGTGGCGGCCACTTCGGCGCGCAGCGGTTCGACGGTTTCGCTGATGCGGTTCAGTGCGATCAGGATCTGCAGCTCGATGCGCCGGGCATCGCGCGAATTGGGCAGTGCTTCCTGCCAGGCGCGTGCCGCGGAAATGGCGGCGTCGCCGGAGCGCGACTGCAGCGCGATTTCGACCGCGCGCTGGAACAGCTTGCCGTCGCGCAGGCGTCGGGCCGCGTCGAGCACGAGCGAATAGCCGGAGCCGGGGTCGCCGGAGCGGGCGGTGATCTCGCCCATGAGGATTTCGTAGAACAGGTCGGCCGTCAGCGCCGACGGCTGCGCGGCTTCGGCGGCCGGCTTGGCGGCGGCAGGGGTCGTCCGGGGGCGCACCGGCGGCTTCGGCGGTGCCGTGCGCTCGATGGCGGGGGGCGGGTTGCCGGCGGCAGTGGGTTCAAGAGACTGTGCGTGCGTTGTGTAGGCAAGCAGCACGAGAGACGCGGCCGCCGCAAGGCGGTGACGGCGGGGCGATGGGTTCATCTGACCATAATAATCCAGCCATTTGAACGAGCGCCGCATGGGGCTTCGTCGCTGCCGGAGTTTTACTTTTCATGCCTGAACTACCCGAAGTCGAAGTCACCCGGCGCGGCTTTGCCGACCGCATCGCCGGCGCGCGCATCGAGTCCGTGCGCATCGGCAAGCCGCTGCGCTGGGCGCTGATGGTGGTGCCGCAGGCGCTGGTTGGGCGTCGCGTGCGCGAGGTGCGCCGTCGCGGCAAGTACCTGCTCATCGACCTGGACCGCGGGCTGCTGCTGCTGCACCTGGGCATGTCGGGCAGCCTGCGCTTCGACATCCACCTGCCGGAGCCCGGCGTGCACGACCACTTCGACCTCGTCACCGAACTCGGGACCCTGCGGCTGAACGACCCGCGCCGCTTCGGTGCCGTTGTCTACGTGGACGACGAAGAGGCGCCCTGGGCCCTCAAGCTGCTCGGCGGGCTGGGCATGGAGCCGCTGGGCGACGCCTTCGACCTCGACGCCTTCCATGCCGGGCTGAAGAAACGCCGCACGGCCATCAAGCAGGTGCTGCTCGCGGGCGACGTGGTGGTGGGCGTGGGCAACATCTATGCGTCGGAGGCGCTGTTCATGGCCGGCATCCGGCCGACCCTGTCGGCGGCGCGCATCAGCCGGCCGCGCGCGGCGAAACTGCATGCGGCGGTGCGCGACATCCTGGCGCGGGCGGTGGAGAAGGGCGGCAGCACCCTGCGCGACTTCTCGAACGTGGACGGGCAAAGCGGCTACTTCCAGCTCGAAGCGACCGTCTACGGCCGCGCGGGCGAGCCGTGTCGGGTGTGCGGCACGCCGATCCGGCAGCTGAAACAGGGGCAGCGCTCTACTTATTACTGTCCCCATTGCCAGAAATCCTAGGGACGGTGGGCCCCGTGGCGGCTGCTTCGGGGCAAACTCCTGTTGGTACCCCGTTCGCCATGTGGCGATGTTATATTTGTAAATTCTTACTTACATCTTCCCCTTGAGCCGCTCTTTCAACCAACAGCTCGATCAGCACGGCGCCTGGCGGAGCAACTTCGCCCGCCGCCTTCAGTGGCTGTCCCGTTGGCTGACCGACAACGAGCTGCTCGACCAGGCCGTGGCCGAACGGCTGCGCGCCCTCGAAGACCAGATCCGCACCAGCAAGGTCATGGTGGCCTTCGTGGCCGAGTTCTCGCGCGGCAAGTCGGAGCTGATCAACGCGATCTTCTTCGCCGGCTACGGCCGGCGGATCATGCCGGCCAGCGCCGGGCGCACCACGATGTGCCCGACCGAGCTGGGCTACGACGCCGCCCTGGCGCCCAAGCTGCGCCTGCTGCCCATCGAAACCCGCCTGGAACCGCACTCGCTCGCCCACTGGCGCGAGCGGCCCACGCGCTGGACCGAGTTGCCCATCGAGGTGGGCGACGCCGAGCAACTGGCCCGGGCCATGGGCAAGGTGGCCGAAGTCCGCTGGGTGAGCAAGGACGAAGCCCGCGCGCTCGGCTTCTGGAACCCCGAGACGCCCGACGACAACCCGGTGCAGGACGCCGAAGGCCGCGTCGAGATTCCGCGCTGGCGCCACGCGGTGCTGAACATGCCGCACCCGCTGCTCGAGCAGGGCCTCGTGATCCTCGACACCCCCGGCCTGAACGCGATCGGTGCCGAGCCCGAACTCACCGTGAGCCTGATCCCGCAGGCGCATGCCGTGGTCTTCATCCTGGGCGCCGAAACCGGCGTGACCCGCTCCGACCTGTCGATCTGGCGCGAGCACCTGATCACCGGCGACGACAGCCACGACACGCGCTTCGTGGTGCTCAACAAGATCGACACGCTGTGGGACACGCTGAGCACCCCGACGCAGATCGGGCAGCAGATCGAGCGCCAGCGTGAAGGCGCAGCCCGGCTGCTCGAGGTGCCGCTGGCGCAGGTGCTGCCGGTGTCGGCGCAGAAGGGCCTGCAGGCCAAGATCGGTCACGACGCGGCCCTGCTCGACGCCAGCCGGCTGCCGGCGCTCGAGGCGCTGCTCGGCGAAGGCGTGCTTGGCAAGCGCGAGACCATGCTGCGGCTGGCGGTCGACGCTGGCATGGCCGCGCTGCGCACCGAGGCCGAGCGTCTGCTGAAGGTGCGCCAGCGTGACCTGTCGGAGCAGGCGCTCGAACTGCAGGGCCTGCGCGGCAAGAACGTGTCGGTGATCCGCCACATGCGTGCGCGCATCGACCAGGAACACGCTGAATTCGAGGGCAGCAACACCCGCATCCTGGCGCTGCGCTCGGTACAGGGCAAGCTGCTGCGCGAGGTGTACGCGGTGCTCGGGCGCACGGCGCTCAAGGCCGACATGGTCAAGCTGGCCGCGGCGCTCAAGCGCCCCGGCGTCAAGTTCAACGTGCGCAAGGTGTACGGCGAAACCTTCGATGCGCTGCGCAACAACCTGCGCGAAGTGCAGGCGACGACGGCCGAGATCCAGTCGATGCTGCACGCCACCTTCCGCCAGCTCAACGCCGAGCAGGGCTTCACGCTGCAGGCGCCGGCCGAGCCCGACCTGAGCGGCTTCGAGCAGGAGTTGGGCCAGATCGAGCGCAGCCACATCCACTACCTGGGCGTGGGCAACCTGATCAAGCTCGCGCAGGCCGACTTCTGCGACAAGCTGGTGCGTGCGCTGGCCAGCCGGCTGCGGCTGGTCAACGAAGCCGCCATGACCGAGGTCGAGCGCTGGAGCAAGGGCGCGAGCGCGCAGATCGATGCGCAGCTCAAGGAACGCCGCCGCAATTTCAGCAAGCGCATCGAGGCGATCGAACGCATCCAGAATGCCGCGGGCAGCCTCGACGACCGGTTGGCCGAGATCGCCGCGCAAGAGAGCCACCTGGCTGCGCTGCAGGAGCGGCTGCACGAGTTCACCTCGCTGATCGCGCAGCACGGCAGCCAGCCGCCTGCCGCGGCCGCCGCCATCGCGGGCGAGCAACTGCGTGCGGCCTGAGCGAACCGCCGCGCGGGCGGCCGTCTCCCCACTTCCGCCGCTGCCCCCCGAATTCGCAGCACAGATCGTGCGCTGGCAGCGCAGCCATGGGCGCAGTGAGCTGCCGTGGCAGAACACGCGCGACCCCTACCGTGTCTGGCTCTCCGAGGTGATGCTCCAGCAGACCCAGGTCACGACCGTGTTGGGCTACTTCGCACGCTTTCTCGAACGTTTTCCCGACGTGGCGGCGCTGGCCGCCGGCACCGAGGACGAGGTGTTCGGCCTGTGGAGCGGCCTGGGCTACTACAGCCGCGCGCGCAACATGCACCGCTGCGCGCAGGAGGTGGTCGCGCGCTTCGGCGGCGCCTTTCCGCACACCGCCGCCGAACTCGTGACCTTGCCCGGCATCGGTCGTTCGACGGCGGCCGCCATCGCGGCCTTCTGTTTCGGCGAGCGCGTGGCCATCCTCGACGGCAACGTGAAGCGCGTGCTGACGCGCGTGCTCGGCTTCGACGGCGACATGTCGTCGTCGGCGCAGGAGCGCGCGCTGTGGGACCTCGCCACGCAACTGCTGCCGCCAGAAGGCCAGCGCGAGGCGGTGGCGAGCTACACGCAGGGCCTGATGGACCTGGGCGCCACGGTCTGCCTGCCGCGCAAGCCCAGCTGCATGATCTGCCCGGTGAACGCGAGCTGCGTGGGCCTGCGCCAGGGCGCGCCCGAGCGCTACCCGGTGAAGACGCGCAAGCTCAAGCGCAGTGCCCAGTCGCTGTGGGTGCTGCTGGCGCGCGACGCGCAAGGGCGCGTGTGGCTGGAGAAGCGGCCCGCCAAGGGCATCTGGGCGGGGCTGCATTGCCTGCCGGTGTTTGACAGCCACGACGACCTACTCGCGGCCCTGCCGTCGGGCGCGGCGCATGACACGCAGGAACTGCCGCCCTTCGTGCACGTGCTGACCCACAAGGACCTGCACCTGCACCCCGTGCTCCTGCAGGGCGTCCAGCCGCAAGGCGAGGGCGCGCGCTGGGTCGAGGCGCAGGAGTGGAGCCGGCTGGGGCTGCCCGCCCCGATGCGCAAGCTGCTGGAAACCGCCGAGGCCTGAGCGGCCTCCGCCGTTAGGCGTCGAGTTCGCGGTGGCGCTTGAGCGCGCCCCAGCGCGCACCGAAGGCGCGTGCCAGTTGCTCGACCAGGAACACCGACCGGTGCTGCCCGCCCGTGCAGCCGATGGCCACCGTCACGTAGCTGCGGTGGTCGCGCGCCAGTGCGTCGAGCCAGTGCGTCAGGAACTGCTCGATGTCGTCGAACATGCGCGCCACGTCGTCGTGCTCGCGCAGCCATTCGATCACCGGCTCGTCGCGGCCCGTGAGCGCGCGCAGCGCGGGCACGTAGTGCGGGTTGGGCAGCATGCGCACGTCGAACACGTAGTCGGCATCGAGCGGCACGCCGCGCTTGAAGGCGAAGGATTCGAACACCAGCGTCAGCGCGTTCTGCGGCGCCGAGATCAGCCCCTTGATGTAGCTCTGGAGCTGTGCGGGGCGGATGAGGCTGGTGTCGATCACGTCGGCGCCGTCGCGCAGGTCGGCCAGCAGCTCGCGTTCGAGCTCGATGGCCTGCACCAGCACGCGGTGCTGCTCGGGCACGTCGGTGCGGCTTTCCTGGCGCGAGAGCGGGTGGCGCCGACGGGTTTCAGAGTAGCGGCGCAGCAGGGCGTCGGTGGTCGCGTCGAGGAACAGCGAGCGCAGCGAGACGCCGTCGGCACGCAGCGCTTCGAGCTGCTGCGGCACGATCGGCAGCGACACGCCGCTGCGCACGTCCATGGCGATCGCCACGCGCGTGGCCTGCTGCTCGTGCTGCAGGGCGATGAAGGCCGTGAGCAGCTCGGGCGGCAGGTTGTCGACGCAGTAGTAGCCGGCGTCTTCCAGCGCGTGCAACGCCACCGACTTGCCGGAGCCCGACATGCCGGTGATGAGGACGAGGTCGAGGTTCATGTTCATGGGGCGGTCGCCGGCGTCTTGTGGCCCAGCATTTCGCGCGCATGGGCCAACGAGGTGGCCGACACCTTTTCGCCGCCCAGCATGCGGGCGATTTCGCGGGCGCGGTCGTCGGCGGCCAGGCGCGACACGCCGCTTTCGGTGCGCGGGCCGTCCGTGCCGGCCGCCGTCGTCTGGCGCTTGGCGACCACGAGGTGGTGGTCGGCGCAGGCCGCCACCTGCGGCAGGTGGGTCACGGCGAGCACCTGGCGATCGCGGCCGAGCTGCTTCATGAGGCGGCCCACGGTTTCGGCCACCGCGCCGCCCACGCCGGCATCGACCTCGTCGAAGATCAGCGTCTGCGCGGCGCCCAGTTCGCTGGTCGTCACGGCGATGGCCAGTGCGATGCGCGAGAGCTCGCCGCCCGAGGCCACCTTGCCGATGGCGCGCGGCGTGCTGCCGGCGTGGCCGGCCACCAGGAACGAGATTTCTTCGAGGCCGGCGCGGCCGGGCTGTGCCAGCGGCTGCAGTTCGACGTCGAAACGCCCGCCCTGCATGCCCAGGCCCTGCATCGCCTGCGTGACGGCCTGGGCCAGGCGCGGCGCCGCCTGCTTGCGGATCTTGCCGAGGGCCTTGGCTTCCTTCATGTAGGCCTGTTGCGTGTTCAGCTCGGCGCGCTCCAGGCCTTCGAGGTCGCTCTGCGCGTCGAGTGCCTGCAGCTCCGCCTGCCAGCCGGCCAGCAGCGCGGGCAGCTCGGCGGGCGTGCGCTTGTAGCGGCGTGCGAGCGACATCCACAGGCCCATGCGCTCGTCGAGTTCGGCGAGCGTCTTGGGATCGGTGTCGGTGTCGCGCAGGTAGCCGTGCAGCGAGTGGGCCGCGTCCGAGGCCTGCGCCACGCAGGACGCCAGCACCTCGCCCAGCGTGCGGAATTCGGGCTCGATGTGCTCGCAGTTCTGCAGCAGTGTCGCGGCACGCGAGAGGGCGGCGAGGGCGCCGTTGTCGTCGTCTTCGAGTGCCTGGCTTGCGCCCTGGGCGGCGTCGATGAGCGCCTGCGCGTTCGAGATGCGCGAATGGTGGGCCGAGAGTTCGTCCCACTCGTCGGCACCCGGCGCGAGCTTGGCGACTTCGGAAATCTGCCACTGCAGCCGCTCGCGCTCGCGTTGCAGCGAGTCTTGCGCCGAGCGTGCGTGCTCGAGCGCCGAGAGCGCCTGGCGCCAGCTCTGCCAGGCGGCGTCGAGCGCGTCGGTGCGCGCGCCGGCGTAGGCGTCGAGCAGGCCGCGCACGGCCTCGGGGCGGGTCAGGCTCTGCCAGGCGTGCTGGCCGTGGATGTCGAGCAGGCGGTCGCCGAGTTCGCGCAGCTGCGTGGCGGTGGCGGGGCTGCCGTTGATCCAGCCGCGGCTGCGTCCCTGCAGGTCGACCGTGCGGCGCAGCAGCAGGCCGTCGCCGGCCTCGAAGCCGCCTTCGTCGAGCCAGCCGGCCAGGGCCGGGTCGGCGTCGAACTCGGCGCTCACGTCGAGCCGCTCGGCGCCTTCGCGCACGGCACCGGCGTCGGCGCGGTTGCCCAGCGCCAGCTGCAGCGCGTCGATCAGGATGGACTTGCCGGCGCCGGTTTCCCCGGTCAGCACCGTGAAGCCGGCCGACAGATCGAGTTCAAGGGACCGCACGATCACGAAGTCGCGCAGTGCGATGCGTCGCAAAGCCATCTCAGTTCGTCCTCAAGCTGGGGGCGTGGTCCTTCATTCAGGAGCCCCCTTCGTTCCAATGGAGTTTTTTCCGCAGCGTGTCGAAGTAGCTCCAGCCGCGCGGGTGCAGGAAGCGCACCCGGAAGTCGGAGCGGCGCACCACCACGCGGTCGCCGATGGCGAGCGAGGCGAGCGACTGCATGTCGAAATTGGCGCTGGCGTCGCGCCCGCTCACCAGCTCGATCACGATCTCGTCGGCGTCGGGCAGCAGCACGGGGCGGTTGGACAGCGTGTGCGGCGCGATCGGCACCATCACCCAGCCCGGCACCGCCGGATGCAGCAGCGGCCCGCCGGCCGACAGCGCGTAGGCCGTCGAGCCCGTGGGCGACGCAATGATCAGCCCGTCGGCGCGCTGGTTGGCCACGAAATGGCGGCCCACCGACACGCGCATCTCGACCATGCCCGAGGTGGCGCCGCGGTTGACCACCACGTCGTTCATCGCGAGCGCGTCGAACACGACGGCGTCGTCGCGGAGCACCTGCGCGTGCATCAGGCTGCGGTGGTCTTCTTCGTATTCGCCGGCCAGCATCGGGATCAGCGTGGCCTGGTAGTTGTCGAGCGGGATGTCGGTGATGAAGCCCAGTCGCCCGCGGTTGATGCCGATGAGCGGGATGCCGTAGCACGCGAGCTGCCGGCCGATGCCGAGCATGGTGCCGTCACCGCCGACCACGAGGCCGAGGTCGCAGCGCTGGCCGATTTCCTCTACCGACAGCGCCTGGTAGCGCGGGTGCGGCGGCGCGTCGGTGTCCTCGCAGGACGAACGCTCCACGAACACCGTGCATCCCTGCGATTCGAGGAAGGCGCCAATGCCTTCCATCACGCCATCGCGCGCATCGGCCTGCGCCCGGGCGCCGGAAGCCTGGTATTTGCCGATCAGGGCGACGTGACGAAAGCGTGAGGTCATAGCTCACAAATTACAACATCAAACTCTTGCGCATTCGCGAAACCATGCGAGTTTTGCAGGCGCTTTCTCGCTCCGATTCGAGTGCGGCCAGGACGATCCATTCCTTCGGGTCTTTTCCGAGTTCTTCGGCCAATGCTCCAGCGATTGCCGGGCTGAGGTGGCCGCGTGCTTTGGCCGTGTGCAGTGTCTGGCGGGCCAGCTTGAGCTTGTCGGCCCAAAAGGGGGCTGGGTGCAGGCTGAATGCTTGGTCGAGAAGGTGCATGGTCGTTTGCATATGCGTGTTTCTCCTGTGTGGGTGTGGTGCGTTGACTACAACGTGCAGTCATCTTACGGAAGGGCTTGACTGCAAGGTGCAGTCAACCTAATCTCCGGTCCGTGACTGCAATATGCAGTCACAGACTTTACAGGAGCCGCGCCCCTCGGGGCTACCGCCAGAAGCAGCGGCTCTCAACTCAGGAGCCGGCATGCACCAAATCTCTTTCGCTGCGTTCGCGCAACGTCCCCTCTGTCCTCCCCCACCTGCTTCGGCTAACGGCTCGGTTCTGAGCTTGCCGGCTCCTGCTGAGCCCGGGGTGGGGGTGGACACCCTCCGTGGTCCGTTCCAGTGCTTGTGTCAGGACTGCCTGCATGTGCAGACCTACGGCACTGAGGCCGCTCAGATCGAGGCGCACGACGAAGACACGTTCTGTGAGGCCTGCGGCACAGGCGTGATGTGCGCATGCCTTGGGTGTGTGGATTGGATCAGGCATCACGGCTCCGAAGGTGCCCTGTGACCCCCGCTCAACGCTGGTCCCTCATTCGTCGTCGCGAGTTTTGGACGCAGGGGAGGCTGTTCTGACTCGCCAGCTCGTAGCCCTTGCTGAGGGCTTCCGGCTGGCACGTCGCCAGGGCCTGCCGCGACACGCGGCCATCTAGGAGCACCACATGTCTCAATTCAGTTCCATCATTGAAGTTCTCGCCGTCGAAAACGAGGAGCGCGTCTCCAAGCGCACTCAGAACAAGTACACCCACTTTGCTGCGCGCTGCGTGCTGCGCAACGACAAAAACGAGGTGGTCACGGTCGGCACGCTGCGTAGCGATCAGATCATTCCTGAGCTGCGCGATCAGGTGAAGGTCGGTCTTTTCGCGGCAACGTTCTCCCTGCGTGTCGCCGACTGGGGCGAGTCCAAGGGCGACATCGTGTCCGTGCTCACGGGCTTCACGCCTGCCGCAGCACGCCTGCCGCAGCAGCCCTCGAAGGGTCAGTGATGTGCCCCGCCGTTGATACGTTGTGGATCGCGGCGGGCGTTGTGCTCGCTGCAATTCTCGTGCTCATCCTTGCGGCCCGGCTCTGGGTTGCCGTCGCGGACTACCTCCTGCGTCGTCGCATCACGTTGCGCGGTGCCATCGGTAGGGCGGTGGCTGCGCCTTTCGACCGTCTCGAAGATGCCCTTGCTGCTGCTGTAGGGCTCAAGCCATGAGCCGCCGTGTTCGGCTGAGGCTTGCGCTCATGGTGCTGCTCGCAGTGTTGATGGGCGTGCTCGTGGTCCTTCTCGTTGACCGCGCCATGGGTCCGCCTCGTTCCTCGTTGCTCGGGGTCGAGCGTGTTGAGCGCATGCGTCCTCCGGGTTTCGATTCGTTCACCGCTCACGAGCAGGCCGCTTTTTTTCGCGCGATCTGTGAAGCGGGCTTCACGCCTGACCTGATGCGGCCCTTGGGCCTCTACCCCGGTTTCCCCAGTCGCAAGCCCTTCATTGAGTGCCGCGCTCTGTGAGTGGCTTGCGGTTTTTAACTACGCGATAGGAGCTTTTATGGCAATGAGCCCTGATGAGGATTCCGAGTTCGATCCCGAGGCCGATTGCCCGCACTGTGGTGCCGAGCATGGCTATTCAGAGTGGGAGTCCGCCGACGGCTTAGAGGATGCGGTCGTGTGTCCTTCGTGTTCGGGTGTCGTTGAGGTCGAAGAAATTTATCCGTCGGCCTGATGCGCTACCTCGTCTGCACTGTCGATGCGAATCCGTGCCCGCCTGAGAGTGTCTCGTCGGTGCCGTTTCTCGAAACCATTGACTTCGCGTCCTTGGGCATTACTCCGGAGTCGCTGTTCTTTGTCTTCGGCTGGGGCTTCGCGGCGGTGTTCGCGTTCTGGTTGCTGGGCTTTGGCACGGCGCTCGCCCTGACTTCGATTCGCAAGCTCTGATGACCCGGTAGCCCTGCGGGTCAGGGTTTCCGGGTGTCGGTTTCCGATGCCGTTTTTCAACCAACCTGAAGGAAAAGCAATGCTGAAAAATCTCCACAACCTGAGCCAAAAGTACGGCTCGAAGGCCCTCGTGGTCGCCGCCGTGGCAACTGCATCGACCGGCGCATTCGCGCAGGAAACGAACCCGATCATCACGCTGCTCAACGGCATCGGCCTCTCGGGCGTGCAGGCTGCCGTTCTGGCCATCTGCGTCACGATCATCGCGATCGCGCTGACGCTCAAGGGCCCGGACGTGTCGAAGCGCGTCATTCGCAAGGTCTAAGCGATGCTGGCCGGCGCGCTCCTCGCCTTGTTCTGGGCAATCATCTTGCTCATGGGGGCGATGGGCGCGCTCCTGTTTGTGGCTGGCTATAAGTCCGCGCCATGAATTGGCTGCACGCTCTCTTTCTTGGCATCCTCCTGGCATGTGCCAGTGTGCAGGACGTGCATGCGTCGTATGTGTCGAAGGGCGCTGGTGGTTTGGGCCTTGCGCGCTCGGGGCCGAATACGGCGAGGGCTACTGTCAAGCCGACTGGTAGTGATTTCGATGCTCTGTTGGGCAAGCCTGCGAATCTCAGTGGCGGCCAGTCTGATTTCGAGGCCTTGTTACAGATGCCGTTCAAGCTTTCTGATCTTCCGCCGGACAAGGGAACGGTCAAGGGTGTATTGACGCCCGCGAACATCGGCAAAGCGTTGCGCGGTGGGATTGGTGGCTACGTTGCAGGCGAGGCGTTTAAGCGATTGACTGAGGCCGCTTGTGTTCGGCTTGCTGGTGGCTCGATGCAGCCTATCCCGAGTGGTGCATGGGAGGAGTGTGTCCCCGGACCGCCGCCGGTTCAGTCGGATGGCTTCTTCTACTACACGGATACGAAAGCCGGGGTTCCCACTCACCATAGCTCTGCTGCTGCGGCGTGTTTGGAACACAAGGAATGGTCCGCTCAGGTTTTTAAGGGGTCGAATCCAACAGCAGAAATTTTGGGGTCGGAGACGCTTACATGCGCTGTGCCATCTACCAAAGCGCGTGTTCATTGGAAGATCGGTACGGTTACGGCTTATCAGGACCGCACGGCTTCAATGTATCGAGCGGCGAGTGGGTGTCCGGCAGGGAACTACATTTGGTCTGACGGCTCTTGTCACGCTGAACCTCAGGTGACGGACGTTCAATACAGGCCTATCACGACCGATCAGGCGCAGCAGAAGCTCGAAGGCGCAATCCGTGACGACAAGAACAAGAACATCGTTTGGGATGCGATTCGCGACTACTGGGACAAGGGTGGTCAGATTGAGATTGATCAGCCGCTGTCCGTGATCGGACCGGCACAGTCACCAGCGAGCACGACGACTACTCAGACCACGCAGCAAACAGCGAACGGTCCTGAGACGCACACGACCACGAGCACGACGGTCATCAACTACAACTATGCTGGTGACACCGTGACGGTCAATCAGGTCACCAACAACGTGACAAGGAATCAGGCCGGTGATGTGATCAGCACGAGCACGACAACCAAAACGCCTGATCCTGTCGATGACGCGCCGACAGATACGCCTCTGCCTCCTGTCCCGGAGCTCTATGTCCGCAAGTACCCCAACGGCATGGAGGGCATCTATGACGAGTACAAGGATCAGTTCAAAAACACTCAGTTGGTCCAGCTTGCAAAGCAGTTGATGCCCAACGTTGGTGATGGTGGCACGTGTCCTAGTTGGCCGATAAATCTGAACTGGGATTGGTGGATCATGTACGGCGTGCACGACGTAGCGCCGCCTTGCTGGATTTGGGATGTCGCGAAAGCCATCCTCATCCTGAGCGCGTTGCTTTTGGCTCGTGCACTGATATTCGGAGGCTGACGTGGCAGCAGCCTTCACGATGCTTTTCGCGAAGATTTCGGCTGTCCTCACGTGGATCGGTCAGCTCTTCGTTAAGTGCTGGGTCGCTGTATGGGATGCGGTGCGCGACGCGGCGTGTTGGCCTTTCGAGCAGGTCTGCAAGATCGTCGTCAAGGCCATCGCTGCTATCGACTTCTCCGGCATTCAACCCTATGTCAATGCGGCTGGTGGCCTGCCTGCTGAGATAGTCAACATCATGGGACTGCTTGGCGTTGGCACCTGCGTTGCGATCATCGTTGCGGCCATCGGCATTCGACTGGTGCTGCAAGTCATTCCGTTCACGAGACTCGGATCATGATCAATGGCTTGGAGGGAATTCCCGGCTCTGGCAAGAGCTACGAGGCCAGCGTCTTTCAGGCGCTAGAGGCATTGAGGGCTGGTCGAAAGATCATCACGAACCTACCGCTGAATGTTGATGTGTTCGCGGCCATCGATCAGCGATTTCGGTCCTTGATCGAGATGCGGTATGTGGCCGCGCCTGTGCGTGGCACCTGGGACGCGAATCGCGTTGATCCTGCGACCGGCAAGGGTGAGGCATTCGAGCTTTTCGCTGATGGCCATGTCGAGCCTCCTGCTGCGGGTGCAGTGGTGTTCGGCACCGTCTGGTGCTACTGGTCCGACTGGAAGCATCCGAAAACAGGTCAGGGCCCGCTGTTTCTCATCGATGAGTGCCACGTAGCCATGCCGCGTATCGGCACTCATAAAGCGGTGATCGAGTGGTACAAGTTGCACCGGCACTTCAACTCCGATGTGCTGCTGGCAACGCAGAAGTTTCGACAGATGTGCCAGGACATTGCCGAGCTGATGGCGATGGTGATCAAGGTCCGCAAGGCCGATGTGCTCGGCAAGGCCGATAGCTATATTCGCAAGGTTCACGCTGGCTATCGTGGTGCCGTGATCCAGACCGACATTCGAAAGTACGAACCTCAGTTCTTCGCGCTGTACCGCAGCCACACCCAAGGCAATGCTGTATTGGAGGCTGGTGCTACTGACGTGGCACCGCTGTCCGTCAAGTTGAAGCGCTGGACTAAGAGTGTCTGGGCCTTGTCCGCCCTGTCGATCGCGTTCGCTGTGTGGCAGTTCTCCGCTGGTGACAAGCCCAAGCCCGTCTCGGTTGTGAAAACTGCCACGCAGGCCCCGGCTGAACCTGTTGCGGGCGCTACAGCGGGTGTTTCGGCGTCATCCGCAGCATCGTCCCCAGTCGCATCGAAAAATGCAGCTGGCGGTGCGCTTAGCGAGCCCAAGGGTGATCCCGAGCCTTACGCGGGTAAGTCGCTGCACCTCACGGGGGTGATGCGTCTCGGTGGTCGAGTGCTGCACACCTTTGCTCTGTCCGCCTCAGGTGCCGTCTTCGCTCAAGTCACGAGTGATGAGCTGACGGCGGTAGGTTATGACTGGGAGCCAAAGACCGATTGCATGGGCTTTCTGCGATGGCATGGTCAAGCTCGCGCGCTTATCTGTGACGCGCCGCAGCGGCAGGTCGGTTCGCCCGACCGTCCCTTGGTGTTGCGTGACGGCTATGGCTCTGACGGTCGGGTGCCCGCAGGTGCTCGTGGTGATGTACCCGCGGCTGGGCTTTCGTCGCAAGTTCTCATCGATGGCCCCGGCTATCGTGATCCGCAGGCTCTCAAAGGGGGGCGCGGGTGATCCGTTTGTTCAGCGGTCGCCCGGCTTGCGGGATGCTCTTTACGTGCCCCTGCGCCAGCGCTCGCGCCACTGCCAAGCCATCGTCGGAGCGAAGCGCAGACACCTGCACTACCGGCGTGCTTTGTATACGTGCCCCGGGTCATGCGCTCAATGAGAAGCAAAGCGCTCGCGGCTGCGAGCTTCGGAATTCGCCTCCCTATGCCCTTCGTTTTCTCGCGCTGGCGGCCCGCGATGTCGCAAGGCGCGCGAAGGGGGCCCCGCTTGCGGGGGAAGGGCGCGCCGCGCGCAGCGCGGCGCTAACTTGTTCTTAGAACACTTTGGAACAGAGCTACTTTTCCGCCGTCTTGACCGTGATGGTCTGAGGCAAAAAAAGACCCGGCAACGCGTCAACGTTCCGGGTCGGATCGGCATCGAAACTTAGGAGGAACCATGCCAATGGAGCGGTATGTTAATGGGATCAAGTTCGAAGGGAAAGTGGTCCCCGACAAGTGGGTGATCCGCACGTGGGAGTGCAACGGCGTCATGGAGCGAAGTGCGACGCCCTACGTCGCGTGGTCTGAGGTCTACAACCATGGCTTCAAGCTGGATGGCTGGGAGCCCGGTGATGACCGTGTGTTCGACGGCCTGCCGGGTTCGTTGGTCCTTGACAAGCACGAGCAGGCGCTGGCTCTCAAGAGGGCGGCCAAGGACGCAGAGGAACAGGCTGAGCGTGATGCCGCTGTGTTGCGAAAGTCGGCTGCTCGTTCGAAGACCACGGCGCGGCGCGGCATCATCACCGAGTGCTTCGATCAGATGATGACCATCACGTACAAGCGCAATCAGCCTGACCGCACACTCTGCAAAAAGCACTTCAAGGAATGGGTGCGCCGCATGAAGCGTGCGCTCGGCGGTCAGTTCCGCTACGTCGCTGCATTTGAGCCTCAGGAGCGGGGCTCAATGCACGTCCATCTCGCGTGTCACCGGCTCGCGACGTATGTCAGCCACAAGGGCGAGCGGATCAAAAGCTATGAGCTTGGTACACGCATCTGGCGCGATGTTGTTGGCGACCTTGGCGGCCTGTGCTTCCTCGGGGGCAAGGACAAATTCGGTCGTCCGCGTCGGCACAGCATGAGCTTGGCCAAGATGGCGGCCTACGTCTCGAAGTACATCCTCAAGGACTACGAGGACGTGCCGAAGCACGAGAACAGATTCAGCCGCAGCATCGGTGTCGTCGACGTGCCGATTGAATCCATCGTCGTTGATTGCGAGTTTGCCGACCTGATCGGGCTGGTCTACGAATACCGCCAGGGTGATTCGGTGCTTGCCCTGCGTCCGGGTCGGTTCAATGACCGGCTGTGGTTCTGCAAAGAGACGCCAGGGGGGTTACCGCACTAGTCGCCAGGCGAGCAGTAGCAGCACGGCGATGCAGAGCCACACGAGCAGCTGGATGCTCCAGTGCCAATCGCTTCCCCAAAGCTTTGGAGGGTGCTTCCCGTTGACTCGGCGGATCAGGTCGTCTGGGTCGTTGCGCTTCGATGGCGCGGCACCGGTCGCCCGAGCCGCACGCTCTTTCTCGTCGCGGTCTTTCCAGTACCAGTCCCTGTCTTGCACTCCCATGGGGTTTCTCCTTTCCTGTAGTCTACAAGTGCTTACAAAAATCGCGGAGTGCGGGGAGGGCATGAAGTGCTGATTGGTTATGCACGGGTGAGTACGGCAGAGCAGGAGGCGGACCTGCAATTGCGTGCGCTGAGGCGCTATGGTGTGCGTAGGGTGTTTTGGGAGACAGGATCAGGGGTAGGCCCTCGGCCCGAGCTTCAGCGTCTTCTGGGGTCTCTGAGGGAGGGCGACACCCTTGTGGTCTGGAAGCTTGACCGCGTTGCGCGATCGATGCAGGAGGTCTTACGGGTAATGGATGTGCTGAAGCTCCGAGGTTGTGGCTTCAGGTCGCTCACTGAGCCGATAGACACTTCGCATTCCTTCGGCGAACTCGCCTTGCAGATGATCGCGGCGTTCGCTCAGTTCGAGCGGAGTCTGATTCGGGAGCGTTGCGAGGCGGGGAGGGTGGCTGCTCGAGCACGTGGGGTGCTGTTTGGCCGTCAGCCGTTGGTGACCGGGGAGGATGCGCGTGTTGCGGCGATCCTGTACCGGGAGGGTTTTACGCTGGGGGAGATTGCGCAGATGTTCGGGGTATCGCCTACGGCGGTCCGGTCTGCGCTTGTGAGGGATGGGGTGACGAGGCGTGCGTGGGGCGGGCGGCGGTATCGCAGGTTGAGCTAGGCTCGGCGCTTCCGACCGAATTTTTCAAAGTACAACACTAAAATCTTGCAATGCTGGACGACCGTGCCAAGTTGCTGTTGAAGACGCTGGTCGAGCGTTACATCGCCGATGGGCAACCCGTCGGATCACGCACGCTCTCGCGTTCGGCGGGGCTGGATCTCTCGCCCGCGACCATCCGCAACGTCATGTCCGACCTCGAGGCGCTGGGGCTCATTGCCAGCCCCCACACCTCGGCCGGACGCGTGCCGACCACGCGCGGCTACCGGCTCTTCGTCGACACCATGCTGACCGCGCAGCGCGAGCAGATGAGCACGCCAAGCCTGGCGGCCGACCAGCCGCAGAAGGTGATCGCCAACGCCGCACACCTGTTGTCGAACCTGTCGCAGTTCGTGGGCGTCGTGATGGCGCCGCGGCGCGTCTCGGTGTTCAAGCAGATCGAATTCTTGCGCCTGTCGGAGCGGCGGCTGCTGGTGATCATCGTGTCGCCCGACGGCGACGTGCAGAACCGCGTGATCTTTCCGGAGTCCGACTACTCGCAGTCGCAGCTGGTGGAGGCCTCGAACTACATCAACGCGCACTTCGCCGGCCTGACGATCGAGCAGGTGCGCGACCGGCTGCAGTCCGAAGTCGAGAAGCTGCGCGGTGAAATCGCCGCGCTGATGCAGGCCGCGGTGCAGGTCAGCTCCGAAGTGCTCACCGATGCGCAGGCCGACGACGTCGTGATTTCCGGCGAGCGCAACCTGCTGTCGGTGACCGATTTTTCCAGTGACATGGGGCAGCTGCGGCGTGCCTTCGATCTTTTTGAAGAGAAGGCGCAGCTGATGCGGCTGCTCGACGTGTCGAGCAAGGCCGAGGGCGTGCGCATCTTCATCGGTGGTGAAAGCCAGGTCGTGCCCTTCGAGGAGCTGTCGATCGTCAGCGCCAATTACGAGGTGGACGGCCAGGTGGTCGGCACGCTGGGCGTGATCGGCCCGACCCGCATGCCGTACGACCGCATGATCCAGATCGTCGACATCACGTCGCGGCTGGTGAGCAACGCGCTGAGCCACCGCAAGTAAGCGGCTGCGCGCGGCGCATAGAATCGGGCCCGCGTGGGCCGTTAGCTCAGTTGGTTAGAGCAGCGGACTCATAATCCGTTGGTCGAGTGTTCAAGCCACTCACGGCCTACCACCAAATAAGAAAAGCCTGCTATCCAAAAGATAGCAGGCTTTTTCGTGTAGGCGCCTGTGAAGGCCCCGACCTGGACACGCAGACGATATCAGTTGTTGCAGGGTGGCATTTTGCGGAGCCACCAGCCGACTATGCGGCACTGTATGAAAAGACATGGAAGGAAAGCAGTATCCCTACAATGCATGGTAGTGGTCGCAGGAAACCATGTTTAACAAATAGCTCATATGCCAACACCAGGAAAATCATTGGTCGGTTTCATGGACGAGCCATCTGCCGTCGCCTATCTGCGTACCCATTGTGTGCCGCCTCCAGGCGCTGACGATTCCGTATTGATCGCAGACTGGCGTTCAGCGGTGGCCAAGCTTGGGGTGCCAACGCCGCAGGCTGGACACCCGACCGTCCAGCCGATCCCGGCAAGCCATACCCCGCGCATAGCAGCCTTGTATGCGCAACCTTGGCTTCAGCCTTGGATGGGGATGATTGCGCAGTGCCGATTCGAACTGGTCGAAATAAGACCCCTCCTCGCATTCCAGTTTCACGTTGATGCGAGCCGGTCTTCCCATCACTGCGCGCCGTTCTCCGCGCCGCCGACGCTCGATGAATTGATTGATGCGTGCTTGCCCAGCAACGCGCCTATCGAGCCCTATCAGGTCACGCCGGGAGCAAATTCTTTGCTGATCAGTTCTCGTAGCTTGAACTGGAAAGCTACGACGGCCGGGATGCTATCGCCTAACCACGCTGGTGTCGGATTCAATATCAGCCTGCCATTGGTGCACGTGGTGCGATACAACGGCAAGTACCTGCTGCACAACGGTTTCCACCGAACGTTTGGCGCTGGACTAGCAGGGGCCACTCATGTGCCGTGCTTGGTGCGCGATGTCGCCAGCGCAGAAGAGGCTGGGATTAACGCGGCCGGCGGGACTTTCTCTGAGAATCTTCTGTTCTCACATGACCCGCCGACGCTTGCTCACTTTTTGGACGCAAAGGCTCACGACGTGAACCTAAGAATTTTCACCCGTTCTCTGCACGTGAGTTGGGCTGAGTACTCTGTACCCTTCGAGTAAGGCTCAGTAGCTGAAACTGAATTCCTTAAAGTTCGTTTGAACGACCGGCGACGAATCTGGCGCCGGATTTCTCCGAACGAGCTCACTCTGCCCCCGTAGCACGTCTTGGGCATGAACGGTCGTAACTACCGTGCCGCGTAGTCCGCCAACTGCCTGCGCCTGCACTGTAGCCACGGGCAATGCCAGCGGGCCGTACTGTGTCAAAAGCTGTTGGACCATTGGTTTTCCTTGCTGTTTCGATAAACATTTAAGGGCGACACCTTTTTTGAAGTGACGCCCATTGACAACTATTGTCGGATGAGAGTAGCGGTACCGTCAACAAGCTTAGACAGGACCGTTACAAAACTATCCTCTGAAAACTACCCACTCTGTTACAAACATCACGGATGCGGTCTCGGCTCTACAACATTTGGCCCCAACCGTCAAATGCAAGAACGAGGTCAACTTTCTTGTGCCGCAGGCAGGAAATCGACGGTGTCTCGTTGGTACGCTGCATTGCAGCGTACCATCAACGATCGGTAATTTCCAACTTTCCTCTAAAGTCCCCGGCGCCACGGGCCAATGCGACTGAATGTGGGGACTCACTGTTGGATTTCTGTGGCTGGCAACCAGCGATACCTCGGCCTTGGCTGATCGGCGCCGCCTACGCTCACCCTGTTGAAAGTCTGCATATGTGAAAGCCATCGCTCGACGGCTGCAGTTTCAACAGTCGTCAAGGTGACCAACTCGGCCACCGTGCACGGGCCTTGTTTCAGTGCTTCGGACATCTGCACAGCACACTTGGCACTGATGTGTTGCGATTGGTTCATGCTTGTGATCTCAGTTTGTTGCGGTGAGGCCATTGTGCTTCAGCGCATATACAAAATCAACTTGTTTTCGTGAGTGCGAAAACACTATCCGCGGTTGTTTGCGCACATACAATTCACCCATGAAGAAGCCCCCAAACGACCGAGGTCAAGGCCGCAAGCCGATCAGCCCAACGGGTGAACTCATGAAGTCGCGGCCTTTGCGAATGACCGACGCAGAGTGGGAAAAGTGCAAGGCCTTGGGCGGGGCGGCGTGGGTGCGTGAACGCATCCGGCTAGCGGAAATAAAAACACTCGAGTAGATGCCCTTTGATCAGGACGGGGCCGTCGCGTCGTCAAGGTCAACAATGAGCCTAGTTGCTGACTCGCTCACGATCGGCTCACCACCCAGCGTTGAACGCCTTCCCGGTCAATCAGCACAGTGCCGTCCGGGTCTCGGATGAACTCACGGTCCTCCAGCCACTTGCCGTCGCGGATCTTCATGCGGATGGAGTTCTCGCTGCGGCCGGTGATGGCCGCGTAGACGCTGACCATCACGTAGCGGTCGGGCGCCAGGTAGACCGGCGGCGGGACCTCTGGCGTCGCTTCACGCATGAGGTACGCGGCGGCCGCGCGCTTTAGCTCGGCATCGGGTGTTTCATGTTGCATTGTCCCAATCCTCTGGTTGCTAGAGGCGCAATGCTAGGGTTTTCGTCGAAACCTCGGGGGTTTCTCCCGAAACCGTTTGCCCTCAAGGGGCTGATGCAGGGAGGCCCTTAACGCCATTCCGCACCGCCGCGAGCCAGGATGAAAGGGCGCGCTGTTGATCCGACGTCGGGGTGGGCGCAGCGCTAGGGAACGTATCCACCATCTTGGCTATCGCGCTTGCCAAGAAGCCGCATGCGTACTGGATAGGCATAGCGCAAACATTGAGCGCCTCGGCAGTACCTGCGCGGAAGGCGCGTAGCTGGTGCACGGACATTGGATAGGTGTGGACGTACTGAGAAAGCCACATAGTCGCGGCCGTGTGGTAATCGTGATTCACCACATTTCGCTCGTTCATGGCTTTTTGCGTGAGTGTCGCGTGCGGGGCGTCATCATCTTGGACCTTCCGCTGCATTCCATTGGAAAGTCGAGTGAACCAGCGGTGCTCTGTTACCTGCTTCTTCAACGAGCTGGCTTCGTCGCGAATCTGCTGCACCTTCGGATGCATTGATCCGATCGCGTCGGCCATCTTGATTCGCCGATGGGCGTCGTGTAGCCGCCATAGCAAAACCCTGAAATCTTGTTCCTCCGGTCCTTCACCTTGGTGCGCCATGTAGCTCAGGAGGTCATGGGCTTCAATCAGACATCGCGCTACTGCACTGGCCGATGCGGGGTCCCAAATCTGCCCCTGCACCTCCGGAAGAGCAGGTGAGAGCCGACGAAGGCTAATTGCATGTGCGAGGATTTTTGTATAGATCGCATCGAGGTAGTTCAAATGCATCTCAGTAGGCAGCATGCCTACTGTTCTTGCTGACACGGAAACCCCGAGCTCAATGAGCCCGTCAAACTCAGCTAGCAAGCGTAGGTAGCGATCCTGTTCCATCCCAACATTGTCGGCTGGCAAAAGGCTCCGTGGTCAATACCTCAGGAGACACTCGCTGCGTTTTTAAGCTGAGACAGAAGCCCTATGATGCCGGCGGCATCGGCTTCGGTGGCCATGTTGAAAAGGCTTCGACGGCCACCGCCGATATCAATGGTCAATGTGTGTGACGTGCTGCCGCCCATGAGCGCCGGCGTGCTTGGTGTAGCCGCGACTGCGGTTGCTTCCAATTTTTCCAGCCGAGCCACGGCACCCTCGAACTGCGCGCGTGTCGCCTGCCAGGCGCGATCGTCGCGCGCACCTTCCAGCGAGATGGCTCCCGGGTTCCGCCGCATGACATCTGCATTCACCTGCGCGTTTTGCTGCAGTGCGTGTATTACGGTCTTCAACGCGGCGACATCGTCGGGCTCCAGCGTGCCAGCTTCCAACTTGTTTCGTAGCTCGAACATGAGCCGGTTATCGACAGCGTTTTGCCCGGACAGCCGTTCTTCGCGCGTGCCTCCGAGTTGCGACTTCACCTCTTGATTGGGGCCAATGATGCCGAGGCTGTCTTCGTTGCGCCGATAGGTGCCGTCGTCGTTGCGTCCGCCTTGCTGGCTGTTCTGCCGGGGTGCGCTGGGCGTCGGGGGCGGCGTGCCGCGCTGCGGGCGCAGGGGGGCGCCGTTCGGCGATGGTGATCCTTGGGCCGCAATCTGTCGTGTGCGAAGCATCTCTCTCTGCAGTGACACCTCCGACGATTCGACGCCCTTGTTCGCGGCGATGGCTGCAGCTGCATACTTCTCAAAGGCAACGATCTTGTCGTCGAGGCTGGTTGTCACGCTGTCGCGGATGATCTTCCAGGACTCTTCGAATCGGCTTGCGGTTGCCTGGAGTTCTTCCGACGACTGCAAACCGAAGTCGTGCAGCGCTTCGCGCAAGCTCCCAACGCCCGGTAGCAGTCCGTCGATCTTCTCCCGCGCCTTTTCGAGGCCCGCTGCAACTTGCTCCCCGGAGAGACGCCCGGCCCGGCCTAGTTCTTCATACCGCTGAATGAGGGCCTGCAGCGCGCGCTCAGTGTTTGCCGAGGCGACTGCCTTATCCAGCGCTTGACCAAGCGCTCGACCTGTCTCTGGCCCCTTTGCGCCCAGCCTATCGAACGTAGCGGCAAGCGCATCGACGTCGTTGAGCATGCGCGCGGTTGTCGCGCCGAAGCCCGTAGCGAGCTCTTGAGCACTCAGGCCAGCACGGCGCAACGACTCGTTGCCCACCGCATCGATCGCGGCGGCCAAGCGGCGAACGCCTATCTCGCTATTGTCAAAAGTCGCAGCCGCTTCGGTTTGAAATTTCCCAAGGTCCTCTGTGCTGAGCGCCGCTGCAAGCGCCTCACGAACTTGCTCGCCTGAGATCTTGCCGCGCACCGCAAGTGCGTCCAGTGCCGCACCGGCTGCCTCGATGCCCTGTACGTTCGAGAGGTCCAGGGCCTTCGCCACTTTGTCTAGCGAATCGGCGACGGTGTCCCCCGCCTGCCGGGCTTTCTCAAACGTTCCGATCAACGCCTGAGCCTCCGTGCCAAGCCCCAGCGCCTTGTCGGCAGCGATCTGCGCGCGCTGTGCCAAAGCCGCATTGGTCTCCGCGAGCGCTCGCGCGGCGGCATCTTGCGCGCGCATGCGGCCTTCGAGGTCGCGCAAGGCATCGTCAGCGCCTCGCCATTTCGCGATCTGCTCGCCGATGGCGGTGCCTATTTCCTTGATGTTGACGGCGACAGCGACCAGCGCGCCGAGCTTCAAGGTCCCTAGGAGGCTCGCTAGCCGTCCGACACCAACTGCGCTCGCAGTACTGGCTGCATTCGCGGCGGTCTGTGCTGCGGTAAAGGCTACCGTTTCAGCGGTGGCCACCTTGGCGGCAACACCGATGCCTGTGAACGTCTGCGCCAGCCGAATAGCTTGGAATGCTGCAGCCGTTTTGCCGGCGGCGAGCAGCACGGACACGACTGTGTCCAGGTTCTTTGCCAATGCATTGATTGCGCCGGCGATGGTCGAACTGGCGCCTGTGGCCTTGTCGACTTCGCCGACATACTGCGTCCAAGCGGTCGACAAATTGGTAATCGAGCGCCCGATGGTCTGCGGCAGTTGGTCGAACTCCGCGCGCAAGGCGGCGCCTTGACCGCGCAAAGCGCTGATGACTGTTTGCGACGTCAGCGTACCGGCCTCCGCCAGCTTTCGAAGTTCGCCCGTCGTGACACCGAGCCCGTCGGCGAGGGCGCGCGCGAGGCGCGGCGCCTGCTCCATGACGCTATTGAATTCGTCGCCTCGCAAAACGCCTGCCTGCAGGCCCTGGACTAACTGGGTGATCGCGGCGCCCGCGCTTTCGGCGCTCGCGCCCGAGAGCTGCGCGGCCTGCGCGATGGTCTCGGTGAGTGCCAGTGCTTCAGCGTTGGTAACGCCGATCTGTTTGCCTGCAGCCACAAGCCGCGTGAAAAGGTCACCGACTGTGCCAACGGCCGTGCCCGTGCGCTGCGCGACCTCGAACACTCCGGATAGCGCGATCTTGAGCGCCTCTCCATCGCCGACCGCCAGCTTGATGCGCGCGGCGAGGTTCGCGGCTTCGTCGGCGGTCTTTGCGACGTCGCCCGCCAAGCCGCCGAGCAGTTGTCCGCCCACAATCGCGGCGGCCGCCTGCTGCACCCCCCGAAGTTGGTTTTGAATGCGCTGCAGGCCATCTGCGGTTTGAGTGTTTGCCGCGACTTGCTGCCGGCCGGAGCTCGCCGCCGCGACGCCGGTACGCTGCAGCTGGTCGGCCAGGTTCTTCTCCGCCGCGGCAGCGATGCGTGACGATGTCGCCGACTTGTCGAGCGCCTCGGCCTGAGTGCGCAGCGCGGCTCGGCTGTCGAGGATGGCAAGCTGTGCCGCCTTGACCGCCTGCCGGTATGCATCGGTCGCCTTGTCGGCTTCGCTGGTCGTGAGTCGCGTACGGGCGAGGGCATCGCGCTGATCCGTCAGCGCCTGTTTGCTCGCCTTCACTTCGGCTTCAAGCGCCGCCTCTGCCGCGCGGAAAGCCTTCGTCGCCGCGGTGGCCGCCTCGAGTTCTGCGGCGACCTTGGCGAACTCTGGGGAGAGATTCTTCCCGGCCGCGCCTAGGTCTTTGAGGTCGTCGGCAAGGCCATCGACACCCGTGGCCTCGACGTCTACACCGAGCGTCATGCGGACATCGCGATTGCTGTTACTCGTTGCCATTGCGGCACCCTTCTGGTGTTGTACCGCTACGCGGCGGGGTTGAGAGCTTGCAGCTCGGGCTCAAGAGCGGGGCGCAAATCCACCGCGGAGACGTGATGCAAGTCGCTCACCGTCACATCAACGCCCGGCCCATGGATGCGCAGCGCGCCGGCCGTGCCAACGGGCTCAACACGCAACCCTGCGGCAGCGATACGGGCCTTTACTCGCTGCTCGCGGCGTTTGCGTGTGTCAAGCATGGGCGGCGCTCCGTGTCGTCGGGAGTTTGGGCATGGGCCACTGCCTGCACCACTCTGCGGCAGCGCGTAGCGACGCGCGTTGCTTCAGAGGGAGTGTGTCGATGTAGGCGCGCGCCTGCGCAGGGCAGTGGAGGTACTCCGTCTGATCGGCGCTGAGGCTGTGCATCGGATCGCGGATCATTCGACACCAAACCCGATCAGGATGGCGGCCTCTGCTCGCTGGCCGGGCCGCGGGTCGATGTCGATACCCTGCGCATCCGCCTCGCGCCACAGCTTCTCTTCCAGGACCTCTGCCTGCTCGATCTTCCGACGGATACCCGCAAGGTGGACCGCGCGTTCCTTGGCGCCGAAACCTTCCGGCATCTGATCGAGCAGCGGCTTGAATCGCTTGAGCATCTCGGTTTTTCCGAGCGCGAAAGTGAGCCAAGCGCGCGTTTCCGAAACCACCTCGCGGAGTGCTACAGCCGGGTCCAATGCGAAGTCGATCACCTCGGGCGAAAGCAATTCCACGAGAGTGTCCCCTGCGGCGATTCGCTGCAGGTCAGAGGCCACGCGATCCGTGGCTTGATCGTGCCAGGCGTCGATCTGTGCCCGCAACACGATTTCCACTTCTGTGCGCGATGCATGGGCGTTGGCCGGATCGCTCAACAACTGCTCCAGCTTCGCGATCTGCTCGCGCGCCGATTCGATATTCTTCAGGATGGTGTTCACAGTTCGACCCCATGTTTCTTGGCGAGAGTTCGAAGAGCCTGGCAGTAGGTCAGCCAAGGCTGCACGCGACGTGCGAGGGCTGTTTGCGCGGCACGCTGGCGACCGATGCTGGTGTCAAGTGCCTTGCACTTTGTGCGCTTGGCATCGACGCTCGTGGTGAGCGATGCAAGACCGCTCTTAGGGCCGCGGTAGCGTGCTACAGCAGCCTCTGCTTGTTCGAGGTCAACGCGAGCCTCTCGGAGCGAGGCTTCCTTCTCTATCAATGCCTTGCGCGACTGATTGGACGCTGCGGCCACTGCGTCACCCCGGTCCAGCAATAGACTCAAGCGTTCGATGTCGATCATTTCTTTCCTTGGTTGTGATATCGGTCCCAGATAGCTGAAGTGCTGTTTGCGGCGGTGAGCCCATTTAGCAATGCGGCGCGCACCTGCGAGAGAGGCGTGCCGGCGGCGATGAATTCGGCGGCGGCTTGTGGGCGATTCGCATACGCGCAGAGAGCTCGAATCTCCGTCTCCAAATTCGCGGTTGAGCGAGGTGGCGCCGCTGAGGCTCGCAGGAGGGCCTGTACCTTGGCCGGTAGATTTGCCTGCAGCGGGCTGATGCGCGCCCAAGCGTCAATCGGCGCGGTGACCTTGGTCGCGAAGCCCAGCGTGCGCGCTTCACTCGCGGTCATCAATGTGTCTGCGGCCAGGAGCGCGTGCAGTTTTGCCTCGCTCAGGCCGGTGCGTACCGCGTAGGTGGCCGCCAAGCTCTCGCCGATCTTGTGGAGTACGTCAGCGGTCTCTCGCATTTCGTCGGCGGTGCCGACCACCTCAGCCCACGGGTTGTGCACAAAGACGTATGTGTCCTCTGGCATCTCCCTGATATCGCCGGCCATCATTACCAACGAAGCGGCAGATGCGGCGATGCCCGTGACCTTCGTGGTGATGGTCTTGCCCGAGGCGCGCAGCATGTTGTAGATCGCGAGGCCCGCGAACACGTCGCCGCCGGGCGAATTGATCTCGACGGTGAGAGCAGCCCCCGGCGTGTCCGCCAGTGCCGCGCGAAACTCTTTGGCCTGCACTCCGCTGCTACCGATCTCTCCCTCGATCCACAGCACGGCCTGCTCGCCCCTCGCATGGAATTGTCCGTAGCGTTTCATGTGGAGGTGGGCTTAGTCGCGGACGATCACGCCCTTGCGGCCGAGTTGCGCGATGGCGGGGGTGTCCAGGCCGGTGAGTGCATCGCGGTTGACTTCGCAGTCGCGCACGAAGCCGACGGCGCGCGTATCGCCCGTCTTGGCCGGCAGGTAGTTGTAGAGCACCGCGTCGGCCGGGCCGGCAGCGCCAGCGGCCACGTAGGGCGTGTACTTCAGCGAGCCCACAGCCACCACGATCTGGAACTCGTCCCCGTCCACGGCGGCGGTGCCGCCAGCGGTCAGCGTGAAGCCGAGACCGCCCTTGTTGAAGGCCGCACCCAACGTGCCGTTGCCGATGGTGACGCCCTCGGGGTCCTCGACGACGAATTTGGTGGGCGCCGTGAAGCGGCCACGGTAGACGCCCGCTTGCGCAGCGGCGCCGACGGTGATGGGGCCCGACGTCGGGTTGCCGGTCGCGCCCGCCTGCATCGCGAATGCGCCGGCGCCGGCATCGCCGGACTGGGTCAGCAGCGTGCCCGACTTCACCGCCGAGCCGCTTTGCGTGACCACGATGTTCTCGCGGCTGCGCTGGCCTCGGGCTTCACTCAGGACGAACTCTGCCAGGCGGGGAGTCGAGGTGAGGATGGTCGCCATTTCAAGCACCTCCGGCGACGGGAGCGAAGAGGTCGGAGCCCTCATCGTCGGCCACGTGCCCGCCTTGCAAAAAGTCTGAAAGTGCGGATGCGCGAACAAACTGCTGGCGGCCGATGTACATCAGTTCGACGGCGCCAAGCTGTCCAGCTTCAGCGGCGACGATGAACAGCTTGGTGCTGAGACCGGCACGCGCCGCAGCGTCTTTGACGTGGAGCAGATGGTGCACCGTGTACGGGCGCGGTTTTGTCAATTTCATGAAGGCCTTCACTTGGTGAGAGGCCTTCATGGTCAATTTCGCGCACTAATAAGCCCTGCGGCACGATTTCGCAGCGTCTTGTCTGGTCTCGCTGTGTTTCAACGCTTGTCGCGTCGGGACACCAACGGTCGCTTATCTATGCGCCGCTTCAATCTGCAGGCAATTGCGCAATCGCGCAATTCAAGATATGAAATCTTGAAAACTCGCGAGCCCCGGGCCTCTTCGTCCCCGCACGGTCGTGGCGACCCTACAGGGTCCCCGGCGGATATCGAGCGTGCGGTCGTGTCGGATGTGCCGTCCCCTCAGGGGGCAGGGGGTACATACTGGGCTGATAGGGCGGTCACCGCGCTGAGCCATAGGCGCGCCTCCATGGCGTCGCCGCTCACGTATGCGTTGGTTCGCCAGTGCCCCGGCTCGCCGAACTCGATTGAAAGTATGTCGATGTCAGGCAATGGCGCGTCACCCGCCCGGCTTCGGAGGTCGCGCCATAGTGCACTTGCCCACCAGTCAGTTAGGGATATGTTCTCGAGGTAGACGCACGCCATGCGCGCAGCGTTGGCGCTGAGGCTCTGCAGGTCGTGACGCAGTGCTGCTAGTGCGAGGGGTTGTTCCTTCATCGATTCTTCCTGTGGTCGTTGGAGTGCGCGGGGTGGAGCGAGGTCGGTTACGGGTTACGCGGGTTACGCTGACCCCCGGTAGCCCAAACTCTCCTATTCAGAATTTCTCTTTAGGTCTTACTAGAGTGGGCGTAACTGCTGTAACCCGTAACCGGTGCGGTTAGGCGAAGAGGTCGCTTGCCATGCGGGCGTGCTCGACCTCATCCTGCGAGCGGCGCGCCTCTGCGCTGAGCTCGCCCGGCGTACGGCTGCGCCACCTATCGGGGTCTCGGAGAATCCAGCACCGATGCGCGGACCCGTTGACCTTCAGGGGCTTCGCGATGCTTTCGCAGCCCAGTTCCTCGAGAGCCCGCCGCATCGCGTTGGTGAGCATTGCCCCTTCAGAACCGTCGGACAGTGCCCGGGCCACTTCGCGATTGGTCGCCACATCCGAGGGCCAATTGGCAACGAGATCCTCCGCGTACTTGACGATCAGCGACTTTGACGCTGCGATCACCGCGAGCTTGGCGTCGCTCATTGGCGGCCGCTCGCCAGGGTTGAACGCTGAGATATCTCGATCGCGCAGGTAGACGCCGACGGCGTTGACGAATTCAAGATCGCTCAACGCCTGGTATAGCCGCGAGTAGTCCGAGGGCGAGCGCGGCGGTGCGGTGTGGCGCGCGACTCGAAAGCGTCTGTCGGTGCCAGTGATGGGCAGCGCATTGTCATGGTTGCTGTACACGAGCCAACGGCAGGAGTTGTGCTCTCGGTACTGTCGCCCGAATTTGGGATTGATGTCTCTGAACTCGGCGTTGACGATCGATTTCAGCCGATTCGCGTTGCGATGGGGGTTCTCGCCCGCGCCTTCCTGCACTTCGTCAACGATCGCCACAATGCGGCCCGCGAGTTGCCCATTGAACTGCGAATCCATGAGCGCCGGGAGGTCGACGTTCGGTGCAACCTGGCCTCGCCACAGCCGCGCAAGCAGACTGGCCAGCCAATTGCGGCCGGTGCCGGTGTTGGATGCGACATGCAGCCATCCATAGTGCGGCAACTCGCCCGGGCGCTGTTCGATGTGCGCCAGCCAATTTAGGAAGGCTTCGCGCTCGACAATGTCGGGGAACAGATACGCCAGCTGTTCGAGGAACAAATCGATGTCTGCGTTCGCTGCCCATCGATTGATGGATTGCCACGAGTTCAAGGCCAGCTTGCCGTCGGGGTCTGTGCAAAGCCGCGGCGCGCCGGCGTGAAATGTTCGTGTGGCGACGGTTTTTCGAACGGGCGACTTCTTCCAGATGTTCGCGTTTGGAATCTCGCGCAACTTCGGCTTCTCGGCCTTCGCTGTCTTGTCTTCGACCTCGGTTGCGGACGCCGCGGTCAGCCCGGCGAAGTCGGTGAAGCTGAGCACTTGTCGTGGGTCGTGGAGTAGGCCTACCTGGCTACCCTCGCCGATCCACACGCAGCTGGCCTCCATCTCCGCGACGCTCATGATGGTTGGCATGGCGCTGGTGTCGGTGTCTTGCATCCGTGCGTTTTCCGCTTGTTGCCGTTGCCGCCGCTGCTCGTCGCGAGATGTTGTTGTGCGTGGGTCGATCCAACCGCATTCTTTAGCGCGTGCCAGCAGCGTGCCGACACGAATTTTTTCGCCATCGACCCTAGACTCGCGTCGCTCCCACTGGTGGGCGAAGTCACGCGGCGTGCACTCCGGGTGCCGCAGCGACAGTTCCTCTGCGATGTCGCGGCCCGCTTCACCTGCGCCGTCTTTGATTGCCCACAATACGTCTCGCCACTCGAACCAATCCGACAGGGCTTTGGGGTGCACGCCGTCGTTGGGAATGGCGGCGGCTGCAGACGCGATGACCTCCAGCGGCGGCGGGGGCAAACCCCCGATTGCGAGTAGTGCGGCCTCGTTGTCGTCTGTAGGCGCTGGCCGTTCCGGTCGAACCTTGCGGATCGCGACGGGCGCGGTGAACAAGTCGGGCCCATCGTCAAGCCATGTTCCCCCCTCGACGTTGCGCACCTCGTAAGGCACCTCACGAACGCGACCGAAGTAGAAGCCTTGACCATGCGAGATGCTCTCGCTCGCGAGGATGCCGCCCAGTGCCCCGTTAAGCACCTCAGCCATCTCGACCATGGCCGCAAGATTGCACCTTTTGGACAGCGGTGCGACGACACGCCAGCGAGGGGTCTCGGGGGTATGGCGACTCGTCGTATAGAACAGGCATCGGATGCCAGCAATGCGGGCTCTGGCTGCGGCCTCGTCGACCGTCACCTTTCCGCCGTCGTAGTCGCCAACCACGCCGGTGTAGTGCCGCACGTTTGGGCCGTGTTTCAGCGAACCGCTCTCAGTAGCTAGGTTGCCGAACTCCGCGAAAGACAGCAATGGGCACGCATACTTGTGTGGGTAGGCCTTACCGGTGCGCAACTGCTCGAAAAAGTCGCTCCAGGACAACGACTGCGTGCGTCGGGTCTTGGCTCCAACGTCGGGAAACGTCGTGAACACGATTGTCTGCGATTGCGCAATTGCATAGCTCCCGATAAAATTGCTCGCAAGGTTGCTTTCGTTGGCTGCCTGCTTCTCTAGACGGCCGCTTGTGTCCAGCAAGCGGCCGTTGTCATTTGCGTTCATGCGGCGGCACCCTTCCGCTTCAGCGGTGTGCCGCCCTCGGCGAGACGGTCCAGGGCCTTAAGGACGTGCTGCGGGTTGTAGCGAATCACCCCTCCGATCCGGTAGAACGGCAGCAGGCGCTGACGTCGCCGATCTCGCCGTATCCAAGTGAGAGAAACGCCGAGAGCGGAGGCCATCTCTACATCTGTGAGGCCTATGCGATCAGCAAAGGGTTTGGTCGGTGAACTTGCAGGGGTAGCGGACATGCCGGGCTTTGGATGGGTGAGCTTTGACCCGTCGTCATCGACGGGCCGCTCGACCGATCTCCCCCAGGTCGCTCGCTGAGGGCGGGTCCTCAGTCGTTTGGGTAGCGCGGAAGCGCCATTTCCAACCCTGTCTTCAGAGCACGCGCGGACAGGCTTAGATGCGCGGGCAATCCAACAGAGGTCCTTTAAGCCGGGCTGTTGGCCCATTGATGAGCATCATAGGCTAAGGAAGACTATTAACGCAACTTGTTTGCAATAGATTCGCTATTGCGAAACTTTGGCGCACACCTCGATATGGTCCGCGATTGCTTGCCACCCAGCGCGCAACTGCTCTTCGCTCACTTCAACGTAGCCGTCAGTGACGTCGTTCGCAGGGATGTGGTTCAGCAGGCGCTTTAGCGTGTAGACCGGAACTAACTGCGCGGCGATTGAGGCGAAGGTGTGCCGCAGCTTGTGCGGTGAAATGCCAGCGACCGCCGCGGCCTCGTTGATCGCGGTCAGTGTCTTTGGTGCGCTGTTCACGCCGAAAAGGGGCGCGCTGGCTACCTTGCCCTTCACGTGCTTTTCTACGATGGCTCGTGTTTGACTCGAGAGCAGCAACACATGTGTGCGTCTGTTTTTGGTGTCGGGCAGGGTGATTCGGCCGCCGCGCAGGTCGACGTCTTCCAGGGTAATCCCCGCAGCTTCACCGGGTCTGCAGCCAGTCAGCAACTCGAACCGCAGCATGTCCGCGCTTGGGGTGTCCACGGCGCAGGCTGCGCGCCACCAAGCGCCCCGGCGGTCTGTAGGGATGGGCGAGGGCTTGCCGCGACTTGGTGCAATGGCCACGCGGTCCTCGCCGGCCGTCGTGGGGCTAAGCGGGTTGTCCGCGATCATCACACCCTTGTGTCGCAAAACGGCGCGCAACACTTGCATGCTGTAGCTCTGTTGCCGCTCGCCGCGAGATGCTGCGGCGTCGTACGTGTTGCGTATGGTGGTGGCATCCAGTCGGCTGATCGGAATATCTGCCAGTGCATGCAGCGGCCCCGCTTGCGTGAGCTTGCCGTTCTTGAGCAGTTCGGCAGGAGCAATCATCGCGAGATAGTCCGCCTTGGTTCGCTCCTTCAGTGGCAGCTTGTCCTTGGCGCGGCGCTTGTTCTTGACGTAGGCGCGCAGGGCGACCGCGAACGTGTCGACCTCAGCCTTTACCGCCGCGCGGCGTTCGCGTTTTGTTTCCAGTCGGTCGACACCCTGCTGTAGTTCGCTCGAAACGTCGACAGTCAACTTGCGAGCCGCGTCTGCGCTTATGGCGCCTCGCCCCGACGCGGCGCCGAGAGTGCGTCGGACGGTCTTGCCATCCACCCGACGTTCAAAGACCCATGCGCGAGCATCGTTCGCCGTCACTCGCAACGCAAATCCTGGAGTTCTGGGACACCAGTGGAGCGAGTAACTAGTGACTGGCGCGGGTATCTTGCGAGCTTCGCTGTCGGTGATCCGGACTGAGTGTGTAGGCATCTCGTGTAGGCGCTGGTGAAGGCAAAAAAGTGCCTACAGTTGACCACACATGACATACTGAGGCCAAGCTTTCATAGGGAGGATGGCAACTCGGGCTCCCGTCTGCAGGTGCAAAAAATGGACTCATAATCCGTTGGTCGAGTGTTCAAGCCACTCACGGCCTACCACCACACATTCCCCCCTCTGTAGACACTCCGACGAAGGCCGCATTGCGCGGCCTTTTTCTTTGGTGCCAGAGGCGCGCGAGCGAGGCCTGCGGCCGCCGCCGATTTCACCTACGGCAAACACAGGATTCCTTCAGGTTGCAATGCAACATCGAAGGCAAAATGCACCATTTGAGTGCAAATGTAACGGGCCGGGTGATCCCTGCGCGCGCCGCACTGCGATTCCCGATGGCCATGACCCCGCTTTTCAAGCTCCTGCTTCCGATGTCCCTGCTCGCGCTCGCTGCATGCGGTGCCAAGCGGGCTTCCACCACCGATGATGCGCCGCCCGAAGTCGGCGTGGTGGCGCTGCACGCCAGCGACGTGGCTGTGCACACCGAGCTCGCGGGCCGCACGGCCGCCTACCGCGTCTCCGAGGTGAGGCCGCAGGTCAACGGCATCGTGCGCAAGCGGCTGTTCGAAGAGGGCGGCATGGTCCGCGCGGGCCAGGTGCTCTACGAGATCGAGCCCGGCCCGTTCGAGGCCGCGCACGAGCAGGCGCAGGCCACGCTGGCCACGTCGCAGGCCACCATCGCCAGCCTGCGCGGCAAGGCCGATCGCTTCGGCGAACTGGTCAAGGCCAACGCCGTGAGCAGGCAGGAACACGAAGAGGCGCAGGCGGCGCTGGTGCAGGCGCAAGCCGGCGTGAAGGCCGCGCAGGCGGCCGTGAAGGCGGCGCGCATCAACCTCGACTTCACACGCATCACCGCGCCCATCGCGGGGCGCGTCGGCCGCTCCGCCGTGACCGAAGGCGCGCTCGTGGCGCCGGGCCAGGCGATGGCGCTGGCCACGATCCAGCGGCTCGACCCGATCTATGTCGACGTGGTGCAGTCGAGCCTGGCGTTGACGAAGCTCAAGCGCCGCTTCATTTCGGGCGACATGGCGCCGGCCAGCACCCAGGTCCGCCTGCGCATGGAAGACGGCCTGCCTTACCCGCATGCCGGCACGCTGAAGTTCTCCGAAGTGGCCGTCGACGAGGCCACCGGCTCGGTCACGCTGCGCGCGGAATTCCCGAACCCGCAAGGGCTGCTGCTGCCGGGCATGTACGTGCGCGCGCAGGTCGAGTCCGGCGTGGAGCGCCAGGCCATCCTGGCGCCGCAGCGCGGCGTGGCGCGCAACGAGAAGGGCGAGCCGACCGCGCTGGTGGTGGCGGCCGACAACAAGGTCGAACTGCGCGCGCTCGAAGTGCGCAGCACCGAGGGCGAGCACTGGGTCGTGACCCGGGGCCTGCGCGAGGGCGACCGCCTGGTGGTCGACGGCCTGCAGCGCGCGCGCCCGGGCGAAAAAGTGAAGCCGGTGCCGGTGTCCACGGCGGGCGCATCGTCCGCTGCTGTGCCTTCCCCGGCCGATTGATGAGAAGCGACAACCTTCCGTGATCGCCCATTTCTTCATCCAGCGGCCCGTCTTCGCCTGGGTCATTGCCATCCTCATCATGCTGGCCGGCGGCGTGGCCATTCGCACGCTGCCGGTGTCGCAGTACCCGGACATCGCGCCGCCGACCGTGGTCGTGTCGGCCAACTACCCCGGTGCCTCGGCGCAGGCGGTGGAAAACAGCGTCACGCAGGTGCTCGAGCAGCAGCTCAAGGGCATCGACGGCCTGATGTACTTCAAGTCGACCAGCAGCGCCGCCGGCTGGGCCGAGATCAACGTCACCTTCCGCCAGGGCATCGACCCCGACACCGCGCAGGTGCAGGTGCAGAACAAGGTCAGCCAGGCCACCAGCCGGCTGCCGCAGGCGGTGCAGCAGCAGGGCGTGACGGTTGCCAAGTCGCAGAACAACTTCCTGCTGATCGTGGCGCTCTACGACGAGACCGGCCAGCGCACCGACACCGACATCGCCGACTGGATGGCCAGCAACCTGCGCGACCCCATCAGCCGCGTCGACGGCGTGGGTTCGGTGCAGGCCTTCGGCGCGGCGTACGCCATGCGCATCTGGCTCGACCCGCACCGGCTGGTCAGCTACCAGCTGATGCCGTCCGACGTCACGGCCGCCATCACCGCGCAGAACACGCAGGTGTCGGTGGGCGAGATCGGCGCGCGGCCGTCGGCGCCGACGCAGCACCTGAACGCCACCGTCACCGCGATGTCGCGGCTGCAGACGCCCGACCAGTTCAAGGCCATTGTGCTCAAGACGCAGGCCGACGGCGCCGTGGTGCGGCTGGGCGATGTGGCGCGCGTGGAGATCGGCAGCGAGTCGTATGCCGAGACCACACGCCTGAACGGCCACCCGGCCGCAGGCTCGGCCGTGATGCTGGCGCCCGGCGCCAACGCGCTGACCACCGCCCGCGCGGTGAAGGCGCGCATCGCCGATCTCGAGCGCTCGCTGCCCGCCGGCCTGCGCGTGGCCTACGCGGAAGACACGACCCGCTTCGTCAAGATCTCGATCCAGTCGGTCATCCGGACGCTGCTGGAGGCCATCGCGCTGGTGGTGGTCGTGATGTTCCTCTTCCTGCAGAACTGGCGCGCCACGGTGATCCCCGCGATCACCGTGCCGGTGGTGTTGCTGGGCACCTTCGGCGTGCTGGCGGCCTTCGGCTATTCGATCAACGTGCTCACGCTGTTCGGCATGGTGCTGGCCATCGGCTTGCTGGTGGACGACGCGATCGTGGTGGTGGAGAACGTCGAGCGCGTGATGCACGAAGAGGGGCTCGATGCGAAGGCCGCCACGATCAAATCGATGAAGGAGATCACCGGCGCGCTGGTCGGCATCGCGGTGGTGGTGTCGGCGGTGTTCCTGCCCATGGCCTTCTTCGGCGGCTCGGTGGGCGTGATCTACCGGCAGTTCTCGGTGACCATCATCGCGTCGATGGTGCTGTCGGTGGTGGTGGCCATCGTGCTCATCCCGGCGCTGTGCGCGCGCTTCCTGAAGGCCGGCGTGCCGCCGCGCACGCGCGGCTTCCTGGGCGCCTTCAACCGCCGCTTCGATGCCGCGCAGGGCCGCTACGTGGGCGTGCTGGGCCGCATCCTGCGCAAGCCGCTGCGCTTCACGGCGGTGTACGTCGCCATCGTGGCCGGCATGGGCCTGCTGTACCTGAGCCTGCCTGGCGGCTTCCTGCCGGAAGAGGACCAGGGCAGCGTGATGGTGATCGCGACGCTGCCGGCCGGCGCCACCTCGGGCCGCACCGACGAAGTGAACCGCGCCATCGAAAAGCATTTTCTCGAGACCGAGAAGGACACGACCGACACCATCTTCACGCTCACCGGCTGGAGCTACAGCGGCTCGGGGCAGAACATGGGCATGACGTTTGTCTCGCTGAAGGACTGGTCCGAACGCGCCAGCGCCGACAAGCGCGCGCACGCCATCGTCGAGCGCGCCGGCAAGGCGCTGGCCAAGCAGCAGCGCGACGCCGAGGTCTTCGGCATGGTGCCGCCGCCCATCGAAGGGCTGGGCGAATCGAACGGCTTCGAGTTCTGGTTGCAGGACACCTCGGGCATGGGCGCCGAGCGGCTGTTGCAGGCGCGCGAAAAGCTGGTGCGCGAGGCCAACAAGGACAAGCGCCTGCAGTCGGTGCGCGCCAACAGCGTGGCCGGCACGCCGCAGCTGCAGGTCGACATCGACCAGCTGAAGGCCTCGGCGCTGCGGCTGTCGCTGGACGACGTGAACACCACGCTGGGCATTGCCTGGGGCGGCAGCTACGTCAACGACTTCATCGACCGCGGCCGCGTGAAGCGCGTGTACGTGCAGGCTGATGCGCCGTACCGCTCGGCGCCGGACGACATCGGCCAGTGGTTCGTGCGCGGCAGCACGGGCGCGATGACGCCGTTCTCGGCCTTTGCCACCACGCGCTGGTCGCAGGGCGCGTCGCAGCTCGAGCGCTACAACGGCCTGCCCGCGGTGCAGATCCAGGGCGCGGCCGCGCAGGGCACGAGCTCGGGCACGGCCATGGCGGCCATCGAGACCCTCGCGAAGAAGCAGAGCGGCACGGGCCAGGCCTGGAGCGGCCTGTCGTACCAGGAGCGGCTGTCGGGCGGGCAGGCGCCGCTGCTGTTCGCGCTGTCGATCCTCGTGGTCTTCCTGTGCCTGGCGGCGCTGTACGAGAGCTGGTCGGTGCCGGTGTCGGTGATGCTGGTGATTCCGCTGGGCGTGCTCGGCGCGGTGATCGCGGCGGCGCTGCGCGGGCTGTCGAACGACATCTACTTCCAGGTCGGGCTGCTCGCGACCATCGGGCTGTCGGCCAAGAACGCGATTCTGATCATCGAGTTCGCGGAAGCCGCGCTGCGCCGTGGCGTGCCGCTGCTCGAAGCGGTGGCCGAAGGCGCGCGCCTGCGGCTGCGGCCGATCCTGATGACCTCGTTGGCCTTCCTGGCGGGCGTGATCCCGCTGGCGGTGGCCACCGGCGCGGGCTCGGGCAGCCAGGTCGCGATCGGCACCGGTGTGTTCGGCGGCGTGCTCGCGGCGACGGCACTGGGCATCTTCTTCGTGCCGCTGTTCTACCTGCTGGTGAAGCGCGTGGCCGCACGGCTGATGGGGCGCAAGGCGGAGGAGGGCGGCGAACAGGTGGCCTGAGGCCGTCGCATCGCAAGGCCGTGAAGCTTTTTTGAAAGGCCTCGCCGGAACAGCGCTTTCGGCGGGGTAGAATTCAAGGCTGCGCGGCTGTAGCTCAGTTGGATAGAGTACTTGGCTACGAACCAAGGGGTCGTGGGTTCAATTCCTGCCAGCCGCACCATCTCTCGAATAGCCTGGAAGAGTTTCTCTTCCAGGCTATTTTCGTTTGGGGCCCTCACAGAGAGGGTTTCGTCGCCCGTATTCGCTGCGCGGCAGGCGCCCACAAAAAAGCCGCCCGAGGGCGGCTTTTTGACGTCGATACGGACGACTGCCAGGCCACGCCTGTGCAGCGTCGCACCATGCGTCTTACTTCTTCTTGGCGACGGCCTTCTTGGCGGGAGCCTTGGCGACGACTGCCTTGGTGACAGCTGCCTTCTTGGGAGCGGCGGCCTTCTTGGCAGCGGGTGCAGCAGCAGCCTTTTCAGCCTTGCGCTTGGCGGCCTTGGGGTCGATGGCGGCCTTGAAGGCAGCGCCGGCGACGAACTTCGGCACCTTGGTGGCGGCGATCTTGATCTTGGTGCCGGCCTGGGGGTTGAAGCCCGAGCGTGCAGCGCGTGCGACTTGCTTGAAAGTACCGAAGCCGACCAGCTGGACCGAATCGCCCTTCTTCACGGCAGCGACGACGCTGCTGGTGATCGTTTCGAGGACGCGTGCGGCCTCGGCCTTGCTCAGGTTGTGGGTGGTGGCGATCTTCTCGACCAGTTCGATGCGGTTCATTCAGTATTCCTTGGATGGTATGGCGCCGTGTTGCCTACGGCGGCCCAGGCTTATTCCGGGCGGGGCGGAGTGTACCGGGTCGGAAGGGCCTCTTTGGAACGGCATGGGTCGGATGCGTTGCAACAAACCCCATTGCGGGTGGCCGTCGTCCGTATTTTCAGCTTTCGATCACAAAGGTTGGGACGGGCGAAAAAACACGCTATAATCGAAAGCTGTGCGGCTGTAGCTCAGTTGGATAGAGTACTTGGCTACGAACCAAGGGGTCGTGGGTTCAATTCCTGCCAGCCGCACCACTCTTCAAGGGTTAGCTCGTTTTTCGAGCTAACCCTTTTTCTTTGGCCGGTCATTGCGCCGCGCTCGCATCAAGGTCGCGTCGGTCGCGCGTCTTTCCAGAGGCCAGCCCGCTTGGCCCTGGCTTCTTCCTCCGCGAATTCATACTGCCCACGCTCCTGGGGCGACAGGCGTTGCGCCTGTGCGGGCTGCCAGCGCGCCAAGCCGACGGTCAGCAGCGCCAGGCCTGCGTCGAGCGTCCTCGGGCCGTTGGGTGCCGAATCCGGCGTCACCATCACGCGGCAGATGCGCGCGCGGGCATGGGATGTGGACGCGTCGCAGTCGACGTCCGCCGGCTTCAGGCGAACCATGTCGTGCATCTTCTGCCGAGCCTGCTCGGCAAAGGGCTGTCCGGGCTTCGGCGCCTCGATGCCCTGCAGGCGCACGCGGCGCCACGCACTGGCGCTGGCCGCGTCGCCGCAGCGGGCAGTGAGGGTGTCGCCGCTGTGGATGCTCACGACGAAGCAGGTCTGCGTCCTGGCGTGGGTGTCCACGGGAAGAAAGCCCAGTGCGGCAGCAAGGACCGCGAGAGCGTACAAATGAAGCCCCGCCGAGACATGGCGACGGCATGGGAAATGTCCGGTGGCGATCACGGGGGCTCCTGTCTCCTGGGGATTGCGGTTGCGGCAAACTCACCGGCTTGTAGGGCGCGGCAAGGGCGCCCAGTATTTCCGATTTGAAGGGCTCTGCATTGAACAAGGCATTCACCAAGGAGTCGGACGCCGATGCGGACGACGACGATGACGGCGCAGGCGGCGCCGCACCCGCGCTGCCGGCAGGCAGCAAGAACTACATCACGCCCGAAGGCTACGCGCGCCTGCGCGACGAACTGCTGCAGCTGATGGACGAGGAGCGCCCCAAGGTCGTCGAGGCCGTGCATTGGGCCGCGAAGAACGGCGACCGCTCCGAGAACGGCGACTACCTCTACGGCAAGAAGCGCCTGCGCGAGATCGACCGGCGCATCCGTTTCCTCGGCAAGCGGCTCGAGATCGCGGAGATCACCGACCCGTCGGTGCACCATGGTCGCGACCAGGTCTTCTTCGGCGCCACGGTCCGCTATGTCGATGAGACCGGCGACGAGCGCAGCGTCACGATCCTCGGCATCGATGAGGCCGAGAGCGCCAAGTCGGAGGTCAGCTGGATCTCCCCGATCGCGCGTGCGCTGCTCAAGGCGCGTGAAGGTGATGTCGTGAAGCTCGTGACGCCGGGCGGGGCGCACGAGGTGGAGATCCTGTCGGTGAGCTATCCGGCGCCGCGCACGCCAGCGAACTGACGAAGAAGGTCAGGGCGCCGGAATCGTCCGTGCCGCGGTCAGCACCGACGCGGTCCGGCGCGCGGCGCGCAGCACGGCATCGAGGTGCGTGCGGTCGCGCACCGCGATCACGAAGCGCAGGTCGGTCGAATCCTGCGGGGTCTCGTCGGCCATTTCCACGTGCGTGATGTCGGCCTCGGCATCGGCCAGCGTGGCCGCCACGCGGGCGAGCACGCCCTTGTCGTTGCGCACGGTGATGACCACGCCGGTTTCGAAGGCACGCGTGGGCTCGTCGGCCCATTCGACCGCGAAGAAGCGCTCGCTGTCCTTGTTGCGCAGGCGCTGGCCCACGCCGCAGTCGTCGGTGTGCACCACCAGCCCTTCGCCGTGCCCGAGGTAGCCGACGATCTGGTCACCGGGAATGGGCCGGCAGCACTGCGCAAAGCGCACGGAAGAGTTTTCGCTGCCATCGAGCGTCACCGCGCCTTGCGACACGGCCTCGTGCGAGGTGAAGCGCTCGCGGCTCAGGAGGAGGGCGTCGGGGCGCTCGCCGATCTCGGCCAGCAGCGCCATGAGCCGCTTGGCGACGATGCTCGCGATGCGCTTGCCCAGGCCGATGTCGGTCAGCAGCTCGGCGCGAGTGCGGTTGCCGGTGAAGCGCAGCAGCTTCTCCCACAGCGCCTGGTGTTCGTCGTCTTCCTCGGGCAGCTTGCCCAGGCCTTCGGCGCGCAGTGCCTGCGCCAGCAGCTTCTCGCCCAGGCCTTCGGACTCGGCATGCGCCAGCGTCTTCAGGTAGTGGCGAATCTTGGAGCGTGCCCGGCCGGTGCGCACGAAGCCCAGCCAGGCGGGGTTGGGCGTGGACACGGGCGCGGTGATCACCTCGACCACGTCGCCGTTCTTCAGCTCGGTGCGCAGCGGCACCTGGTCGCCGTTGATGCGCGCGGCCGAGGTGTGGTCGCCGATGTTGCTGTGAATGGCGTACGCGAAGTCGACCACCGTGGCGCCACGCGGCAGCGCCATGATCTGGCTCTTGGGCGTGAAGACGTAGACAGCGTCGGGGAACAGGTCGACCTTGACGTGGTCCCAGAACTCGGCGGCGTCGCGTGTTTCGTCCTGGATGTCGAGCAGCGACTGCAGCCACTTGGTGCCCAACCGGTCGTTGCTCGCGGCATTGGGCTCGGCAGCCTTGTAGAGCCAGTGCGCCGCCACGCCCGATTCGGCCACGACGTGCATGGCCTCGGTGCGCAGCTGGAACTCCACGCTCACGCCGGCAGGGCCCACCAGCGTGGTGTGCAGCGACTGGTAGCCGTTGAGCTTGGCGATCGCGATGTGGTCCTTGAACTTGCCCGGCAGCGGCTTGTACATCTGGTGCAGGATGCCCAGGCCGGTGTAGCAAGCGATCACGTTCGGCACGATGAGCCGGAAGCCGTAGATGTCGGTGACCTGCGCGAAGCTCAGGTGTTTTTCTTCCATCTTGCGGTAGATGGAATAGAGCGTTTTCTCGCGGCCCGCGATGCGCAGCGTCATGCCGGCGGCGGAGAAGGCCGTCTCGACCTCTTTCTGCACCTTCTGGATCAGGTCGCGTCGTCGTCCACGCGCCTTGGCAACGGCCTTGGCCAGCGTGGCGTAGCGCCAGGGCTTGAGGTGGCGGAACGACAGGTCCTGCAGTTCGCGGTAGGTCTGGTTCAGGCCCAGCCTGTGCGCGATGGGCGCGTAGATCTCGAGCGTTTCGCGCGAGATGCGGGCCCACTTCTCGCGCGGCGCATCGGCCAGCGTGCGCATGTTGTGCGTGCGGTCGGCCAACTTGACCAGGATGACGCGCACATCGCGCGCCATGGCCAGCAGCATCTTGCGGAAGGACTCGGCCTGATTCTCTTCGCGCGTGTTGAACTGCAGCTTGTCGAGCTTGGTGAGCCCGTCGACCAGCTCGGCAACCGGTGCGCCGAAGCGCTCGATGAGCTCCGGCTTGGTGACGCCGCAATCTTCGATGGCGTCGTGCAGCAGCGCGGCCATGAGCGCCTGGGCGTCGAGCTTCCATTCGGCGCACTGCGCCGCCACGGCGATGGGGTGGGTGATGTATGGCTCGCCGCTGTTGCGCAGCTGCCCGAGGTGGGCCTCGTCGGCGAAGCGGTAGGCTCGGCGAACCAGTTCGGTGTCTTCGGGGCTGAGGTAGTCGAGGCGGGCCGTCAGCGCGGCAAAACTCGCGGCGGCCGCGTTCAGCGCCGCCGGACTCGGTTTCGGCGTGGGGGACGGAGGTTTGGCGACCGCGCTCATGGCTACCACTTTAGCGTGACCGCTCTATGGACGCGTCCAGACGTAAAAAAAGCACCGCAATGCGGTGCCTTTTCGTTGCGGGGCTGCGTCAGATCAGCCCGGCACTTTCTTGAGCATCTCGATGCCGATCTTGCCTTCGGCGATTTCGCGCAGGGCCGTGACGGCGGGCTTGTTCTTGCTCTCGATCTTGGGGGCGTGGCCTTGGCTCAGCATGCGCGCACGGTACGTGGCGGCGAGAACGAGCTGGAAACGGTTCGGGATCTGAACGAGACAATCTTCGACGGTGATGCGGGCCATGATGAATTCTTTCGGTCGGTGAGCGGGGATTTCAAGGGATGTTCAGTGCGGCGAACGTATCGGCACGGGCTCTGCGCTGTGCGGAATACCGAAGCCGCTGCGCGTGGACGATCGCCTTGAGATCGAAAAGTGCGCGCTCAAATAACTCGTTGATTATAACGAAATCGAATTTTCCGGCCTGGGCCATCTCTTCGGCCGCGTTCTTCAGGCGCAGTTCGATCACCGCCGCGCTGTCTTCGCCGCGCCGTTCCAGGCGGGAGCGCAGCTCTTCCCAGCTGGGCGGGAGGATGAAGATCATGACCGCGTTGGCAAAGGTCTTGCGGATCTGCAGCGCGCCCTGGAAGTCGATTTCGAGGATCACGTCGGTGCCCAGGGCCACCCGCTCCTCGACCGCCTTCTTCGACGTGCCGTAGCGGTGGCCGTGCACGTGGGCCCATTCGACGAAGCCGTCGGCCGCGATGAGGGCGTCGAACTCGCTCGGGGAGGCGAAAAAGTACTCCCGGCCGTGCTTTTCCTGCCCGCGGGGGGGGCGCGTGGTGTGGGACACCGAGGGTTGAACGGCCGAGTCGAGCTCCATGAGCGCCTTGACCAGGCTCGATTTGCCAGCGCCGCTGGGCGCAGCGACCACGAAGATATTGCCGGGGTAGTCCATGGGTAGGCTCGTCGTCATTCGATGTTCTGCACCTGCTCGCGCATCTGTTCGATGAGGACCTTCATGTCCACGCCGATGCGCGTGAGTTCCAGGGCCGCCGACTTGGAGCCCAGGGTGTTGGCTTCGCGGTGCAGTTCCTGGATCAGGAAGTCCAGCCGCTTGCCGATGTCGCCGCCCTTCTTGAGCAGCCGCTCGATCTCGTCGAGGTGCGAATTCAGCCGCGTGAGCTCTTCCGCCACGTCGATGCGGATCGCGAAGGCGGTCGCTTCGGTCAGGGCGCGGTCCTGGGCGGCTTCGGGCAGCGTGCCGCCCGTGCCGGCGGTCAGGCCCATGGCCTCCTGCCAGCGCTCCAGGAAGCGGTTGCGCTGCTGTTCGACCAGCTGTGGCACCAGCGGGCCGGCCTGCTGCACCAGGGTGCGCAGCTGGGCCAGGTGGGCCTCGAGCATCTTGGCCAGCCGGGCGCCTTCGCGTTGGCGGGCCGACATCAGCGCCTCCAGCGCCTTGCCTGCCACGTCGAGCAGGTCGGGGCCCCAGTCGCCGCGCGTGGCGCCGTCGCCGCCGGCCAGCCGCAGCACGTCGGCCACGCTGAGCTCGCGGGCGCCGGGCAGCCAGGCACGAATGCCGTCCTGCACGCCGTTCAGCCGCTGAAGCAGCTTGACGGAGGGCTCGACCACGCCCGCCTGGGACGTGTTCTCGATGGCCGCGCGCACCTCGACCTTGCCGCGCTTGAGCTTGGCCGTGAGCAGCTCGCGCAGCGCGGTCTCATGCTGGCGCAGCTCCTCGGGGAGCTTGAAGGTGAGGTCGAGAAAGCGGCTGTTGACCGAGCGGATTTCGACCCCGAGTCGGCCCGCGGCGGAGGGCCGTGCATCGGCTTCGGAGTGGCTGCCTGCGGGGCCGTTCTGGCCGCTGGCGTAGCCGGTCATGCTGTAAACTGGCATTGCGCCTCACTGTGGTTTTGCTTGCAAGCACCGAGGCGTCGGTACAGCGTTCGCTTGCCGCACCATCGCCTTCGGGCGAAACTCCCGGATTATGTCAAAGGTCAAGCCTACGCCCCTGTTGCCCGATACGGTCATTGGCGGATATCGCGTTGTTCGCCGGCTTTCCGCGGGCGGTTTCGGCGTGGTCTACCTCGCGATCGACCCGAACGGCCAGCAGGTCGCCGTCAAGGAATACCTGCCTTCGTCGCTCGCCACGCGGGGCCCCGGCGAGCTGGCGCCGCAGGTGCCGCCCGAGAAGCTGTCGCTGTACCGCCTGGGGCTCAAGAGCTTCTTCGAAGAAGGCCGCTCGCTCGCGCAGATTTCGCATGCGTCGGTGGTCAGCGTGCTCAATTTCTTCCGTGAAAACGAGACCGTCTACATGGTCATGAACTACCTGGAGGGCGCGACCCTGCAGGATTTCGTGGTCACGGCGCGCGACCTGAAGCGGCAGAAGGTGTTCCGCGAATCGACCATCCGTTCGCTGTTCGACGAAATCCTGCGCGGCCTGCGCATCGTCCACCAGTACAAGATGCTGCACCTGGACATCAAGCCCGCCAACATCTTCGTCACCGACGACGACCGCGCCGTGCTGATCGACTTCGGCGCCGCGCGCGAAGTGCTCAGCAAAGAGGGCATCTTCATCCGCCCCATGTACACGCCCGGCTTCGCCGCCCCCGAGATGTACCGGCGCGATTCGTCGATGGGCCCCTGGACCGACATCTACGCCATCGGCGCCTGCATCTACGCCTGCATGCAGGGCTACCCGCCCAACGACGCACCCCGGCGCATCGAGAAAGACCGCCTGAGCCTGTCGCTCTCGCGCCTGCGCGGCGTGTACTCCGACAACCTCATCGAGGTGGTCGAGTGGTGCATGTCGCTCGACCCGCTCTCGCGCCCGCAGTCGGTGTTTGCGCTGCAAAAGGAACTCAGCCGCGAAGGCGAGCGCCGCTACACCAAGCTCACGGTCGGCGAAAAGGTGCGCCTGTCGATCGACAACATCCGCTCCTTCGACAAGAAGAGCCTGCCGCGCGCCGCCGCGCCCACCACCCGACCGGCCTGAGCGACATGAAGTTCTCCGTGTTCCAGGTCAGCCGCAAGGGTGGCCGTCTCAAGAACGAAGACCGCATGGGCTACTGCTACACGCGGGAGTCGGGTCTGTTCGTGCTCGCCGACGGCATGGGCGGCCATCCTGAAGGCGAAGTGGCAGCCCAGCTGGCGCTGCAGACCATCGCCGCGCTGTACCAGCGCGAGGCCCGCCCCACCGTGAAGGACGTGAAGGCCTTCCTGGCCGAATCGGCCATGTCGGCGCACCAGCAGATCATGCGGTACGCCAGCCACAAGGCGATGCTCGACACGCCCCGCACCACCGTGGTCGCGGCCGTGCTGCAGAACGCCACCGCCACCTGGCTGCATTGCGGCGACTCGCGTCTGTACGTCGTGCGCGACGGCCGCCTGCTGACCCGCACGCGCGATCACTCGCATGCCGAGCGCCCCAAGCCCCATGGCGCCTCCGACGCGCCCGTCAACCGCAACCTGCTGCTGACCTGCCTGGGCTCGCCCACCACGCCGCTGTTCGACGTGTCGGCGCCGCTGCCGCTGCAGCGCGGCGACCGCCTCATGCTGTGCTCCGACGGCGTCTGGGGCGTGCTCGACGACGCCGTCATCGTGCACACCCTGTCGTCAGGCAAGCCCGTGTCCGACGCCGCGCCCGACCTCGCCGAAATGGCGCTGCGCAAGGGCGGCGCTCACAGCGACAACGTGACGCTGATCGCGCTCGAGTGGGAAATGCCCGAGACGCCCGGCGACGACCGCGGCGTGTCCACCGAAACCATCGACGACGGCGTGTTCGCCTCGACCATCCAGGCCGGCATGCCGTCCGACAGCGAGATCGACGACCTCGACGAAGACGCCATCGAGCGTTCCATCGCCGAGATCAACGAAGCCATTCGCCGCTCAGCCGCCCGCAAGACCTGATCTCTCGATCGGGTCTCGCGGATTTCCTTTTTCTTTTTTCGGTTTCCTCCAGACACATGACTGCTTTCACACGAAGCGGCGGCCGCGCCGCCGACCAGCTGCGTCCCGTGCGCATCACCCGCGGCTTCACCATCCATGCCGAGGGCTCCGTGCTCATCGAGTTCGGCCAGACCCGCGTGCTGTGCACCGCCTCGGTCGAAGAAAAAGTGCCGCCGCACAAGAAGGGCAGCGGCGAAGGCTGGGTGACGGCCGAATACGGCATGCTGCCGCGCGCCACCCACACCCGCAGCAGCCGTGAAGCCGCCAAGGGCAAGCAGACCGGCCGCACGCAGGAAATCCAGCGCCTCATCGGCCGCTCGATGCGCGCCGTGTTCGACCTCGCCGCCTTGGGCGAACGCACCATCCACCTCGATTGCGACGTGCTGCAGGCCGATGGCGGCACGCGCACCGCGGCCATCACCGGCGCCTTCGTGGCCGCACAGGACGCCGTCGACAAGCTGCTGGCCTCCGGCGCCCTCAAGGCCTCGCCCATCAAGGGCCACGTGGCCGCCATCTCGGTGGGCATTGTCGAAGGCACGCCGCTGCTCGACCTCGAGTACACCGAAGACTCGGCCTGCGACACCGACATGAACGTCGTCATGACCGGCGCCGGCCACTTCGTCGAAGTGCAGGGCACGGCCGAAGGTGTGGCCTTCACGCGCGAAGAAATGAACCTCCTGCTCGGCCTGGCCGAGAAGGGCATCGGTGAACTCGTGAGCCTGCAGCAGCAGGCCCTGCTTTCGAACTGAACGACGACTACAACCAACGAGCCACTGGCGCCCGTTCATCGGGCACCACAGCCATCTTTGACTTTCCATGAAACTGGTTCTGGCTTCCAACAACGCGGGCAAGCTCGCTGAACTCCAGCAGCTGTTTGCCGAGCTGTCCGTCACCCTGGTGCCGCAGTCGACGCTGGGTGTGGGCGAGGCTGAAGAACCCTTCCGCACCTTCGTCGAGAACGCGCTCACCAAGGCGCGCCACGCCAGCGCCGCCACCGGCCTGCCGGCCATTGCCGACGACGCCGGCCTGTGCGTCGACGCCTTCGGCGGCCTGCCGGGCGTCGACACCGCCTACTACGCCACGCAGTTCGGCTACGCCAAGGGCGACGCCAACAACGTGAAGGCGCTGCTTGAGCAGCTCGACGGCGTGGTCAACCGCCGCGCCGCGCTCGTCAGCACGCTCGTCGCGCTGCGTCGCCACGACGACCCCGAGCCGCTCATTGCCGTCGGCCGCGTGGTCGGCGAGATCGCAAGCGCGCCCATCGGCGACAACGGCTTCGGCTTCGACCCCGTCATGTTCCTACCGACCTTCGGCAAGACCTTCGCCCAGCTGCCGCCCGACGTGAAGAACGCCAACAGCCACCGCGGCCGCGCCGCGCAGGCCATGCTCGCCCTGATGCGCGAGCGCTGGTTCTGACTCATGGCCACCGTCTTCCCGATCCAGCCCGCCCAAGCCGGCGGCGCCCCCCAGGCCAATGACGTGCTGCACTGGATGCGCCCCGGCCCGCTGCAACTTGCCGCGCTGCCGCCGCTGTCGCTGTACATCCACCTGCCGTGGTGCCTGCGCAAGTGCCCTTACTGCGACTTCAACTCGCACGAGTGGCGCGCCACCAGCGAGGCCGACATCGACGGCCTTCCCGAAGCCGCCTACATCGACGCGCTGATCGCCGACCTCGACGCCGCACTGCCGCTGATCTGGGGCCGCACCGTCCACACCATCTTCATCGGCGGCGGCACGCCCAGCCTGTTCTCGCCACAAGCCATCGACCGGTTGCTCGGCGACGTGCGCGCGCGCCTCAAGCTCGCGCCCGAGTGCGAGATCACGCTCGAGGCCAACCCCGGCACCTTCGAGCGCAACCGCTTCCGCGCCTACCGCGCGGCCGGCGTCACGCGCCTGTCGGTGGGCGTGCAGAGCTTCAACGACGAGCACCTCACGGCGCTGGGCCGCGTGCACGACCGTGCCCAGGCCATCGCCGCGGTGGAAGAGGCCGCGAGCGCCTTCGACACCTTCAATTTAGACCTGATGTACGCCCTGCCGGGCCAGTCCATGGAAAGCCTCGACGCCGACCTGACCCAGGCCTTGGCGCTTGTGCCGCCGCACATCTCGATCTACCACCTCACCATCGAGCCCAACACCTGGTTCGCCAAGTTCCCGCCCACGCTGCCCGAGGACGACATCGCCTACGCCATGCTCGACCGCATCACCGAGCGCACGGGCGCGAGCGGCATGTCGCGCTACGAGGTTTCGGCCTATGCACGCGACGGGCACCAGTGCGCGCACAACCTCAACTACTGGCAGTTCGGCGACTACCTCGGCATCGGCGCCGGCGCGCACAGCAAGCTGAGCTTCGCGCACCGCATCGTGCGGCAGGTGCGTTATCGCGAACCGCGCCTGTACATGGAGAACGCGCGCGCCGGCATGGCCGTGTCGCAGAGCGACGAAGTGGCGCTGGCCGACCTGCCGTTCGAGTTCATGCTCAATGCGCTGCGGCTGAAGCAGGGCTTCACGCTGCCCCAGTTCAGCGAACGCACGGGCCTGGCGATGACGTCGATTCAGCGCGGCCTGGAAGAAGCCGAGCGCAAGGGGCTCGTCGCACGCGACCTGTTCCGCGTGTGGCCGACCGAGCGCGGACTCGACTTCCTGAGCGACCTGCAGACGCTGTTCCTGCCCGACGACGAATAAGGCTGCGCCGTCAGCATAAAATCGACGGTTCCGGAGAGTTGGGTGAGTGGTTTAAACCAGCAGTCTTGAAAACTGCCGACGTGAAAGCGTCCGTGAGTTCGAATCTCACACTCTCCGCCAGAATTGATCCTTGGCAGTTTTTGAAAGTCCCGCGCAGTCCATGCGACGGGACTTTTTCATTGGAGGATGCGTCCTTTTGCGTCCGGCGCGATCTGCAAAAGACCACGCCTAGCTAGCTACCAAACATGGCATCAGTCATGGTATTTTCGAGTCGATACCATGACCCTCACCGTTAAAGCTATTGATGCGACCAAGCGCGCGAGAAGGCCTACAAGCTGACCGACGCGCATGGCCTTTATTTGTTCGTCTCACCGACCGGCGCGAAGAGCTGGCGAGCGAACTACACCGTCGGCGGAAAGCAAAAGACAAAGACGTATGGCCTCTACCCTGCCGTGAGCCTGGCGGATGCCCGGAAGGCGCATGCGTCTGCTCGTGAGGCGCCGCAGGCCGAGGTTGCGGCGCCGACCTTCGAGAGCGTGGCGCGCGACTGGCTCAAGGCGAAGCTGCCAACTCTATCCAACGGCAAGCATCAAATTCAGGTCGAGAACACGCTGAAGCGGTATGCCTTCCCGCTGCTCGGGTCGCGGCCGATCAATGCCATCCCGCGCTCGGAGCTGGTCACGGTGGTGCGAGCGGCGCAAGCTGGCGGCAAGATCGAGACGGGACATCGTGTTGCGAGTCGCATCTCGGCTGTTTTCGACGTCGCGCAGGACACTGGCCTGCTTCAGCAGCATGGTGCTGCCGGGCTACCGTCCGTGGCGCTGATGTGCGCGTCCTCCGCGGCACCGTTGTGCTCGGCGCGGATGACTTGCCAGAGCACGGCGCCGGCCATGCGCAACGCATGGGCCTCGTTGTCGAATCGCACGTCAGTGACGACGAAGCGGGTTTCGCCTTCGCGACGGTAGTTGGCGAGGCGGGCGATGAGTTGCTGGGTCCAGTAGCTGGGCGACTGGGCGCGGCGGTATTCGGTGCCCCACCACTGCATGATTTGCCTCGGACTGCGCGGCTCGTCGAGCCATGCGTCGCTGAGCGGCGTGCGATGGTTGGCCTTGTGCTGGTCTCCGGCGTGGACGTGCAAGACAACCGTTTCGAGGTGGTGACCTGGGCCATTGGTCGCGGCGAGGAAATGTGGTGCGTCGATTACAGCGTGATTTACGCGAACCCCGCCGACGAGCGCGATTGGTCGCACCTCGACGCCTACCGCAAGACGATCTTTCAGCATGCCAGTGGTCAGGCAATGAAGATCGAAGCGATGGCTGTGGACACCAGCGGCCACTTCACGCACCAAGCCTACAACTACTGCCGCCAGCGTGAGCGTGAACGGGTCTTTGCTGTGCGCGGCGATCCGCAGCCGTCGAAGATGGTGAAGAGCAAGGCAACCGTCCAGGACGTGAACTGGGGCGGGAAGATCATCAAGCGCGGCGTGCGCCTCTGGTACGTCGGCACCGATACCGCAAAGGACTTGTTGTATGGGCGCCTGTGCGTCGAGAAGAAGGGCGCCGGCTTCGTTCACTTCAGCGCGGACCTGCCGCGCGAGTTCTATACGCAGTTGACCTCCGAGGCACGCGTGCTGCAGCGCGTGGCCGGCGGCGAGGCCTACAAGTGGATGAAGTCGCCCGGCGTGCGCAATGAGGCGTTGGATTGCTCCGTCTATGCGATCTTCTGCACGCACATGCTCGGCCTGCACCTCTACACCGGAAAGATGTGGGAGCGGCTGGAGTCCATCGTGCAGCCGCCGAATGGTGATCTGTTCGGTAGTGGATAACAGCAGGAGGCGCTTCCCGCAGATGTTTCACGCGAAACGCAGGCGTCCGAGGATGGGCCGGCAAATGTTCCACGCGAAACGCAATCGGTCGAGCGACCGCCCGAGCATGCGCGCGCTGAGTCGGTCGTGACGCCTACGAACCCTCGGACGCCCCCGCCTGCAGCACCGCCGCCTGTCACGCCTCCGAAACCGGCGCAGCCACGCCGAATCGTTCAACGTCCTTCCCGACAATCCTTTCCCGCTAGATCATGGTGAACAACACGAACCGAAACGACATCGTTCTCGACATCCTCGGCCGAGTGCAGGACGCGCTCGCCACCGCCAAGGGCGAGTTGACGCCCGAGCTTGTGAAGGCCGTGGAGGTCGACATTCGAACGGACTGGGGAGGTGATCGCGTGTTTATCGCCAAGCGCCGCGGCGAGGGCCATAGCAACCGCAATAGCCGCATCTTCCGGGACTATCTCGCCGGCGAGCGGGTCAAGCTACTGTCGCGACGGTACGCTCTTTCAGAGCGCCAAGTCCTGCGGATCATTAAGGCTCCCGTAAAGTAGTTGCGACAGTAGCTCCAAGTCGGACAGGTTGCCTGCTGTAGTGGCTACTGTCCATACCGCTTTTTAGATAGCCGCGGCGGACCTACACCACTGAGCGATACGGCTGTACAGTGGTTCACTAGGGCGACGAGGCATCCTGGCGTCTCTCGAAAAAGCCATTTAAAAAATTCGTTGGGAGAGCTATATTTCATAGATTCGGACCAACATAAACTTTTTGAAATAACAAATGCTCACTGAAGAAATTAACGCTGCCCAACGACTGGTGCGAACCGATGCATATCAAATGTCGATCGGTGAAATTGTAAGTATGTATGATAATCGCGAGATTATTATTGACCCAGAGTTTCAGCGGCTTTTCAGGTGGAATGTCGGGCAACGAACGAAACTCATTGAATCTCTTTTGCTTGGAATTCCAATTCCGTCCATTTTTGTTTTTGAAAAAGATGACGGAAGTTGGGAGCTAATTGACGGTCTGCAGAGAGTGTCTACTATTCTGGAGTTCATGGGGCGATTGAGAAGCCCAGATGGTCAATTGGCATCGCCGTCAATTCTTGAGGCAACCAAGTATTTGCCGTCATTGCATAACGCCGTGTGGGAAAGGTCTGAAAATATCCTTGATGTTCCGGAAGATGAGCAATTGCCAATTGACAAGACGCAGCAATTGGCTATTCGGCGCGGGAGGATTAGCGTTGAAATTCTCAAACGCCCAAGCGACGACCAGACAAAGTACGACCTATTCCAAAGATTGAACGCGGGGGGCACAGTCGCAAATGCCCAGGAACTTCGGAATTGTGTGATGTTGATGATTGACCGTGATTTTTTTCACGCGGTTAAAGAGTCTGCGGAGCAAGCCACATTCCGCGCGGTCACGGGAGTCACGAACGAACAAGCTGAGAAACAGCGGCATCTTGAACTGGCGGTGCGCTTCCTGGTCCACACTCTGGTGCCTTACGATGGTGTCCTTGATGTTGAAGAATTCATAGATGAAGGCATTATCCAACTGGCACAGATAGGTGACGGTGCGGGCGCGAGGGATCTGATAGATCGCACTTTTCAGTTGCTTTTTAGTGCCGCAGAGGAGGATGCGCTAAGGCGCTTCCAAAACGGAGCGCACGTCGGGAAAACCGGTCTTGTTGGCCTTGAAGGTATTGCGGTAGGAGTTGCGAAAAACCTCGACGCTATTCTCGCTCTAGGAGGGCAGGCGGCGGTGGATTTTGTTCGTGAAAAACTTCAGAGCTTCTGGGCGCAACCGCAAAGTGCTGGTTTCACATCACCTGGCCTACGCGGCACGACACGAATTCAACGAACTGTTCCTTCTGGCGAGGCTTGGTTTAGGCCATGAGCAAACCTTACTCGGAAGATGATTTTTCTACGTTAATCACCGAGGATCGCAACTGGCGTATTAAAGAAATATCAGACCTCAAAGGAGCAATCAAAGCAGGAGACGCAAGCCTTCGACGGGTTTTGTTGCGCGCGTTAATTGCTGTTTGCTATGCCCATTGGGAAGGGTACGTCAAGTTTGCGGCGAGAAAATACATGGAGCATGTGGCGCTCCGAAAATTCCAGTTCACCCAGCTTGACGCGCAATTCCTGCGGAATTACTTTTTGCCACGACTGGCGGCTCTTTCAGTGTCAAAAACAAGCATCGCCGAAAGGTGCGCGCTTGTGGATGAAATGCTAAATTCGTCTGGTCAGCAATTTAAAAGGGTAAATGAAGATCTTATCAATACAAAGTCCAATTTAAACTTCGAGGTTTTTTCGGATATTTGTATTGTTTGTGGATTATCTGCGAATGCTTTTTCGGATAAGTCCACATTTATCGACGTCATTCTGCTGAAGCGCCGAAATTCTATTGCCCATGGTGAAGAAACCTTTGTAGCCCTTGCTGAGCTTGACGATATTACGGTGGAGGTAATTGGACTAATGCGTTCATTCGGGGATCTGCTAGAGAACCACGTGTATACGCAAACTTATAAGGCCGCGTAGATTGACACTGCTTTTTCACGGCGAGTGACACGGTTCGCCTTGCTGATGTCAGCTTCCCTCTTCGATAGTCCGGTCAATCCTGACCAAAGGTCCGACCGTGGCTATCGACACCTCCAATACAGAACCCATCTCCATCATTCCCGGCGACACCGTCAAGTGGGCGCGACGGCTCGCTGGCTATCCAGCCTCGGCCGGTTGGGCGTTGAGCTACGAACTGCTCAACGCAATGCATCGCTACGAGATTCCTGCGAGCGCTGACGGCGATGCATTTCGCATCGCTGTTTCCGCTCAGGCTACGAAGGACTATGCGCCCGGCTCCTACGACTGGCGCGCGCGCGTGACGAATGCGAATGAGGTCTACACGGTCGGCACCGGGCGGCTGACCATTGCGCCATCGTTCGGCGCGGCGGGCGATGTCCGCTCGCATGCACGGCGTACCCTCGACGCTATCGAGGCGGTGCTTGAAGGACGAGCGACCAGCGCAACGGCCGAATACGAGATCAACGGTCGGCGGTTGCCATCACTATGCCGAACGGGAGTCCGTTGCCCGCGGCGAAGATCGCGAAGTTTGCGCCGCACGATTGGCTCGGCCGTCGTTGGGAATGGGTGGACCCCCTCAAGGACATGAACGCTCGTATTGCTGGTGTGGGCGCTGGTCTGGTGTCGTCGGCATCAAGACCGGAAGCGCTGCATCATTCCGGCCGCTAGCTACGACGAGCCGAACTGGGAAACGGGCAAGAACGTCTGGTGGCGCTTCCGCCGAGCCGACGGGGCGCCTTGGGGATTGGCGGGTCTGTGGGATGCTTGGACCGACCTGAAGACGGGCGAGGTCTGGGAGAGCTACACCATGCTGACGATGAACGCCGACGGCCACCCGCTCATGGGCCGCATGCACAAGCCCGATCCGAAGCTGCCAGCAGACCAGCAGACCAGCAGACCAGCAGGACAAGCGCACGGTGATCCCGTTCGAGGTGCACGACTTCGACCGCTGGCTGACCTGTACGGTCGAAGAGGCGAGGGAGATGCTGAAGGTGCCTGCGGTCGAGCTGTTCGACGCGGGGCCGATTGAGGGCTAGTTTTTCAGCGCATCGGCCAAGTCCCGGGGAGGTCGATTCAACGCGTGCCTACACTAGTAAACAAATCAATATCTTGATGATCTACCGATGACCCATATTTCACCCTCTTCGTCGCAAGGAGGCGGGTCACAACACGATCTAGTGCTCTTTCGCTATGGCTTATTCATGGTCGCTTGGTCGGTGCTTGAAACCGTGATTCAAGCCGCGATTCAACGTCACTTGGGCGTGGATGTGAACAAGGCGGTCATCGTGACCGGAAAGCTCCAGTTCAATCCGCGTGTGCAGTTGCTTATCGGACTGCTCAAATCCGAAGGTGTAACACATCAGGAGGCCATTAAATTGCTCGGCAAAATCGAAGGCTTCGCTCAGCGCAATACCCTGGTGCACGGGAACGTAATTGTTGGGGTCCCTGAGCAACTGACCTTTATCAAGTATGACGGTGGGAGCAGCATCAAGCGGTCGTTCACGGCCGATGAACTTGCGGCTCACATCGTTGAGTTGATGAGCCGCACTGAAAAGCTGCAGGAGCTTTTGGCCATCACGGACGCGAACCTGCAGGAGATCGGCGACGCTACGTTGGCACACGCAAAGTGATTGTGCTGTGCCAGTCCAGATGCTTCTATGGCATTTTTGATGGTACTGGAGTGCTAAGTTATTGTTGGAGAACAATTTTTCGCTCTCACACTCTCCGCCATCAGCCCGCTATTCATGTGGGCTCGCGATCAGGGGCAAGCCATTTGCCCCCTCACGCAATTACCTCCCCGACCCATACCGCCGCACCAGAATGCGCGTCCCACTCGCAGCCTCAAACTGCTGCCAAGCCAGCACCGCATTCCCCACTTCATTCATCGCCAGATCCGGCGCCGCAGCAATCTCATCCGTGCCCTCCTGAGCCACCGGCGTCCCCCAGCCATCCGCCAGCGTGTGCCGAGCCGCATAGAGATCGCTCGTCCCCACCCCATTGCCCTGCGCCCACGCCACCAGCGCATTGGTCGCATCGTCCACACCCAATGCAGGCAAGCTCGCCAACGCCTGCGAAGCCGCTGCCCGCACCACACGCTCCGCGCCGAACGCAGCCCCCGGCACCGCCGTCGCCGCCAAGAGCGCGTTGTCCAGCCGCCCCCAGCTCACAACCGCCGCACCCGCCGCGTTCATGCGCAGCACGGGCGTGCTCAGCAACGCCTGCGTGGCGACGAACGGTGCGCCCACGCGCGCGGTGCCACTCTGCCACGCGCCCGCCGAGAAGCGCTTGAACCACACGGCGCTTTCCCACTGGTTGCTGCCACCGGGCAGGTCGGCCTGGCCCCAGGCGAGCAGGGCGTTGCCGGCGGCGTCGATCGCCAGGTCGTGGGCGCCGATGGAGTGGCCGGTGCCGGTGTCGGGCACGAGTTCGGTGGCCGTGGTCCAGGTGCCGCTTGCGTTGGCGCGGTTGGTCCACAGCGAGGCGCTGCTGCCGTCGGAGCGCTTCCACACCGCGACCGATTCGCCGGACCCCGCGACCACGACGGCCGGATCGCCGTCGACGCTGCCCACGACCTCGTTGGTCTCGATGAGCGCGGCGGTGCCCCAGCCACCGGCCGGGGTGTAGCGGTTGGCGTAGATGCTGAAGCGCGTGGCCGGGCCGATCTGCGACCACACGGCGACGGCATTGCCGTTGGCGTCGATGCCCACGCTGGCGTTGCCGACGATGCCGGTGCCGGTTTCCAGCAGCGCGGGGCTGCCCCAGCCGCCCGCGGGGTCGACGGGCAGCGCCCACAGGTCGTAGCCGGTCACGGAGCTCAGCTGGGTCCACAGCACGACGGCGCGGCCGCTGGGCTTGTCGATGGCGATACGGATGTCGCGCACGCCGCCGGCGTTGGCCTCGAGGCGCTGCGGCGCGGTCCAGCCGCCGCCGGGCAGGTAGCGGCTACCCCACAACCGATCCACCTGGGGGTTGCCTTCGATCTGGCGCCACACGACCAGCGCGCGGCCCTGCGCATCGATCGCGGTCTTCGGCAGGCTGGCGCCGCCGGCCGACAGCGCTGACGCATCACCCCAGCCGATCACGGGCGGTGCGGCCACGAAGGTGGCCGTCACGCCGAGCGCCGCGTCCATCCGCACGGTGCAGGTGCCGGCGTTGCCGCTGCAGGCGCCGCCCCAACTGCCGAGCACCTGCCCTGCCGCTGGCGTGGCCGCTAGGACGACCTCGGTGCCCGCATTGAAATCCGCACCGCAGCGGTCGGTGCAGTCGATGCCCGCGGGCTGCGATCCGACGCGGCCGTTGCCGGTGATGCCGACCTCCAGGCGATGCGTCACAGCCGCCGGCGGGGGCGCGGGCGGGAAGATGCCCAGGGGCGGCAACGCGCCGCCGCCCGATCCGCCGCCACCGCCGCCGCAGGCCGCCAGCAGGGCCAGCGCGCCTGCGCACACCATCCACCGTCCGTAGTTGCTCGTCTTCGTCATGTCTGTGTTCCTCCTCATCCGCTGGCGCCGGGGCCCGGCGCCTTCTGTGTTTGCTTGTTCGTTCAAGAGGGGCGGATCGTAGGGACGGCTGCGCGTGCGGCCCATAGCACCTTCGGGCACCTGCCCTAAGGTGCTATGGGCCGTTGCAAGGTGTCCCGATAGGCTGCTGGCATGACCTCTTCACGAACGCTCTTCTGCCTGCCCTGGCTTCTCGCGGCCGCCGTTCTGGCGGGGGGATGCGCTTCGCATGCCGTGACCGACGACGCCATCGTCACGAACACCTCGCGTGCGTTGGGCCTGCCGCCGCAGGCCTTCACGATCTCGAACCGGGCCGACAGCGGCGTGCAGACGACCTTCCAGGCTCGCACCGACGGTGGACGGGTCTACAGCTGCTACGTGGAGGGTTCGATGTCGGTGGTCGGCCGGGTGGTCAGCGATGCCATCTGTCAGGAGATGCGCCAGAGCGACGCACCCGCGTCCGCACGTCGCTCCGCCACGCGGCCGACGACCAGCCCCGCACCGGCCTGCAATGCGCTGCTGCGCGCGGCCGGCCGTTGCAACTGAGGCTTCGCGAAAGCCGGCGTGGCACCGACGCGCCGACGTAGACAACAATGGCGCCCTAAGAGGAGAGGGCGCGGGCCGGGCCCGCACCTGAGGATCACGGCACCATGAAACTCCTGCTTGTCGACGATCACCCGCTGTTCGGTGTCGGCTTTGCGCACGCGCTGACGCACGCTCGCCCCGACTTCGAAGTGCAGACCGCGCTCTCGCTGGCCGAGGGCGTAGCGCGGGCCTCGCAATGTGCGCCCGACATCGTGCTGATCGACTACCGCCTGGGCGGTGAAGACGGCCTCGAAGGCCTGCGTCTCTTCGGTGCCCGGCATCCGCTCGTGTCGCGCCTGATGATCTCGGGCGACGAAGAACCCGCACTCGCCGCACGCGCACGCGCCGCGGGTGCGGCCGGCTTCATCGGCAAGTCGCGCTCGGTGGCGCACATCGCGGCGGCGCTGGACGAGGTGGCCGCGGGTGGCGAGTCTTTCGACGTGCTGACCTCGCGCACCGGCCTACCGGTCGCGAGCCTCACGCCGCGCCAGCTCGAGGTGCTGCTGCTGGTGGCGCAAGGTCGTCAGAACAAGCAGATCGCCGCCGAGCTGGCGATCGCGGAGCGCACGGTCAAGCTCCACATCACGGCGCTGCTCGACACGATGGACGCGCGCAACCGCACCCACCTGCTGGTCCAGGCGCGGCGCGCGGGGCTGCTGCTGGAGCCGCGATGAAGCCTTCGGTGCCTGCCGCCCTCGCACCTCCGTTGAAAGCGCCGCGCGTCCCTGGTGTGCGCGGCCTCATTGCCGCGTGCCTGCGCTTCTCGGACCTCCAGCTGCAGCAGGTCGAGCAGATGATCCGCACCACGCCGTGGGCGTGGATGCTGGCCGCGCTTGGCGGGTACCTGTGCTACCGCGAATACGCGACGGGCGCGGACGGCGCGCGCATGCAGGCGTGGTTCGCCGTCTACTGCTTCCTCGTGGCCGTGCGGGGCGGCATCTGGGTGGCATGGGCGCTGCGGCCCGGCCTTCGATCGAACCTCGCGGCGATGGCGCTGCCCCTCATGGCCAGCAGCCAGAGCCTCGCCTTGTCGTGGGGCGTCTTGTGCGTCCTGCTGCAGAACGACGGGCCGGCGCAGGCCGAGGCCATCCTTCACATCACGATGGTCACCGTCTCGCTCGGCGGCGCGATCCGGCTCTCGACGATGGAACGGTCGGCCATCGTCTATGTGGGCCTCATCCTCGGCCCGCTGGTGCTGCGCGACATCTGGTTCGGCGGCAGCTACCACCTGGCCATGGCAATGATCGTGACGCTCATCGGCGTCTACACGCTGCTGAGTTCCCGCGAACTCTCGCGCGCGCTGCACGAGATCCAGGCGCAGCGTCGGCGCAATGCCGAACTGGTGACCGCGCTGAGCGCCGAAAACGAGCGCAGCCGCTCGGCCCGCCAGACCGCCGAAGAAGCCGTGGCGGCGCGCATGCGCTTCTTCGCTTCGGCCAACCACGACCTGCGCCAGCCGCTCAACGCGATGGCGCTGCTGGCGCAGACGCTGCACACGGTCAGCACGCAGCCGCAGGTGCAGGCGCTCTCCGAGCAGCTGGTGGCCTGCGCCGACGGCATGACCGACGTGGTGGACGACCTGCTCGACATCACGCGCGCCGATGCCGGATCGATCAGCCCGCAATGGTCGCTCTTCGCCATCGACGAGTTGCTGCGCGACTGCTGCCGGCCGCACCAGGCCGTGGCCGCGGCCAAGGGGCTGACGTTCGAGCTGGCCATCGACCCCGCCACCGTCCGCAGCGACCGCGCCTTGCTCACGCGCGTCGTCACCAACCTGCTGGCGAACGCCATCCGCTACACGCGCAAGGGCACCGTGCGGATCGGTGGCCGGGTCGACAACGGCCGGCTGCGGCTGGCCATCGAAGACACGGGCATCGGCATCGCGCCCGAGCACCTGCCGCACGTTTTCGACGAGTTCTATCAAATCGATAACCCCGCGCGCGACCGTCGCCTGGGCTACGGCCTGGGCCTTGCGACCGTGAAGCGATTGAGCGAACTGCTCGACCTGCGCGTGACCGTGCGCTCGCAGCCGGGGCAGGGCAGCGTGTTCGACGTGCAGGTGCCGTTGGCCGATGCGGCCGAGAGCGATCGGGCGGACGATGCCGAGCGGCTCGCCGCGTCACCGACCGCCGCATTGGCCGCGCGCGTGCTCGTGCTCGACGACGACCAGAGTTCGTTGCAGGCGCTTCAGGGGCTGCTGGCTTCCTGGGGCACGGAGGTCCGCGCCGCGAGCGACATGGCGGGCGCGCTGGCGTGCCTGCAGGCGGGCTTCCGGCCCGATGCGCTGGTGGTGGACCTGCGGCTCGGCCTGCAGGCGAGTGGCCTGCAGGCCATCGCGGACCTGCGCCTTGCGTTGAACGAAGCCGACCTGCCTGCGTTGATCGTGACCGGCGACGTCGGCGGCGATTCGCTGGCGGCGGCACGCGAGGTCGGCCCGCCGGTGCTCGTCAAGCCGGTGCGGCCCTCGCAGCTTCGCGCCTTCCTGGGCCATGCGCAGGCCTGGAGGCGGACTGGCGTCTCGAGCGAGTAGTTGCAAGCCCCGGGCGACTCGCTTCGCGCCGGGACTCATCCTCCCTATCCATTGCCCCGCCCGGTCAAGGTGCGGCGTGTTCGATGGCGCGGGAAAACACCGAGAGCGCGTTCGTTGACTGGCCCACCCGCAATCCCTAAAGTTCACCCACATGATCAATTGAGCAGTTGAAGATCAAATGTTCACAAAATACACGACATGGACCCCGAACTGAGTCTTTCCATCCGCGCCGCATGGCTGGCCTATGTGGGCGGCCACACGCAGGAGCAGATCGCCGAGCGGCTCGGCGTGTCGCGCGTCAAGGTGCAGCGGCTGATCGCCTCGGCCATGCAGAGTGGGCTGATCAAGTTCTTCGTGGAAGGCGTGCCTGCCGAGTGCATGGCGCTCGAAGACAAGCTGGTGGAAGCCTTCGGCCTGAAGCGCTGCGTGGTCGTCCCGACCACCCAGGCCGACCTGGACGATGCGACCGATGCGATCCCCGCGCTGGCAGTGGCTGCCGCACGCCAGCTGACCCGTGTGCTCGACGCCGGCGAGGTGCGCACCATCGGTGTGGGCCACGGTCGCACGCTGGCTGCGATGGTCGAGCGGATGCCTGCGGCGAATCGCAAGGACACGCGCTTCATCTCGCTCCTGGGCAGCCTGACGCGCCGCTCCGCCGCCAACCCGTTCGACCTGATTGCCAAGCTGGCCGAACGCACGGGTGGCGAGTGCTACTTCATGCCGGTGCCGTTCCTGGCCGACAGCCGGGCCGACGCTCAGGTGCTGCGCGCCCAGCGTGGCGTGCAGCACGTGCTCGAGCTCGTGCGCGAGTGCCAGCTCTGCGTCGTCGGTGTCGGCGACCTGGGCCCGGACACCCATCTGCTGCGCACCCAGTCGGTCACGGCCAAGGAGCTGGCGGCGCTGCGCAAGGCGGGGGCGGTCGGTGAACTCGCCGGCTGTTTCGTGGCGTCGAACGGCGAACCGGTGAAGTGCGAGATGAACGAACGTGCGGTCGGTGCGTCGCTGGACGACCTGCGCGGGCGCGACGTGCTCGCGGTGGCCGGTGGCACGTACAAGGCGGAGGCGATCTGCGCGGTGCTCAACACCGGCCTGATCACCGAGCTGATCGTCGACGAGGCGACCGCGCAGCTGTGCCTGCGCCATCAGGCAGGTCAGCGCGGCTGACCGGGCCGCCATCTTCCGGTCGTCGGAGTCGGTGCCCATAGAGCGCCAACGTCGACCGGAGCAGACAGGTTTAAGAAGATCAACAGGGAGGAGGTTCGCATGGGCGCCCAGCTCGAAATTTCCGCGCGCAGACCGTTCCGTCTGCGGACGTCGGCCTGCGTGTGGACGGCGGTGCTCCTGCTGCTGTGCGTGGCGATGGTGCTGGACACCAAGGCGGTCCGCATCGGCTCCCCCGAAGACGCACGGGTCGACGCGTTCTCGGCCGAGGCCTACGGCAAGAAGGCATTCGCACCCATTCGGGCCCTGATCGAGAAGGCGGCCGTCGACGCCCCGATGCTGGCGCAGGCCCTCGCGGCGGACAAGGCGGCAGCCGGCGAGACCTACGGCAAGCCCGGAAGCGTCGGGCCGATCTTCCCGGTCCGGTTCACCGGGACGGTCGGCGAGGGCCGTGCGGGCATCTTCACGGTGGTGGTCGACGGCCTGCCGCAGGGGCTGCAGCTTCGCGTGCAAACGGGGCCGGCCCTCAACGGCACCGAGGTGCGGGACGCCACGGGCACCGTGGCCTTCGGCCAGTTCACCAACCAGATCGACTACCAGGACGCGGGCTCGGCACTGAACAACGAGGTCAAGGCGCAGGTGCTCGGCACGCTCGACCGCGACACGCTCACCGGCAAGAAGGTCGACGTCATCGGTGTGTTCCAGCTCATCAATCCGTCGAGCTGGCTCGTCACGCCCGTGCGGCTGAGCGTGCAATGAGCGCCGCTGGCATCGCCCGTCATCCCGACAGCGCGATCGTGCTGTCGGCGCGGAACATCGCCAAGTCGTACGGCAGCGTGCAGGCGCTCAAGGGCGTGAACTTCGACATCCACCGCGGACAGGTCACGACGCTGTTCGGTGAAAACGGCGCCGGCAAGTCCACGCTGATGAAGATCCTCTCGGGCGTGGTCACGCCCACGTCGGGCGACATCGTGCTCGACGGCGTGCCGGTGGTCCTGGCGTCGGCCGCCGACGCACGCGAACGCGGCATCTCGATCATCCACCAGGAGCTGAGCCTGGCACCGAACCTCTCGGTGCGCGACAACGTCTTCATGGGCCGCGAGCTACGCAGCGCCACCGGCGTCGACTTTGCCGAAGAGGCGCGGCGCACGCGAGCGCTGATGGCGGAACTCGAGGAAGCGATCGATCCGTTGACCTTGGTCGAAGACCTGCGCCTCGGGCAGCAGCAGATCGTCGAGATCGCGCGGGCCCTGTCGGTCAACAGCCGCATCCTGATCATGGACGAGCCCACGTCGGCGCTCTCGGCGACGGAGGTGGAGGCGCTGTTCAAGGTGATCCGCGACCTCACGGCGCGAGGGGTGTCGATCGTCTACATCTCGCACCACCTGGAGGAGGCGCTGCAGATCACCGACCACGCGGTGGTGCTGCGCGACGGTGCCATGACCGCCAAGGCGCCGCGCGCCGAGATCGATCTCGAATGGATCGTGCGCCACATGGTCGGCGAGAACTTCGATCTCGGCAGTCCGCCCGGCGGCTACGACTTCGGCGAAGTCGCGCTGGCCATCGAGGACGCCGTCCTCACCGAAAGCTCCGGCGCCGACGTCGTCGACCATGTGTCGCTCGACGTGCGGTCGGGCGAAATCGTCTGCATCTACGGGTTGATGGGCGCGGGGCGCACCGAGCTGCTGGAGGCCGTGGCCGGCCGTTGCGCACTCGACGGCGGGCGCGTGCTGCTCGAAGGGCAGGACGTGTCGAAGCTGAGCATCGCGCAGCGCATCGCCAAGGGCCTCGCGCTGGTGCCCGAAGACCGCCAGCGCGACGGCCTCGTGCAGACGATGAGCGTCGGCCAGAACCTCTCGCTGGCCAGCATCGGCGCCTTCGTTCGCGGGTGCTTCACATCGCCGGCCCGGGAACGTGCATGCGTCGACGAGTCGATCCGGCGCGTCACCGTCAAGACCAGCGGCGGCCAGGCGGCCATCGGATCGCTGTCGGGCGGCAACCAGCAGAAGGTGGTCATCGGAAAGATGCTCGCCACGCACCCGAAGGTCCTGCTGCTCGATGAGCCGAGTCGGGGCATCGACGTCGGCGCCAAGGCCGAGGTGTTCCGCCTGCTCGCCGAGCGCGCGCGGCAGGGCCTCGCGGTCGTGTTCTCGACCTCGGAGGTGAGCGAATGCCTGGGCGTCGCGCACCGGATCGTCGTCATGCGACGGGGGCGGATCTCGGCCCAGTTCGGCGCTGACGCCACCAAAGAAATGATCATGGCCGCCTCGGGCGAAGCCATGGTTGCCTGAATGAAGCCTTCCGAGCGGACATCACCATGAGCGAAGCCCCATCTCCAGCCCTGCCTTCCGGTCCTGCCAACGGCGGAGGCGGCGGCATCGACATCGTCCGCCTCCTGCTTGAAGGGCGCGCCTTCTTCGCGCTGATCGCGATCGTGGCCGTGTTCTCGTTGCTGTCGCCCGTGTACTTCTCGACCGGCAACTTCCTCATCATGTCGTCGCACGTCGCCATCTTCGGGCTGCTGGCCATCGGCATGCTGATCGTGATCCTCACCGGTGGCATCGACCTGTCGGTCGGGTCGACCCTCGGCCTGTGCGGGGTCGTCGCCGGCTACCTGATGCAGGGCGTCACGATCGACGCGCTCGGCCTGGTGCTCTACCCGCCGGTCTGGGTCGTGGTGCTGCTGACCTGCGCACTGGGTGCCTTCGTCGGGGCCGTCAACGGCGTGCTGATTGCCTTCTTCAAGGTGCCGGCCTTCGTGGCCACGCTGGGCGTGCTGTACGTCGCGCGCGGCGTGGCGCTGCTGATCACCAACGGGTTGACCTTCAACAACCTCGGCGGCCGGCCCGAGTTGGGGAACACGGGCTTCAACTGGCTCGGCTTCGACCAGGTCCTGGGCATGCCGGTCGGCGCGCTGGTGCTTGCCATGGTCGCGGTGGTGGCGGCCGTGCTGCTCAACCGCACGGCCTTCGGGCGCTGGGTGTATGCGAGCGGCGGCAACGCGCGGGCGGCCGAGCTGTCGGGCGTGCCCGTGCGATTCACGACCGTCACCGTCTACGTGCTGTCCGGTGTCTGTGCGGCCATTGCGGGGCTGGTCCTGTCGTCGCAACTGACTTCGGCCGGCCCGACGGCGGGCAGCACCTACGAACTCACCGCGATCGCCGCCGTCGTGGTGGGCGGCGCGGCGCTCACCGGGGGGCGCGGCAACGTGCGCGGTACGCTGCTCGGCGCCTTCGTCATCGGCTTCCTGTCCGACGGGCTCGTGATCATCGGCGTGTCTTCCTACTGGCAGACCGTCTTCACGGGCGCCGTGATCGTGCTCGCGGTGCTGCTGAACGCCATCCGGTACGGCCGTCGGCCTGCGCGTGCCGCGACCCCGGCCGCGCCAGGCGCGTCCGGCGTGTCCGCCGTCTCTGGCGCGACCGGCCAGCCACGGCCCACGGCCTGAAAGATTCCCGTCCGCCGCAGCCGCGGCATCTGTCCAGAAGAAACCACCAAGGAGACGAAGTCATGTTGAACACCACCCGCCGCACGCTGCTTGCTGCACTCTCGCTCACGCCCCTGATGGCCAGCCCGGCATGGGCCCAAGGCAAGGGCAAGGGGCTGATCACGATCATCGTGAACGATCCCGCCAACCCCTACTGGTTCACCGAAGGCGAAGTGGCCAAGGCCACGGCGCAGAAACTGGGCTACACCGCGGTCGTCGCCGCGCACACCGGCGACACCAACACCGAGAGCCGTCTGATCGACACGGCCATCACCAACAAGTCGGTCGCCATCATCCTCGACCCCGCGAACGCGAGCGGCTCGGTGGGCGCGGTGCAAAAGGCGGTGGCCGCGAAGATCCCCGTGATCCTCGTCAATGCCGAGATCAACAAGGAGGGCCTGGCGCAGGCGCAGCTCGTGTCGAACAACGCCCAGGGCGCCGCGCTCGGGGCCCAGCACTGGGCCGAGCTGATGGGCAACAAGGGCAAGTACGTCGAGCTCGTCGGCGCCCCCTCCGACAACAACGCCGCGACCCGGTCGAACGGCTTCAAGACCGTGCTGAGCCAGTACCCGGACCTGGCCAAGGCCGGCTCGGAAGTCGCCAACTGGAACCGGACGCAAGGGCACAACAAGATGCAGTCGCTGATGCAGGCACACCCCGACATCAAGGGCGTCATCAGCGGCAACGATGAGATGGCCCTCGGCGCGATCGCCGCGCTCAAGAAGGCGGGCAAGTTCAACGGGGTCGTCGTCGGCGGGTTCGACGGTTCGCCGGACTCGGTGGCCTCGGTCAAGGCCGGCGAGCTGGCCTACACGGTGCTCCAGCCCGTCGCGGTGTTCGCCGCTGCGGCCGTGCACCAGGCCGACTCGTTCATCCGAACCGGCAAGACCGGCGCCAAGACCGAGAAGCAGCTGTTCGACTGCCTGCTGATCACCAAGGGCAACGCCGCCAAGTACTCCTCGCCGTTCGTCCTAGACAAGTAAGCCCACGCAACGTCACGCCACCCCGGCACCGCAAGGTTCCGGCGGCGCTCGCCACGCGACGCCGCCGGTTGCACAGCCGGTTCGAAGAAATGGAAAGCACATGAAGATCGCCATTGCCGCGGACACCGCGGGCGCGCCCCTTGCCGAGGTTCTTGCCAGGCACTTCGCCGGCCGGGAGGGCCTCGAGGTGACCCACATCGGCCTGCCCGAGGAGGACGCCGACTTCTTCTATGCCGACCTCTCCGACCGGGTCTGCCAGGGCATCCTCAGCGGCCTCTACGACCGTGCGATCCTGGTGTGCGGAACCGGCATCGGTGTCTGCCTCTCGGCCAACAAGGTGCCCGGCATCCGCGCGGCGCAGACGCACGACACCTACTCGGCAGAGCGCGCCGCGCTCTCCAACAACGCGCAGGTCATCACCATGGGGGCGCGGGTGATCGGGGCCGAACTGGCCAAGGCGGTGGCGCAGGCCTACCTGTCCTCGCACTTCGACCCCCACGGCACGTCGGCGCGCAACGTCCGCGCCATCGATGCGCTGGACGAGAAGTACCACGCGAAACACCGATGAACGCAACCCGTTCCCTCGGCGGCCGGCACTGACGCGCATGGCACGCGACCTCATCATCGGCGTGGACGCCGGAACTTCGGTCATCAAGGCCGTGGCCTTCGACCTGCAGGGCCGGCAGGTGGCGGTGGCCAGCACGCCGAACCGCGTGCTGCTCGGCCCCGACGGCGCGGCCGAGCAGGACCTCGACGGAACCTGGACCGACACGGCCGCCACGTTGCGCGCGCTGGCCGCGCGCGTCCCTGGCCTGGCGGCGCGCGTGGTGGCCCTGGCGGCCACCGGCCAGGGCGACGGAACGTGGCTCGTCGATGCCGATGGCCGCCCGGTCGGACCCGCGATGCTGTGGCTCGACGCGCGCGCCGGCCGTCACGTGCAGGCGCTGCGCGAGACGCCGGCCTCGCGGCTCGTCGCCGCGCGCACCGGCAACGCGCTCAACCCGTCGATGCAAAGCGGCCAGCTGCTGTGGCTGCAGGCGCACCAGCCCGAGCGCCTGGCACGGGCCGCATCGGCCATGCATTGCAAGGACTGGCTCTTCTTCAAGGCCACGGGCGTGCGTGCGACCAGCCCCTGCGAAGGCGTCTACACCTTCGGCAACTTCAGGAGCCTGGCCTACGACGACGAGACCCTGGCACTGCTCGGCCTGGGCGCCATCAAGCACCTCCTGCCGCCGATCGTCGACGGCACCCGCAGCCATGCGCCGCTGATCCGCACTGCCGCCACCGAGACGGGGCTGCCCGAAGGCCTGCCGGTGGTGCTGCCGCTCATGGACGTGCCGCTGTGCGTGCTCGGCGCCGGCGGCATGGCGTTCGATGCGCAGGGCGGGCTGCGGCACGTCGGCTGCTCGGTGCTCGGCAGCACCGGGATGCATGGCTGGGTCACCGACAACACGGCGGCCATCGAACCCAGCGCCGAAGCCGGCTACACCATCGCGATGCCTGCGCCGGGCCTGCGGGTCCGCCTGGTCTCGCACATGGCGGCGACGCTGAACATCGACTGGTTGCTCCGGCTGCTCGGCAGCGCGGCCGAACTGGCCGGCGGAGCGGCGTTGCCGCACGCGCAGATGCTGGAGCGGCTCGATGCGCTGGTGCTGTCCACCGCACCCGCACAGGCGGTCTACCACCCCTACATCGCGCAAAGCGGCGAGCGCGGACCCTTTGTCGACGCGAGCGCCCGTGCGCAGCTCAGCGGCTTCAGCGCGACGCTGGGCGTGGCGGGCCTGTCGCGGGCGGTCTTCGAAGGCATCGCGATGGCCACGCGCGATTGCTACACCGCGCTCGGCACGCTGCCCGAGGAGATCCGCCTGTCCGGCGGCGCCGCACGCAGCCTGGCGCTGCGGCAGATGATCGCGTCGGTCACCGGGCGCCCGGTGCGCGTGTCGAACCGCGAGGAGTGCGGCGCCGCAGGCGCGGCCATCACCGCCGCGCTGTCGATCGACAGCCACGCCAGCCTTCACCAGATGCTGCCCCAGTGGGTCGATGCCTACCTCGACGAGGCGGTCACCTTGCCGGACCCGGGCCAGACCGCGCTCTACGACCAGATCTACGGGCAGTACCGCGAAACCGCACAACGGGCGAGGGCGCCCTGGCAGGCCCTGGCCGACATCCGGCGTGCCCACTTCGATGCCGCCGCGCAGGAGATTCGATGAACGACTTCGTCCCGCCCGCCGTCCTGGCGCGGGCCTTCGAGCCCGCCGACGCGACCTGGCTCCATCCCGCGCAGCGGCGGCGCGACCTGGCCGAAGCCTCGCGCAGCGTGGCCGACGTGCTGGTGATCGGCGCGGGCGTGACCGGCGCGGGCGCCGCGCTCGACGCTGTCGCGCGCGGACTCTCGGTGGTGCTGGTCGAGGCGGGCGACATTGCCACCGGCACCTCGTCGCGTTCGGGCAAGACCTTTCACGGCGGCCTGCGCTACCTCGAGCAGCTCAACTTCAAGCTGGTGGCGCACGCGATCGAGGAGCGCGACCTGATGGTCAAGGTCCTGTGCCCGCACATTGCCCGCCCGGAGTCCTTTCTCTATCCGCTTACCCGCGCCTGGTGGGAGCGGCCCTATGTCGGCGCCGGCGTGCTGCTTTACGACCTCTTCGGCCTGAAGGGCGGCGCCGTCCCGCGCCAGCGCCATTTCGGCCGGGCGGCGCTCAAGCGGCACATTCCCTCGATCGATGCACGGCGCGTGGTCGGCGGCGTTCAGTTCCATGACGCGCTGATGGACGACGCGCGCCACACCCTCGCGGTCGTGCGCACGGCGGCCGGTCGCGGCGCCAAGGTCATCACGCGGGCGCCCATGGTCGAGTTCATCAAGGACGGCGAGCGCGTCGCGGGCGTCGTGGTGCAAGACACCCTGACCGGCGAACGGCATCGCCTGGCCGCCCGCGCGGTGATCAGCGCCACCGGCATCTGGGCCGACGACATCCAGCAGCGCGCGGGCGCCAACAGCTTCCGGGTGCAACCCGCGAAGGGCGTGCACATCCTGCTGCGGCCGGAAGCGCTGCAGTCCGACACCGGCATCCTCGCCCGCGCCACCGACTCCGTCATCATCGCGCGCCGCTGGTACGGCTACTGGCTCGTCGGCACCACCGATACGCCGTGGCACGGCGACAAGTCGCAGCCGGTCGCCGAAGCGGCCGATGTCGACTACCTGCTCGACAACCTCAATGCCTACCTCGAGCGCAAGGTCGGTCGCGCCGACGTGCTCGGTACCTTCGCCGGCCTGCGCCCGCTGCTGAAGTCGGTCGGCACCACCGATTCGACATCGGCACTGCTTCGCGACCACGCGGTGATCGACGGGCCGCCCGGCCTCACCACCGTCGTCGGCGGCAAGTACACGACCTACCGCCGCATGGCGGCCGACGCGGTCGATGCCGCGGTGCGGCCCCTGGGGGTGGGCACGCCATCGTCCACGGCCTCGCTGCCGCTGGTCGGGGCCGGCGACTGGGCCGCGGTGCGCGACAGCGCCGGCGAGCTGGCACGGCATTTCGGCATGGGCATCGGCGATGCGGGCCGCCTGCTGCAGCGGCACGGCGACCGGGTGCGCGACCTGCGGGCGCTCGCGCGGGCCAGGCCCGCACTGCGCGCAACGCTGCCTGGCGCGGCGCACTACCTGGTCGCCGAACTCGTGCATGCCGTCGTCGCCGAGGGCGCGCACACGCTGACCGACGTGATGACGCGTCGCACCCACCTGTCGATCGAACTCGCCGATGGCGGGCTGGCCCTGGCCCCGTTCGTGGCCGGGTGCATCGCGCCGTACCTGGGCTGGTCGAGCGACGACATCCGCCGGCAGCTTGCGGCCTACCGCGAACTCATCGCGGCGGAGCGTGCGGCGCTGGGCCCCGGCGTTGCCGTGCCGCCGGCCGCGTCGCCTGCCGCTGCCCCTGTCCCGCTCGCCGCGGCCCTGTAGAGCCATCCCTTCGCGCACACCCCGCGGGCCGCGTCCGGCCCCGCCCTTACCCAGGAGACCTGCTTTATGTCCATGAACCGTGTCGTCAACCACCCCGATCGCGTCGTCGAGGACATGCTCGGGGGCTGGTTGCTGGCCCACGGCGACAGCGTCGAGGCACTGCCCGCCAACCCGCGCGTCGTCAAGCGCGCCCGGGCGCCCGAGCGCGGCAAGGTCGGCGTCGTGACCGGCGGCGGGTCGGGGCACGAGCCGGCGTTCCTCGGCTACGTGGGCGACGGCATGGTCGATGCCGTGGCCGTCGGGGAGATCTTTTCCTCGCCCACGGCCAAGAGCTTCCTGGACGCGATCCGCACCGCCGACGGCGGCGCGGGCGTGGCCTGCCTCTACGGCAACTACGCCGGCGACAACATGAACGTCGGCATGGCCCGCCAGATGGCCGAGCGCGAGGGCATCGTGGTCAGGACCGTGGTCGCCAACGACGACGTGCCCTCGGCCGCCAAAGGCGACGAGGCGCGGCGCCGCGGGGTCGCGGGAGAAATCTTCATGTGGAAGGTCGGCGCCGCCAAGGCCGCGCTCGGCGCTTCCCTCGACGAGGTGATCGCCGCGGCGCAGAAGGCCATTGCGAACACGCGCAGCATCGGCGTGGGCCTGTCCGCCTGCGTGATCCCCGCGGTCGGCAAGGCCAACTTCCACATCGAGCCCGGCACGATGGAAGTCGGCATCGGACACCACGGCGAACCCGGCATCGACGTGCGGGCGACGGCGAGCGCCGCCGAGATGGCGCAGCTCATGCTCGATGTCGTGCTGCCCGACCTGCCGTTCGGTGCCGGCGACCGGGTCGCGGTGCTGATCTCGGGGCTCGGCGCCACGCCGGTGATGGAGCAGTACATCCTCTACGGAGAGATCGCGCAGCGTCTGCGGGCCAAGGGCATCACGGTGGCGTTCAACCAGGTCGGCAACCTCTTCACTTCGCTCGAGATGATGGGCGTGACGCTGACCCTCATGAAGCTCGACGACGAACTCGAGACCTGCCTGAAGCACCCCTGCCGCAGCGTCGGGCTGAGCGTGCCCGGCGACGCCGCGCAGGGCCGCACCTACAGCGGGAGCGCACGCATGAACGCTGCCGTGGCCACGGCTACCGTGTCTTCGGGCGCCGGCGCGCGCGCACGCACGGTGAGCGGGGCCACGCTGGCCCTCGCACAGGCGGGCCCCGTGGTGCGCGACCTCATCGACGCCATCGTCGCGAACCGCCAGCACCTGAGCGAGATCGACGGCCTGATCGGCGATGGCGACCACGGCATCAACATGGCCAAGGGCTTCACCGGCTGCGGCACGCGCCTGGACGCGCTCGGCCCGCGCGCCGCGTCGCTGCCCGCTGCCCTCGAGCAGCTGTCGCAGGCGCTGATGGACGACATCGGCGGCTCGATGGGGCCGCTCTATGGCCGCTTCTTCCTCGGCTTCGTCGACACCCTCGCGCCGCATGAACAACTCGATGCGGCGCTGTTCGGCGAGGCGCTGGCCGTGGCCGTCGCCAACGTGCAGGCGATGGGCAATGCCCAGGTCGGCGACAAGACACTGATCGATGCGCTCGTGCCGGCGCGCGATGCCTACGCCGCCGCACTTGCCAATGGCTCGGACTTCGCTGCCTGCCTGCAAGCCATGAGTGCTGCTGCACAGCAGGGGCGCGACGCCACCAAGGCCCTGCAGGCCCGCATCGGCCGTTCGGCGCGGCTGGGTCCGCGCTCGATCGGCGTGCTCGACGCCGGCGCCACCTCGTGCTGCCTGATCCTGCAGACGCTGGCGGCTTCGCTGCAGCGCCGGCTGGCCCCCTGAATTCGACTGTCACACGCAAGGAAATCCTTTTCATGACCACCATCCAAGCCGTCGTCTTCGACATGGACGGCATCCTCATCGACTCCGAAGTGCTCTGGCGCCAGGCCCGCGAGGAGTTCGCCGCAGACCACGGCATGACCTGGAGCGCCGAGGACCAGGAATCCACCATGGGATGCAACACCCGCATGTGGTCGCGCCTCATGGTCGAGCGGCTCGACTTGCGCGCCAGGCTCGGCATGGACGAGGCCGCGATCGCCCGCGAGATCAAGGCGCGCCTGCTGGCGAAGTACGAGGTGCACCTGCCCGAGCGCGAAGGCGCGATGGCCGCGGTGCGCCTGGCGGCGACCCGCTACAAGGTCGCGCTGGCCTCCGGCTCGCCGAACGAACTGGCGGCGCACGTGATGAAGGTGACGGGCCTCGACACGGTCTTCCTGGCCACCACGTATGGCGACGATGTCGCGCACGGCAAGCCGGCTCCCGACATCTACCTCGACGTGCTGCAGAAGATCGGCGTGAAGCCCGAGCACGCCGTCGGCGTCGAGGACTCCGGCAACGGCATCCGCTCGCTGCGTGCGGCCGGCATGGGCATCATCGCGGCGCCCGGGCCGGAGTTTCCGCTCGGGCCCGAGGTGCTTGCCCTGGCCGACGTGCGCATCGCCGAGCTGACGGCGTTCGACCTCGACCTCGTCGAGCGCGCCGGCGCGGCGCACCGGGCGCGGATGCGCTGACGGGCCGGGCCGCCCGAGGCCCGAAAGAAATCAGCGGCTCTCGACCGCGTGCCCCGCAATCGCATCGATCACCGGCGTCCACGTCAGCTTCGGCAGCGCGTGGCCCATGCCCTCGATGGTCACCATCCTCGCGCCGGGCACGTGGCGCGCCACGTCCTTCCCGCATTCGATCGGCACCAGCGGATCGACATCGCCATGGATCACCAGCGTCGGCGCCTTCAGCGACGCCAGCCGCTCCCTGCGGCTGCCTGACGCGATGATGGCCGCGAGCTGGCGCGCATAGCCGGCCGGGTGCAGGCCGCGTTCGAAACTGCGTTCCGCGCGCGCGGCATCGAGCGCCTCTTCGTCCGGATGCGAACCGGCGCGCAGCACCTTCATCACCTGCTGCTGGCGCGCGATGTAGCCGTCGCGGTCCAGCGGCGTGGGCGTGAGCAGCACCTGCAGCGCCTGCGGTTGGGGCGGTGGCAGGTCGGGCGCGCCGCTGGTGGCCATGATCGACACCAGCGTGCGCACGCGCGCCGGATGGCGCAGCGCGATCTCCTGGCCGATGGCGCCGCCCATCGAGGCGCCGACGATGTGGGCGCGATCGATGCCCAGCGCATCGAGCAGGCCGACCGCATCGTCGGCCATGTGGGCCAGCGTGTACGGCACCTGGCTCGCGCTCACCGGCATGCCGGCCAGCGCCTGTCCGAGCAGCTTGGCCACGTCGGGAATACCCGCGGCGCTCAGGCGCGTGGACTGTCCGATGTCGCGGTTGTCGAAGCGGATGACGCGGTAGCCGCGACCGGCCAGGCGTTCGCAGAAGGCTTCGTCCCACGCAATCATCTGCGTGCCCAGGCCCATGATGAGCAGCAGCGGTGGCGCCGCCGGATCGCCGAAGCAGTCGTAGGCCAGCTCGATGCCGTTGGACGAAGCGAACGAAGGGGAAGAGGGGTCGCGTTGCATGGGGCGTGGCGGTGAAAAGGAAGGGGAGAGAAAGGAAGAGAAGCGAAAGGCAACCGCCGCGCGTTGCGCTTTGTGCCCTGCGGCCGGGACGGTGTTTCGTGGACGATCTTTCCGTGGGGCACCAGCGCGAGAAAGGTTCGTTCAGACCAACCGGGAGTGACTTCGGGACAATTTGGCGCTATCGGGAAACTCCGAGTCTGCGCGTGCAGAACGCTTCGATATCCTGCGACGACCTTGGAGTGCGAGGCCAGTGGCGGCCTCGCCATCGAAGGCATGTGTTCTGAAGGGATTGAATCGTCGTGCATCGTTCGCCACCCGACTTCGCGTCACGCGTCTACGGACCCCAGCGCGTCGCAGCCATCGTCGCCACCCTGGTCGAAGAAGGCATCGCACCGGAACAAACCCTGAGCGGAAGTGGCCTGACGGAAGACCAGCTGCGCGCACCGGCGACGCGGATTTCCTACGAGCAGGCGGCCGTGGTCTTCCGCAACGCGGTGCGTCTGGCGCCCGGTCCCAGCATCGCCTTTCGCGCGGGCATCCGCATGCACCTCACGGCCTACGGCATGTACGGCTACGGGTTGCTGAGCAGCCCCACGCACGCCGACCTGATGGACTTCACCATCAAGTACAACCGCGTCATGGGCCCCGTGGCCGGGCCGGTGTCGTACACCTGCAGCAGCGGCACGGCCGTGCTGCCCTACGAGGTGCTGCTGTCGTCTGATCCGCAAGACCCGCTGTACCGCTTCGCGCTCGAGTTCGCCTTTGCGGTGCACCTGCGGCTGGGGCGCGATCTTTTCGGTCCGTCGTTCGGCCTCTCCGCACTGCACGTGCGCTTTGCCGAGCCCGAAGATTTGAGCGCCTACCGCACCCTGTTCTGCTGCCCCGTGGCGTTCGGCCAGCCGCGCGATGAACTGCATGTGGGCTCGCCGTGGGTGGGCCATCCTTCGCGGCTGCCCGACTCGGTCACGCATGCGATGGTGAGCGAGATGTGCCAGCAGGTGCTGGCCGACCTGCCGCGCTCGGGCGGTGTCTCGTCGGTGGTGCGGCGCACGCTGATCGACCACATGCCGTGGCGCTTTCCGACCATCGAGCCGATGGCTTCGGAGCTGTCGATCCATCCGCGCACCTTGCGCCGTCGGCTCGAGACCGAAGGCACGACCTACCGCGGCATCCTGGCCGACGTGCGCCGCGTGCTGGCCATCGAGTACCTGCGCACCACGCGCATGACCACCGAGGAAATCGCCGAGCGGCTGGGCTACAGCGACGCCTCGAACTTCCGCCACGCCTTCGTGCGCTGGACCGGTCGCAGCCCGCAGGACTACCGCGCGGCGAAGGCCTGAGCCTTGCCTGCGCGATGCCGCATCGGGCATCGTGAACCACCGCTGATTCGCATGCGCGCGCCTTCGTGCGGCGTTCGCGTGGCCGTCGATCCACACATCTGTTCGCAGTTGTGAGTCGCGCCTGCGCGGCGTTCAGATGCGCGTCCCGAAATCACCGCGAAGTGGTCGCATCGCACCTTTCCTTGTCGACGTCGCCGCGAAAAGATGGCGCCCAGAGCAACGACAACAAAGTGCCCGATCCGAGCCTCGCTGAAGGCCCGGACGAGGCCGACAGGAGACAACACATGGATGCACCTCGCGCGTGCCGGCATGCCCGGCACGGACTGGACGTACGCGGCGGGTTCACACCATGCATGCGTGCCGCCGCACAGGCCGGGCGCCGCCGTTGCGCGGCGCCGTCAACCCTTTTCCCCGATCTCGATCCTCTCTCGAACGACCGCCCGACCGGGTAGCCGTGTGCATCGCGTCTGCACGTCGGGCTTTTTCTTCGCCTCTCTTTTTTCTTTTCCCTTTCCCTCCACTCCCGAGATGACCATGACCGAATCTTCTTCGATGGCCCCGCCGTCCCGCCGCCTGCTGATGCTCGAGTGGCGCGCCGTGGCGGAGCTGTCCGCGTTCTTCACCATGGCCCCGATGCTGCGCATGGCGCCCGCGGGCGACGGGCATCCCGTGCTCGTGCTGCCCGGCCTCTCGGCGAGCGATGCTTCGACGCAACCGCTGCGCGCTTTCCTGCGCGACCGCGGCTACCGCGCGCACGGATGGAAGCTCGGCCCCAACTTCGGCCCGCGCCCCGGCGTGGAAGACCAGATGCAGGAGCGCCTGGCCGAGCTGCACGAACGCTATCAACGCAAGGTGAGCATCGTCGGATGGAGCCTGGGCGGCGTGTTCGCACGCGAGCTGGCACGACGCGCGCCCTCGCAGGTGCGCAGCGTCATCACGCTGGGCAGCCCGTTCGCCGGCGAGCCGCGCGCGAGCAACGCGTGGCGGCTGTACGAGATGGTGAGCGAGCGCAAGGTCGAGGACTGGCCCGAGCGCGAGCGCATGCGCACACCGCCGCCTGTGCCGGCCAGCGCCATCTACAGCCGCAGCGACGGCATCGTGGCCTGGCAAGGCTGCCGCGAACGCGAGACCGCGACCTCGGAAAACATCGAGGTCGAGGGCAGCCACTGCGGCCTCGGCCACAACCCGGTGGTGCTCTACGCCATCGCCGACCGGCTCGCACAGCCCGAGGGCCAGTGGAAGCCGTTCCGCCGCGAAGGCCTGCGCCGCCTGCTGTACCTCGATCCGCACCGCGACGTGCGCAAGGCCGCCTGATGCGCCGCATCACCCACCCGTTCACTTCCTGGAGACGCACATGAACAGCAAGCCCTGGCTGGCTTCCTACCCCGAAGGCGTGGCGTGGGACCACGCGATCACGCCCACCTCGGTCCAGCAGATCCTGGCCGACGCCGTGGCCGGTTTTCCCGACCGGCCGGCCATCGACTTCATGGGCAAGCGCCTGAACTACCGCGAGCTCGGCGCGCTGGTCGATCGCGCCGCCAAGGGCTTGCAGGCCCTGGGCGTGCGCCCCGGCGTGCACGTGGGCCTGTTCCTGCCCAACACGCCGCACTACCTGGTTGCGCTGTTCGGCGTGCTGCAGGCGGGCGGCACGGTGGTCAACTACTCGCCGCTCGATGCGGCGAAGGTGCTCGAGCACAAGATCGAGGACAGCCAGACCGACTTCCTCATCACGCTCGACCTGGCGGCGCTCTACCCGCAGATGGCCGCCATGCTCGGCAAGACACGGCTGAAGAAGCTCATCGTCGGCAACCTCGCCGAGATGACGGGCGCGCCCGAGCAGGTGGCCGCGCAGATGAAGGCGAAGAACGAGACGGTCGAGATTTCCGGCGACGAGCACCACCTGCGTTTTTCCGAACTGCTCGACAACGACGGCCGCTACACGCCGCACCCCATCGGCGATCCGCGCGAGGCGCTGGCCATCCTGCAGTACACGGGCGGCACCACCGGCCTGCCCAAGGGCGCGATGCTCACGCACGCCAACCTGTCCTCGGCCTGCGAGCAGGTGGTGATCACGCAGTCGGGCACGCCGCCCGTGCTGCAGATGGGCACCGAGCGGCTGCTCGCGGTGCTGCCGCCGTTTCACATCTACGCGCTCACGGTCAACCTGCTGCTGGGCGTGCGCCTGGCGGCCGAGATCGTGCAGCACCTGCGCTTCGACCCCAAGGCCGCGCTGCGCGACATCGCCGAGAAGAAGCTCACCACCTTCTGCGGCGTGCCCACCATGTTCACCGCGGTGATCGGCGACCCCGACACGCCGCAGTACGACCTGCACTCGCTCAAGCTGTGCAACTCGGGCGGCGCGCCGCTGCCGATGGAGGTCGGCGAGCGCTTCCGCGCCATCACCGGCACCTGGCTGGCCGAAGGCTGGGGCATGACCGAGACCTCGCCCACCGGCACCTTCTCGCCCGCGCACGGCCAGCGCAAGGCGGGCTCGTGCGGCATTCCGCATCCGGGCGTGGTCATCAAGATGCTCGACCTCGAAGACCCCGCGCGCTACGTGCCGTTGGGCGAGAAGGGCGAGATGTGCATCCAGGGCCCCAACGTGATGAAGGGCTACTGGAACAAGCCCGAGGCCACGGCCGACAGCACCACCTTCGACGGCTTCTTTCGCACCGGCGACGTGGGCTACATGGACGAGGACGGCTTCGTCTTCATCGTCGACCGCTGCAAGGACATGCTGCTGTGCAGCGGCTACAACGTCTATCCGCGCGTGCTCGAAGAGGCCATCTACCAGCACCCGGCCGTGCATGAGGTGGCGGTGATCGGCGTGCCCGACGAATACCGCGGCCAGTCGCCCAAGGCCTTCGTCACGCTCAAACCCGGCGCCGAGGCCTTCGACATCAAGGCCCTGCAAAGCTTTCTCAAGGAGCGCGTGGGCAAGCACGAGATGGTGCAGGCCCTGGAGATCCGCGCCGCGCTACCCAAGACGGCGGTGGGCAAGCTCTCCAAGAAAGACCTCGTGGACGAAGAGCTGCGCAAGCAGGCCGTCGCCGCGGCCACCGCCTGAGCGCGCATTCCCCAATTCCCACCGATCCCACCGACGAAAGAGGCCACGCCATGGACCACCTGAGCAGCATGGACGCGTCGTTCCTGCACCTTGAAACCCCCGAGACGCCGATGCACGTCGGCAGTCTCATGCTCCTGGACCTGCCCGAGGGCTACCGGGGCGACTACTACGAAGATGTGAAGGGCATGCTGGGCAAGCGGCTGCACCTGGCGTCGGTGCTCACGCGCAAGCTCGCGCAGATGCCCTTCGAGCTGGCCGAGCCGGTGTGGATCGACGACGACGACATCGACCTGGACTACCACGTGCGCAGCCTCACGCTGCGCCGCCCCGGCACCATGGAGCAGCTGCACCACCTCGTGGCGCGCCTGCATTCCAGCCTGCTCGACCGCAGCCGACCGCTGTGGGAGATGTACGTCATCGAAGGCCTGGAGAACGGCCAGGTGGCCTTCTACACCAAGGCCCACCACAGCGGCGTCGACGGCAAGGCCGGCACCGAACTGGCCAAGGTGCTCTACGACACCACGGCGCAGATGCGCGAGGTGCCGCCCGCGCGCCGCAAGCGCGGCAGCGGCAGCCACTACCAGCTCGGCGTGGCCGAGCTGCTGCAGGCGGCGGTGTCGAACTCGGCGCGCCAGTACCGCAAGCTCGCCGAGCTGCTGCCGGCGGCCGCGCGCGCGCTCACGGCGGCCGGCAGCGTGCTCGCGAGCCAGCAGACCGGCAAGGGCGAGCGCCGCCTGAGCCTGGGCATGGCGCCCAAGAGCATGTTCAACGACGCCATCACCAACCAGCGCTCGTACAGCACGATGTCGCTGCCCTTCGACGAACTCAAGGCGCTGGGCAAGCGCGTGGGCGGCACCGTCAACACCATCGTGATGGCGATGTGCAGCGAGGCGCTGGCCCGCTTCCTGAAGGAGCGCAACCTGCTGCCGAAAGAAGCGCTGATCGCCGGCGTGCCCGTGAGCCTGCGCGCCGAGGGCGACGACTCGATGAACAACCAGGTGTCGATGGTGCGCGTCGACCTGGCGACCGACATCGGCGACGCGGCCGAGCGCTTCAAGGCGATCCATGCCTCGTCGGAGGCGGCCAAGGCCGTGGTGCGCGAGCTCAAGCCCGTGCTCGGCGTGGACATGCCGATCACCGGCTCGCCCTGGCTCATGACCAGCCTGGCGTCGCTGTACGGTCGCTCCAACCTGGCGCGCCGCGTGCCGCCCGCGGCCAACGTGCTGATCTCGAACGTGCCGGGGCCGGGCGCCACGCTCTACGTGGCGGGCGCGCGGATGATGCACTTCTACCCGGTGTCGATCCCGTACCACGGCAGTGCGCTGAACATCACGGTGCAGAGCTACGCGGGCTCGCTCGACTTCGGCCTCACGGCCTGCCGCCGCATCCTGTCGCAGGAAGAGTCGTACGAACTGATCGGCCACCTGCGCGCGGCGCTGCGGCAGATCGAGCGGCTGCCCAGCGTCGAGAGCGCGGCCAAGCCGGCGGTCGCGAAAGAGGTGCCAGCCGAGGCCGTGCCCGCCAAGGCCCCGCGCCGCGCGAAGGCGCCGGCCGCCGCCAAGCCGCGTGCGGCTGCCACTGCTGCCGCACCCGCCAGCAAGAAGCCCCGCGCGCCGCGCAAGCCGGCCGCGCCTGCCAAGGGCAAGCGTGCCGCGGCCGCTGCCTAGCCTTCCCGCCGACTCCTTCACCGACCGACCCCAAAGGAAAGCAAGACCATGACCCCCACTTCTGCGCAGGCCCCCGCCCGCGCGCCGTACAACGCGGCGGACGAGGCTTTGTTTTCGAAGGTCAGCTGGCACCTGCTGCCGCTGTTGATCCTCTGCTACATCGTCGCCTTCATCGACCGCATCAACATCGGCTTCGCGCAGCTGCAGATGAAGCAGACGCTGGACTTCAGCAACGAGGCCTATGCGCTGGGCGCGGGCATCTTCTTCATCGGCTACTTTCTCTTCGAGGTGCCCAGCAACCTCATGCTCGAGAAGATCGGCGCGCGCAAGACGCTGCTGCGCATCATGTTCTGCTGGGGGCTCGTGGCCTCGGCCATGATGTTCGTGGAGACCACCACGCAGTTCTACGTGCTGCGCTTCCTGCTGGGCGCCTTCGAGGCGGGCTTCTTCCCGGGGATCATCCTGTACCTCACCTACTGGTACCCCTCGGCGCGGCGCTGCAAGGTGATCTCGATCTTCATGACGGCCACGGCCATCGGCTACCTGCTGGCCGGCCCGCTCTCGGGCTGGATCATGAAGTACATGAACGGCCTGGGCGGCCACCACGGCTGGCAGTGGCTGTTCGTGGTGCAGGGGCTGCCGGCCTCGCTGCTGGGCATCGTCGCGTTCTTCTACCTGAAGGACAAGCCCGAGCAGGCCAACTGGCTCACGCCTTCGGAGAAGCTCGCGCTGCGCAACCACCTGGACAACGAGCCGCATGCCGTGGAGACCGCGTCGCACGGTTCGTTCTGGGCGCTGCTGCGCGACCCCAAGGTGTTCACGATGGCCTTCGTGTACTTCCTGTTCCTGGGCGCCAACTACACGCTGGTGTTCCTGGTGCCCACGCTCATCAAGAACTGGGGCGTGGGCGACGTGTTCATGGTCGGCCTGCTGTCGGCCATTCCGGCGGTCTTCGGCGCCGTGGGCATGGTGTTCGTCGGACGCAGTTCCGACAAGCACCTGGAGCGGCGCAAGCACTTCTTCTTCTGCGTGGCGCTGGCCTCGGCGGGCCTGCTGGTGGCCGTCTTCAGCGGCGGCAACCTGGTGCTGGCGCTGGCGGGCCTCGCGGTGATGAGCATCGGCCAGTCGGCCAACACGCCGATCTTCTTCGCGGCCATCAGCGAGTACCTGCCGCGCAAGTCGGCGGCCGGCGGCATTGCGCTCATCAGCAGCCTGGGCAACCTCGGGCCCGCCGTGATGCCGGTGATCACCGCGTGGATCACCACCGCCACCGGCAGTTCGGACAACAGCATGTTCCTGGCGATCGGGCTGTGGCTGCTGTCCGGCGTAGTGCTGCTGCGCGTGATGCGGCCCGCCGCCGCCGGGCGCACGCAGTTCGCGCCGGCCTGATTTCTTGTTACCCGCTATTTCATTCACACAAGGAGATTCGATCCATGGCAACCAGCAAGAACGCAGCCAACGCCAACCCGCTCTTTCCCACGGCGCTGCCGTCGATGGAAGATTTCAGCAAGCTGATCGAGCAGCTCAAGCTGCCCGGCGTGGACGTCGGCGCGCTCGTCGAGTGGCAGCGCAAGGACATGGAGGCCCTGGCCGAGGCCAACCGGCAGGCCTACGAAGGCATCCAGTCGCTGGCGCAGCGGCGCGGCGAGATCCTGCGCGACACGCTAGCCCAGTGGCAGGACGCACTGAAGGACGCCACCGGCAAGGACGCCATCTCCAAACAGGCCGAGGTCGCGCAGCGCGGCGTGCAGCAGGCCGTCGACAACTTCCGCGAACTGGCGCAGCTGGAAGCGCAGGCGCGCAACAACAGCTGGAAGGTGGTGCAGGACCGCCTGAACGAGAACATGGCCAACCTGCAGCAGCTGCTGCAGCCGAAGAAATAGGGGCGCTCCCGCGGACGCAATGTCCGCGCAACGACTGCTGGTAGCCTTGCCGGATTGTTCAGGCGCGCCTCGCCCCGCGAGGTCGCGCGATCCGGATGAATCAGAAAGGACTCAGCGCGTGGTTGTGACAGGGAGAAGATGGGGCGCGTGCGCCGCGTTGACGGCGGCATTGCTGGTGGGCGCATGCTCCACCACGCCCAGTACGCCGGTGGCGGGCCCCGGCGAGTACGTCGTGCAGACGGGCGACACGCTCTACCGCATCGCGCAGCGGCACGGCCGGACGACGGCCGAGATCGCCCGCTGGAACCAGATCAAGGACCCCGACCAGCTCGAAGCCGGGCAGGTGCTGCGCGTGGTGCCGCCCGGTGGCGCCGCGACCGGGGCTGCCACGCCCCCGCCGCGCAGCAGCGGCGGCAGCAGCAGTGCCGAAAAAGCCAAGCCCACGCCCGCACCCCGCGAGCGCGACCCCGTGGTGCCGCCCGCGTCGCGGCGCAGCGACTGGGGCTGGCCCTCGCAGGGTGCGGTCATCGCCGGTTTCAACGGCAACAGCAACAAGGGCCTGGACATCGGCGGCAGCAGCGGCGAGCCCGTGCACGCGATCGGCGCCGGCTCGGTGGCCGCGACGGAGACGATGCGCGGCTACGGCAGCGTGATCATGGTCGACCACGGCGGCTCCTACATGTCGATCTACACCAACGTGGGCACCGTGGGCGTGAAGCAGGGCCAGCGCGTGCAGCGCGGCCAGAAGATCGCCGAGATCGGCCCGGCGGAGGGCGGCCGCGCCAAGCTGCACTTCGAGATCCGCTACCGCGGCAAGGCCGTCGATCCGCGCCTGTACCTGCCGGCGAAGTAAGCGGAGCGGGCCTTCAGCCCTGCGGCCGGGTGAGCAGGTCGAGCTCGGCCCGCAGGCGCCGCACCGCGACTTCATGGCGCCGCGTCTGCGGCCCGCGCCCGTGCGTGCCGGCCTTCAGGATGAGCCGCAGCTGCTCGCGCTGCAGCTGTGCCTTCAGGCGCCGGGCGCGCTTGCCGAATTCCTTGCCCATGTCGCGGCGCACGCGGTAGCGCAGCAGCGGCGCGCCCAGGCGCACCCATTCGTCGTCGCGGATCAGCTCGCGCTCGGGCACGAAGTAGGCCGCCAGCGCGTGCAGGTAGGTGCCGTTCTCGCGCGCGGCGGCACGCCAGACGAAGGCGGCGGCGATCACCACCGGGATGCCCTTGACGATGAGCAGCAGCGCGATGCCGACAAAGCCGTCGTCGAAGCGGTCTTCCAGCAGCGGCGAGTTCCAGATGAAGTGCATCGCCCACGCCAGCGCGAAGTAGAAAAGGGCGCAGCCGATGCGCGCCGCCATCGAGCGCTGCGGGTTCAGCAGGAACCACGCCACGCCGAACGAGGCGATGGTGGTGTAGGCCGCGTGGCTCCACAGCCCGCTCAGCAGCCCGCGCATGAGCAGGTGGTAGAGCACCGGGTACACCTGGTTCTCGAGCGGGAAGTTCACGGCGCTGTTCACCGTGTAGCTCAGGTTCTCGATCACCTGGAAGCCCAGCCCGGCCATGGCGCCGACGATCAGCACCGACAGATACGTTTCGAACTGGTTGCGCGCGATCAGCACCAGCAGGATCACGCCGGCCAGCTTCAAGAACTCTTCGGTGATCGGCCCCGCGATGGCCGGCCCCCACGCCGCCACGAACTCCGGCGACACCAGCTTGGCGCACAGGCTCTGGATGGCGATGTTGGCCGGCGCCGCGAAGTACACCGCGCCCAGCCCGCCCCACGCAAAGGCCAGCACGTAGGCCTCGGGCGGGTGCTGTTCCAGCAGGTCGAGCGTGCGGAAAAACAGCACGAAGGCCGCCGTGTAGCCGCCCCACACCAGCAGGCCCAGCAGCGCGGTGACGGGCACCACGCGAAAGCCCAGCGAGAACATCGACACGGTATAGAACAGCCCGTTGAGGATCAGCGCCGCCAGCAGCCAGAACGCGGCGCGCTGGGGCTGGAAGAACGAGTCGGTGCCGATGGGCCAGTCGGCGTCTTCCTGGGTCGCGACGGGAGCTTCGGTGGCGGTGCTCACAGCGGTGCCTCCAGGTCCATCGAGTCGAGCATCTTGCGGGCGTCGGCCAGCGCTTCGTTGAAGCCGTCGGTGGGGCCGTACACGTCGATCTGCACCAGCGAGCGGCGCGGCGTGTCGACCACCTGCCAGAAGCGGCCGGCGAGCTTGGCGCCGTAGTAGGCGAAGGTCTTGCCCTGCAGGCCCCAGCCGGTGACGAAGTCGGACACGTCGCCTTCGACGGTCAGGCCCTGGCCGCGCTCCATGAGCCGCTGCTGGCGCACCATGGGGCCGTCGGGCCCGCCCATCCACAGGCGCGTGGTCACGAGGAACTTGTGGCCGCCCTTGAAGAGCATGAGCGACTGGCCGGCCTTGGAGCGCGACACGTCCATCTGCCAGCCCGGCGCGGGCTCGAAGCGTGCGTGGGCGACCGACACGGTCTCGCCCGCGGGCAGCGGCCGGCTGCCGGGCGTGTGGTTGTTCCAGAAGGTCAGGCCGCCGACGTACGCGGCAATGGCCAGGAGGATCGCGAGCGCGCCCGGCCAGGTGCGGTACGGGATGCGGCGGGACGGTTGAAGCATCCGTGGATCGTGCCACACCGAAGCGACGGCGCGGGGGCGCCGCCGCTGTTGTCAGGCGCTCAGAACGCCATGCGAATACCAACGTCGTAGCCCAGCGCGCGGTGCGGCTGCATCCCGTTGGTGGTCGCGTAGGCCGGCTGCGGGAAGATCGCCGGCAGGCTCAGCACCAGCGGCGTCACGCCTATCACGGTCGGGTTGTTGCGGCCGTTGGCGATGTGGATGCGCGCCACCGAGGCATACAGCGCCGTGCGCTTGGAGAGGTTGTGCACGTAGCCCAGCGCCAGCTTGTTGACCGACGAATTGCCGTCGGGCAGGCCCAGCCCGTTGACGAAGCGCACGCGCGCATACGAGGCGCGCACCACGCCTGCGCCCAGCGGCACGTTCACGCCGGCCATGAGGCCGTCGTAGCGGTCGCTCAGGTGCAGCGCGCCGTTGGCGAAGGGCGCGGCGCTGTTGCGCACCTCGCGTACATCCCGCACACGCGACCATTCGCCGAACACCTTCACCACGCCGAAGTCGTACGAGGCGCCCAGGTTCAGGCTCTTGATCTTCTCGCTCTGCGCGGCGGCGCTGGCCAGCGTGCTCTCGCCATAGCCCAGCGCCACGTCGGCCGGACCGCTGGCCCAGCCGATGCGACCGCCCACGTAGCGCCCGCGCTGCGAGGGGCTGTCGGGCGTGTTGCTGACCTTGGTGTTCTCGTGCAGCGCGTACTGCACCTGGCCGTAGAAGCCGCCCAGGTTCGGCGGCAGGAAGTAGCTGATGGCGTTGCTGGTGCGCAGGTAGCTGTCGGTGCCGGCCGAGAGCCCGCCGTTCAGCAGGCCGCCCGTGGCCAGCGCGCGCGAGGCCGCGATGTTGCTGTTGACCACCGCGATCAGGTTGGTGCCCACGCCGTTGACGCTGAAGGGGTCGAACACCGCGTCGTTCCAGAACGAGGCCGTGTAGTCGCGGCCCAGGCGCACTTCGCCGAAGGGCCCGCTGAGGCTGAGCGTGGAGCGGCGTCCGAAGTTGGTGATGCCGCTCCCCGTGTCGTTGCTCAGCGGCGCTTCCAGCCAGAAGCTCGCGGCCAGCCCGCCGCCCAGGTCCTCGGTGCCGCGAAAGCCGATGCGGCTCGAGGCATTGCCCGAGGGCGACAGCACGGTCTGGCTCTGGCGCAGCTCGGCCGGGCGCAGCGGGTTGTACGAACTGCTGGTGGTGCGGTAGTGGCTCACGCCCGCGTCCATCACGCCGAACAGCGTGAGCGAGGACTGGGCGAGGGCGGCGCCGGCAGCGAGGGTCGCGGTTGCGGCGGCGATGAGGGTCTTCTTCTTCATGGTCTTGTCTCCTGGTTGTTGTGTGTGTGGTCGTCTCTGTCGTCGTGGGGGCGGTGTGTCAGGGCGCCCAGCGCAGCAGCGCGAGCACCAGCGCGGCGATGAAGACGGTCTCGCCGACCATCAGCACCACCGGCTTGAGGCCCACGTCGACCAGCTCGCGCAGCTGCGTCTTCATGCCGATGCCGGCCATGGCCGCCACCAGGAACCAGCGCGACAGGTCGCTGCCCGCGGTGGTGAGCGGGGGCGGCAGCCAGCCCGTGCTGTTGAGCGCCACCAGCGCGGCGAAGGCCACCGCGAACCACGGCAGCAGCGGCGGGCGCTGGCCGCCCGCGGCCTTGCCGGTGGCGCGCGTGAACATCACGGCGAACAGGATCACCGGCAGCAGCGCCGCCACGCGCATCAGCTTGACCAGCGTGGCCGTGTCGCCCGTGGCCTGCGACATGCCGTAGCCCGCGCCCACCACCTGCGCCACGTCGTGGATGGTGGCGCCCAGGAACACGCCGGCCGTGTGCGCGTCCATGCCCAGGGCGCGCGCGATCAGGGGGTAGGCGATCATCGTGAGCGTCGACAGCGCCGACACGCCCACCACCGTGAACAGCGTGGCGCGTTCCTTCAGCGGATGCGGCGGCAGCGCCGCGGCCAGCGCCAGCGCGGCCGAGGCGCCGCAGATCGCGGTGGCGCCGCCGCTGAGCAGGCCGAACAGCACGTTGAAGCCCATCAGCCGCGCCACGACCATCGACACGCCGATGGTCAGCACCAGCGACACCGCCACCAGCAGCACCGGGTGCCAGCCCAGCGCCACCACCTGCGCGGCCGTGATGCGCAGCCCCAGCAGCGCCACGCCCCAGCGCAGCACGTGGCGCGCGGTGAACTCGATGCCGGGCTTGCACGGGCCCTCGGTCGAAAGGAAGTTCATCGCCATGCCGAGGATGAGCGCGAACAGCATCACCGGCGCACCGTAGTGCTGCGACAAAAAGGTGGACGCGGCGGCGACCACCGCGCAGGCGAGCACGCCCGGAAAGAGCAGGCGGCCGCGCGCCGGCCATGCGGCGACAGACAGAGCGGTCATGAAAACCTCAGGGCACGAGCACGGTGGCGCCGGTGGTCTTGCGGCCTTCGAGGGCGCGGTGTGCCTCGGCGGCGTCGGCCAGTGCGAAGCTCTGCTGGGGCTCGCTCACGATGCGGCCGGCCAGCACGTGGCCGAACAGTTCGTCGGCCATCGACAGCATGTGTGGGCGCGGGTGGATGTAATGAACCATCGCGGGTCGCGTGAGCCAGATCGAGCCCTTCGCGGCCAGCAGCTTGGTGTCGAGGACCACGGCGCCGGAAGACGTGCCATTGCTCACGAGCGTGCCGCGTGGCTGCAGGCAATCGAGCGAAGCCTCCAGCGTGTCTTTCCCCACCGAGTCGTATACGACGGGCACGCCCTTGCCCTCGGTGATCTCGCGCACGCGCTGGGCGATGTTCTCGCGCGAAGTCACGATGGTGTGCGTGCAGCCGTTGGCCTTGGCGACGGCGGCTTTCTCGTCGGTGCTCACGGTGCCGATCATCGTCACGCCCATCGCGCGCGCCCACTGGCAGGCGATGAGACCGACGCCACCGGCGGCTGCGTGGTACAGGATCGTCTCGCCACCCTGGAGCGGATAGACCTGGCGGAACAGGTACTGCGCCGTCATGCCCTTCATCATCAACGTGGCGGCGGTGCGGTCGGAGATCCCATCGGGCAGCGGGATCAACACATCGGCCGGCATCACACGCACTTGCGAGTACGCCCCTTGCGGCCCGATGAGATAGCCCACGCGATCGCCCACGCGAATGTCGGTCACGCCCGGCCCCACGGCCTCGACCACGCCCACGGCATCGGAACCGAGGCCGTTGGGCAGCGCCAGCGGATAGCGCCCGGTGCGGAAGTAGATGTCGATGAAGTTGACCGCGATGAGGCTGTGGCGCACGCGCGCCTGGCCCGGGCCGGGCTCGCCGACTTCGACATGTTCGAGCTTGAGCACGTCGGCGCTGCCGGTCTCGTGGAAGCGGATGGCTTGGACCATGGGGAGTTTCTTTCGGTAGGAAGGGCAGGCGGGCAGAAAGGGCTCAGTCCGCCGAGAGTTCGTCGATGAAGGCCTGCGCGCCCGGCCATTCGCCGTAGCCCGAGGCGGGGTTGAGGTGGCCGACCTCGCCGAGGTCGACCAGGCGGCTGCCCCAGCCCTGCGCCATCTGCACCACGCGATCGAAGGGCGCCAGCGGGTCGTTGCGGCTGGCCGCCACGATGCTCGGGAACGGCAGCGGCCCGGTCGGCACCGGCAGCCAGCCGCCGGCGCGCAGGGCCTCGACGCTGGGGTAGCCCTCGGGCATCGGCCGCTCGAAGTCGGGCGGCGTGGCCAGCAGGGCGCCGCGCACCGGCCGGCGCGTGCGCTGGGCCCAGTGCGCCAGCATCACCACGCCGCCGCTGTGCGCCACGATGACCAGCGGCCCCTCGACCGCCTGCGCCTCGCGCTCGATGGCCGCCACGCGCGCGGCGCAGTCGAGGTCGTCGCGGCCCATGGGCGGCACGGCGCGCACGCGCGGCAGGCGTGCGGCGAGCAGGGTCTGCCAGTGGCTGGCGACGGCGTCGCGCAGGCCGGGAACGATGAGGACGGTGGGCGCAGTCATGTCGGCCTGCACCCTCACTGGTTGAGCTGGATGTTGTAGGTCTTGACGATCCGCGCGTTGCGCTCGTACTCGTCATGCGTGATCTTCGCGAGCTGCTCGGGGCTCTCGCTGGTCATCGGCACGAAGTTCTGCGCGATGAGCCGCTCCCGGACCTTCGGCGAGGAGGCGGCTTTCGTGAGGACCGCATTGATCCGCTTGACGAGGTCGTCGGGCATCCTGGCCGACACGATGGCGCCGGCCCAGTTCGAGAAGTCGATCTCGTCGAAGCCCTGCTCGGCCATCGTGGGCACCTCCGGCAGCTGCGCCAGCCGGGTCTTGGCCCCGACCCCGAAGACCTTCACCTTGCCGGCCTTGATCAGCGGCAGCGACGTGACGATGCCGTCGAACAGGATGTCGACCTGGCTGCCCATCAGGTTCTGCAGCGCCGGCGGCGAGCCCGGGAACGGCACGTGCTGCAGGTCCAGCCCCGCCTTGCGGGCAAAGATGGCGCCGGCGTAGTGCGAGCTGGTGCCCGCGGAGTACGAGGCGTAGCTGCCCGGGCTGCCCTTGCCGGTCTTCAGGTAGGCGATGAGGCCTTTCAGGTCGTTGGCCGGCACCGACGGCGCGCTCACCAGCACCATCGCCGAGCGCGCCACCATGGTCACCGGCTTCACGTCCTTGACCGGGTCGAAGCTGGTCTTCATCACCAGGGGAATCTCGGTCAGGATGTTGCTGACCATGAACATGATGGTCTGCCCGTCGGGCGGCGCGCTGTTGAGCGCCTGCACCCCGATGGCGCCACCGGCGCCCGGCTTGTTGTCGACGATCACCGGCTGCCCGATCTCGGCCGAGATCGCGTCGGACAGCACGCGGGCCACGACGTCCATGGTGCCGCCCGCGGGCGCCGGCACCACGATCCGCACCGGCTTGGTGGTCCAGGCATGGGCGAGCAGGGGCGCGGCGGCCAGGGCGGCTGCCCAGGGCTTCAGGCGGCGAAGGATGTTGTGGGTTTTTTTCATCGCGATGTCTCCAGGTGTTCTGGTGCCGGGGGTGTGGGGTGCTCAGGCCGCCTTGCGCAGGAAGCCCTGCTGCGCGCCGTTGCGGTTCGGCGCGAAGCCGTTGGCGGCCAGCGACTCTTCGACGGTGTCGTAGAAGACGCCGATCTTCGAAATCTCGCGCGCCTGCTTGGCGGTGGCGATGGGGCGGCCGAACTGGCGCGAGATGGCGACCAGCTGCTCGACCTGCGCCACCGTGCCCATCTTGGCGGAGCGCGACTGGTTCCAGAGGTTGTCCTCGATGCCGCAGCGCACGTGCAGGCCCATGGCGATGCCCATCATGTTCACGGGCAGCACGTTGCGCATGGAGCTTTCCACCGTGAGCACCGCGCCGTCGGGCACGGCGCGCACGAAGTTGGCCAGGCTGTAGATGTTGGGCACGTCCATGCCGCCGCCGATGGCCACCCAGTTCATCACCAGCGGGCCCTTGTAGACGCCGCGGCGCATCAGCCGCTCGACCGAGTCGAAGCTGTTGATGTTGTAGCACTGGAAGGCGCTCTGGATGCCGGCCTTGGTGAGGCGGCGGATGTGCTCTTCGGCCCAGCCCGGCTGCGCGGGCACGGTCATTTCCTTGTAGGCGCGGTAGACCTCGGGGTCTTCCATCGAGGTGCCCCGGGTGTCGGCGTCGTCCCAGTGCTCGACCACGTTCATCTGCGAGGTGTTGATGGTCACCGTCACCTGGTCGGGCGTGGGCTCCAGCTCGGCCAGCATGTGGCGCGTGTCGTCGCTCAGCCACTTGGCGGCCGCGCCTTCGCTCTCGGGGGCGAAGCTGATCGAGCCGCCCACCTGGATGATCATTTCGGGCACGGCCTTGCGCACGCCGGCGATCAGCTCGTTGAACTTCGACAGCCGCTTGCTGCCCTTGCCGTCGAGTTCGCGCACGTGCAGGTGCAGCACCGTGGCGCCGGCGTTGTAGCAATCGACCGCCTTCTGGATCTGCTGCTCCATGGTGACGGGAATGTCTTCCGGAAAGTCGGCGGGCACCCACGACGGTGCGTAGGGCGCGGCGGTGATGACCAGCGGCTGCTGGTTTTCGGGGAACAGATGGCCGTCGAGAAAATTCATGGCAGGACCTCGGGAGAAAGGAAGAAGGAAGGGAGAGGGCGCAGGACGTGCCCGCTCAGAAGACCGCGTCGCCGACGATGCCGGCGCGTTCCATCTTTCGATGGCAGGGCGGGTAGTCCATGACCGCGTAGTGCTGGGTCGATCGGTTGTCCCACATGGCCACGTCGCCCGGCTGCCAGCGCCAGCGCACCTGGTACTCGGGGATCTGCACCTGGCTCACGAGGTAGGCCAGCAGCAGGGCGGCGCCGGGCTGGTAGTCCTGCCCGTAGCGCACGTTGGCCGGCGTGTGGAAGTTGGTGAAGTGGGTCGTGAAGCCGTTGACGAACAGGATCTTCTCGCCCGTGTCGGGGTGCGTGCGCACCACCGGGTGCTCGGCGTCGGGAAACTGGGCCTTCAGCGCCAGGCGTTTCTCGATCGGCATCGCGGCGCCGAAGGTGGCCTCGATGCTGTGGCGCGCGCGCAGCCCGGCGATCTGCTGCTGGATGTGCGCGGGCAGCTTCTCGAAGGCCAGCGCCATGTTGGCCCACATGGTGTCGCCGCCCACCGGCGGGCATTCGACGCAGCGCAGCACGCAGCCGAAGGGCGGCTTCTCGCGCCAGGTGGCGTCGGTGTGCCAGCTGTTCTCGTAGCGGTCGACCGGCGTCTCGGGGTTCTTGTAGATGCGCACCAGGCCCGGATGCTCGGGGTCGCTGCCGACCACGGGGTGGTCCTCGAGCTCGCCGAAGTGGCGGGCGAAGGCGACGTGCTCGGCGCGCGTGAGTTCCTGCTGGCGGAAGAACAGCACCTTGTGCTGCACCAGCAGGGCGCGGATCTCGGCGGCCAGGCCGGCGTCGCGCGAGGCTTCGGCCAGCGACACGTGACGCAGCTCGGCGCCGATGGCGCAGGTCACGGGGTGGACCTGGATGCCGCGCGTGTGCACGGCGGGGGCCCCGTTCGAGAGGCCTGGCTGGATCGTGGAACCCATGTGTCTTGTCTCCTGTGCCGGTCGGGGAGTGCCGCTGTGCGGCGGTGACCGTGCTGGAAGCAAGAATAGGTCGGGGCCCCTGCGCGCGCCCCCTCCTCGCAGGAGGGGGAGGCGGCCCCGGAGGGGAGGGAGAAACCCTCAGTGCCCGGCTGCGAGCAGCCCCAGGATGCGCGCGCGCTGCACCACCTGCGCGCGCGTGCCGGCGTCGAGCTTGGCGAACAGGTTCTTCACATGCCACTTGACGGTGGTTTCGCCCACCTGCATGGCGCGCCCGATTTCCTTGTTCGACAGGTTGCGCGCCAGCAGCACCAGCACCTCGCCCTCCTTGGGCGTGAGCACGGTACCGGGCGAGGCCGGTGCCGCAGGCGCGGGCACGGGCGGCACGGCAGGCACGAGTGGCGCGACCGCGATCTCGGCCTGCGCGCCCTCGGCCGCGAGCGTGCCGACCCAGGCACCCAGCTCGGGGTGCGCGTCGGAGAACACGCGCTGCAGCCCGTAGGCGCGCGCCAGGTCCATGGCCTCGCGCAGCAGCGCCTGCGCCGGCTGGCCGCAGCGCTCCAGCGCCAGCGCGCGCAGGCCCAGCAGCTCGATGTGCAGGCCGCCCTGCTTGCGCTGGCGCGCCTGTTCGTCGGCACGCGCCAGCTTCGCGAGGGCGTCGGGCCAGTCGCGCGCGGCGATGGCCGCGTGGGCACGCGCCACGTCGCGCAGTGCTTCCACGCTGCGCCGCCACAGCGGGCCCTGCGGCAGCGTGGGGTCGGCCAGTTGCGCGTCGATGCGCTCGCACAGTTCGCGGCAGGTCTGGGCGCGGTGGCGCTGCGCATGCAGGCGCACCTGCTCGGCCAGGCTGGCGATGCGCAGCCGCGGCAGGCGCCGCGCGACGCCGGCCGCGTCCAGCGCGTCCAGCAGTTCCAGCGCGCGGTGCTCGGCGCCTTCGGCCGCCGCGATGCGCGCCGCCGTGCGGTAGGCCTGCAGCAGCGATTCGGGCAGGCCGCTGTGCTCCAGCACGTCGAGGCGGTCGGCCAGCAGCGTGGCGGCGTCGCCCGGCAGGTCGCGCTCCCAGGCCACCGACGCGAGCAGCGCGGCCAGGTTGCAGCTGAAGCGGTGGCGCCGGCCCATCTCGGCCTCGGCGCCGGCCACGGCCGGGCGCAGCAGCTGCTCGGCCAGCAGCACCTGGCCTTCCCACGCGTAGCTCAGGCCGATGACCAGTTCGCTCCAGCGCCGGATGTAGTCGACGCCGTGGCCCGGGTGCCCGCGCAGGGCCTGCTGCTGGCGCAGGCGCGCCAGCGCCGGCTCGCCTTCGAGCAGCGCGCGGTAGGCCATGCGGTTGGCATGCGACTGCAGCAGCAGCGGGTCGGTCAGCGGCACGGCCTCGGTCCACGGCGCGTGCAGTTCCACGAAACGGTCGGGGTCGTCCGCGAACACGGCCGCGCCGCCGAGGATCAGCGCGCATTCGCAGCGCAGCGCATCGCTCACATCGGGCTGCGCCAGGATGCGCGCCACGAAGCGGCCGGCTTCTTCATGCCGCTCGCTCGATGCGAGCGTCCATGCCGCGGCCAGCAGCAGGCGCGGGCGGCGGTCGAGTTCGTCGGCCGGCATCTGCGCCATCCATTCGAGCACCGTGGCCTGCCGGCCGCGCCGCATGAGCGATTCGTACAGGCTGCGCTCCGCGAGCTCGTAGGCGGTCTGGTGCTGGCCCGCGCTCAGCGCGTGGTGGGCGGCTTCGTCGAGCAGCTCGTGCGCGGCCAGCCACTGCGCCGCGCGCGCATGCGCCGCCACCTGCTCGGCAGCATCGAGCGCGGCGAAACGCTGGCGCAGCACGTCGCGCGCCAGCGCATGCATGCGCAGCCACTCGCCCCCTTCGGCGGCGGCGAACACCGGCGTGTCGTTGCTCAGCCGCGCCAGCCGCGCCGCGGCGTCGTCGACGCCGGAGACGGCACGGCACAGCTCGGGGTGCAGCAGGTCGAGCACGGCGATGCGGGCCAGGAAGTCGCGATCGTCGGGGTCGAGGTTCACCAGCAGCAGCCGCACCAGTTCGCCCTGCAGCTCGCCGGCGGCGGCCGTCATGTCGCCCAGGACCGTGTGCGCGGCGTGCGCGTCGGCCCCGCGCGCGATGATGGTCGTGGCCAGCTGCAGGCCCAGCGGCCAGCCTTCGGTCAGCTCGTGCAGCCGGGCGGCGGTGTTGCGGTCGACGCGCGCGCCGAAGCGCGCCTGCACCAGCTGCAGCGTCTCGTCGAGGCTGAACTTCAGCAGCGCCGGGCCGATCTCCACGCACTGCCCGTAGGCCACGAGGTCCTCGATGTCGAGCCGGCCGTCGGGGCGCGTGGCAATGAGCGTGCGCACGTTGGGCGGCGCGTTGCGCAGCAGGTAGGCCAGCGCCTCGCGCGAGGCCGGCGGCAGGCGGTCGGCCTCGTCGATGACCAGCACCACGTTCAAGGCCGCCTGCGCCAGCTCGGCCAGCAGCGCCGTGACGCTGCCGAGCGTGCCGGGCCGGTCGTCCTGGAACAGGCTGCGCCCGAACGCGGGGCGGCCCATGGCGACGCGCAGCGCCAGCGCCAGGCTCTGCACCAGCCGGCCCGGGTCGTCCTGGCTCTGCGCCGAGACCCAGCCGACCGGCACGCCCAGGCCCAGGTACTCCAGCCGCCACTGCGCCAGCAGCGAGGTCTTGCCGAAGCCCGACGGCGCCTGCACCACGCACACGGCGTGGTCGCGCAGCGCGTCGGCGCTCGACAGGAGCCGCGCGCGCGAGACGAGGTGACGCGGGACACGGGGCGGCGTCACCTTGAGCAGCAGGTCGCGCGGGGCGCCGCTCGCATCGGGGGGCGGGAAAGTGGCCAAGGCTCGTTCGTGCTCGTGGAGGGAAGAACGGGCGCGATTCTCCACGTCAATCGCGCGAGGCCGAAGCGCGGCGCGGCGCCCCCCGCCGCGCGCGGCTGGCCTTCGCGCTGCAGCCGTACTGCGCATGGAACCAGCGCGACAGTCCGCTGGGCGCACAGAAGCCGAGCAGGCCCGCGACCTCGGCCAGCGGGCGGTCGCCCTCCAGCACATGGCGCACGGCGAGTTCCTTGCGCACGTCGTTGACGATGGCCGAGAAGCTCTGCCCGTCGTCCGCGAGCCGGCGCTGGATCGTGCGGCATTCCACGCCCACGTGCGCCGACACCTGCGCGATGCTGCAGCGCCCGCTGGGCAGGAGCAGCAGCACCGCGCGCCGCACGTCGCCCGGCAGCGCGTCGCCGGGCGCAGGGGCTGCCGCGTCGAGCAGTTGCCGCGCATAGCGCGCCATGGCCGGGTCGGCCGCGGGGTTGGGCGCGTCCAGGTCGTCGCGCGCGCAGACGATGCCGTGGAAGTCCTGGTCGAAGGCGACGGCCGCGCCCAGCACGCGATGGTGCGTGCGCAGGTCGCGCGGCGCGGGATGCGCCAGGCACACGCGCCGGGGCTGCCAGTCGGCGCCGAGAAACTGGCGCAAGAGGCGCAGCATCACGCCCAGCGCGAGTTCGATGCGCTGGCGCGTGGCGCGGTGCGCCTTGCCGGGCTGCACTTCCTCGCGGATGACCACCACCTGGCCGAAGGCCTCGACCATCAGCGACAGCGAGCCGTTGAGCAGCGGCTGGTAGCGCATCAGCACGTCGAGCGAATCGCGCAGCGTCGGCTGCTCGCGCACCAGCAGGCCGACGGCCCCGAGGTTCGACAGCCGCCGCCCCTCGGCCATGCACAGCCCGAAGCTGTCGTTGCCCGAGCGCTCGGCCGAGGCCTGCAGCAGCGCGGCGACGCGGTCGACCGGGATCATCAGGTCGGGCTCGTCCAGCACGCGGGGACTCAGGCCGGCGTCCAGGAGCATGCGCGCCGGGTCCAGGCCGCTGGCGCGGGCGACCTCGCTGTAGTGGGTGAGGCTTGCCGCGCGGACCAGGGAAGACATCGCAAGTCCGCACGTGGCAGATCTCAGGGCACGAGCACGGTGGCGCCGGTGGTCTTGCGGCCTTCGAGGGCGCGGTGTGCCTCGGCGGCGTCGGCCAGTGCGAAGCTCTGCTGGGGCTCGCTCACGATGCGGCCGGCCAGCACGTGGCCGAACAGTTCGTCGGCCATCGACAGCATGTGTGGGCGCGGGTGGATGTAATGAACCATCGCGGGTCGCGTGAGCCAGATCGAGCCCTTCGCGGCCAGCAGCTTGGTGTCGAGGACCACGGCGCCGGAAGACGTGCCATTGCTCACGAGCGTGCCGCGTGGCTGCAGGCAATCGAGCGAAGCCTCCAGCGTGTCTTTCCCCACCGAGTCGTATACGACGGGCACGCCCTTGCCCTCGGTGATCTCGCGCACGCGCTGGGCGATGTTCTCGCGCGAAGTCACGATGGTGTGCGTGCAGCCGTTGGCCTTGGCGACGGCGGCTTTCTCGTCGGTGCTCACGGTGCCGATCATCGTCACGCCCATCGCGCGCGCCCACTGGCAGGCGATGAGACCGACGCCACCGGCGGCTGCGTGGTACAGGATCGTCTCGCCACCCTGGAGCGGATAGACCTGGCGGAACAGGTACTGCGCCGTCATGCCCTTCATCATCAACGTGGCGGCGGTGCGGTCGGAGATCCCATCGGGCAGCGGGATCAACACATCGGCCGGCATCACACGCACTTGCGAGTACGCCCCTTGCGGCCCGATGAGATAGCCCACGCGATCGCCCACGCGAATGTCGGTCACGCCCGGCCCCACGGCCTCGACCACGCCCACGGCATCGGAACCGAGGCCGTTGGGCAGCGCCAGCGGATAGCGCCCGGTGCGGAAGTAGATGTCGATGAAGTTGACCGCGATGAGGCTGTGGCGCACGCGCGCCTGGCCCGGGCCGGGCTCGCCGACTTCGACATGTTCGAGCTTGAGCACGTCGGCGCTGCCGGTTTCGTGGAAGCGGATGGCCTGGTTCATGGTGCGTCTCCTGGGGTGTGTGGGGGCTGGATGGAACGGATTCTTGCGGCGCGTGGCGGCGGCGGGAAGCGTGGTCTTGGTGATGTCCCAAATTGGCAAATCGATGCCCCAATAAAGCAAGAAATGCGGGCGGGGTGCGCCGGATACTGGCGGCATCGGCCCACCGAGGCCTGCAAGACAACAATCGGAGACACCCCATGAAACTGCTGCAATTTGCACGCGCCGCCGCCGTGGCGCTGGTCGGATGCTCGATGGCCCTCGGGGCCTGGGCGCTGGGCGACAAGCCCGTCAAGCTCATCGTTCCCGCGCCGCCGGGCGGCACGATGGACATCGTGGCCCGCGTCGTCGGGCAGCAGATGGCGCTGGACATCGGCCGCCCCGTGATCGTCGAGAACCGCCCCGGCGCGGGCGGCTCCATCGGCCTGCAGGCCATGCTGCAGGCACCGGCCGACGGCAACACCATCGTGATGGCCGCGAGCAACGTGCTGGCCGAGACGCCGCAGGTCGTGAAGATGCCCTTCGATCCGCTGAAGGACGTGGTGCCCATCGGCTCGGTGGCGCGCTCGGGCGTGGTGCTCGTCACGGCCGCGAACTTCCCGGCCAAGGACTTCCAGGGCCTCGTTGCTGAACTGAAGACGCGCAAGGGCAAGGCCAGCTTCGCCAGCTACAGCCCCGGCACCGTGTCGCAGTACGCGGGCCTCATCCTCAGCGACCGCGCCGGGCTCGACCTGCAGCACATCGGCTACCCCGGCTCGCCGCCCGCGCTGCAGGACCTGCTGGGCGGCCAGGTCGACCTGATGTTCGACGGCATGCTCACCTCGATGCCGCTCATCAAGGCCGGCAAGCTGCGCCCCTACGCCTTCACCGGCAAGACCCGCTCGCGCTTCCTGCCCGACTTGCCGACCACCACCGAGCTCGGCTACCCCGACCTGCAGTTCCGCGGCTGGGTCGGCTTCATCGGCTCGGCCAAGCTGCCGGCCGACGTGATGGCCAGGCTCCATGCCGCGATCGAGAAGGCCGGCCAGGCGCCCGCCGTGCAGCAGAAGCTGCTCGACGTGGGCCTGGAGCCCGAGCTCAGCGTCGACACGCCCGCGCTCATCGCCGAGACCCGCGTGCTGTCCGAGCGCAACGCCGCCATCGTCAAGAAGTACCGCATCCAGGCGAACTGAGCGGCACCCGTCATTCCATCGGAGACCTCTCATGAAGATCAGACCTATCACGCCGTCCATCGGCGCCGAAATCTCGGACGTCCACCTGGGCGAGGCCTCGCGCGACCCCGAGTGCTTTGCGTCGATCCGCGCCGCGCTGCTCAAGCACAAGGTGCTTTTCTTCCGCGGCCAGGACATCGAGCGCGCCGAGCACGTCGCCTTCGCACGCTGCTTCGGCGAACTGGAAGACCACCCCGTGGTCGGCAGCGACCCCGAGCACCCGGGCCTCGTGCGCATCTACCGCAGCGACAACAAGCACAGCTACGAGAACACCTACCACTGCGACGGCCTGTGGCGCCAGAGCCCCGCGATGGGCGCGGTGCTGCGCTGCATCGAATGCCCCGAGGTCGGCGGCGACACCATCTGGGTGAACATGGTGCAGGCGCACGACGAGCTGCCCGACGAGATCAAGCAGAAGATCGGCAAGCTGCGCGCCAAGGCCAGCATCGAGCATTCGTTCGGCGCCGTGATGCCGATGGAAGCGCGCCTCAAGCTGGGCCAGGATCATCCGCCCGTGGAGCACCCCGTGGTGCGCACGCACCCCGAGACCGGCGAAAAGGTGCTCTACGTGGGCAGCTTCACCACCCACTTCGTGAACTACAGCACCCCCGAGAACGTGCGCCACGGCATCGACAAGACACCGGGCGCGGCGCTGCTGCTGAACTACCTGCTCAGCCGCGCCACCATTCCCGAGTACCAGGTGCGCTGGTCGTGGAAGCCGGGCGACGTGGTCGTCTGGGACAACCGCAGCACGCAGCACTACGCGCTGAACGACTACTGGCCCGCGCCGCGAAAGATGGAACGCGCCGGCATCGTCGGCGACGTACCGTACTGAACATCGCCCCCCGCCTCGCCACCTGACAGACGCACGCCATGAACTTCCTCGACGGCCACCTCTTTCCCGAAAACCAGCAGCCGCTGATCATCACCGCCGCGCCCTATGCACCGGGCTGGCTTCCTTCCGACTTCCCGGGCGAGATCCCGGTCACGATGGAAGAGCAGATCCAGAAGGCGGTCGATTGCTACAACGCCGGCGCCACGGTGCTGCACCTGCATGTGCGCGAACTCGACGGCAAGGGCAGCAAGCGCCTGTCGAAGTTCAACGAGCTGATCGCCGGCGTGCGCGCGCGCGTGCCCGAAATGATCATCCAGGTCGGCGGCTCGATCAGCTTCGCGCCCGAGAGCGAAGGCGCCGCCGCCAAGTGGCTCAGCGACGACACGCGCCACATGCTGGCCGAGCTGGAGCCCACGCCCGACCAGGTGACGGTGACGGTCAACACCTCGCAGATGAACGTCACGGAGCACGCCGAGCTGGCGGACTTCAAGGGCACCTCGCGCGAGATCCCGGCCATCTTCGAGGCCTACAAGGAGATGACGGTGCCGGCGCAGCCGGGCTGGGTCGAGGAGCACATCCGCCGCCTCACGAAGGCGGGCATCCAGAGCGCCTTCCAGTGCTACAACATCAACAGCTTCGAGTCGGTCGAGCGGCTCATGCGCCGCGGTGTCTACAAGGGCCCGCTGGTGATGAACTGGGTGGCGATCAGCGGCGGCATGGACGCGCCCAACATCTACAACCTGGCCAACTTCGTGCGCGCCGTGCCCGACGGCGCGGTGCTCACGGTGGAAAGCTCGGTGCGCAACGTGCTGCCCGTGAACATGATGGGCATCGCGATGGGCCTGCACGTGCGCTGCGGCACCGAGGACGTGCTGTGGAACCAGACGCGCACCGCCAAGATCGGCACCGTGGCGCAGATCGAGCAGCTGGTGGCCATCTCGCGCCAGTTCGGCCGCCCCATCGCCACAGCGCAGCAGGCGCGCGAGATCTCGAAGATCGGCGTGTTCTACGAGACGGCCGAAGAGTCGCTCGCGGCCAACGGCTTCGCGCCGAACCGCAACGGAGGCAACCAGGGCTTCCTGCGCAAGGCGGCCTGAGAAGGACGATGGCGATGACGAGGCGTTTCACGCACGCCGCCTGGCGCCTGCTGGAGGGCATCGCGCATGCCCTGCGCCACGAAGACCTGCTTCAGAACGCGCGCACCGCGCCCTGAGCCACCGCGCCGGCCGTCTGCTTGCTCCATTGCGAGGCGCTGCAGCCGAAGTGGTGGCGGAACCAGTGGCTGAAGCTGCTGGGCCCTGAAAACCCCAGCAGCTCGGCCACCTCGCTCAGCGGCAGGTCGCTGTCGCGCAAGTGGCGCTTCACGAGGTCGGAGCGCACGTCGTCGAGCAGGCGGCTGAAGGTGAGGCCTTCGGCCTCGAGCCGGCGGTGCAGCGTGCGGCGGTCCACGCGCAGGTGCCGCGCCACTTCCTGCGCGGTGCAGCCGCCGCCGGGCATGAGCGCCAGGATGAGTTCGCGGCAGGCTTCGCGCGTGCTCTCGCCGCGGTCTTTCAGCGCGGCCTCCAGGTATTCGCGCGCGAAACGCGCCACGCCCTGGTCGCCCGATTCGCGCGGCTTGCGCAGGTCGGCCGCCAGGCACACGAGGCCGTTGAAATCCTGGTTGAACTTGACGTTGCGCCCGAAGAAGGCGCGGTGCGCCGCCATGTCCGCCGGCGGGCGGTGCGTGAAGCACACCTGCTGCGGGCGCCACTGCGGATCGATCAGCTCGCCGAGGATGCGGAACATGATGCCCACGGCCAGCTCCATCGACTGGCGCATCGGCAGCCCGGGGCTGGGCAGCAGGTCTTCCTGGATGATGACCATGTCACCCGTGTCCTCGAGGCGAAAGCTCAGCGAGGCGTTCACCAGCTTCAGGTAGCGGCCCAGCGTGTCGAGCGCGTCGCGCGGCGTGGGCTCTTCCTTGAGCACGACGCTGATGGGGCCCAGCGCCGAGAGCTTGCGCTGCGCCGCCAGCCGCAGCGCGAAATCTTCGGTGCGCGTGGCGCGCGCGGTGATCTCGAGCAGCTCGCGCACCGCATCGCCGGGGATCAGCGTCTCGGGGTGCTCGAGCAGCTGCGCCTTCAGCCCCACGGTGCGCATGAAGGCATGCGGGTCGCGGCCGAGCGATTGCACCAGCTCCACGTAGCCGCTGAGGCTCGCGCTGCGCATCAGTCGACCGAGGTGCTTCATGGTGGCTTCTTTGGCAGAGGCCCCGTGTTCACTCGGGGCTGATCTTGAGTTGCAGTTTCTCGATGATGGCCCGATTGTGGGCGGTCGTGGCGTCCAGCGTCTGGCGCAGCTGCTGCAGCGTCGCCTCGCGCGGCGGATCGTAATTCTGCGCGAGCAGCGCCTCGCGGAACTTCGGCGCCTGCACGGCCCGGGCCACCTCGGCGCGGATTTTCTCCTGTAGCGCCGGCGGCATGCTGCTGAGCACGAACACGCCCACGCTCGCGTCGGGCATCACGAAGTCGGGCAGGCCCAGCTCGCCGAAGGTGGGCACGTCGGGCAGGAAGCGCGAGCGCCTGGGCGACGCCACGGCCAGTGCCTTGATCTTGCCGCTGCGTATCAGCGAGGTGACGTTGCTCACCACCTCGAAGGTCAGCTGCACCTGGTTGCCCATGAGGTCGACCAGCGCCGGCGCCGAGCCCTTGTACGGCACCACGAGGATGTCGTTGCCGCTGCGCGCGCGCAGCATCTCGCCCAGCAGGTTGGAGCGCGTGCCCGTGCTCAGGTTGGCCACGCTGACCGAGCGCGGGTGCGCCTTGGCATGCGCCAGCAGGTCCTTGACCGTGTTCGGCGGGAAGCCGGCATTGGCCACCAGCACATGGAACATGCCCGTCACCTCGCCGACGTAGGTGAAGGTCTTGAGCGGGTCGAAGGGCGTCTTCACCGTGAGCGGAATGTCGGACAGCACGCTCGACGGTCCGACCATCAGCGTGTAGCCGTCGGCCGGCGCGGCCATCAGCGCGCGCTCGGCGATGACGGCGGAGCCGCCCGGCTTGTTGTCCACCAGCACGGTCTGGCCGAGGTTCGTGCGCAGCTGTTCGGCGAGCAGCCGCGCCGCCGCGTCGGAGATGCCGCCCGGCGGCGCGGGCACGATCAGCCGAATGGGCTTGTCGGGCCAGGCCTGGGCCGAGGCCGTGCCGCAGCACAGCGCGGCCAGGAAGAGGAGGGAGGCTCGCAGCAGATGCAGACACATGGTTCGTCCTCAGGTGGAAGAGACAAAGGCGTGCGGATTCTGCGGCGCCACCTCCTTTGAACGCTTGGCGTCACGCGTCGGCCACTTACCGGATCGCGACAGCGACACCTGTCTTTGCACGCGCCATTCCAATGCCCCGGAAAAACAAAACCGCGCCCCCGATGAGCAAGAAGTTTTCGCAGGTGCGCCAGACACTTTTGGCGTCAGAACCACCTTCCCACCGGAGACACCCATCATGAACTTCCTCGACGGCCACCTGTATCCCGAGAACCAGCAGCCCCTGATCATCACGGCCGCGCCCTATGCGCCGGGCTGGATTCCCGCCGACTTTCCGGAAGACATTCCGGTCACGATGGAAGAGCAGATTCAGAAGGCGGTCGACTGCTACGAGGCCGGCGCCACCGTGCTGCACCTGCATGTGCGCGAGGCCAACGGCAAGGGCAGCAAGCGCCTGTCGATGTTCAACGAACTGATCGCCGGCGTGCGTGCGCGCGTGCCCGAGATGATCATCCAGGTGGGCGGCTCCATCAGCTTCGCGCCCGAGGACGACGGCGCCGCCGCCAAGTGGCTCAGCGACGACACGCGCCACATGCTGGCCGAGCTCACGCCCAGGCCCGACCAGGTCACGGTGACCGTCAACACCACGCAGATGAACGTGACCGAGCACGCGGGGCTGGACGACTTCAAGGGCCTGTCGCGCGGCGACCCGCGGCTGTATTCGACGTACCGGGACATGATCGTGCCCTCGAACCCCAGCTGGGTGGAAGAGCACATCCGCCGCCTCACGGCCGCGGGCATCCAGAGCGAGTTCCAGTGCTACAACATCAACAGCTTCGAGACCATCGAACGCATGATCCGCCGCGGCGTCTACAAGGGCCCGCTGGTGATGAACTGGGTGGCCATCAGCGGCGGCATGGACCAGGCGAACATCTACAACCTGGCCAACTTCCTGCGCGCCGCACCCGACGGCGCGGTGGTCACGGTGGAGAGCTCGGTGCTCAACGTGCTGCCCGTGAACATGATCGGCATCGCCCTGGGCCTGCACGTGCGCTGCGGCATCGAGGACGTGCTGTGGAACCAGACCCGCACCGGCAAGATGAGCTCGGTCGAGCAGATCAAGCAGCTCGTGCGCATCGCGACCGAGTTCGGCCGCCCCATCGCCACCGCGCAGCAGGCGCGCGAGATCATGCAGATCGGCGTGTTCTACGAGACCACCGAAGAGACGCTGCAGGCCAACGGCTTCGCGCCCAACCGCAATGGGGCGCAGCAGGGCTTCCTGCGCAAGCCGGCCTGATACCGCTTCCACCGCTTCCCGGGGGGCGGTTGACGTACCGACTGGTCAGTCGGTAGACTGGGCCGATCGCGCAGCTCACCGGGCTGCATCGCATCGAACCGAAAGCCCCCCGATGAGCGAGAACTTCGCAGCCGAACTCCATCGCCGAGCGACCACGGCCCTGCAGGCCGGGCGCGCCGACGCGCAAGGGGAGGGCGACCGCGTGCCGGTCGGCCAGTACACAGACGAGGCCATCGCACGCGAAGAGCGGCGGCTGCTGCAGCGGCATCCGCAGCCGGTGGCCGCCAGCGCCTCGCTCGCCTCGCCGGGTGCCTGGCTGTCGCTCACGCACACCGGCGTGCCGCTGCTGCTGGTGCGCCAGGAGAACGGGCAGGTGCAGGCTTTTCTCAACGTGTGCCGCCACCGCGGTGCGCGCGTGGTGCCCGAGGGCAGCGGCAGCGAGGCGCGCGCCTTCGTCTGCCCTTACCACGCATGGACCTACAAGCCCGACGGCGCCTTGCGCGGCGTGCCCGAGTCCTTCGGATTTCCCTGCCTGAAGCAGGACGAGTCGGGCCTACGCCGGCTGGCCACCGTCGAGCGCGCGGGCGTGGTCTGGGTCGTGTGCGATCCGTCGCGGGCGGACAGCGACCCCGGCGCGCACCTGGGCGCGCTCATGGACAACCTCGAGTCGCTGGCCGGGCTGCGCGCGCCCGTGGCCTATGCGCCGCGCATGTACGAGGTCGAAGCCAACTGGAAGCTGCTGGTCGACGGTTCCTTCGAGGCCTACCACTTCAAGGTGGCGCACCGCGAGACCATCGCCCACATGTTCCTGCACAACCTGCAGGTCATCGACGAGTTCGACCTGAACCGGCGCCTGTACCTGCTCAAGTCGAAGTTCCAGGAACACCGGCCCGACGCCGCCGGTTTCGATCCGCGCCGCTACGGCAACCTGACCTACTTCTTCTTTCCCAACACGACCATCCTCGTGCAGCCCGACCACGCGCAGCTCAGCATGCTGGAGCCGCTGGGCGCCACGCGCACGCGCGTGCACGAGCTCACGCTGATTCCCGAGGCACCGGCCTCGGAGAAGGCGACCGCGCACTGGGACGCGAACGTGGCGCTGTACCGGCGCACGCTCGCGGAAGACTACGCACTGGCCGAGTCGATCCAGGCCGGGCTGGCATCGGGCGCGAACGACGCGCTCAGCTTCGGCACCTTCGAGTACAGCGCGCCGCGCTTCCATGCGCAGCTCGCGCAGCAGGTGGCGGCCATGCCGGCCGCACGCTGACGCGCGAGGGTGTCGCGCGTGCAACAACCAGACCCCAAGACACAAGAAAGAATGGCGCGCGTCGCGTCTGATCGCCGGTCGCGTCTTCGCGGCATGCGCCAGGCGTGACGCCTTCCAGAACCGCCCGATGGCCACCCTTGCCCCTTCCCGTAAAGAAACGATCCTCGCGCGCGCCGAGCAGCACTTTGCCGACCACGGCTTCCAGGGCGCATCGCTGTCGGCCATCGCGCGCGATTGCGAGGTCGGCAACCCGGGGCTGCTGCATCACTTCGCGAGCAAGGAGGTGCTGTACCGCGCCGTGCTCGAGAAGCAGGCCGAGGACCTGACGGCGCGCATCTGCAAGCGCGTCGAGGCGGCCCCCGACCTGCCTGCGCGGCTGCAGGCGTTCGTCGCGCTGCAGGTCGAGTGGATGCACGCGCGGCCCACGGGCTTCAAGCTCGTCACGCGCGAACTGCTCGACAACGCCGAGCGCATCCAGCATGCGCAGACCCGGCCGCTCGAAGGCTTCCTGCAAGCCAGCCTGGGCCTGGTGGCCGCGGCGCAGGCGGCCGGCCTCGTGCGCGACGACCTGTCGGCCGTGGTGGTGCTCACGCTCATCTTCGGCACGCTCAACTACGCCAAGATGGCACGGCCCACCTTCGCCAAGACCTTCGCAGAGCCTGCGCTGAAGAGCGACACGGCCTGGATGAAGGCGATGGCGCGCGATGTGCTGCGCGTCATTTCGCCGCCCTGATTTCTTCTTTCTCTCTTTCCTTCCCAGCAACCCCGACCAAAGGACGTTCCCTTGAAAACCCGCATCACCGAACTCTTCGGCATCCGCCACCCCATCATCCAGGGCGGCATGCACTACGTCGGCTTCGCCGAGCTGGCCGCGGCCGTCTCCAACGCCGGCGGCCTGGGCATCATCACGGGCCTCACGCAGAAGACGCCCGAGCTGCTGGCGCGCGAGATCGCGCGCTGCCACGAGATGACCGACAAGCCCTTCGGCGTGAACCTCACCTTCCTGCCGACCTTTGCCTCGCCGCCGTACCCCGAGTACATCGCGGCCATCGTCGAAGGCGGCATCAAGGCCGTGGAAACCGCGGGCCGCAGCCCCGAGGCCTACATGCCGGCGCTGAAGGCCGCGGGCATCAAGGTGATCCACAAGTGCACCTCGGTGCGCCACGCGCTCAAGGCCGAGCGCATCGGCTGCGATGCGGTGAGCGTCGACGGCTTCGAGTGCGGCGGCCACCCCGGCGAGGACGACGTGCCCAACATGATCCTGCTGCCGCGCGCGGCCGAAGAACTGAAGATCCCGTTCGTCGCCTCGGGCGGCATGGCCGACGGCCGCAGCCTCGTGGCCGCGCTCGCGCTGGGCGCCGAGGGCATGAACATGGGCACGCGCTTCATCGCCACCAAGGAAGCGCCGGTGCACGCCAACGTGAAGCAGGCCATCGTCAACGCCTCGGAGCTCGACACGCGCCTGATCATGCGTTCGCTGCGCAACACCGAGCGCGTGATCAACAACGCGGGCGTGGAGCGCCTCATGGAGATCGAGCGCGCCAAGGGCGACGCGCTGAAGATCGACGACATCATGGACCAGGTCGCCGGCATCTACCCGAAGGTGATGACCGAGGGCCACATGGACGCCGGCGCCTGGAGCTGCGGCATGGTGGCCGGGTTGATCCACGACGTGCCCAGTTGCGCGGAGCTCATCGACCGCATCATGGCGCAGGCGGACGAACTCATCGCCAAGCGGCTGGCGGGCATGCTGAAGGGCTGAGCTTTCAGTACGTCACCGTCACCGTGATGGTGCTGCTGTAGGGACCCGGTGCCACGTACTGAGCGGCCGGAATGCGGCCGTAGACGGTGTGGGGGCGCAGCGTGGTGACGCCACCGAGGGTCGCCAGCGCGCTGTAGCTGTCGCTGACGCTGTTGAGGCCCCAGACGGTGCTGCGCGCGTTGGTGGTGTAGAGGTTGTAGCCCAGCGGCGTGGCACCGACCGGGCCCACCATCTGCCGGCTGGCGATGTTGCCGGCCGAGCCCGCGTCCAGGCTGATCGTGAACGACAGCGTCACCAGGATGCCCAGGCCCGTGACCGTGCCGGCGACGGTCACGGTCGAGGTGTTGTCCTTGGGCGTCGCGACGGCCGGGTCGTAGTTGCCGAAGGCCAGCGCTGTCGCACTGACGGTGGCGCTGCAGCTGAACACGCCCACGCCCGAGCACGCGGCCAGCGACGTGCCCGGGGCCAGCAGCCCCGCCAGCGCCAGCGCGGCGGTCAGCGCGGGGACGACGACACGGGTTCGCATCGGTAAGGTCCCATCGAAGGCAGTGCGCCGGCGGCGCGGTCGGGTTCGCCCAGCGTGAAGTGGCAATGCCCGCGCTTCCATCGCGCCTCGAAGCGCTCGTTCGGCTGCGGGTCGTCGACCGACACCAGCCCGTTGAAGCCCGACAGCAGCGAGGTGCCACGCGCCGGTCGCATCACGTCGATGCCCGGAGGCAGCGGGCTGCCGTCGGGCAGCAGCACCGTGACGTTCGCCACCGTCTCGCGCGCGATGTCGAAGCTGGCCTGCGCCACGCCCTTGTAGCGGGGCACCACGCGCAGCACGTCGCTGCGCACCTGCGCCTCGATCGGCAGGTCGCCGTTGTCGATGCTGATGTGGTTGGGCTCGTAGGCGCGCAGGCCCGAGACGACGGCGCGGCCTTCGCTGTCGGTGGTGGTCCAGGGCTGGTTCTCGCGGTAGACCTTCACGCCGGCGGCGCCGGGCACGGTCACGAGCGCGAAGGCGTCGTCCGACTGGCGGGTGGCAAAGCCCACGCCGCCCGCGAAGCCCACGGCGCCGCTGGCGCGCAGGCGCACGGCGGTCTGGCCTTGCGCGCGCGCGGCTTCGGCCGTCAGCATGCCGTAGCGACCGCGCCAATCGACCGCGGCTTCGCTGCGCGCGTTCTCGCCGTCGGCGGCGCGCAGCCGGTAGCCCCAGCCGGTGTCGTTGGGCGGCTGCTGCACCCACTCGGCCACGGCCGAATGGCCGCCCGGCTTTTGCTGCTGCACCGAGAGCGTGGCGTGCTGGCGTTCGCCGAGCGTGAAGCTGAGGCTGACGTTCACCGAGGTGATGGAGCGCTTGCCGTCCTGGCGCGTGTGGGCCACCGAGGTGCCGAGCCAGGCGTTACCGCCGAGGCTGATCGACCAGCTGGCGGTGGTCACGCCGATGTGCTCGCCGGTGTTGTAGCGCAGCCGCGTGTGGCTCGCGCCCAGCGTGCCGTAGCGGCCCAGCGAGCGGCCTGCAAAGAGTTGGGTCTGTGCGTCGGTGTGCACGGGGCTGTCGTGCCAGGCGATCTGCGTGAAGCCGCGGCTGGCCACCTGGCGGCTCACGGAGAAGTTCCATTCGTCGCTGGTGCGGGTGTAGGCGGCGCGCCAGAGGCGGCCGCTGTCGCCGTCCTTGCTGCGGCTGGCGGCGCCGTGCAGCGAGAGTTCGCCCAGCGTGCCCCAGACCCAGGTCACGCCCGCGCCCGCGGTCTGGCTGCGCGAACTGGCCTCGCCGCGCGCCTCGACGGTCACGCCGTCGTTCACGCCGTGGCGCCAGGTGCCGGCGACGAAGGGCGGGCCGTAGTCGAAGCTGCGCTCGCCGTAGCGCAGGCGCGTCCAGCCGGCTTCGAGTGAGTAGTCGGACAGCCCTGCGCGCAGCAGGTTCGAGCTCACGTAGTAGGGCGTGGTCACGGTGCGCTGCACGCCCAGCGCGTCGGTGACGGCGAAGCGCATCTCGCCCGCGCCGGTGAGCACGGGCACGTCGCTGAGCGCGAAGGGGCCGGCATCGACACGGCGTTGATAACGCAGCGTGTCGTTCACATACACCTCCACCGCCGACGGCACGGCCGCACCGCCGCGCAGGGTCGGCATCGGGTAGCTGATGAAGCCGGGCTGCAAGCCGAAGCGGGTGCCGAACTGCACGCCACCGAAACGAAAAGGTGTCGACCACGCCGCGGCCTGCGTGATCGTGTCGCCCACCGTGAGGCGCGTGAGCCGCGCGGGGTCGTCGCGGCGGAAGTAGCTGTCCAGCCGCGTCGTGCCGCGTCCGCCGAACGCGGACTGCCCCGCGACGAGGCTCGTGCCCACCAGGCCCCAGTCGCCCGAGGCCGCCGCATCGAAGTAGCCCGAGGCGCGCGTGCCTTCGCGGTCGTGCTGCAAGGCCAGGTCGTAGTTGAGAAAGGCCCCGAAGGCCGACGCCGACAGCGGCGGTCGGTCGCCCGCGTGCGCATGCACGGTGCCCAGCGTGAACGCCTCGGCGGGCACGCTCAGGTCCACGCTCTGCGCGCCCTCGTCGAGCTGCAGCTGCGCGCCCGGCAGCGCGCGCAGGTCGTAGTAGTCGGTGCCGTCGCGCTGCAATGCCGCGGTGGCGGGCCGCACCAGGCGCCAGGCTGCGAAGTCGGGCGCCGACGCCAGCAGCTGCGCACCGCGCCGCAAGAGCGGTCGCGGCGCGGGCTGGCTCAGGCCGTTGATGCGCACGTCGAGGATCGCGGGCTGCACCTCGCCCGCCATGTCAGCGGGTGAGGTCTGTGCGCAGGCCACGCGCAGGCCCAGCCAGCCGCAGCAGACCCACAAGCTAGCGTGGCGTGGCGGGCGCACGGGGCACGCGCACGGTGGCGCTGGACGACGCCTCGGGGGCATCGGTGGCGGCCTCGACCTGCAGCCGGGTGTCGGGCGGCAGGGCGGGCAGTTCGATGTCGATGCCGGCCGACTGCCCGGCCAGCGCGTACTGCGACAGGCTCTTGCGCAGCAACTCGGTGCCGTCCTCGCGGCGCACCACGAGCTGCGTGACCTGGATGTGCTCGCTGCCCTGGTTGTCGAACACCAGCCGCCAGGCCGTGCCTGCCGTGCCGGTGGCGCGCCCCGAAGGCTGCAGCGACCATTGCAGCGCGCGGCGCAGCTGCAGCGGCGGCACGAAGATCGGCACGCCGATGCGCAGCAGCGTCTGCACCTTCGCGCCCTCGGCGCCGTCCGCCGACAGGGCCTGGTCGCGCGGCAGCTGGCGCAGGAAGATGCGGTAGCTGCGCTCGCCGGCGTCGGCCGGCACCTGCAGCCCGAGGCGCACGATCTGCCGCCCGCCCGGCGGCAGGCGGAAGATGGCCGGGTTGACCAGCACGTCGCGCGTGGGTTCGTAGGCGTCGCGCCCGTCCTGCTGCGACCACGCCACCACCTCGGCCTGCACGGCGACCTCGGTGTCCTCGGCGTTGCCCATGGTGAGCGAAGCGACCGGGCGCTGCGGCGTGAGCACGATGCGCAGCGGCGCCACGCTGAGGCTGGTGGCCGCGGCGGGAGCGGGAGCAAGGGCGGCCAGCAGCAGGCCGGCCCCCCATGCGACTGGCAGCAGGGCGCGACGCATGCCGTGGCGGCCTGCGGTGAAGGCGGTCAACGGCGCCCTCAATAGGTCAGCGAGACCGTGATCGTGTCCGTGTAGTCGATGGCCGGCGCCGCGGTGTACTGTCCCGTGGGGATCAGGCCGTAGATCGTCTGCGTCTGGGGCGTCCCGTTGCCGACGTAGCCGGTGCCGGCGACGCTGTTGTCCCAGTTGGTCTGGTGCGCGCTGTCCTTGAAGAGGCCGTAGCCCAGCGTGTTGTTGCCGGCGGTCGCCGTGGGGCTGGTCATCAGGCGGTTCGTGATCGTCGCGCCCGAGCCGCCGCCCGCGCTCAGGCCGAGCGAGTAGGGCGTGCCGAAGGTGCAGGTCACGTTGAGGCTGGTGGTGCCGGCCAGGGCGGTGGCTGACGCCGGGTCGTACGGCCCGAACGCCAGCGTGGCCGGCGTGGTCATGAGGCAGGCCTTGAGCACCGTGGCCGTGACCTGGAAGGTCGTGGTCGTCGTGACCGCCTGCGCGGGCAGCAATGTCAACAAGGCACCGACGGGCAGCACGGTACGGGCCAGTGTGCGAAGGAGGGAGCGAGGCTGGTGGCGCATCGGACGGGACCTTTCATCGGTGACTGGAAACCCAGGAACGACAGTGAAAACCCACCCACCGTTTCCAGTAGTGGGCGCCCCCTTTCTAACCAATCTCTCCCTGATGGGACATAGGACGCAGCCCTGTCGTCGACAGCTTGCTACAGATTTTTCCGAGGCCGGGAGAGCTCATGAGTGATTTCGGTCTACAGCCTGGGCCGGGCCTAGGTCGGATGTCTTCATGGGGCGCGACCTCTTGTCGGAGGGGGGGTGGTGCGTGCGGTGTATAGAACCGTTTACATTTACGCTCTTGGGAGTCGCCATCCAACGCCATTGCAACCTTGCCCGCGAGGTCCATCCAACGTGATCGCCGAAATACATGCTGATGCCGCGCCTGCTGGCCTCGCCTCGGGGTTCACCATGGCGTTCCAGCCCATCGTGGACCTGGGCCGGCACGAGATCTATGCGCACGAGGCGCTGGTGCGCGGCCTGTCGGGCGAAGGCGCCGCCGAGGTGCTCGGGCGCGTCGATCCGGTCGACCGCTTCGCCTTCCACGAAGCCTGCCGCGTCAAGGCCATCGAGATCGCCTCGCGCCTGGGCATGAAGTCGCGCCTGAGCCTCAACGTCATGCCCAACGACGTCGCGGGACAGGCCGAGTGCTTCCGCACCGCCATGGCTGCCGCCAAGCGCTGCAAATTCCCCGTGCGCCAGCTGATGTTCGAGATCACCGAGGGCGAGCGCGTGCGCGACCTGCACGGCCTGGCCGACACCTTCCGCGCCTTCAAGCGCCACGGCTTCACTTCGGCCATCGACGATTTCGGCGCCGCCTACGCGGGCTTCGAGCTGCTGGCCGCGTTCCAGCCCGACGTGGTGAAGATCGACCTGAGCCTGATCCGCGGCATCCATGCCGACCCGGTGCGGCTCACCATCGTGCGCGGCTTCGTCGCCACCTGCGACGAGCTGCGCATCCGCGTGATCGCCGAAGGCGTGGAGGCGCCCGAAGAGGTGCGCGCCTTGCGCGAGATCGGCGTGGAGCTGTTCCAGGGCTACCTGTTCGCGCGGCCGGCCATCGCCACGCTGCCGGCGGTGGCGTGGGACGCCGCCGCCTGAGCCTTCCCTGACCTCGGACGTTGGGGGTCAGACGTTGCTGGTCGCGCGCACTTCCTCGAGCGTGGTCCGGCCGGCCAGCACCTTCTCGATGCCGTCCTGACGCAGCGTGCGCATGCCCTCGCGCATCGCGGCGTCCTGCAGTTCCTCGGCGCGCGCACCGCCCTGCACCAGCCGGCGCAGTTCCCTCGACATCACCATGAGTTCGTGGATGCCCACGCGGCCCCGGAAGCCGGTGTCGTTGCAGTGCTTGCAGCCGGTGCTGGTGTAGGTCTGCAGCTGGCCGTCGCGCCCGTGGCGCTGCACCCACTCGGCGCGCACGGCGTCGCGCGCGGCCGGCGTGTCCTGCGCGCCGAAGGCATGCATGTAGTCGGCCAGCAGCTCCTCGACCGCCTCGCTCGTCGCCGGGCGGCTCTGCACGCACTGCGGGCACAGGCAGCGCACCAGCCGCTGCGCCAGCACGGCCAGCAGCGAGTCGGCGAAGTTGAACGGGTCCATGCCCATGTCGAGCAGGCGCGTCACGGTTTCGGGCGCGCTGTTGGTGTGCAGCGTCGACAGCACGAGGTGGCCGGTGAGCGAGGCCTCGATGGCGGTCCTGGCGGTCTCGGCGTCGCGGATCTCGCCGACCATGATCACGTCGGGATCGGCGCGAACGAAGGCGCGCAGCGCCTTGGCAAAGGTCCAGTCGATGCGCGGGTTGACCTGCACCTGGCGCAGGCCCGGCTGCGTGATCTCGATCGGGTCTTCGGCGGTCCAGATCTTGCGCTCGGGCGTGTTGATGCGCATGAGCGCCGAGTGCAGCGTGGTGGTCTTGCCCGAGCCCGTGGGGCCCACGCACAGCACCATGCCGTAAGGCCGGTCGACCGCCTGCGAAAACTGCGCCAGGTTGCGCTCGGACAGGCCCAGCGCATCGAGCGCGATGGGCTTGGCCGAGGCCAGGATGCGCATCACCACGTCTTCCAGGCCGTTGTTGGTCGGGATGGTGGCCACGCGCAGCTCGATGCGGTGCTGCGGCGAGTACTTCGAGAAGTTGATCTTGCCGTCCTGCGGCTTGCGCTTTTCGCTGATGTCCAGGTCGCACATGATCTTCACGCGCGCGACCACGGCGTTGCGGTAGCTGGGCGGCAGCTCCAGGTAGGTGTAGAGCCGGCCGTCGCGGCGAAAGCGGATGCGCGTCTTTTCCTGCCCCGGGTCGCTCTCGATGTGGATGTCGGAGGCGCCCTCGCGGTGCGCTTCGAGGATCATGCTGTTGATCATGCGCACCAGCGAGTTGTCCGACTGCTCCACGGGCGGCTCGCCGGCGGCGGGCGCGGCGGCCGATTCTTCCTTCTCGAGTGTCTTCAGCAGCGTGCTGGTGCCCGTCATGTCGAACTCGAGCGGACGCATCGGGTCGTTCATGTCGACCACCGGGCGCTCGGCCGCCACCTGGCCGACCTTCTCGTAGGCCTTGTGCAGCACGCCGTCCAGGTCCAGGCACTGGCCCAGCACGGGGAGCACCTTCATCTGCGCGATGAACTCCACCTCGTCGATCACCGCGTGCCGGTTGACCGGGTCGTCGAGCGCCAGCACCAGGCGCCCGCCGTGCAGCATGAGCGGCATCACCTGCAGGCGCCGCGCGGCTTCGTGGCCCACCTTGCGCAGCGCGTCGGCCGCGGCCGGAAACACATGCAGGTTCACCAGCGGGTAGCCCATCTTGCGCACCAGCGCGGTCTGCAGCTGGCCCCGGCTCACGACGCCCATGCGCACCAGCGTCTCGCCCAGCGGCACCGTGGGCTCGCGCTGCTGCTGCTGCAGCGCCGCGTCGAGTTGCGCCTGCGTGACCATGCCCAGCGACATCAGCGCCTGGCCGATGCGCGCGATCGGCATGCGGCTTTGCAGGTCGAGCTCCTGCACGAGCTGTTCGGGCATGACGACTTCGGTGGCTGCCATGGATCGATCTCCTGGTGGTTGTGGGGGCGCGGCGGGTGTGCCGACGCTAACGGTAAAACGCGAAACGGTTGCGGCCCTGCGACTTGGCGGCGTAGAGCGCCGTGTCCGCCCGCGCGAGCAGTTCGCCGGCGCCGACGGTGGCATCGACCGTCTCGACGAACACGATGCCGATGCTGGTCGTGACGTCCAGCCGCCGGCCTTCCACGGGGAACGCCGGCGCCGCGATCTGCGAGACGATCTTGTGCGCCACGCCCGCCACCGCGTCCTGCGAGTGCACGTTCTCCAGCACGATCACGAACTCGTCGCCGGCCAGGCGCACCACGGTGTCGGTCTCGCGCACGCTGGCGCGCAGCCGGCGCGCGTACTCGGCCAGCACGCCGTCGCCGGTGGAATGGCCGAGCGTGTCGTTGATGGCCTTGAAGTGGTCGATGTCCAGGAACATCAGCGCCATGCCGCCTTCGGCGCGGCGCACGCGCGACATCGCCGCGGGCAGCTGCTCGTTGAAGGCCAGCCGGTTCGGCAGGCCGGTCAGCACGTCCATGCGCGCCAGCTCGATGAGCTTGCGCTCGGCCTCCTTCAGCGCCGTGACGTTGAAGGTCATGAGGTAGAAGCCCGCCGTGTGGCCCGCCAGGTCCTTGTCGGGAATCAGGTTCACCTGGAAGTGCGCCTCCCGGTCGTCGATCGGCACCTGCACCGGGTACTGCGTGGCCCTGCCGGCGAGCACCGTGGGCAGGTGGGGCGTGTGCTGCACGTACACCGCCTCGCCCACGGCCGAGCGCAGCGTCACGCCGTCCAGCGGCGCGCGCTCGTCCAGGCCCGCCATGCGCCGCGCGCGGCTGTTGCCGTACAGGCAGTTCTCGTCGCGGTCGAAGTAGGCGACCAGCGCGGGGATGTTGTCGGTCACGTCGCGCAGGCGCTTTTCCTGCTGCGTGAGGGCGCGGCGGATGTTCACTTCGTCGGTGATGTCGAAGGTCATCGCGAACACGCCGTGCACCATGCCTTCGGCGTCCTGGTCGGGGATGTAGTGGGCCTTGAAGGTGCGGTCGCCGATGCCCAGCGCCGCGTCGCCGGCCTTCTCGACGATCACCGTCTCGCCCGCCAACGCGCGCTCCATGTGGGGCCGCACCACCGCGAAATCGGCCGCGCCCCGCACGGCCGGCATCCACTGGCCGACCAGCGGCTGGCCGTGGTGCAGCGTGCGCACCTTGGCATTGACGAAGGTGTAGTACAGCGCGGCGTCGACGTGCGAGACCAGCGCGGGAATGTTGTCGGCGATGGTGCGGATCTGCGCCTCGCTGTGCGCCAGCTCGAGCTCGATGTGCTTGCGCTGCGTGATGTCGAAGGTCATCGCGTAGTAGCCGCACACCCGCCCCTGCGCGTCGAGCTCGGGGATGAAGTCGGTCTGGAAGAAGTGCTCTTCCTCGTCGCGGTGCGCGGCGCCGCGCCGCTCGAAGGACACGGCCTCGCCGGCCAGCACGCGCCGCAGGTTGTGCTCGAGCGTCGGGTCGTCGTGCAGGCCGCTCATGCTCTGCACGGGCTGGCCCACCAGCTCCTCGGCGCTGTAGCCCAGCTCCTCGCACAGCCGCGCATTCACGAAGGTGTAGCGGCCCTGCGCGTCGGCGTGCGAGATCATGGCCGGCAGGTTGTCGGTGATGTCGCGCAGGAACTTCTCGCTGGCCTGGTGCTGCTGCATGAGCCGGTCGAAGGTGCGCGAGAGGTCGCCGATCTCGTCGTCCGGGTAGGTGCGCGCCACGGCCGTTTGCGCGGGCGCCGCGTGGGCGTCGAGCATGTGGCGGTGCAGCCCGGTGAGCGGGCGCAGCTGCTGGCGCACCACGGCCAGCGCGAGCGCGCCGGCCAGCAGCGCCAGCACGATGGCGCCGATCCACGCGGTGCGCTCGATGGCTTCGATGCGGGCAAAGGCCTCGTGGCGCGGGTACATCGAGCCCATGATCCAGTCGGCCTGGCGAATGCGCTTGAAGGCGTACAGGCCGGGCACGCCCGCATGGTTCACGCCTTCGATGGTGCCTTCGAAGCCGCCGATCGCGCGGTCCAGGTCGGGCGCGTCGTCGGCCATGGCCATGTTGGCCTGCTTGAGCACGCGGTCGGCCAGCGGGTGGTCGATCACGATGCCGTCCGCGGTGGTGATGAACACGTAGCCCGTCTGGCCGAAGCGCACGTCGGCCAGCTCGCCCAGGATGTTGCGGTCCTTCAGGTTGATGGAGCCCGAGATCACGAACAGCACCCGGCCGGCCGCATCGAGCACCGGCTCGGTGATGGCGACCTGCGCCAGGCCGTTGAGCCGGTTGCGGTAAGGCTCGGAGATCACGCCCGTGCGCGCGGCGACCGTGTCCCTGAAGTACGCGCGGTCCTTCACGTTCACCTTGCCGATCTGTCGCGCGCCGTTCAGGTTGGCGACCAGCTCGCCGTCCGTGTCCAGGAAGGCGACGTTGTCGAACGCCGCCCGCAAGGACTGGTGCTTTTCGAGAAAGGCCTGCAGCGGCGCGGCGTTCGTGATGCCGTGCGAGCCCACGCTCTCGGAGATCGTCTTCAGCAGGATGCGCCGGCTGGCGAACTTCTGCTCCACCGCGCTCGCGATGGCCGACAGCCGCGCGAACTCCTCGTTGGCGATCGAGGCCTGCATGCGGCTCTTGACCAGGTGCAGCGCCACCGTGGCGATGATGAAGGTGGTGGCCAGCACGACGGCCGCAACGCCGACGCTGAGGCGCGTGTTCAGGCTGATGCGGCGTTTCGCGGTCGCGAAGAGTTTCATGGGCGTCGTGCAGGCGGTGCAGCGAAGCGGCGGGGACCACCGGCCGGGCCGGCCATGGGGGCACGGCACACACCCTTCGCGCGTTGCGCAGCTAGTGTGTCAGAAAGTGCGAGAAATGCGCGCCATTGCGGTGCATCTCGCGGGGTTCCTGGGGGCCGGAGTGTTGCGCAGGTGCGCGAGGGAAACCAATCGTATTACTCGACGCGCGGCGGCGGCTCCGATCGGGCGGCCGCGGGCGAGCGGGCCGGCGCGATGAGCACCATCGCGCCGTCCTGCCCGCGCCGCACGCGCAGGCGCGTGCCGTCGAGCAGGCGCTCCAGCGCCGCGTCGGCGGCGATCTTTCCCCTGATGCCCCGGGTCGAGAGGTCCTTGACGTCTTCCATCTTGTAGATGAGCTGCACGCCCGACTGCGCGATGTAGGCGTCGAGCGCGGGCCGCAGCTCGCCGCCCTTCACGTCGAACTCCCGCGCGTGGGCGAGGGCCAGCCCCGTCGCCAGCAGGCCGGCGGCGGCCACGAGGGCAAGGCGGGGGCGGGTGAGCAAGAGGGCAAGGAAGGTGGGGGGCTGCCTCCGGATTCGAATCATGTCGGTCTGTTTTCCGCGAATTGGTTTTTCTTCTGCCCCCGGTGAGACGAGTTCGAGCGCACTTTCCGGTAACGGGGCAAGGGGGAAAAGCCCTCGGGCCCAGCCTTCTAGAATTTCCGGGTCCGCCGCCGGGCATGGGAATTCAAGGAAATTTCGCCGGCGGGCCTTCGCGCGTTACCGGAAATCTTCGGGCCGTTCGTCTCACTGTCTGTCGTCAATCCCGGCGACCTGCCGCTTTGTGTGTCGGCCCTTCAATTTCCAGGAGCGCTTCGTGGTTCTCAGTGACTTGGATGCCTGGTTCGTCAGCGAGGTGCTGCCGATGGAAGCCGCGCTCACGCGCTTCCTTCGCCGCAACTGGCGCGACGACGCCGAAGTGCCCGACCTGCGGCAGGACGTCTACGTGCGCATTTACGAGTCCGCCTCCAGATCCATGCCCGACCAGGTCAAGCCTTTCGTTTTTGCCACCGCGCGCAACCTGCTGATCGACCGCGCCCGGCGCGCGCAGATCGTTTCCATCGAGATCATTGCCGACCTCGACGCGCTCGATTTCTCGGCCGACGAGCTCACGCCCGAACGCCACGCCGCCGGCCGCGGCGAGCTGCGGCTGCTGCAGACCGCGCTCGACGCGCTGCCCTCCAAGTGCCGCCGCGTGGTCGAGATGCGCAAGATCGACGGGCTCTCGCAGCGCGAGGTCGCCACGCAACTGGGCATCACCGAGGACACGGTCGAGCGCCAGGTCTCGCGCGGCGTGCGCGCCCTGGCCGACGCCCTGCTGTCGGGCGGCGTGCAGCTGGACACCAAGGCCTTCGGGCGAGCGCAGAACGAGCGGAGGCTCTCGACATGAGCGAAGCCCAGCGCATCGAATCGTTGGCCGCCGACTGGCTGGCCCGCCGCGACAGCGGCGACTGGACCGACACCGACCAGCAGCAGCTGGACGCCTGGATCGCCGCCTCCATCGCCCACCGCGTGGCCTGGCTGCGGCTGTCCAGCGCCTGGGAGCGCGGCGACCGGCTGGGCGCGCTGCGCACGCCGGCGATCCCCATTCCCCTGCCCACACCGGCGCCGGCACCCGCACCGCAGGCCGCACGGCCGGCGCAGCGCCTGTCGCGCTTCTCGCTGCAACGCATCGCCGCCGGCGTGCTCGTGGCCGCCGCCGGCACCGCCTGGCTCGGCTGGCAGTACACGCAGGAAGAGCGCGGCCAGCACTACGCCACGGCCGTGGGCGCGCGCCAGTCGGTGGCGCTGTCCGACGGCTCGAAGCTCACGCTGAACACCGCCACGCAGGTGCGCACGGCCGTGAACGACAGCGGGCGCAAGGTGTGGCTCGATGCGGGCGAGGCCTACTTCGACATCGCGCACGACAAGAACCATCCCTTCGTCGTGATCGCCGGCGACCGCCGCATCACCGTGCTGGGCACGCGCTTTCTCGTGCGGCGCCAGGGCGAGCAGGTGAACGTGACGGTGGAGGAAGGGCGCGTGCAGATCGCCGCGGCCAAGCCCGATGCCCGAAGCGCCGAGCCCACCGTGCTCACGCGCAACCAGGCGGCCGTCACGCATGCCGACAACGTGCTCGTGATGTCCAAGGCGCCCAAGCAGGTCGACGACGAACTCAGCTGGCGCGAAGGCAAGCTCGTGTTCGACCAGACCACGCTGGGCGACGCGGCCGCGCAGTTCAATCGCTACAACCTGCGCAAGCTCGTGATCGCCGACCCGGTCATCGCGCAGGTGCGCATCGGCGGCAGCTTCGATGCGAACAACATGAGCGGCTTCGTGGGGCTTCTCAAGCAGGGCTTCGGTCTTGCCGCGCATGAGAGCGGCAACGAAATCAGAATTTCGAATCCGTAAATTACCGGAATGTGACGGGGCATTCGTCTCAGTGGGTACCCAAACAAATAACCACGCTGGAGACACACACAATGAATCGCACCGCGCCCCGCACCGGCCTGCCGCCCCAGAAGAAGAAGCGAACGTACGGCGCGCTGCGCCCGTGGGTCATCGGCGGCGCGTGGGCGCTGGCCAGCGGCATGGCTGCGCACGCACAGACGCAGGCCCCGCCGCAGGGCTTCGACGTGAGCGGCGGCGATCTCAAGACCGCACTGGACGCCTACATCGCGCAGGGCGGCGTGCAGCTGCTCTACAAGGTCGACGACGTGAAGGGCGTGGCCACGCGCGGCGTGAAGGGCGCGCTGTCGCCACAGGACGCGCTGGCGCGGCTGCTCGAAGGCACGCCGCTGCAGACGCGCCGCGGCGATGACGGCGCCATCGTGATCTACACGGCCGCCGCAGCCAAGCCGCAGGCCGACGAGGCACCGCAGTCGCTCGACAGCGTCACCATCACCGCCACGCGCCGCCGCGAGCCGGTGCGCGAGATCCCGATGCAGGTCAACGTGATGAAGGCGCAGGCGCTGGAGCGCGCGGGCGCCAAGAACCTGGCCGACTACGTGGCCGAGCAGCCGGGCGTGAACCTCACCAGCAGCGGCAGCGTGGGCGGCACGCTCACCATGCGCGGGCTGACCACCGGCCCGGTGCAGGGCATCGCGACCGTGGGCGTGTACGTGGACGACGTGGCCACCGGCATGAGCTCGGCCGGCGCGAGCGGTGGCAACACGCCGCTGGATATGGGCATGCTCGACCTCAGCCACATCGAGGTGCTGCGCGGCCCGCAGGGCACGCTGTACGGCGCCGGCGCCATGAGCGGCGTGCTCAAGTACGTGACCAACCAGCCCGACACCATGGAGTTCGCGGGCTCGGTGAAGCTGGGCACCTCGTGGACGCAGGGCGGCGGCCCCGGCTTCACGACCGGCGCGGTGCTCAACGTGCCGCTCAAGGAAGACGTGGCGGCCGTGCGCTTCGCTGCCTTCACCGACCAGTTCGGCGGCAGCTACGACGCCACGGGCCTGGCGCGCGGGCGCAACATCGACCGCGGCCACACCGACGGCGGCCGGGTCTCGCTGCTGCTGACGCCCACGCGCGAACTCACGGTGCGCCTCACGGGCACCGTGCAGGACGTGCATCGCAAGGGCCTGGGCTTCGAGGACATGGACCAGCGCACGCTGCGCCCCTGGACGCGGGAGCGCACGCGCCAGCTGTCGGCCAACGAGTCGTACAGCAACCTCACGCAGCTGTTCGGGCTGGACGTGGAATACGACTTCGGCTGGGCCCGCCTGAACTCGATCACCTCCGCGCAGGACGTGAAGATCAACAACACCGTCGACGTCACCGGCCGCTACGGGCCGATGCTGAGCGCGCTGCGCCTGCCGGTGGCCTCGGTGCCGGTGAACAGCGCCGTGGAGCAGCACCGCGTCAGCCAGGAGTTCCGCCTGACCTCGCGCTCGGGCACCACCATCGAGTGGCTGGCGGGCCTGTACCTGAACCGCGAACGCGGCAGCAACAACGGCGTCATGGACGCCAACCTGATCGGGGGCCGCAGCCTCGGCCTGCTGACCTCGACGCAGTCCTCGCGCTACCGCGAGGAGGCGGCCTACGGCGACGTCACCTGGAACGTGACGCCCAAGTTCTCGCTCACCGGCGGCGTGCGCCTGGCGCGCAACAACCAGAAGTACGCCAGCCGCCAGACCGGCCAGCTCGTCGGGTCGGTCGCCGCCAGTGCCGCCGGCACCTCGTCGGAAAGCCCGACCACCTACCTGGCCGCGGCCAAGTACACGCTGTCGGACACGAGCACCATGTACTTCCGCGCGGCCAGCGGCTACCGCCCCGGCGGTCCCAACGTGCTCAAGGCCGACACCGACCGCAACGTGGTGCAGCCGATGTACAACTCCGACTCGCTGTGGAGCTACGAGCTGGGCTACAAGGCCGACCTGCTGGACCGCACGCTGTCGCTGGAGGCGGCGCTGTACGACATCGAGTGGACCGGCGTGCAGCAGCCCACGCGCAGCGGCGCCTTTGTGTTCGTCACCAACGCGGGCGCGGCCCGCATCAAGGGCAGCGAGATCACGCTCAACTGGAAGCCCAGCAAGGAATGGCGCTTCACCGCCAATGCCGCGGCCGTCGATGCGCGCCTGACCGAGGATGCCAAGGGCCTGGGCGCCAAGGCCGGCGCGCGCCTGCCGCACACGCCGCGCTTTGCCGCCACGCTGGGCGTGACGCGCAACTTCAGCTTCGCCGACCACCCGGCCTACGTCGGCATCAGCGCGCGCTACACCGGCAAGCGCGATGCGGGCTACCGCGGCAGCACGGCCATTCCGAGCATCAACATGCCGGCCTACACGCTGGTCGACCTGCAGGCGGGCATCGACTTCAAGCGCTTCAGCGTCTCGGCCTACGTGCGCAACCTGACGAACAAGCGCGGCATCGTGTCGATCGAAACCGGACTCAACGCGAACCCGAACCTGGTGACTGCGGCACTCGTGCCGGCGCGCACCATCGGCGTGAACGTCAACGTTCCGTTCTGACATGTCGGGCCTCCCACCGTTCGCGGCACCGATGCCGCTGGATGCGGCCGCCCCTGCGGCCCTGGAAACGACCCGCAAGGCGCCCACCAGCGCCTGGTATGCGCTGGCGGTGCTCATCATCGCGACGGTGCTGGGCTCGATCGACAAGGTCATCCTCACGCTGCTGACGGAGCCGATCCGCCAGACGCTGTCGCTGTCCGACACGCAGCTCGGGCTGCTGCAGGGCGCGGGCATCGTGCTGTTCACCGGCATCGCCACCTTGCCGCTGGGCTGGCTCAGCGACCGCTACGACCGGCGCGTGGTGCTCGCGGCCTGCGTGGTGCTGTGGAGCGCCGCCACCGCCATGCGCGGCACGGCCATGGACTACGGCGTGCTGTTCGTCGCCTCCGTCGGCCTGGGCGTGGGCGAGGCGGGCCTCACGCCCATCACCAACAGCATGATCCCCGACCTGTTCCCGCGGGCGCAGCGGGTGCTGGCGAATGCGGTGTTCGCGCTGTCGGCCATCTTCGGCAGTGCGCTGGGCGCGCTGCTGGGCGGCACCATCGTGCACCTGACGGACGATCTGCGGCCCTGGCTGCCCGTCGCGATGCAGCAGCTCGAAGCCTGGCGCCTGACCTTCTTCGTGCTGGCCAGCGCCGGCATTCCGGTGACGCTGCTGGTGCTGTCGATCCGGCGCACGCCGCGCGGCGGCGCACTGGAAGCCAAAGCAACGCCGGGGGCACCGGCCGCCGACGCGCCGGGCGCCACCACCCTGCGCCAGCACCTGCGCCAGCACTGGCGCACCTTCGCGGGCCTGGTGGTCGGCGTGGGCCTGACCAGCGTGGGCCTGAGCTCGCTGGGCACCTGGCTGCCGATCCTCACGGCGCGCACCTACGGCGTCACGCCGGTGCAGATGGGGCAGGGCATGGGCCTGGCCTTCCTGTGCGGCACGGTGGCCGGCGGCCTGCTGGGCGTGCTGTCGATGCGCTACGTGCAGCCGCGCATGGGGCCGGCCGCGGCGCTGCGCCTGATCATGCTGGGCAACCTCTCGGCGGCGCTGATGTCGACGCTGCTGCTGTTCACGAGTTCGGCCAACCACAACTTCGCGCTGCTGGGCCTGCTGGTGGTGCCGCTCATCGGCAGTGCGGTGCTGCTGCCCAACGTGCTGCAGGACGCGGCGCCGCCGCACCTGCGCGCCCGCACCATCGCCATGCTCACGCTGGCCAGCCTGCCCTTCGGCGTGGTGGGGCCGCTGGTGGTGGGCATGTTGTCGGACGCCCTCAAGTCGATGCCCAACGGGCTGGCGGTGTCCATCGTCGTGACCACGCTGGTCGGCGGCAGCCTGGGCGCCATGGTGCTGCGTGCCGCCGAAGGCCCGTTCGTTCGCCTGATGCGCGAAGCGAAGCCGAACTGAGCCTTCCGCGTCGAGATCCCGCTCCCCCTTTCATCGTTCGTTGTTCCTCCATGTCACAACCACACCCTTCAGCCTCTCTTCCTGACACCGCCTCCGCGCTGGCCGCCATCGACGCGCTGGTGGCGCCCCTGAACCGCAGCGACGCGCCCGGCCTGGTGCTGGCCATCGCGCAGCATGGCCGCCTGCTGTACCGCCGCGCCGTCGGCATGGCCAGCCTGGAAATGGGCGTGGCGCTCAAGCCGACCACGCGCATGCGCATCGCCTCCACCAGCAAGCACTTCACCGCCATGGCCGTGCTGCTGCTGGCCGAAGACGGCCTGCTCGACGTGGAAGACCCGGTGCAGAAATACCTGCCCGAGCTGCCGCAACTGAGCGCCAACGGCCCCACGCTGCGCCACCTGCTCACGCACACCAGCGGCTGGCGCGGCCACGACGAGCTGTGGGCCATCGCGCACGGCCTCACGTTCACGCTGCCCGGCCCGGGCCTGCCGGCCATGGCGCGCCAGAGCGAGCTGAACTTCGAGCCCGGCACGCACATGGTCTACAGCAACGGCGGCTACTTCCTGCTGGCCAAGATCGTCGAGCGCGTGAGCGGCAAGAGCTTCAACGACTTCCTGAAGGCGCGCCTGTTCGACCCACTCGGCATGGCCGACACCTCGTCGGTGGTGACCGACCTCGACGTGGTCCCCGGCATGGCCGGCCTGTACATGCCCGCGCCCGGCGGCGGCTGGCGTCGCGGCCTGTACCCGTGCGAACTCGACGGCGGCGGCTCGCTGGTGTCGACGGCGGACGACATGCTGCGCTGGCTCGCCCACATGCACGGCAGCGAGAAGATCGTGGGCAGCGCGAAGAGCTGGGCGCTGCTGTCGGCGCCCACCACGCTGTCGTCGGGCTCCCAGGTGAACTACGGCTTCGGCCTCGCGCGCCACCCGTACCGCGGCGTCGAGATCGTGCACCATGCGGGCGCCGTGCTCGGCGCGCAGTCGCAGATGATCAGCGTGCCCAGCCACGGGCTGGACATCATCGCCATGGTGAACGGCGCGCCCGTGTCGCCGTCGGCGTTGGCCCTCAAGGTGATCGAGCTGCTGCTGGGCGACGCGCTCGCGCCGCCCGAGGTGCGCCCGCTGGCCAGCGCCTTCCCCGCGCTGCCCGGCCAGCGCTACCACGCCCCCTCCACCGGCGGCCTGCTGGGCTTTGCGGACGTGGCCGGCAAGCTGGCGCTGTCGTGGCAGGCCGGCGAGGCCAGGCCCCTGAACCAGGGCGACGGCAAGCTGTGGCTGGGCCTGCAGGACCTGCCGACGAACGACCTCGTGATCGACACCGTCGACATCGACCCGCAACGCGCACCCGATGCCTTCGTGCTGCATGAAGGCGGCCAGCCGCGCCGCTTCGAGCGCCTGCCCGAGACCGCGCCCGATGCCGCGTCGCTCGCCGACGAACTGTGCGGCGACTACACCAGCCCCGACCTCGACGCCACCGCGCGGATGGTGCTGGTCGACGGCCGGTTGCAGCTCACCGTACAGGGCCGCCACGGCCAGCACGCGTGCGTGCTGACGCCGCTGTCGGCCGACGTGGCCACGCTCGCCTCGGTCGACCCGGTGCTGGCCCAGCTGGGCAAATCGGTTCTCAACGTGGAGCGCAAGGGCGGCCGGGTCGTGGGACTGCTGTTTGCCACGACGCGCTCGCGAAACATCCACCTTGCCCGCCAGGAGCCCCGCGCATGAAGTTCTTCACCACCCTGTTCGCCACCGAAACCAACACCTTCGTCTCGGCCCCCACCGGCCTGGGCAGCTACGAGGAATACGGCATCTTCCGCGGCGACGCCAGCACGCGCGACGCGACCGGCTACGGCCTGTACGCGGTGGAAGTGCGCCGGCAGCTGGCCGCCGAAGGCCATGAAACGGTCGAGAGCCTGCTGGCCTTCGCACAGCCGCTGGGGCGCACCGTGCGCAGCGTGTACGAGCGCCTGCGCGACGAGATCCTGGACGACCTGCGCAAGGCCGGCCCGGTCGACGGCGTGATCCTCGTGCTGCACGGCGCGATGGTGGCCGACGGCTACGACGATTGCGAAGGCGACGTGATCTCGCGCGTGCGCGAGATCGTCGGGCCGAACGTGCCCATCGGCGTCTCGCTCGACCTGCACTGCCACTTCACGCAGAAGATGGTGAACACGGCCGACGCCATCATTTGCTACAAGGAATATCCGCACACCGATGCGTTCGAGCGCCTGACCGAGCTGATCCGCATCGTGGTCGACACCGCGCAGGGCCGCGTGAAGCCCGTGACGGCCGTGCACGACTGCCGCATGGTCGGCAAGTGGCACACCACGCGCGAGCCGATGGCCGGCTTCGTGCGCCGCATGCAGGACGCCGAGAAGCTGCCGGGCGTGCTCTCGGTGTCGCTGGGCCATGGCTTCCCCTGGGCCGACGTGCCCGAGTCGGGCGCCAAGCTGTGGGTGGTGACGGACAACGACCCCGCGCTCGCCGCCAAGCTCGCCGAAGAACTCGGCCGCGGCTTCTGGGACCTGCGCCACGAGACCGGCGTGCCCTCGCTCTCGATCGAGGAAACGCTCGCCAAGGCCATGGCCGTGCAGGGCGGCCCCGTCGTCATCGCCGACACCGCCGACAACCCCGGCGGCGGCGCCACCAGCGACAGCACCTTCATGCTGCGCGCCGTGGTCGAGCGCGGCATCGGCGACGTGGCCTTCGGCGGCGTGTGGGACCTGGGCGCGGTGCAGCTGTGCCGCGACGCGGGCGTGGGCGCGAGCTTCGAGCTGCGCCTGGGCGGCAAGTGCGGCCCAGCCTCGGGCGACCCGATCGACCTGCACGTGACCGTGATGAACGTGGTGGAGGCGCACTCGCAGGGCGGCCTCTCGGGCGTGCGCACGCCCATGGGCCCGTGCGTGTGGGTGCAGGCGGCCGACGGCGTGGACATCGTGCTCATCAGCAAGCGCAACCAGGTCATCGGCGCCGACCTCTTCACGGGCCTGGGCATCGACCTGGCGGCCAAGAAGCTGGTCATCGTGAAGTCGGCGCAGCACTTCCACGCGGAGTTCGGGCCCCTGGCCAAGTCGGTGCTGTACGTGTCGACGCCGGCCTCGCTGAGCACCGACTTCGCCAACCTGCCGTACCGCGTGCGCGACCTGGACTACTGGCCGCGCGTGGAGCAACCCGGTCGCCCGCACCACATGGCCGCGCCCGGCGAGCTCTACACCATCGACGGCCGCGCCATGCACCTGCAGCGCAGCGGCCCCGTGCCGGCCAGCGCCGCACAGCCCACGCTCGTCATCGAAGCCGGCGGCGGCTGCGCCTCGCCGACCTACGCGCGCCTGCAGCAGGCGCTGGCGGCCAAGCACCCGGTGATCAGCTACGACCGCGCCGGCATGGGCTGGAGCGAAGCCGACGACGCGCCCTTCGACGGCGAGCGCACCGCGCACCGCCTGCATGCGCTGCTCGCAGCCGCCGGCGTGACGGGCCCGATCGTGCTCGTCGGCCATTCGCTCGGCGGCCTGCTGAACCGGGTCTACGCGGGCCTGTACCCGCAACAGGTCGCGGGCGTGGTGATGCTCGACGCCAGCCACCCCGACCAGTTCGCGATGTACGAGCACCCGCCCGAATCGCAGTTCGCGGCCGAGCGCGTCAAGCGCGCGGACTTCCAGGCCGGCGGCCCGCCGCCGGCGGAGCAGGCGCCCATCGAGGCCCTGTTCGCCGACATGCCGCAGGTGCTGCGCCAGATGAAGGCGACCTACACGCCCGAAGCGCTCGACACCATGGTGGCCGAGGTGCGCGGCCTGCCGCACGTCGCGCGCCAGGCGGCCGCGTCGCCCGACTTCGGTGCGCGTCCGCTGGCCGTGCTGTGGGCCAGGCAGCAGCCGCTGCCGGCCGGCGCCGACCCGGCCATTGCCGCGGTGCAGCAGCGCTGGCCCGAGTTCCAGGAAGCGCATGCGGCGCTGTCGACGCAACGCCGCCTGGCCTGCATCGAAGGCGCCGCGCACATGACGCTGGTGCTGCTGCCGCCGCTCGTGCAGCGCGTGGCCGAGGAAATCGACGGCGTGATGGCGCAGATCGCGTCCGGAACCGGCCGATGACGCCCCTGGCCGAACTCACCACGCCCGCGCTGCTGCTCGACGTCGGCGTGCTCGAACGCAACTGCGAAGCGATGGCGCAGCGCGCGGCGCGCCACGGCGTGGCGCTGCGACCGCACCTGAAGACCGCCAAGTCGGCCGAAGTGGCGCGGCGCGCCACGCGCGGGCAGGCCGGCGGGCTCACGGTGTCGACCGTGGCCGAGGCCGCCTACTTCGCGCGCCACGGCTTCACCGACCTGACCTACGCCGTGGGCATCGACGCGAACAAGATCGAGGCGCTGCACGACATCCAGCGCACGCATGGCGCGCGCGTGACGCTGCTGGCCGATTCGGTCGAGGCCGTGCAGGCGGCCGGTGCCCGCGCGCGGGCGCTGGGCGCGAGCTTTCGCGTGCTGCTGGAGATCGACACGGGCGGCGGCCGCGGCGGCGTCGGTCCGCGCGACGACGGCCTGCTGTCGCTCGCGCGCGAGGTGCAGCGCAGCGAATCGCTGGCGCTGGCCGGCGTGCTCACGCATGCGGGCCACAGCTACCACGTGCAGGGCGGCACGGCGATCCGCGCCATCGCCGAGGCCGAGCGCGCCGGCGCCGTGCATGCGGCCGAGCGGCTGCGCGCGGTCGGCATTCCGGTCGAGGTGGTGAGCGTGGGCTCCACGCCCACGGCCGTGTGCGCGCAGTCGCTCGAGGGCGTCACCGAGATGCGCCCCGGCGTCTACACCTTCTTCGACCTGGACCAGGCGGCGCGCGGCATCTGCGGCGTGGACGAGATCGCGCTGTCGGTGCTGGCCACGGTGATCGGCCACAACCCGCGCTCGCGCCGCGTGCTGATCGACGCCGGCGCGCTCGCGCTGTCGAAGGACCAGTCGGCGGCCGAGTTCCGCGCCGGCCTGGGCTTCGGGCTGGTGTGCCAGGCCGACGGCACGGTGCCGCTGCCCGGCCTGTGCGTGGCCGAGCTGCACCAGGAGCACGGGCTGATCGCCTGTGAAGGCGATGACGACGCACAGGCCATGTTCCGCGCGCTGCCCCTGGGTGCCCGCGTGCGCGTGCTGCCGCACCACGCCTGCATGACGGCCGCGCCCTACGACCGCTACCACGTGGTGGACGGCGCGGGCAGCGGCGTGCAGGCGGTCTGGGACAAGGCGCACGGCTGGCAGGCCGGCGCCTGAAGCAATCTATTTTTCTGGAGAAGACAACGATGACGAAGACATTCCTTGCACGGCTGACGGCCGTGGCCGCGCCCTTTGTTCTGGCCCTCGGCCTGGGCAGCGCGCCGCAACTCGCAGGCGCCCAGACGCCGGCCGCACCGCAGGCCGCGGCCAGTGCTGCTGCCGCCACGCCGGCGCCCGTGGCGGTGCCCGAAAAGCCCGCCGCCCCGGTTGCTGCGCCGGCCGCCACCGCCAAGGTCGACAACCCCTACGGCGTGGGCGCGCTCTGGTCGCAGAGCGACGCCGTCGCCAAGGCCGTGCTCGCCATCCTGGCGATCATGTCGATGGGCAGCTGGTACGTGATCGTCACCAAGCTGCTCGAGCAGATGCGCATGGGCCGCCAGGCGCGCGCGGTCGACAACGAGTTCTGGAACGCGGGCACCGTGCAGGCCGGCACCGCGCGGCTGGCCGAGGGCAGCCCTTTCCGCTTCATCGCCGACGCCGGCATGCAGGCCACGCAGAAGCACGACGGCCTGCGCGGCAAGGTCGACTTCGCCGACTTCGTCGACCTGTGCATCCACCGCGCCACCGAGCGCGTGCAGCGGCGCCTGGGCAACGGCATGTCGCTGCTGGCCACCGTGGGTTCGACCGCACCCTTCGTCGGCCTGTTCGGCACCGTCTGGGGCATCTACCACGCGCTCACCGCCATCGGCGTGGCGGGGCAGGCCTCGATCGACAAGGTGGCGGGCCCGGTGGGCGAGGCGCTCATCATGACCGCCATCGGCCTGGCCGTGGCCGTGCCCGCGGTGCTGGGCTACAACTGGCTCCTGCGCCGCAACATCACCGTGATGGACGACGTGCGCGAGTTCAGCGGCGAGCTGCACTCCGTGATCCTGGCCGGCAGCGCCGCGGCCTGACGCGCGCCCACGCACGCAAGCGGATCGCGCCATGGCGATGAACATCCCGGCCTCCGGGGGAGACGAGGAACAGGCCATCGCGGCCATCAACACCACGCCGCTGGTCGACGTGATGCTGGTGCTGCTGATCATCTTCCTCATCACCATCCCGGTGGTCAATTACTCGGTGCCCGTCGCGGTGCCGAAGGAGCGCAACGAGGTGCGCGAGAGCAAGCCCGAGACCGTCGTGATCTCGGTGGACGCCGCCGGCCGCACCTACTGGTACGACACGCCGGTGCAGGGCACGCCCGCGCTGGTGGCGCGGCTCACCAAGGTGGCGGCCCTGAACCCGCAGCCCGAGGTGCACATCCGCGGCGACTGGCATTCCGACTACGAGCCGGTGGGCCGGATCATCTACGCCTGCCAGGCGGCCGGGATCGCCAAGGTGGGCTTCATCACCGAGCCGCCCGCGCGCAACTGAGACGAGACAAGCAAGCCATGCCAAGAAAACAGAAGCAGGGGCGGCGCAGCAGCACGCCTTCCGACGAGCCGATGATGGACATCAACACCACGCCGCTCATCGACGTGATGCTGGTGCTGCTGATCATGCTGATCATCACCATCCCGATCCAGCTGCATTCGGTGAACCTGAACATGCCCACGGGCAACCCGCCGCCCAGCGAGCTCAAGCCCGAGGTGCTGCGCATCGACATCGACGCGCTCAGCGTCGTGCAGTGGAACGGCGAACCGCTGGCCGACCGCAGCGAGATGGAACGGCGCTTCGAGCAGGTCGCCGCGCAGGCGGTGCAGCCCGAGGTGCACCTGCGGCCCGACCGCCGCGCGAAGTACGAGGTGGTGGCCGGCGTGATGGCCTCGGCGCAGCGCACGGGCGTGAGCAAGCTGGGCATCGTGGGCGCGGAGCAGTTCATCCCATGAAGCGCTCCCGCAAGGACTTCAACCCGAAATCGCGCTTCGGCCCCGTGGGCATCGCCGTGATGGTGCTGTTCCACGTCGGCGTGGGCTATGCGCTCGTGTCGGGGCTGGCGCGCCAGACGGTCGAGCTGATCAAGAAGCCGATGGATGCGACCATCATCAGCGAGATCAAGCCGCCGCCCCCACCACCACCGCCGCCCCCGCCGCCGAAGAAGATCGTGCGCCAGGAAACGCCCAAGGCCCCGCCGCCGCCGCGCCCGGCCTACGTGCCGCCGCCGGCCGTGACACCGCCGGCCACGTCGGCGCCCGCGATCACCGCCGTGCAGAACACCGAGCCCGTGCCGCCGCCGCCGGCCGCACCGCCGGCGCCCCCCGCGCCGCCGGCCCCGCCGAAGGCAACCACCACCGACATCGCGGTGGCCTGCCCGCGGCAGGTCAAGCCCGAGATGCCGCGCAAGGCGATGGACGAAGGCATCGGCGGCGTGGTCAAGGCCGAGGTGCGCATCAAGGGTGGCCATGTGCAGGAGGTGCGCTTCCTGTCGGGGCCGCGCGTGTACCACTCGGCCGTGCGCGCCGCGGTGATGCGCTACGAATGCCAGACCACGGGCGATGCCGAGGTGCTGGCGACGCAGGAGTTCGTCTTCCGCATCGAATAGGGGGAAGGAGCCGGTCTCTCTTCTTCAGACAGATCGGCCCATGGCGAGCGCGCGCATCACGGCGGCCGTGCGCGTCTCCACGCCCAGCTTCACGTAGACATGCTCCAGGTGCTTGTGCACGGTGCGGGGGCTGATCGTCAGCAGGGCGGCGATCTCGGCGTCGGTCTTGCCCTGCGAGAGCCAGTGCATGACATCGCCCTCGCGCGGCGTGAGGCCGGCAGGCTGTGCATCCGGCAACGGCGTCGGGGCGCGGCAGGCCAGCCGGTACAGGAAGGCCACCGCCATCGCATGCTCCAGCCCCACGCGCCGGCAGTAGTCGGCCTGCTGGGCGGCGCGGCGCAATTCGCGCCGGCCCGGCGCCTTGGCGATGCGGCGGGTGGTGCGCGTGGGATGCGCGTCGGCGCTGCGATGCCGCACGGGCACATGGCCGGACTCCAGTTTGTCCAGCAGGCGAAGTGCGCTCGCCCAATCGTTGCGCGACAGGTGCGTCATGGCATGCCCTTTCACGGTGCATACGCATTGCTGCGTATGGCGCCCGCACGCATCGAGAGACAGGATGCTCGCAGGCCCTTTGCCTCGAATTCAGTATAGGCAGGCAGCGGGCGCGCCAGTCGCTTGTCGACGAAGGGGATACACATGGCCATCGACGAAACACGGCTTAACGCGTTCATGGGTAACTTCGTCCACGACATCGGGGCCGTGATGCATGCGGCCACCATCGTCGTGGGCGACCAGCTCGGCCTGTACAAGGCGCTGGCCGAAGGCCCCGCCACCGCGGAGCAACTGGCCCGCCGCACCGAGACGGACCCGCGCTACCTGCGCGAATGGCTCTCGGCCCAGGCTGCCAGCGGCTACGTCGAGTACGACCCCAAAGGCGAGCTGTTCTCGCTGACCGAGGAACAGGCCTTCGCCCTGGCCGAGGAAGGCAGCCCGGCCTTCGTGCCCGGCGCGTTCCAGATCGCCGTGGCGCAGTTCAAGATCATTCCCAAGATGGTCCAGGCCATGCGCACGGGCCTGGGCATCGGCTGGCACGAGCACGACGTGGCCCTGTTCCACGGCACCGAGCGCTTCTTCCGGCCCGGCTACGCGGCCAACCTGGTGAGCCAGTGGATTCCGGCGCTCGAAGGCATCGAGCCTTTGCTGAAAAGCGGCGCGCGCGTGGCGGACGTGGGCTGCGGGCACGGTGCCTCGACGCTGCTGATGGCACAGGCTTATCCCCAATCCAGCTTCGTCGGCTTCGACTACCACGCACCGTCGATCGAGCGTGCGCGCGAAACCGCGCGCAAGGCCGGCGTCGACGATGAAAAACGCCTGCGCTTCGAGGTCGCGAGCGCCAAGGATTTCCCCGGCGAAGACTACGACCTGGTCGCCGTCTTCGACTGCCTGCACGACATGGGCGACCCGGTCGGTGCGGCGGCGCACGTGCGGCGCACCCTCAAGCCGCAAGGCACGTGGATGATCGTCGAGCCCTTTGCCAACGACCGGCTGGAGGACAACATCAACCCGGTGGGGCGCGTGTTCTATTCGGCCTCCAGCTTCATCTGCACGCCGGCCTCGCGTTCGCAGGAAGTGGGCCTGTGCCTGGGGGCGCAGGCCGGCGAAGCGCGCCTGCGCGACGTCGTCTCGCAGGGCGGCTTCTCGCACTTCCGCCGCGCCAGCGAGACGCCTTTCAACCTGATCTTCGAAGCACGTCCGTAAGGACAAAGGAGGCGCCATGTCCCGCCAATACATCGACTGCCGCGAGTATCCGAGCACGATGAACTGCAGTGTCGCGCTCTGCGCCGATTCCGAAGGCGAACTGCTCGATGCCGCCGTCCAGCACGCCGTGGCCGTGCACGGCCACACCGACACGCCCGAACTGCGCAAGCAGCTGGCGAGCATGTTCAAGGCCGGCACGCCGCCGGTGGAGCTCGCGAAGACGCCCGCTTGACTGGCGGACTGACGGTCCTGCGCGGCCCCGGCCGCCGCAACGAACCTTGATGCAGATCAAACGCTTGCATCGGCAAGGCCCTTAGCCTGCCCCGATGCAAGCTTCCGCCGCGCTCGCGCCGTTCCCGTCCGTTCCGTCGTCCACGGGGGCTGACGCCCGCGCCGACGCCTGGCAGCTGCTCGACGACCCCGCCGAATGGGCCGCGTTCGGCCGCCCGCTGGAGGCCGGCACGGGCCGCTGGGAATCGCAGGTGGCGGTCGAAGGCATGCACTGCGCGGGCTGCGCCTTCACCGTCGAGGCCGCGCTGGCGCAGGTGCCCGGCGTGACCGAGGTGCAGGTGAACGCCGCGAGCCGGCGCGCGCGCGTCGTGTGGTCGGCCACGGCCACGCGGCCTTCGCGCTGGTTCGAGGCCAGCGCCCGCGCGGGCTACCCCCTGCTGCCGGCCGGCAGCCGCAGCGCGCGCGAGACGCGCACGCGCGAACTGCGCATGGCGCTGTGGCGCTGGCTGGTCGCGGGCTTTTGCATGATGCAGGTGATGATGTACGCCTACCCGGCCTACGTCGCGCGCCCCGGCGACATGACGGCCGATGCGGCGCAGCTGCTGCGCTGGGCCTCGTGGGTGCTCAGCCTGCCCGTGGTGCTGTTCTCGTGCGGGCCCTTCTTTCGCAGCGCCTGGCGCGACCTGCGCATCGGCCGCGTCGGCATGGACCTGCCCGTGACCTTCGGCGTGGTGATCACCTTCGTGGTCAGCACGGCCGCCACCTTCGACCCCACGGGGCCGCTGGGGCACGAGGTCTACTTCGACTCGCTGACGATGTTCGTCTTCTTCCTGCTCACCGGCCGTTGGCTCGAGGCACGGCTGCGCGACCGCACGGCCGGCGCGCTCGAGGCGCTGATGCACCGGCTGCCCGACAGTGTGGAGCGCCTCGGGCCCGACGGCGCATGGGCCCGCGTGGCCGTGCGCCGGCTCGCGGCGGGCGACGTGGTGCGCGTGCGCCCCGGCGAGGCCTTCCCGGCCGACGGCACGGTGATCGACGGCGACACCACCGCCGACGAGGCGCTGCTCACCGGCGAGTCGCGCCCCGTGCCGCGCCCCTGCGGCGACCGCGTGCTCGCGGGCAGCCACAACCTCTCGGCCGTGGTGCAGGTGCGCATCGCCTCGGTGGGCGAGGGCACGCGCTTCGCGCAGATCGTGCGGCTCATGGAAAACGCCGCGCTCGACAAGCCGCGCCTGGCCCGGCTCGCCGATCGCGTGGCGCGGCCCTTTCTCATCGCCGTGCTGGCCTGCGCGCTCGGCGCGGGCGCGCTGTGGTGGGCGGTCGATCCCGGCAAGGCGCTGATGGTCGCGGTGGCGGTGCTGATCGTCACCTGCCCGTGCGCGTTGTCGCTCGCCACGCCCGCCGCGATGCTCGCGAGCGCGGGCGCCCTGGCGCGCGGCGGCGTGCTCACCTCGAACCTGCAGGCGCTCGAAGCGCTGGCCGGCGTCGACACCGTGGTGTTCGACAAGACCGGCACGCTCACGGGCGACACGCCGCGCCTGGAGCGCGTGTACTGCCGACAGGGCCTGCGCCCCGGCGATGCGCTGGAGATCGGCGCGGCGCTCGCGGCGCTGTCGCTGCACCCGGCGGCGCGCGCGCTCGTCAACGCCTGGCAGGCGCAGTTCCGCGCGCCGCCGGCCTGGTCGGCGACGCAGCTGCGCGAGACGGTGGGGCAGGGCGTGGCGGCTTCGTTGCACCGGCGTGATGCGGTGGACGACCACGGCGCGCGCCCCGTGCGCCTGGGCTCGGCGGTCTTCTGCGAGGTGCCGCCGCTGCAGGTCGACGCGGCGCAGATCCACCTGAGCGACGACGAGGGCTGGCTCGCCAGCTTCGTGCTCGCCGAGGAGCTGCGCCCCGACGCTACGCAGGCCGTGACGGCGCTGCAGGCGCAGGGGCTGTCGGTGCGCCTGCTCTCGGGCGACCGCGAGAACGCGGCGCGTGCCATCGGCGCGCAGGCCGGCATCGCGGCGGTGCAGGGCGACTGCGCACCGGAAGACAAGCTCGAGGTGCTGTGGCAATTGCAGGCGGCCGGGCGCGAGGTGGCGATGGTCGGCGACGGCCTGAACGACGGCCCGAGCCTGGCGCGTGCCAATGCGTCGTTCGCCTTCGGCCAGGCCGTGCCGCTGTCGCGCGCGCGGGCCGACTTCGTGGTGCTCGGCGATGCGCTGCAGGCCATTCCCGCGGCAGTGGCGCAGGCGCGCCGCACGCTGCGCGTGGTGCGCCAGAACCTGTTCTGGGCCGCGGCCTACAACGCCGTGTGCGTGCCGCTGGCCGTGGCCGGCTGGCTGCCGCCCTGGCTCGCGGGTCTGGGCATGGCGGCGAGTTCGCTGCTCGTGGTGCTCAATGCGGCGCGGCTCGCTACGCCCGGTAAGGCTGCGGTGGCCTGAGATGGACGTGCTGTTCCTGCTCGTGCCGCTGTCGGTGGTGCTCGTTCTGGCGATCCTCGGAGGCCTCTGGTGGGCCATCGAGCGCGGCCAGTTCGAAGACATCGAGGTCGAAGGCGACCGCATCCTGAAGAATGACTAACCCCCAGGCTACGCGCACTTCGTGTCGCTTCGCCAACCCCCTTGCAGGGGGCACACCCTGCGGCCTGGCATAGCCAGTTCCGCGGGTGTTCTGGCACGGCCTGCTCCGCGGCCTTCGGCATCGTCCGAGCTCGTGTGCCGCCGTCGATACAAGCCGCAGTGGAGAACGGAGCGGGCTTGATCTGCATCAAGCCTGCCCGGGCGACGCGGGCAGACACTGCCCGCAAATCACATTCACGGGCACCACGATGCAGCAGACCACGCACCCTCCCGCGGCCATCTACGACGACACCGTCGTGCGGCAGTTCGCACTCATGTCGGTGGTCTGGGGGGTGGTCGGCATGCTGGTCGGCGTGATCATCGCCTCGCAGCTGACCTGGCCCGATCTCAACTTCGGCATTCCCTGGCTCAGCTACGGTCGCCTGCGTCCGCTGCACACCAACGCGGTGATCTTCGCGTTCGGCGGCTGCGCGCTCATGGCCACGAGCTTTCACGTCGTGCAGCGCACCTGCCAGGTGCGGCTGTTCGCGCCGGCGCTGGCCTCGTTCGTGTTCTGGGGCTGGCAGCTGGTGATCGTCGCCGCGGCCATCAGCCTGCCGCTGGGCTACACCAGCGGCAAGGAATACGCCGAGCTCGAATGGCCCATCGACATCCTGATCGCGGTGGTCTGGGTGGCCTACGCCATCGTGTTCTTCGGCACCATCGGCCTGCGCAAGGTGCGCCACATCTACGTGGCCAACTGGTTCTACGGCGCCTTCATCATCGCGGTGGCGCTGCTGCACATCGTCAACAGCGCGGCCATTCCGGCCGGCTGGATGAAGAGCTACTCGGCCTACGCCGGCGTGCAGGACGCGATGGTGCAGTGGTGGTACGGCCACAACGCCGTGGGCTTCTTCCTCACGGCCGGCTTCCTGGGAATGATGTACTACTACATCCCCAAGCAGGCGGGGCGCCCGGTGTACTCGTACCGGCTGTCGATCGTGCACTTCTGGGCGCTGATCTTCACCTACATGTGGGCCGGCCCGCACCACCTGCACTACACCGCGCTGCCCGACTGGACGCAGTCGCTGGGCATGGTGTTCTCGCTCATCCTTCTCGCGCCCAGCTGGGGCGGCATGATCAACGGCGTGATGACGCTCTCGGGCGCCTGGCACAAGCTGCGCACCGACCCGATCCTGCGCTTTCTGATCGTTGCGCTGTCGTTCTACGGCATGTCGACCTTCGAGGGTCCGATGATGTCCATCAAGACCGTCAACGCCCTGAGCCACTACACCGACTGGACCGTGGGCCACGTGCACTCCGGCGCGCTGGGCTGGGTGGGCTTCATCACCATGGGGTCGCTGTACTACCTGATCCCGCGCATGTACGGCCGCCTCGCCATGTACAGCGTGCGCGCCATCGACGTGCACTTCTGGATGGCCACCATCGGCATCGTGCTGTACATCGCCGCGATGTGGATCGCCGGCGTGATGCAGGGCCTCATGTGGCGCGAGATCAATGCCGACGGCACGCTGACCTACACCTTCGTCGAAAGCGTGAAGGCCACCTTCCCCTACTACCTGGTGCGCGTGATCGGCGGCGTGCTCTACCTGGGCGGCATGCTGGTCATGGCCTGGAACGTCTGGATGACCGTGATCACCGGGCGCTCGGTGCGCGCCGAGATCCCGGCCGTTGCCGCCGCCCACGCCTGAAGCCATTGAGGACGCACGATGAACGCACCTGACAACCAGAACTCCGCGCCCGCCGCCACCGGCTTCACGCACGAGAAGGTCGAGACCAACAACCTGCTGATGATCGTGCTGATCCTGCTGGTGGTGGCCATCGGCGGCCTCGTGGAGATCGTGCCGCTGTTCTTCCAGAAGTCGACCACCGAGGCCGTGGAGGGCGTGAAGCCGCTCACGCCGCTGCAACTGGCCGGCCGTGACGTCTACCTGCGCGAGGGTTGCTACAACTGCCACTCGCAGATGATCCGCCCCTTCCGCTCGGAGACGCTGCGCTACGGCCACTACTCGGTGGCCGGCGAGTTCGTGTACGACCACCCCTTCCAGTGGGGCAGCAAGCGCACCGGTCCCGACCTGCACCGCGTGGGCGGCAAGTACAGCGACGAGTGGCACCGCATCCACCTGAACAACCCGCGCGACCTCGTGCCCGAGTCGAACATGCCGGCCTACCCGTGGCTGGAGAAGGGGCTGGTCGACGCCGGCAGCATCGCCACCCGCATGCGCGCGCTGCGCACGGTGGGCGTGCCCTACACCGACGAAGAGATTGCCAAGGCCGCCGACGAGGTCGCCGGCAAGACCGACATGGACGCCACCGTGGCCTACCTGCAGTCGCTGGGCCTGGCGCTCAAGTAAGAAGAAAGAACAGGCAACGCCCCATGACCGACATCACCACCTTGCGCATCGCCGCCACCATCGCCTGCTTCGTCGTCTTCATCGGCATCGTGGCCTGGGCCTGTTCGCGCCGCAACACGCAGCGCTTCGCCGAAGCGGCCCGGTTGCCGTTCGAGCAGGACTGAAGGGAGCCCCACGATGAGCGATTTCATCAATAACTTCTGGTCCAGCTACGTGGCCGTGGCCTCGCTGCTGAGCATCCTGGGCTGCGTGCTGCTCCTGTGGCTCACGGCGCGCAAGCGCGTGCCCTCCGACGCCGACAACACCACCGGCCACGTGTGGGACGAAGACCTGCGCGAAGCCAACAACCCGCTGCCGCTGTGGTGGGTGGGCCTGTTCGTGCTGACCATCGTCTTCTCGCTCGGCTACCTGGCCGTGTTCCCGGGCCTGGGCAGCTTCCGCGGCACGAACGACTGGAGCTCGCGCGCCGAGTACCAGCAGGACGTGGCCAAGGCCACGCAGGCGCTGGCGCCGGTGTACGCGCGCTACGCGCCCATGCCCCTGGAGGAGGTCGCGCGCGACCCGCAGGCCCGCGCCATCGGCGAGCGCCTGTTCATGAACAACTGCGCGCAGTGCCACGGCTCCGACGCGCGCGGCAGCAAGGGCTTTCCCAACCTCACCGACGCCGACTGGCTGCACGGCGGCACGCCCGACAAGATCGTCGAGTCGATCACCAAGGGCCGCATCGGCACCATGCCGCCGGCCGCCGCGATGGTCGGCACGCCCGACGACGTGAAGAACGTCGCCAACTACGTGCTGAGCCTGTCGGGCGAGCCGCACGATTCGCTGCGCGCGGGCCTGGGCAAGCCCAAGTTCGCCGCCTGCGCGGCCTGCCACGGCATCGGCGGCGTGGGCAACGCCGCAATGGGTGCCCCGCGCCTGAACGACCGCATCTGGCTGCACGGCTACGGCGAGGCCGCCATCGTGCAGATCATCAACGAGGGCAAGCACAGCGCCATGCCCGCGCAGGAAGGGCGCCTGACCGAGGCCCAGATCAAGCTGCTGGCCTCCTACGTGTGGGGCATGTCCAACCCTGCGACCGGGACGCCATGACGCGAAAGACCGTCATCCCGATCGCGAGCGTGCCGCCCGCCGCGGCGCCGGAGGTCGGCCTGTACGAGGCGACGAAGAAGATCTACCCGCGCAGCGTGCAGGGCCTGTTCGCGCGCTGGCGCTGGGCCATGGTCTTTCTCACGCAGCTGGTGTTCTACGGCATGCCCTGGGTTGAATGGGGCGAGCGGCAGATGGTGCTGTTCGACCTGGCCGCGCGGCGCTTCTACATCTTCGGGCTGGTGCTGTACCCGCAGGACCTGATCTACCTGTCGGGCCTGCTGGTGATCAGCGCGCTCTCCCTCTTTCTCTTCACGGCCGTGGCCGGGCGCCTGTGGTGCGGCTACGCCTGCCCGCAGACCGTCTACACCGAGATGTTCCTGTGGGTGGAGCAGCGCATCGAAGGCAACCGCAGCGCGCGCATCCGGCTCGACGCCGGCGCGTTCTCGCTCGAGAAGCTGGTGAAGAAGGCCTTCAAGCACCTCGTCTGGATCGGCATTGCGCTGTGGACCGGCTTCACCTTCGTGGGCTACTTCACGCCCATCCGCGAGCTGGGCATGGCCTTCCTGCAAACGCAGATGGGCTCATGGGAGGTGTTCTGGGTGTTCTTCTACGGCTTTGCCACCTACGGCAACGCCGGCTTCATGCGCGAGCAGGTGTGCAAGTACATGTGCCCCTACGCGCGCTTCCAGAGCGCGATGTTCGACCGCGACACGCTCATCGTCAGCTACGACCCGCGGCGCGGCGAGCCGCGCGCGCCGCGCCGCAAGAACGTCGACCCGCGCAGCGCCGCCTTGGGCGATTGCATCGACTGCAGCCTGTGCGTGCAGGTGTGCCCCACCGGCATCGACATCCGCCAGGGCCTGCAGTACGAGTGCATCGGCTGCGGCCTGTGCGTGGACGCCTGCGACAGCGTGATGGACAAGATGGGCTACGCGCCGCGCCTCATCCGCTACGACACGCAGAACGGCATGGAGGCCGGCTGGTCGCGCCGCCAGCTGTGGCGCCGCGTGCTGCGCCCGCGCGTGCTGGTCTACACCGCATTGCTCGCGCTGCTGGTGGCGGGCCTGCTCGCCAGCCTGGTCGCGCGCACGCCGCTGAAGGTCGACGTGGTGCGCGACCGCGCCTCGCTGGCGCGCATCGTCGAGGGCGGGCGGCTGGAGAACGTCTACCGGCTGCAGATCATGAACGCGACCGAGCGCGCGCAGCACTACCGCATCGCCGCGCGCGGCATCGAGGGGTTGAGCGTGGCCTCGCCCGACGAGGCCATCGAGGTCGAGCCCGCGCAGGCGCGCTGGGTCGCGGTGCGGCTGCAGGTGCCCTACGGCGCCGCGCCGGCCGGCTCGCACACGGTGCACTTCGACATCCGGCAGGCGGATGGCGCGGCGCAGGTTTCCGAAAAAGCGGTCTTCCTGGTGCCGCGCTGAAAGGTCTTCCCATGAACGATGCCCTGCCGATGAACGTGCCCGCGACCTCCGGCCCCTGGTGGCGCTACCCGCTGGTCTGGCTGGTGATCGCGGGGCCCGCGGCCGTGGTGCTCGCGAGCATCGCGACCGTGTGGCTGGCGCTGCGCACCCCCGAGGTGCTGGTGTCGGAGGACTACTACCGCGAAGGCATCGAGATCAACCGCACGCTGGCCGACAAGAAGCGCATGCCGGCGCAGGCCGGGCGCAACCACGCGGCGACGCCCGAGGACGATGTGCCGGTGCCCCGGAGGGGCGCGCAGTGAGTGCCATGCGCCGCATCGCCGGCATCCTGTGGCCGTCGTTCCTCGTGGCCTGCGGCATGGAGGTGCTGGTGTTCGCGATGATCGATCCGATCCATTCGTACTGCGGCGCCGATGCGCTGCGCATGTCGCGCCAGGGCATCTACACCGTGTCCTTCTTCGTGTTCTGGCTGATGGCGGCGGCCTCGAGCGCGTGCACCACGCTGCTGGCGCTGCCGTCCGAGAAAGAGACTGCGTCATGAGCCTGCCCCTGGCCTGCGTTCCCGAGACCCCGTCCGTGCTGCCCGTCGAGCTGCTGCGCCGCTTCGACGTGCCCGGCCCGCGCTACACCTCGTACCCCACGGCCGACCGCTTCGTCGAGACCTTCGGCGCCGGCGACTACGCGCAGGCATTGCAGCTGCGGCGCGATGCGGACACGGCCGGCGAGCCACTGTCGCTGTACGTGCACATCCCGTTCTGCGAATCGCTGTGCTACTACTGCGCCTGCAACAAGGTCGTCACGAAGCACCGCGAGCGGGGACGAGAGTACCTCGATTACCTCGCGCGCGAAGTGGCGCTGCAGGTCGCGCAGCTCGGCCCTGGTGCGCCCGTCGGTCAGCTGCACCTGGGCGGCGGCACGCCGACCTTCCTGGACGACGAAGAACTGGGCGAACTGGTGGCCCTGCTGCGCCGTACGTTCGCGTTCGTGCCGGGCGGCGAGCAGTCGATCGAGATCGATCCGCGCACCGTCGATGCGAAGCGCCTCGCGGCGCTGGCCGCGCTCGGCTTCAACCGCCTGAGCTTCGGCGTGCAGGACTTCGACCCCGCCGTGCAGCAGGCCGTGCACCGCATCCAGCCGGCGGCGCAGGTCTTCGCGCTGATGGACACGGCGCGCGCACTGGGTTTCAAATCGATCAACGTCGACCTGATCTACGGCCTGCCTCGTCAGAACGATGCCTCGTTCGAGCGCACCCTCGCGCAGATCCGCGAACTGCGGCCCGACCGCATCGCGCTGTATGCCTACGCCCACCTGCCGGAGCGCTTCAAGCCGCAGCGGCGCATCGCGGCCGACGAGCTGCCCGACGCCCCCACGCGCGTGCGCATGCTCGGGCGCGCGATCGCAGCGCTCACCGAAGCCGGCTACGTCTACATCGGCATGGACCACTTCGCACTGCCCGACGACCCACTGGCCGTGGCCAAGCGCGAGGGGCGGCTGCACCGCGATTTCCAGGGCTACAGCACGCAGCCCGACGGCGACCTCGTCGCGCTCGGCGTGTCGGCCATCGGCCGCGTGGGCGCGACCTACAGCCAGAACGCGAAGACGCTGGAGGACTACTACGCGCTGCTCGACCAGGGCCGCCTGCCCGTGGTCAAGGGGCTCGTGCTGTCGGACGACGACGTGCTGCGCCGCGAGGTCATCATGGCGCTGATGTGCCGGGGTCGCGTGGACTTCGACGCCGTCGAGGCCGCGCACGGCATCGCCTTTGCGGATTACTTCGCCCCCGAGCGTGCCGCGCTGGTGCCGATGGCCGAGCAGGGGCTGGTGCGCCTGTCACCGCGCGCCATCGAGGTCACGGAGGCCGGCTGGTTCCTCGTGCGCGCCGTGGCGATGGTGTTCGACCGCTACTGCGCCGCGACGCGCACGCGCTTCTCGCGCGTGGTTTGATTCGATGGAATCCCCCGCACTCGCCGGCGCCGCACTGTTGATGGGGCTCGCGGGCGGGCCGCACTGCGTGGCGATGTGCGGCGCGGTGTCGTCCGCGGTGATCCGCATCGTGCCGGTGGGCGGGTTGTCACAGGGAACGCATGCCATCGCACCGATCGCCTTCCATCTCGGCCGCATGGCGAGCTACGCCGCCGCCGGCGCCATCGCCGCCGCGAGCCTGCACGGCCTGGGCGCAGCGAGCGCGCAGGTCGCGGCCTGGCGCCCGCTATGGGTGATGCTGCATGTGTTCGTGCTCGCCTGGGGCGTGGTGCTCGCCGTCGCGGGCCGCCAGCCGCTGTGGGCGCAGCGCGCCGGGCGTGCGCTCGAAGCACGCCTGCGGCCCATGGCCGGCAGCTCGCTGCTGGGCGTGCTCGCCACGGGCACGCTGTGGGTCGCGATGCCCTGCGGCCTGCTCTATTCGGCGCTGATGCTGGCCGCGTTGGGCAACGGGCCGCTCCAAGGTGCATCGACGATGGCGCTGTTCGCGGCGGGCAGCAGCGTGTCGCTGCTCGCTGCGCCGTGGCTGTGGCAGCGCTTGCGCGGGTGGGGCGACAGCGGCACGCGCCAGGCCTGGGGCGCGCGGCTGGCAGGGGTGTTGCTGGCAGCGGTGGCGCTGCAGGCGCTGTGGATGGACCTGAGCCACCGCATCGCCGATTGGTGCGGCTGAGGCGCTAATTCCTCAGGCGATGCTCTCGATCAGCAACGCCTGTAGCACGAAGCGCCGGTTGTCCGCTGCCGCCGTGCGTTCGCCGAGCAGGCCTGCGAGCGCGGCCGTGGGGTGGCTGTCGGCCGCTGCGCCGTCGTGCACCGGAATCCCCGCGTGCTGGCCGATCTGGCGCACCAGCGCGGCGTCGATGCCCTCGCAGGCGACGGCGTCGTAGAGCCGCCCGAGCATGCGCGCCGTGTGCTGCAGCTCCTGCACCGGCGTGTCGGTCGACAGGCTGGAGCGCATGGTCGCGACCTGCGCGCCCAGTTCCTCGGCGGCCTGGCGCAGCAGGGCGAGGGCGGCGCTGTCGCGGGTCTCGCTGAGCAGGCCGAGGTTCTTGCCGCGCAGCAGCCGCGGCGGCGCGGCGCCGTCGAGCGCGGCGCGCTGGAGCAGCCGGGCGCGGCCCAGCAGGCTGGCCTCTCTCTGGGGCGACAGCGCGGCGGTGGAAGGGTGCATGGCAAGGTTCGACATGTGTCTCGCGGAGGCTAGCCACCCCGGCCGCGCTGGCCTTGACGCACATCAAGGACCGCCCCGCTGTTACACGCCGGACACAGAGCATTCACCCGACGTTACGCACCGATGCGGGCCGTTGTCACTGCGGGGCCTCGCGCTTCCTAGCATCGAGACATCGCCTGATCGCAGGCAACGCCACACAAGACAGACAGAACGCCGAGGAATCCCCATGCTCACGAGTGCCCGCCCCAACCCCATCCTCCCGCTTCGGCCGCTGCCGGCAGCGGTGCACAAGGAAGACGCCGGCCGCCGCACGGCCGAGCGCCTGCGCCTGCTGGCCGAGCAGCTGCAACCGCAGCGCCGCATGGTGCACACGGGCGACGTGATCTACCAGGCCGGCGAGCGCTTCGGCAACCTCTACATCCTGAACTCGGGCTTCTTCAAGATCGTGAATCTCTCGGCCGATGGGCGCGAACAGGTCGTGGGCCTGAAGTTCCGCGGCGACTGGCTGGGCTTCGACGGCATCGCGGGCCAGCGCTACGTGTGCGACGCCGTGGCCATGGACACCGGCGAGGTCTGGGTCGTGCCTTACGAGTCGCTGCTGGCCGCCTGCACCACGCACCCCGCGCTGCTGCAGATGCTGCACGCCGCGATGAGCCGCGAGATCGCGCACGACCGCGATTCGCTGATGTCGGTGTGCACCTTGCCGGCCGACGCGCGCGTGGCCGACTTCCTGCGCTACTGGGCCGAGTCGCTGGCCGACCGCGGCATGCGCACCGACGAGATCACGCTGCGCATGACGCGCGCCGAGATCGGCAACTACCTGGGCATGACGCTCGAAAGCGTGAGCCGCGCACTCTCGCGGTTGGCGCGCGACAAGGTCATCGGCTTTGCCACCAAGGGCCGGCGCGAGGTGCAGATTCCCGACGTGGGCGCGCTCTCGGCCTTCGTGCAGCGCTGCCTGGCGCCGGCGCCCGCGATGCTTCAGTAGGAAGAGACGTCGTTCACTCGCGCGCAGCCAACAGCGCCCGCGCCATCGCGCGTGCCAGCTCGCTGCGCGAATACGGCTTGCGCAGCAGCTCCCAGCCCGGCGGCGCTTCGCGGTCGGCGTCGAGCAGCTCGGCCGAGAACCCCGACATCAGCAGCACCGCCAGCCGCGGTTGGCGTTGCACCGCCTCGGCGGCCAGCCGCGTGCCGCGCATGCCGGGGCCGAGCGCGATGTCGCTCAGCAGCAGGTCGAAGGGCGTGGCTTCGGCGGCCATGGAAGGCAGTGCCTGTTCGGCGTTGGCGGCGGTCGCGACTTCGCAGCCCAGCGTGGTCAGGAAGGTGTGGACCACCTGGCGCACCTCGGCGTCGTCTTCGACCAGCATCACGCGCAGGCCCGGTGCCAGCGTGGCTTCGGCTTCGATCTCGATCGGGTCTTCGTCGGCGGGCGCCGCAGCGCTCGCCGCATCGGCCTCGACCTGCGGCAGGTAGAGCGTGACGGTGGTGCCGGCGTTGAGCTTGCTGTCGATGGCGATGGCGCCGCGCGACTGCTTCACGAAGCCGTACACCGTGCTCAGGCCCAGGCCGGTGCCGCGCCCGGCTTCCTTGGTGGTGAAGAAGGGCTCGAAGAGGTGTTCCATGACCGCGTCGGTCATGCCGGTGCCGCTGTCGGCGATGGAGAGCGCGACAAAGCGGCGGCCGGCGTCGGCGTCGCTCAGTTCCTGGCGCACGGTGGCGGGCAGGGCGTCGCAGGCTTCGGCGCGAAAGTGCAGGCGCCCGCCCTCGGGCATGGCGTCGCGCGCGTTGATGGCGATGTTCAGCAGCGCCGATTCGAGCTGGCCCGGGTCGGCGCGCACGGCGGGGCAGGGGTCGTCGGCGTCGATCTCGATCTGGATGCGCTGGTCGAGCGTGCGGCGCAGCATGTCGGTGAGCGAGTGCAGCATCTGCCGCACGTCAACCGCGTCGGGCTGCAGCATCTGGCGCCGCGAGAAGGCCAGCAGCTTGCCCGTGAGCTCGGCGCCGCGCCGGCTGGCGCGCGCGGCGGCGGCCACGAGCTGCTGCGCGTAGCCGTCGGCCGCGAGCTGCGGCAGCTCTTCGAGCACCTGCAGGTTGCCCTGGATGATGGTCAGCAGGTTGTTGAAGTCGTGCGCGATGCCGCCGGTGAGCTGGCCCACGCTCTCCAGGCGCTGCGCGTGGTTCAGCGCCTCCTCGGTCTGCACGCGCTGCAGGCTGGTGGCCAGCAGGCTGGCCACCGATTCGAGAAAGCGGATCTCCTCGTCGCCGAAGCGCCGCGCGGCGGTGGCGCGCACCGACAGCATGCCGGTCACGCGGCCCCGGTCGGACAGCGGCACGGCCAGCGCGCTGACCAGCCCGGCCTCGAGGTAGGCGGGCGGCACGGTGAAGCGACGCTCCTCGCGGTAGTCGGTCACGACGACGGGGCAGCCCTGCGAGAGCACGTAGCCGGGCTGCGTGTCGGGCCGGTTGGCGATGCGCAGGCCGACGCTCTCGTCGGCGACCAGGCCCACGCCGCTGGCCAGGCGGAACTCGCGCTGGGTGCCGTCGAGCAGCCACACCATGGCCACCTCGACCTGCAGCGCGGTCGCGACGATGTCGGGCACCTGCGCCAGCACCACCTGCAGGTCGCGCGTGTCGACCGCCAGCCGGCCCAGCTGTGCCAGGTGTTCGCTGTAGCGCGCGCGCTGCAGCGCCTGCTTCACGCGCGGGTAGGCGCCGATGTCGCGGATCGCGGCCACCACGAAGGGCAGGCCCTGGTTCTGCAGCGGGCTCAGCGCGATCTCGACCATCACCTCGCTGCCGTCCTTGCGCTTGGCGACGAGCTCCATGTCGGTGCCCATCGGGCGCGGGCGCGGCGCGCGGCCGTAGGCTTCGCGAAACGCGGCGTGGCGTGGGCGGATGCTGTCGGGCACCAGCGCTTCCACGCTCAGGCCCACGAGCTCGTCGGCCGCGTAGCCGAGCATGGCGGCGGCCGAGGGGTTGGCCAGCACGATGCGGCCCGACTGGTCCACCACCAGCAGCGAATCGGGGTAGGCGGCGAACAGCGAGCGGAACACGCTGCCTTCCTCGACGCCCGAGGGCAGGCCGGGGATGGAGGGTGGTGTTGTGCCGTCAGCCATGCGTGACCGGCGGCACGAGGATGTAGCCCGCGCCGCGCACCGACTTGATGAGCTGCGGATCGTCGGCGTTGGCCTCGATCTTCTTGCGCAGCCGGCCGACCTGCACGTCGATCGTGCGGTCGAAAGGGGCGGCCTCGCGACCGCGCGTCTGCTCGAGCAGGAAGTCGCGCGAGAGCACGCGGCCCGGGTGCCGCGCGAAGGCGCACAGTAGGTCGAACTCGCCGGTGGTCAGCGCCACGGCCTCGCCCTGCGCGTTGCTGAGGCTGCGCGCGGCGGTGTCCAGGCGCCAGCCGGCGAAGCGCAGGCGCTCGGGCGGCGTGGGCGCGGCGGCCGCTGCCGACGCGTCGGGCGTCAGGCGCCGCAGCACGGCCTTGACGCGCGCCGCCAGCTCGCGCAGGTCGAAGGGCTTGGTCACGTAGTCGTCGGCGCCCACTTCGAGGCCCACCACCTTGTCCACCGGGTCGCCGCGGCCGGTGACGATCACGAGGCCGCAGCGCCAGTTCTCGCGCATGTGGCGGGCGATGGAAAAACCGTCTTCGCCGGGCAGGCCGAGGTCCAGCAGCACGAGGTCGGCCGGGTCGGCGGCCATGAGCGAGCGCAGCGCCGCGCCGTCGTGGATCTGGGTGACGCGATAGCCGTGGCCCTGGAGGTAGTTGGCCAGCAGCAGCGTGATGTCGACCTCGTCGTCGAGCACCGCGATGTGGGGGGCAGAAGTCATGCGGGGGCTGGGAGAAAAAACGCCGGCGCCACGGGGAAGGGCGCAGGGAGCCGGGAAGCGTAGCACGCAAGGCGCGGCTGCGGCAGCCGCAGCGCCCGCCGTTGATCTGGCGCAAGGCATGCGGGCGGGGCGCTTCCGAGAATCGCGCCCGTTGTCCACAGGGTCCAGAAGGTACGAACGAATGGCATCTTTTCTTTTCTCGGGCGCGCTCGATCTCCCGTGGTGGGGCGTGCTGCTGGCCGCGCTGGCGCTGACGCACGTCACCATCGCCTCGGTCACCATCTTCCTGCACCGCCACCAGGCGCACCGCGCGCTCGACCTGCACCCCATCGCCAGCCATTTCTTCCGCTTCTGGCTCTGGATGACCACGGGCATGGTCACCAAGCAATGGGCCGCGGTGCACCGCAAGCACCACGCCAAGTGCGACACGCCCGACGACCCGCACAGCCCGCAGGTGGTGGGCCTGAAGCGCGTGCTGTGGGGCGGCGTGCTGCTGTACGTGGCCGAGGCGCGCAACCCCGAGACGCTCAGCCGCTATGGCCACGGCACGCCCGACGACTGGCTCGAGCGGCGGCTGTACACGCGCTACCAGACGCTGGGCATCACCTGCATGGGCCTGATCGACATGGCGCTGTTCGGCGTGCTGCCGGGCGCGCTGGTGCTGCTCGTGCAGATCGCGTGGATTCCGTTCTGGGCCGCCGGCGTGGTCAACGGCATCGGCCACTTCTGGGGCTACCGCAACTGGCCTGCGTCGGACGCGAGCACGAACATCTTTCCCATCGGCCTGCTGATCGGCGGCGAGGAGCTGCACAACAACCACCACGCGTTCCCGACCTCGGCCAAGCTGTCGAACAAGTGGTTCGAGTTCGACATCGGCTGGGTCTACATCCGCGCGCTGCAGGCGCTGGGGCTGGCGAAGGTGAAGCACCTGGCGCCGAAGCCGCGCCTCACCACGCCGCGCGCCACCGTCGACCTGCTCACGGTGCAGGCGGTGATCCGGCACCACTACGACGTGCTGTCGAACTACTCGCGCTCGCTGAAGCAGGCCTGCACCGAGGAGCTGGCGCGGGTGCATGCGCTCGCGCCGAACAAGGCACGCGCACTGCGCGCCGCGCGGCCCTGGCTCGGCAAGGAAGAAAAGGCGCTCGACGCCACGCGCCATGCGCAGCTCACGCAGGCGCTGGTGGCTTCGCAGGCACTGGAAACGATGTACGCGATGCGGCGCGAGCTGACCGCGCTGTGGAGCCGCTCGGGCGCCACCGGCGAACAGCTCGTGAAGCGGCTGCAGGACTGGTGCGAGCGCGCCGAAGCCAGCGGCATCGCACCGCTGGCGGCCTTTGCGGTGCGGCTGCGTTCCTACGCCTGAGGACGGTCTTCGCGGGTGCCGTCAGGCCGGCCCGACCTGCACCGCCACATCGAGCGGCACGGCCCGGCGCAGCGCACTGCCCACCGGGGAGTGGGCCTCGGCCCAGTGCACCAGGTCGCGCAACGCCTGCTCCGGCACGCCCTCCGCGGCGATCCGCACCGCGACGTGCATGCGGCTGGGGCCGGCGGGCACGGAGGCCGGCTCGCCGAGCAGGCCGCGGCTGTCCGACTGGCTGCCGACGACCACTTCGAGCGTCGTCAACGCGATGCCGAGCTGGGCGGCCCGCATGGCGATCACGGTTGTTTCGCAACTCGCCAGGGCGGCGCGCATGAACCAGCCGGGCGATGGCGCTTCAGCCTTGCCTCCGATGGCCTTCGGCATGTCGGTCGCGATGGATTCCCCCGTGGGCCCGGTCACGCGAAAGTGCAGGCCCGACACCAGCGTGGCCGTGGCCGGCTTGTCCTGGGTCAGTGCGTCCTGGGGATGCGTCGCGAAGTGGCTCGCGAGGGTGTCCATGGACTGCCGGATGTGCTGGGGTGAGCTCATGACGCTGCTCCTTGAAACGGGGAACGGGCGGGCGGTTCTTGCGCGAAAGAAGCCGCGAGCGGAGCAGGCCATTCTGGGCGCGGTGCCGGGCCCCGTCAAACCGGCGGCGGGCGGGCGGCCTACTGGTTCGCGACCTGTCCGTCCGGCAGGCTGAAGCGCTCGGACTCCACCTTGGCCGCGGCTTCGGGCGCGCGGATCAGCAGCACCGGCACGGGCGCCACCCGCAGGATGTGCTCCGCGCTGCTGCCCATGGCCCAGCGGCTCAGGCCGCGCCGGCCGTGCGTGCCGAGCACGATCAGGTCGGCCTTCGAATCGACGGCCTCGGTCACCACCTGGTCGTGGACCGCGCCGGCCTTGAAGCCGTCGCGCAGCACGACCTCGGCCTCGACGCCCGCTTCCTGCGCCTGGGCGCGGGCCTTCTCGAGCAGCGTCACGGCGTTGGCGCGCAGCGCCCCGAGCCAGTCGCCCGAATGGCCGACGTAGACGTCCATGCCGAGCGCGAACGAGAGCTCGTCCAGGATGTGGACGATGCGCAGGCGGCCGCCGGTGAGCCGGGCCAGGCGGATGGCTTCGGCCAGGCCTTCGGCGGAGGTGGAACTGCCGTCGACGGGAACCAGGATGCGTTGGTACATGGTGTGGAACCTCCAGGGTGCGTTGATGAGAAAGAGGAGATGCCATGCCAGTCTGTGCCTGGCTGCATGCACGGGCCTTGATCTGGAACAAGCCTGGGCCGCCTCGGGCTTGCGACCCTTGGGGCCTTCGAAAGAAGGAGACCCTCATGACCCATGCCGCCGTCCGGATCATTCGCCAGGAGCACGCCGCGCTGGCGGCCATGCTGCGTTCCATCGTGATGCTGCTCGACCAGCACCGCCGCAAGGGCACGATGCCCGACTTCGCGACGCTGCGCGCGATGCTGTTCTACGTGGACGAGTTTCCCGAGAAGCGTCACCACCCGAAGGAGACCGAGCTGCTCTTTCCCCGGCTGCGCGCCTGCACGCCGATCTCGCGCGACCTGATGGACAAGCTCGACAACGACCATGCCTGGGGCGAGCGCAAGATCCGCCACGTCGAGCACGCGCTGCTCGCCTTCGAGATGCTCGGTGAGCCGCGCCGCCTGGCCTTCGAGCAGGCGATGAACGAGTACGTGAGCTTCTACCTGGAGCACATGGCGCACGAGGAGCGAGAGATCCTGCCGCTGGCCGAGCGCGTGCTCAGTGCCGACGACTGGCGCGAACTCGACGCGGCCTTCGGTGAGAACCGCGACCTGTTCTCCAACCACCCCGCGCCCGACGAGGTGTATGCGTCGCTCTTCACGCGCATCGTCAACGCGGTGCCCGCGCCGATCGGGCTGGGGCCGGCGCTGTAACGACGGCCCGCGTCCGGATCGCGTAGGCTCGGCCTGACACCCTTCAGGACGAACGAGACGGCGAGATGGACATCGATCAGATCAGGGGAAGGCTGGACTTCCTTCGCGAGGCCGAGCGCCTCAAGAGCGTGCTGCGCAGCGCGCACACGGCCTCGGGCCGCACCGAGAGCACGGCCGAGCACAGCTGGCGCCTGTGCCTGATGGCCATGGCCTTCGAGGACGAGCTGGCCGACCTGGACCTGCTCAAGGTGCTGAAGATGTGCGTGGTGCACGACCTGGGCGAGGCGATCCACGGCGACATTCCCGCCATCGTGCAGGCCGCGCACCCCGACAAGAGCGCGCAGGAGCGCGAAGACCTGCAGATGCTCACGCGCACGCTCGATGCGCCGCTGCGCGCGGGCATCCTCGCACTGTGGGACGAGTACGAGAAAGCCGAGACGCCCGAAGCGCAGGCGGTCAAGGCGCTCGACAAGCTCGAGACCCTGCTGCAGCACAACCAGGGCGCGAACCCGCCGGACTTCGACTACGAATTCAATCTCGGCTACGGCCAGAAGCACACCGGCAGCCGGCCGCTGTTCCGCGCCATGCGGGCGTTGGTGGATGCCGACACGCAGAAGAAGGTGGAGGCCGCGCGGCGGGCGCAGGTGGGGCCGGCGGTGCGCCCCGAGCAAGCGGGCGACGAGGCCGCGATCCGGCAACTGACGGTGGCGGCCTTTGCCGGCGCGGCGCATGCCGACGGCACCGAGCACCTCATCGTCGACGCCCTGCGCGCCGCCGGGCGGCTCACGCTGTCGCTCGTGGCCGAAGACGGCGGCGAGATCGTCGGCCACGTCGCGGTGTCGCCGGTGGCGGTTTCCGACGGCACGACCGACTGGCATGGCCTGGGGCCGATCTCGGTGGCGCCCGCGCGCCAGGGGCAGGGCATCGGCCGGCTGCTGATGGACGCGGCGCTGGCGGGCCTGCGCGACGCCGGCGCGCAAGGCTGCGTGCTGCTGGGCGACCCGGCTTTCTATGGCCGCTTCGGCTTCGTCGTGCGGCCCGGCCTGGTGTTGCCGGGCGTGCCGCCGGAATACTTTCAGGCCGTGTCGTTCCACGGCGCGTGGCCGGTCGGCGAGGTGCGGTACCACGCGGCGTTCGGCGTCGGTGCCTGACGCACGGACCGGGGGCGCAAGGCGTTCATAATCGCCCCCGTCATGCCTGCCCGCCACCTGCCTTCGGACACTGCCCATGCGCCGCGCGTGAAGCGCGCGCAGACCTCGGTGTCCGCGCGTTCCGCGACCCCCGAACCCCCCCGCCGCCGCATCCATGACGGTGGTGCGTCCCGCAGCCTTGCGGGCTTCACCGCGATGGAGAGCAGCGCACCGGCCCGCGCGCCGTCTGCGGCGCGACCGCGCAACTGGCGCACGACCCTGCTGGGTGTGGCGCTCGGGCTGGTGATCGCGATGCTGTTGCTGATGAAGTGGCTGCTCGACTACCAGGTCGATGCCGCGCAGGCGCGCCACGCGCAGGAAGCCCAGGCGCGCACGCAGGCCGCGCGCTGCTTCGGCCGCGATGCCGGGCCGTCGTGCCCGCCGGCCGGCCGCACGGTCGTCGAAACCGTCGAGTCGGCCGCCACGCGATAACGCCCGCGCACCGCGCGCGCGGTGCCGGGTTCGTTCAGTTCAGCGCAGCACCAGCACCGGAATGTGCGAATGCGTCAGCACGTGCAGCGTCTCGCTGCCCAGCAGCAGCCGGGCCAGGCTGCGGCGCCCGTGCGAGGCCATCACGATCAGGTCGCAGTCCTGGTTCTTGGCGGCGTGGATGATGGCCTCGGCCACCTGGTTCGACTTCATGACCACCGCGTCGGCGCGGCGCACGCCCTTGGCCAGGGCGGTGTCGCGCACCGCATCGGCCACGCGCTGGGCCGCCTGCTCGACGTGTTTCTGGTTGGCCTCGAAATCCGTCTGGTTCAGCAGCATCGAGCCTTCGAAATAGCCATAGGGCTGGATGTGCGCGACGTTGACGCTCACCAGCTCGGCGCCGGTCAGCAACGCGAGGTCGATGGCCGCGGCCACCGCCTTGTCCGACAGCGAAGAGCCGTCGGTTGCGACGAGAACACGCTTGTACATGGCAGGCTCCTTGGCCCCCGGCACCGCGGGTGCCCTCACTGCCCAGTCTAGGTCGCGGGGCCCGGTCTTTCAAGGCGCGGCGCAGCGGCCGCGCCGATCGCCGTCAGCTGCTCGTGCTGTGGCGCCGGCCCAGTGCGAACACCGAGTTCGGTGCGTCGACCACGAAGGGCTTGCGCACCGGCGAGCCGACCACGGCCGTGGTGCGGCGGGCGGCCGCGCTGGTGGCGGGCTGCACGCCCTTGGCCTTCTGTTCGTCGACCAGGCTCTGCAGCGAGATCGAGCGCAGGAACTCGACGGCGCGCAGGTTCACGGAGGCCCACAGGTCGTCGATCTCGCAGCGGCCCGGTTCGTCGGCCGAGCCGGCGGCGCGCGGGCGGATCTTGCTGGCACCCAGGTCCTCGATGGTGAGCACGATGTCGGCCACCGTGATCTCCGTGGCCTTGCGGCTGAGCGAGTAGCCGCCGCCGGGGCCGCGGGTGGATTCGACCAGCCCGTTGCGGCGCAGCTTGGCGAACAGCAGTTCCAGGTACGAGAGCGAGACCTGCTGGCGCAGGCTGATCGAGGCCAGCGTGACGGGGCCCGAGCGGCCGTGCAGGGCGATGTCGATCATCGCGGTGACCGCGAAGCGGCCCTTGGTGGTGAGGCGCATGGTGCTTTCCTTCCTTGTCTTGTCGTTCTGGCGCGCTTACTCGTCCCGGCCGCCCGCGATGCCCAGCAGGGCCAGCAGCGACTGGAACACGTTGTAGAGGCTCAGGTACACGCCCAGCGTGGCCGAGATGTAGTTGGTTTCCAGGCCGTCCTTCACGCGCTTCAGGTCGTGCAGGATGAAGGCCGAGAAGATGCCGATGGCGGCGACCGACAGCGTCATCATCAGCGCGCTCGACTGGATGAAGACGTTGGCGATGCCCACCACCAGCAGGCCGATGGCGCCCACGAAGAGCCACTTGCCCATGGCCGAGATGTCGCGCTTGATGACCGTCGAGAGCATGGCCATGCCCAGGAAGATGCCGCCGGTGCCGGCGAAGGCGGTCATCACCAGGCTGGCGCCGTTGGACAGGCCGAGCACGCTGCCGACCAGGCGCGACAGCATCAGACCCATGAAGAAGGTGAAGGCCAGCAGCACGGGCACGCCGGCGGCGGAGTTCTTGGTCTTCTCGATGGCGTACATGAAGCCGAAGGCGCCGCCGAGGAACACCATGATGCCGATGCCGGGCGACAGGGCGCGCGTGAGGCCGGTGGCCACGCCGAGCCAGGCGCCCAGCACGGTGGGCACCATCGACAGCGCGAGCAGCCAGTAGGTGTTGCGCAGAACGCGGTTGCGTTCCTGGACCGAGGCCAACGGTGCGCCGAAGCTGGAGGGGTAGGCCGATTGGCTGGAGTTCATCGAAAAATCCTGAAAAAGAGAGAAGGCCGGACGGGTCGCATGACACGTGCGGCGGGGCCGTCGAACGGCTGAAAAGAAGGGGCAGGGGCGTCGCGCTAAACAGGCGACGGGCCGGATCGGATGAGCGCAAACGCCCGGACTGTTTCAGTCCTCAGGCGTTCGCTCGCCGCCGCGCGGCCTCAGGCGGCGAGAAGGGCGTGGGGCCGGGGTGGCCGCTTGGGCCGGTCGAGCAGCGGCGAGAGCACCGAGGTGGAGCCCAGCCGCGGCGGTTGCGCGGAGAGCACCAGCAGATTGCGCGCGTGGGGACGCGCATCGACCAGTTCGGCGTGCTCGGAGCCGGCTTCGTCCATGGCGGACGGGTCTTCGGACGATGTCTTGCCGATGTCCTTGTCGCCGCCATCGGCCAGCGAGGCGGCGAGCGTCGCGACGGTCTGGCGTTCGCCGGACGACGACGTCACATGGTGGCCGCCGACCAGCCCGTGCGCGAGCACGGCGAAGCCGTAGCAGGACAGCATGAAAGCGAGGACGGTAGCGGCAAACCAGCGGGACATGTAGGGGTATTTTACCCGCCGCCACGGATCGGCTCCGGCGGGCGCGAATTCATCCGACCACGGCGCACGGGTGTTGCCATCGTCCATCGGGTGGAACGCTGCAAGCCAATTGCACCGACTACCGGACTTCGGGGCGCGCTTTTACGCTGACGGACATGCATCGGGGGCCATTTTTCCCCGGCATTCAACCTCGCAAAGGAAGCCTCTCATGTCCAAGCCTTACACCCGTCTCGACAAGAACGATGTCGCCGTGCTGCTGGTCGACCACCAGACCGGCCTGCTCTCGCTGGTGCGCGACATCGACCCCGACAAGTTCAAGAACAACGTGCTGGCCCTGGCCGACATCGCCAGCTACTTCAAGCTGCCCACGGTGCTGACCACCAGCTTCGAGAACGGCCCCAACGGCCCGCTCGTGCCCGAGCTGAAGGCCCAGTTCCCCGACGCGCCCTACATCCCGCGCCCCGGCCAGATCAACGCCTGGGACAACGAGGACTTCGTCAAGGCCGTGAAGGCCACGGGCAAGAAGCAGCTCCTGATCGCCGGCGTGGTCACCGAGGTCTGCGTGGCCTTCCCGGCGCTGTCGGCGCTGGCCGAGGGCTTCGACGTGTTCGTCGTCACCGACGCGTCGGGCACCTTCAACGACGTGACGCGCCAGGCCGCATGGGACCGCATGTCGGCCGCCGGCGCGCAGCTGATGTCGTGGTTCGGCGTGGCCTGCGAGCTGCACCGCGACTGGCGCAACGACATCGAGGGCCTGGGGACGCTGTTCTCCAACCACATCCCCGACTACCGCAATCTCATCACCAGCTACACGCAGCTGACCCAGGGAAAGTGAGCACCCCATGACCACACCGAACACCGTCGCCAACTTCAACGGCGCCAAGCCCGTCATCGACCCGGACGACGCCGTGATGCTGCTCATCGACCACCAGAGCGGGCTGTTCCAGACCGTGAAGGACATGCCGATGACCGAGCTGCGTTCCAACGTCACCACGCTGGCCAAGGTCGCGACGCTGGCGAAGATCCCGGTCATCACCACCGCCTCGGTGCCGCAGGGCCCGAACGGCCCGCTGATTCCCGAAGTGCACAAGTACGCGCCGCATGCGCAGTACGTGGCGCGCAAGGGCGAGATCAACGCCTGGGACAACCCCGAGTTCGTGGCCGCCGTGAAGGCGACCGGGCGCGGCACGCTGATCATCGCGGGCACCATCACCAGCGTGTGCATGGCCTTCCCGAGCATCGCGGCGGTGCACGAGGGCTACCGCGTGTTCGCGGTGATCGACGCCTCGGGCACCTACTCGAAGATGGCGCAGGAGATCACGCTGGCGCGCGTGGTGCAGGCCGGCGTGGTGCCGATCGACACCGCGGGCGTGTGCTCCGAAGTGCAGAAGACCTGGCACCGCGACGATGCCGCGCAATGGGCCGAGGCCTACAGTGCCGTGTTCCCGCCCTACCAGCTGCTGATCGAGAGCTACATGAAGGCGCAGGAGGTGGTGACGAACAGCGAGCAGCTGGATTCGCAGCGCGCCTGATCTTCCGGGTGCGACACTGACGAACGCCGCGCCGCACGCGCAAAGTGCGGCGCGGTTTTCCTTCTTCTTTCAACGCACGGCAAGGAGCCCGGCATGGACAGTCCCCGCATCCTGATCATTCCCGGCAGCGCCCGCGACGGCTCGCTCAACCGCCGGCTGGCGGCCGTGGCCGCGGCCACCGCGCGCGCGGCGGGCCTGCAGGTGACGGAGATGGACCTGCGCGCGCTGGCGCTGCCCGTGTACGACGGTGACCTCGAGGCCGCCTCGGGCGTGCCGGCCGGCGCGCACGAACTGCGCAGCGCCATCGCGGCGAGCGACGGCGTGCTGATCGTCACGCCCGAGTACAACGGCTTTCCCACGCCGCTGGTCATCAACGCCTTCAGCTGGCTCTCGCGCATTCCGCCCGGCGAGGGCCACGCGGGTGGCCTGGCCGCCACGGCCAACAAGCCGGCCGCACTGCTGTCGGCCTCGCCCGGGCCGCTGGGCGCGCTGCGCTCGATGAACTTCCTGCGCCAGTACCTGCAGATGGCCTTCGCCATGCTGGTGGCGCCGCAGCAGTTCGCGCTCGGGCGCGCGAACGAGGCCTTCGAGGCCGACGGCACGCTGAAGGACGCGCGCGCCGCGCAGTCGGTGCAGAAGGTGGTGGCGGCGCTGGCCGCGCTCGCGACCGCGCTGCCCACGCCACGCTGACCCGCCCAGGGCGGCGTTCGTGCTGTCGCGCGAACGACCGTCCCGATCCGCATCGCGACGTATCTTCGACCGCACATTGGAAGAAGGACGAGACGACATGCAATTCGAATTCACGCCCCGGGTGCTCGCGCTGCGCGCCGAGCTGCTCAAGTTCATGGACGAGCACGTCTACCCGAACGAGAAGCGCCGCGAGGAAGAGCTGGCCGCCAACGCCCGCGCCGGCCGGCCCTATGCCGAGCTGCCGATGATGGCCGGCCTGAAGGCCAAGGCGCGCGAGCGCGGCCTGTGGAACCTGTTCCTGCCCGAGTCGGAGCACGGCCCGGGCCTGAGCAACGTCGAGTACGCGCCGCTGTGCGAGATCATGGGCCGGCGCTACTGGAGTGCCGAGATCTTCAACTGCTCCGCCCCCGACACCGGCAACATGGAAGTGCTGGCGCGCTACGGCACCAAGGCGCAGCAGGAACGCTGGCTCACGCCGCTGCTGGCCGGCGAGATCCGCTCGTCGTTCGCCATGACCGAGCCCGAGGTGGCCTCCAGCGACGCCACCAACATCCGCTGCAGCATCCGGCGCGAGGGCGACGAGTACGTCATCAACGGGCGCAAGTGGTACATCACCGGCGCCATGAACGAGCGCTGCGAAATCTTCGTGCTGATGGGCAAGACCGACCCCGACAACGCCGACCGCCACAAGCAGCAGTCGATGGTGCTCGTGCCCAAGAACACGCCCGGCATCACCATCGTGCGCGACATGCAGCTGCTGGGCATGTACGACCCGCCCTTCGGCCACCCCGAGATCGTGTTCGACAACGTGCGCGTGCCGGTCGAGAACATCCTGCTGGGCGAAGGCCGCGGCTTCGAGATCGCGCAGGGCCGCCTCGGCCCCGGCCGCATCCACCACTGCATGCGCGCCATCGGCATGGCCGAGGCCGCGCTGGAGATGATGTGCCAGCGCCTCGTGTCGCGCGTGGCCTTCCACAAGCCGCTGTCGGAGCAGGGCGTGTGGCGCGAGCGCATTGCCGAGTCGCGCATGCTGATAGAGCAGTCGCGCTGGATGGTGCTGAATGCGGCCTACCGCATGGACACCGTGGGCAACAAGGTAGCGGCCAAGGAGATCGCCATGATCAAGGTGCTCACGCCGAACAACTGCGTGAAGGTGATCGACTGGGCCATGCAGGCCTTCGGCGCGATGGGCCTGAGCCAGGACACGCTGCTCACGCACTTCTACGCCTACGAGCGCCACCTGCGCGTGGCCGACGGACCCGACGAGGTGCACCGCAACGCGATCGCCAAGCAGGAGCTGGCGGCGTATCAGTAACGGCAACGCCGCCGCGAGCGCGTCAGTCGACGCGTTTCGCGCGCTCCAGCATGGCGTGCAGCAAGACGTTGCAGCCGGCCGTGAGGTGGTCGGGCTGCGCGTCCTCGATCTCGTTGTGGCTGATGCCGTCCTTGCAGGGCACGAAGATCATGCCGGCCGGTGCCAGCCGCGCCGCATAGATCGCGTCGTGGCCCGCGCCCGACACCACGTCCATGGTCGAGTAGCCGAGCTTTTCGGTCGCGCGGCGCACCGCGTCCACGCAATCGGGGTGAAACGGGCAGGGCGGAAAGTACGACACGCGCTCGATCGTCACGCCCAATCCGGTCTCGCGCCCCGTGCGTTCGACGAAGGCGAGGATCTCGCCGTGCATGCGGTCGAGCAGTTCGCCGCTCACGTTGCGCAGGTCGACCGAGAACTTCACCTCGCCCGGAATCACGTTGCGGCTGTTCGGGTGCACCTGCACCATGCCGACCGTGCCGCGTCCGTAGGGCGGGTAGCGCAGCCCGATGGCCACCACCTCCTGCATGATCCGCGTCGCCACCTGCAGCGCGTCGCGACGCAGGTGCATCGGCGTGGGGCCCGCATGCGCCTCCATGCCGGTGACGACGCAGTCGTACCAGGAGAGGCCGAGCACCGCCGGCACCACGCCGATGACCTTGTCCGCATCTTCCAGCACCGGCCCCTGCTCGATGTGCGCTTCGAAGTAGGCGCCGATGGGGTGGTCGCCCGGCGTCTGGTCGCCGATGTAGCCGATGCGCTGCAGCTCTTCGCGCACCGTCTTGCCCTCGGTGTCCTTCGCGGCGTAGGCGTGCTCCAGGCTGAAGGCGCCGCAGAAGACGCCCGAGCCCATCATCACCGGCACGAAGCGCGAGCCTTCCTCGTTGGTCCAGAACGCGACTTCGATGGGCGCCTCGGTGCGAATGCCCTGGTCGTTCAGCGTGCGCACCACTTCCAGTGCCGACAGCACGCCGTAGTTGCCGTCGAACTTGCCGCCGGTGGGCTGCGTGTCGATGTGGCTGCCCGACACGATGGGCGGCAGCGCGGGGTTGCTGCCTTCGCGGCGCATGAAGACGTTGCCGATCTTGTCGACCGTGATGCTCAGGCCCGCCGCCTTGCCCCACGACACCACGAGGTCGCGCCCCTGCTTGTCGAGGTCGGTCAGCGCCAGCCGCTTGACGCCGCCCTTGGGGGTGGCGCCGATGCGCGCCAGCTCCATCAGCGAGTTCCACAGGCGCTCGCCGTTGATCGTCAGCACCTGCGTGTCCACTGCTGCATTCATGTATGACTCCTTGGGGGTTCAGCGCGCCACGGCCGTGGGCGCGTGCTGCTGCTTGAAACGTTCGAGCGCGGTGAACATCGGTGCGAAGGGCGGGCGCTTGAGGTAGCGGCCGGTGCCGGGCTCGGCGCGCAGGTCGCCGTCGCGCCAGACCCAGCGGCCGGCACTGACCGTGTGCCTGGGCACACCTGTCACCTGGCGGCCTTCGAAGATGTTGAAGTCGCTCTTCGAGTGCTGCGTCTTCACCGACAGCGTCTTGGTGGCCTTCGGGTCCCACACCACGATGTCGGCGTCGGCACCGGGCTGGATCACGCCCTTGCGCGGGTACAGGTTGAACAGCTGCGCCGCGTTGGTCGAAGTGACGCGCACGAACTCCGACGGCGTGAGCCGGCCCGCGTTGACGCCGGCATCCCACAGCACGGCCATGCGCTCTTCGACACCGCCGCAGCCGTTGGGGATCTTCGTGAAGTCGTTGCGGCCTGCGGCCTTCTGCTCGGCGCAGAAGGTGCAGTGGTCGGTCGCCGTGGTGTGCAGGTTGCCGCCCTGCAGGCCGCGCCACAGCATGGCCTGGTTCTCGCGCGAGCGGAAGGGCGGGCTCATCACGTGGGCGGCAGCGCGCGCAAAGTCGGGGTCGCGGTAGGCGCTCTCGTCGACCACGAGGTGGCCGGCCAGCACCTCGCCGTACACGCGCTGGCCGCGCGCGCGGGCGCGGGTGATAGCGTCGAGCGCCTCGCCGCACGACACGTGCACCACGTAGATCGGCACGCCCAGCACCTCGGCGATGGCAATGGCGCGGTTGGCCGCCTCGGCCTCGACCATCGGCGGGCGTGACAGCGGATGCCCCTCGGGGCCGCGAATGCCCTGTGCCAGCAACTGCTGTTGAAGCATCGCGACCAGCTCGCCGTTCTCCGCATGCACCGTGGGCATGGCGCCGAGCTCCAGCGAGCGCTGGAAGCTCTTCACCAGGATCTCGTCGTCGGCCATGATTGCGTTCTTGTAGGCCATGAAGTGCTTGAAGCTGTTCACGCCATGCTCGTGCACCAGCGTGCCCATGTCCTTGTGCACGCTGTCGTTCCACCAGGTCACGGCCACATGAAAGCTGTAGTCGCCGGCAGATTTTTCGGCCCAGTCGCGCCACATGCGGAACGCGTCCATCAGCGACTGCTGCGGGTCGGGAATCACGAAGTCGATGATGCTGGTGGTGCCGCCAGCCAGGCCGGCCGCCGTGCCGCTGAAGAAGTCGTCGGCCGCCACGGTGCCCATGAAGGGCAGCTGCATGTGGGTGTGCGGGTCGATGCCGCCGGGCATGACGTAGGCGCCGCCAGCGTCGACGACTTCGGCGCCCGCCGGCACCTGCAGGTCGGTGCCGACCTGGAGGATCTTGTCCCCCTGGCAGAGCACGTCGGCACGGTGCTCGGCATCGGCGTTGACCACCGTGCCACCGCGAATGAGAACGGTCATGGCGTGGGTTCCTTTTCTGTTTTGTCTCAGCTGGGGTTCTTGAGGGGCGGGGTCATGCCCTGAAGCTGTGGCGCGCGCGCCTTCATCAGCCCCATGTAGACCACGGCCGACAGCACCACGCCGACGAACCAGGCGTAGGTGTAGATCGTCTTGAAGAACTCGGGCATCGACGGCACGGCCGACGGAAAGGCGGCGTTGAGGAAGCCGGGGATGTTCGGCAGCACGCCGACCACGAAGGCGACGATGGCCGCCATGTTCCAGCCATTGCCGTAGCTGTAGGCGCCGGTCTCGCGGTAGAGCGCGTCGACGTCCAGCTCCTTGCGGCGGATGAGGTAGTAGTCGGCAATCAGGATGCCGGCCACCGGCCCCAGCAGCGCCGAGTAGCCGATGAGCCAGGTGAAGATGTAGCCCTGCGTGGTCTCCAACACCTTCCACGGCATCATCACGATGGCGATGCCGGCCGTGATGTAGCCGCCCGTGCGGTACGAGATCTTCTTCGGGTTGAGGGCAGAGAAGTCGTAGGCCGGGCCCACGAGGTTGGCCGCCAGGTTCACGCTCACCGTGTCGATCAGCAGGATGATGAGCGCGAGCAGCACCGCGGCGCCGGTCATGCGGCTGGCCAGGTCCACCGGGTCCCACAGCGCCTTGCCGTAGATGACCACCGTGGCCGAGGTGACCATCACGGCCATCATCGCGAGCAGGCCCATGGGGGCGGGCAGGCCGATCACCTGGCCCACCACCTGGTCGCGCTGCGAGCGCGAGAAGCGCGTGAAGTCGGGGATGTTCAGCGCCAGCGTGGCCCAGAAGCCCACCATGGCCGTGAGCGATGGCCAGAACACGGCCCAGAACATGCCGGCCTTCTTTCCGCCCGCTTCGAACTGCGAAGGCTGGTCGAAGATCGGGCCCAGGCCGCCCGCGCGCTGCACGGCCCAGTAGAGCAGGGCGATGCACACGATGATCTTCAGCGGCGCGGTGTAGGTTTCGAGCCGGCGGATCGATTCGATGCCGTGCACCACGAAGTACAGCTGTATGGCCCAGAAGATCAGGAAGCACACGAGCTGCGCGCCGTTGATGCCGAGCATCGGCAGCTTGTCGCCGCCCAGCGGCTGGCCCATGAGCACGCCGACCAGCGTGTAGATCATCTGGCCGCCGAACCAGGTCTGGATGCCGTACCAGCCGCAGGCCACGATGGCGCGCAGCAGCGCCGGCAGCCGCGCCCCGCGCGTGCCGAACGAGGCGCGCGCCATCACCGCGTAGGGAATGCCGTACTTGGCGCCCGCGTGCCCGATGAGCAGCATCGGCACCAGCACGATGGCGTTGCCGAGGAACACGGTCAGCACCGCCTGCCCCCACGACATGCCGCCCTCGATCAGGCTGGCCGCCAGCATGTAGGCGGGGATGCACATCACCATGCCCACCCAGAGTGCGGCGAAGTGGTACCAGCGCCACGTTCGCTGCGCCAGCGTGGTGGGCGCCAGGTCCTCGTTCCAGAGGTTTGCGGCGGGTGCGCCGCCGTGCTGTGGGGTCGTCATGTGGGTTTTCTCCTGCACGTGTGTCGTGCTTCTGGCCGTGTGGTCGTTCCCCTCCCGCCGCCGCCCGGTCTGCGCCGGGCTTGGTCATTCACTTGCTCACTCACTCGCTTGTTCGATATCCCGTTCAGGCGGGACTGCCGGTGCGCATCGGGTTGTTGGGGTGCGTGGTCCAGTTGGCGTAGTGGCCGACCACCGGGTGGCCGGTGCGCGCGTCCGTCTCACCGGCCTTCAGCGTGCGCATCGACAGCGCGCCGGGCACCGGGCAGATCGACACGCACAGGTTGCAGCCCACGCACTCTTCTTCCTTCACCTCGAAGAAGCGCATGCCGTCTTTCGTGGCGCTGATGGCCTGGTGCGAGGTGTCTTCGCACACCACGTGACAGCGGCCGCACTGGATGCACAGGTCCTGGTGAATCACCGCCTTGTCGACGTGGTTCAGGTTGAGCTGCTGCCAGTCGGTGATGCTGCCGACCGCACGGCCGCGCAGCTGATCCAGGTTGGCGTAGCCCTTCTGGTCCATGAAGTTGGAGAGGCCGTCGCACAGGTCCTGCACGATCTTGAAGCCGTAGACCATGGCGGCCGTGCACACCTGCACCGAGCCGCTGCCCAGCGCGATGAACTCGGCCGCATCGCGCCAGGTCGAGACGCCGCCGATGCCCGAGATCGGCAGGCCGGCGGTCTGCGGGTCGCGCGCGATCTCGGCCACCATGTGCAGCGCGATGGGCTTGGCGCCGGGGCCGCAGTAGCCGCCGTGCGAGCCCTTGCCGTCGGTGTGCGGGAACATCGCCATCGCGTCCAGGTCGACGCCCATGATCGAGTTGATGGTGTTGATGAGGCTCACCGCGTCGGCGCCGCCTTTCTTCGCGGCGCGCGCGGCGGGCCGGATGTCGGCCACGTTGGGCGTGAGCTTCACGATCACCGGCAGCTTCGAGTAGTGCTTGCACCATTCGGCCACCATCTGGATGTACTCGGGCACCTGGCCCACGGCTGCGCCCATGCCGCGTTCGCTCATGCCGTGCGGGCAGCCGAAGTTCAGCTCGATGCCGTCGCAGCCGGTGTCCTCGACCCTCGGCAGGATGTTCTTCCAGGCCTCTTCGGTGCACGGCACCATGATCGACGCCACCAGCGCGCGGTCGGGCCAGTTGCGCTTCACGCGCGTCATCTCTTCCAGGTTGGTGCGCAGCGGCCGGTCGGAGATCAGCTCGATGTTGTTGAAGCCCGTCACGCGGCGGTCGGCCGCGTACGACACGGCGTAGCGCGGGCCGTGCACGTTGACGACGTTCGGGTCTTCGCCCACGGTCTTCCAGACCACGCCGCCCCAGCCGGCCTCGAAGGCGCGGACCACGTTGATCTCCTTGTCGGTCGGTGGCGCCGAGGCCAGCCAGAAAGGGTTGGGGCTGCGGATGCCCACGAAGTCGATGCTCAGGTCTGCCATGTGAATTGCTCCTGTCGCGCCACGGCGCGCTCGGATGAATGGAGTGAAGGAGAGGGAGGGATTCGCAGCCGCGTCAGGCGGCGCGCAGGTGGCGGTCGATGGACAGCGCGGCCTGCTTGCCGTCTTCCACCGCCTCGACCGTGAGGTCGCGCCCGCCGAAGCGCGCGTCGCCGCCGGCCCAGACTTTGGGGAGCGAGCTGCGGCATTCCGCATTGGTGCTGATGCGCCCGCCCTGCAGCTGCACGCCGCTGTCTTCCAGCGCGGTCGCGACAAAGCTCTGGCCGATGGCGCACAGCACCATGTCGGCCTGCAGCGCGAGCGCTTCGCCGGTCTCGATCAGCTTGCCGTCGACCAGCGCGGTGCGCGCGAAGTCGATGCCGCGCAGCACGCCGCCCTTGGCGCGCAGGGCCTTGGGCGCGGCCCAGTGGATGATGCGCACGCCGTTCTCCTTGGCCCAGCTCTGCTCGTCGACCGAGGCGCCCATGGCTTCCGCGCCGCGCCGGTAGACGATGCTCACGTCTTCCGCGCCGAGCTTGCGCGACTGCACGGCCGCGTCCACCGCGGTCATGCCGCCGCCGATCACCACCACGTGCCGGCCGATGGCCACGTCGGCCGGCGAGGCGGCCTGGCGCAGTTCGGCGATGAAGTCCACCGCGTCGCGCACACCGGTCTGCTCGCCCAGGCCCAGCGTGTTCACGCCCGCCAGGCCCAGGCCGAGGAACACCGCGTCGTAGCCGGCGGCGAGTGCGTCCAGGTGCAGGTCGCGGCCCAGTGCCTGGTTGTTGCGTACCTCGATGCCGCCGACCGACAGCAGCCACTCGATCTCGCGTTGGGCGAAGTCGTTCACCGTCTTGTAGCTGGCCAGGCCGTACTCGTTCAGGCCGCCCAGCTTGGGGCGTGCATCGAACAGCGTCACCTGATGGCCCAGCACCGCGAGGCGGTGGGCGCAGGCCAGGCCGGCCGGGCCCGCGCCGACGACGGCAATGCGCTTGCCCGTGTCGGCCGCGCGCACGAAGAGCGGCGCGCCGGGCGCGTCGAAGAAGGCGTCGGTCGCGTGGCGCTGCAGCAGGCCGATCTCGACCGGCTTGCTCTCGTTGCTGTTGCGCACGCAGGCCTGCTCGCACAGCACCTCGGTCGGGCAGACGCGGGCGCACATGCCGCCCAGCGGGTTCTCTTCGAGGATGGTGCGCGCGGCGCCGCGCAGGTTGCCGTCGGCGATGCGGCGGATGAAGGTCGGGATGTCGATGCCCGTGGGGCAGGCCGTCTGGCAGGGCGCGTCGAAACAGTAGTAGCAGCGCTCGGCCTCGATGTTGGCCTGCACCACGTTCAGCGGCGGGTGGGCGTCGCAGAAATTCTTGGCGTACTGCGCGGGGTCGAGACGGCCGGCGCGCACATCGGAGGCAATGTGCGCGCTGGGCGCGACGGGATTCATCGTGCTGCTCATGGGCTTTCAAGCTCCAGGTCGTGGTGGGGTAACCGTGTGCGACATGAGAGATCGAGCCCTCATGAAGTTTGACCAAATGGTCGAATGTCGCGATGATTCAGCAAACGAGGGGTGCCGCCCATACACAGTTGGCGCGGCGCACGAGAAAGTGTTTGCCGCTGCCGACCATGCTGTTTGGTGCACTCCCCAGCACAGTTGCCCAGGGCAAACCCTGTCCAGACAGGCCGCATGCGTTTCTCAAGGAGACCCGGTGATGCAGAGTTCAAGCAACGCGTCGGCGCTGCGCCAGCCGGCGCAGGCCGGTGCCGGTTGGATGCAGGGCCTGATGGGCGACATGGACGAAGCCGCGCCTGGCCTCGGGCTGGCGCAGCGCCTCGTGGTGGGTGTCGAATTGCGCGTCATCGACGGGCGCCTGGCGCCCGGCACCAAGATGCCTTCGGTGCGCGCGCTGGCCGGCAAGCTGGGCATCAGCACCTTCACCGTCACCGAGTCGTACAGCGCCTTGCGCGCGCGCTCGGTGCTGGCCTCCCGGCCGGGCAGCGGTTACTACGTGCTGCACCGGCCTTCGCGCATTGCATCCGACGACGCCGATGCGGTGCCGCGCATGACCGACACCGCCACGGCCCACGACCGCCCGCCACCCGCCGAATACCGGGGCGACGACCTGGTGCGCGAAGCCATGCGCCGCGTGGCGCGCTCGGCCCCCGAATGGGACAGCGGCACGCGCCAGGGTTTCGGCCTGCCGCGCCTGCGCGAGCTGATCGCCGCGCGCCATCGCGCCGAGCTGCCCGCGCTGGGCCCGCAGCAGGTCATGACGGCAGCGGGCAGCCTGGGCGCCACGATGTGTTTGCTGCAGGCCTGGACCGAGCCCGGCGACGCGGTGCTGGTCGAGTCGCCCGCACCGCGCCAGCTGCGCAGCCTGATCCGCACGCTGGGCCGTCGCATGCTCGAAGTGCCACGGCGCGGCGGTTGCCTCGACATCGCCGCGCTCGACAGACATGCCGTGCTGTTGCCTGCGGCAAGCCGCCAGCGCCTGCTGTTCCTGTCGACGGCAGTTTCCAATCCGCTGGGCGTGTGCATGAGCCCGCAGGGCGCGCACCAGGCGCTGCAGGCGGCCGAGCGGCACGACCTGCGCGTGATCGAGCTCGACACCTGGCGCGGGCTCTCGCCGCTGCAGGCACCCAGCCTTGCCGCGATGGACGGGCTGCAGCGCGTGGCGCAGGTCGGTGGCGTGTCGACCACGCTCTCGGCCAAGCTGCGGCTTGCACATGTGCTGCTGCCGCAGCATTGGGTCGAGGATGCGGCCTTGCGCTGCCTGCACACCACGCTCGGCCCGAGCGAGTTCGAGGAGCGCGTCGCCTGCGAGGTGCTGGCCGATGCCGGCTATCCGCGCTTCCTGCAGAAGCTCAACACCGCGCTGAAGATCGCCGGCGAGCGCACGCTGTCGTTGCTGACAGGCGCGGGCCTGCAGGCGCTGTGCGTGCCCGACGGCGGCCCCTTTCTCTGCGCGGGTTGGCCGCCCGGCTGTGAGCCTCGTCCATCGAGCGATGCGGTGCTGCAGGAGGCGCGCAAGCAGGGCCTGCCGCTCGCTGCCGCGACCGATTTCGGCGACATGCCGCAGCCCTTTGCCTGGTATCGCTTCAACGTCGCGCATTGCGGCGACGAGCGACTGGTGCGCTTCCTGGCGCGGATGAAGAACCCATGAGTGCTGCGCCACCCCTGCGAACTGCGGCGCGTCCTCCCGCCGTGAAGCGCCAGGCCCGCCGCCAGAACCTCGAGAGCGCCATCCTCGCGGTGGCGCAGGAGCGATTCGCGCTGCACGGCTACGGCGGCGTGTCGGTCGACGACATCGCGGCCGACGCGGGCATCTCCAAGCAGAGCCTGCTGTACTACTTCCCCTCGAAGAAGGCGCTGTACAGCCGCGTGTTCAACGACGTGCTCGACTCGTGGCTGTCGAACCTCAACAGCCTGGCCGACGCCGACCTCGACCCGCATGCCGCGCTGGAGCGCTACGTCACGCAGAAGCTGCAGTTCTCGTACGACCACCCCTCGGGCTCGCGGCTGTTCGCGCAGGAAATCATTTCGCAGGCGCCGCAATGCGCCGACGACATCGAGGCCAAGCTGGTACCGGCCTTCCGCGCCGAAGCCGCAGTGCTGAACCGCTGGATGGCGAACGGCGACGTGGCGCCGCTGCCCGTGCCGCACCTGCTGTTCACGCTGTGGGCCATGACGCAGACCTACGCCGACTTCGCCTGGCAGATGCGCATGCTGCTCGGCAAGCAGGCGCTGGAGCCAGCGGATTTCGACCTGGCCCGCGAGACCATCCTGCGGATGCTCGAAGGCGCGCTGGGGCTGAAGCGGCCCGCCACCTCGGCGGTGGTGACGAGCGGGCACGCTGCGCTGCCTCCCGTGGAAAAAGCCGGGAAGGAGCGGGCCTAGTCGCGCGTCTCGAGCACCATCGACACCTCGACCACGCCGCCGCGAGGCAGCGACGCGACGCCCACGGTGGTGCGAACCGGCAGTGGGGCATCGGGGAAGATCCGCTGAAGGGCCGCCGAGGCCGCGTCCATCACCTGGGCGTGGTCCTTGAAGTCGCCGCAAGCCTGGAGATAGCCGTTCAGTGCCACGACGCGCACGACGCGAGAGAGGCTGCCGAGTTCGTCCTGTGCCGCGCGCAGCAGGGCGCCGACAGCCGCCACTGCGGCCCGCTGGCCGCGTGCCACATCGTCGGGGCCTTCGAGCCGGCCTGTGATCACCTGGCCGTTCTCGCGCGCCACCACGCCGCTCGAATGCAGCAGGTTTCCCACTTGCGCGAATGTGGCGTAAGTACCCGATGGCTTGGCCCGCGCCACTTCAGGTGGGCACAGCTGGTCGAGCAGAAAGTCTTCGGGCTGCGCATCGCAGGCCTCGCCGCCGACCCAGCAGCCTTCCTGCGCGTTCGCACCCGATGGCAGTCCCACGTGGATCGCGGAAGGTGAACCCATCGCTTCGCCCTGCCGCACGGTCGCCGACAGCGCGTCGTGGCCGACCAGCCCAAGGTGGCGCAGGCCCCAGGCCAGCGCCGCGGCGGCGATGCCCGTGGCGGCGTCTTCCGGGTAGCCGGAAGATTTGGGAAATTGCCGCGCGCTGACCGTGTCGGTCTCGTCCCGTGACATGGCATAGGGATACAGCCCGGTGGACCCGAGACGTTCGCACAGCGATTCGACGCGTGCGAAGTCGACGCGCAAGGCGTGCAGCTGCGCGGTGTCGGCCAGGCGAACCAGCGTCTTGACCCGGCTGGTGGCGGCGTTGAGCACCGGCCCCACGATCTGCCCGACCTCGATGCCCAGGCACTGCGCGAGGTCTTCGACCAGCCGCTGTTGCGTCACCTCTTCCACCGTGGCGCGCGGCTGGCTGATCCGCACCGTGCCATCGACGCGCCGGCCCGTGACGGTGCCGCTGAGCGTTTCGATCGCGACGGGCGCACCGTCCCATTCGCCGCGCCGGTGCAGCAGCCACAGCGCGCCGACCGTGGCGTGGCCGCACATTTCCATCTCGTGCTTGGGCACGAAGTAGCGCATGCGCAGCCGGTGCGCCGGTGTGGTCGGCTTCAGCACGAAGACGGACTCATGGCCGCTGAGCCGGGTGTGCTCCTGCATCTGTGCGGTGGAGAGCGCGTCGGCATCGAGCCAAACGGGCGCGGGGTTGCCGCCGACGGATGGGTCGGGGCCGACGAACACGCGGATGTTCCGGCAACCGGGCGCAGAAAAAATCGCAGCCATCGTCAATCAGCCCTCGCATTGACCGAGCGCGCAATGCCGCCCCAGAGCTTGATGTCGCCGCGGATCTGTTCCTCGAACACCTCGGGTCGCACGCTCCACGGCGTCACGCCCTTGGCCAGCATGTCGGCGCGCAGGGCCGGGTCTTTCATCGCGGTGTCGAGCGCGGCGCGCAACCGCTGCACCACCGGCTGCGGCGTGGCGGCCGGTGCCATCAGGCCGTACCAGAGCTGCGGCTTGAAGTCCTTGATGCCGGCTCCCTCGAAAGTCGGCAGGTCGGCGAAACCCGCCATCGGTTCACTGATGGCCAGCGCGCGCATGCGGCCGCCGCGCACCTGCGCCAACAGCGCGGGCGGGTTGTCGAACAGTGCCTGGATCTGGCCTGCCATCAGGTCGGCCTGCGCGGGCGCGGCGCCGCGGTAGGGCACGTGCGTCATCTCGATGCCGGTGCGCTGCTTGAAGAGTTCGCCCGCCAGGTGGCTCAGGCTGCCGTTGCCGATGCTGCCGTAGTTGAGCGCCTGCGGGTTGGCCTTGGCGTAGCCGACGAAGTCCTTCACCGTGCGCGCCGCCAGCGCGGGCGTGACCACCAGCACGAAAGGCGTGGTGCCGATGGTGCCGATCGGCACCAGGTCCTTGAGGGGGTCGTACGCGAGCTTGGGGTACACCGCATCGGCCGAGGCGATGGTGGTCGTGGTGCTGGCCACCAGCGTGTAGCCGTCGGGGTTCGCCTTCGCGCCGAAGCCCGTGCCCACGGTGCCGCCCGCGCCGGAGCGGTTGTCGATGATGACCGACACACCGAGCGCAGCCTGTAGCCGCAGCTGCACCGAACGGAAGATCACGTCCGTTCCGCCGCCGGCGGGGAAGGGTACGATGATGGTGATCGGCTTCACCGGGTAGGCCGGATCGGAGGCCGGCCACGAGGCGGTCGGCCCGTACAGGGCACCGGCGGCGGCCAGGCCCAGGAGCGCGCGGCGCAGAGGTTGAGTAGTCATGGGGTCTTCTTGCAGGAGTGGTCCTTCCGATTCTGTGGAGCGCGCGCCAACGCGTGCGCCCGATTGCGACATGCGCGGCTTCGAATGCGACAAGGAACGGCCATGCCACTGACTTCCAGCCACCCGCCGCCCCGCCAATCGCTGTTCGTCGAACGGCTGTCTCACCAGGCGACGATGGTCGCCAACACCCGCGACCACTACGCCACCGACGCGCACGTGCACGATTGCGACATGCTGTTCGTGCCCATCGCAGGCCGCTTCAGCGTGGGCGATGCGCAGGGCGAGGCGCAGCGCCTCGGGCCCGGCCACTTCGTCTGGTTCGCGGCGGGCAGCGCGCATTCGACGACCACGCTCACCGCCGGCCAGAGCCATGTCGCGGTCTACGTCGATCCGGCGCTGTGGGCCACGGCCTTGCAGGCGCAGGGCGTCGTGCGGCCCCCGCAAGGCATGCGCGCGGGCAGCACCGCGCTGGGCGCCCTGTCGCAGCGGATGTTCGAATCGACCCGCGCGGGCGACAGCGAGAACTACGTGCTGTGCGGCGCGCTCGTGATGGAGGCCGCGCGCCTGAGCGCCAACCCGTTGTCGGAGGGCGACGCCTCGCCGGCGCTGTGGGTCGCCGAGCTGCTGGCCGAAACGATGCTGCGCGATCTGGCGCAACCCCTGTCGCTCGACGCCTTTGCCCAGCAGCACCGGCTGTCGCGCCGGCAAGTGGAGCGGATCTTTCGCGCGAAGCACGGCATCTCGCCGCTGGAGTTCCTGCAGCGCCAGCGCATCGAGCGGGCCGTGTACCTGTTGCAGACCACGCGGGACTCGGTGCTGTCCATCGCGCTGCAGGTCGGCTGGGAGTCGGCGTCCTATCTTTCGCGGATGCTGGAGAAGACCTGGGCGAAGACGGCGACGCAAATTCGCGCGGCAGCCCCTCGGAAAAACTAGCCTGGCCGTTCAGGCCGGCGGCGCTTCCCACGCGAAGCCGACGCCATACACCGATCGAATCCAGTCGTGCGCGGGCGTCACCGCGCCGAGCTTGCGGCGCAGGTTCTTCACGTGGCTGTCGATGGCGCGCTCGGTCACGTCCACCGTGTCGTCGTAGGCCAGCTCCAGCAGCCGGGCGCGCGAGAAGATGCGGCCCGGGTGCCGCGACAGCACCTGCAGCAGCCCGAACTCGCGGCGCGTGAGGTTCAGCGGCGTGCCGTCGAGCGAGGCGCGCCAGTGCACGTCGTCGAGCACGAGGCCCGGTGCGTCGCCCGGCGTGGCCTGCGCCGCCACGGCCGGCGCGGTGCGGCGCAGCACGGCGCGCACGCGTGCCACCAGCTCGCGCGGTGAGAAGGGCTTGCACACGTAGTCGTCGGCGCCCAGCTCCAGACCGAGCAGGCGGTCGACCTCCTCGATGCGCGCGGTGAGCATGATGATCGGATGGGCGGTGTGCTCCCGCGCGCGGCGCAGCACCTCGATGCCATCGAGGCGCGGCAGCATGATGTCGAGCAGCGTGAGGTCGGGCGGCGCGGCGACGATGCGTTCGAGTGCGCTCTGCCCGTCGGCGAAATGTTCGGTGTCGTAGCCGGCGTGGCGCAGGTAGTCCTGCACCACGGAGGCGATGTCGAGTTCGTCCTCGACGATCACGATGCGCGTCATGCGGAAGCCGCCAGCGGAAGGGTGATCGTCATGCGCAGCCCGCCCAGCGGCGAAGGCGCCGCCTCGATGCTGCCGCCGTGCGCCTCGAGGGTCGCGCGGCAGATCGACAGGCCCAGGCCCGAGCCGCCCAGCGCGCGGCTGCGCGAGGTCTCGCCGCGAAACAGGCGGTCGAAGAGGCGCGGAATCTCTTCTTCGGGCACGCCCGGTGCGCTGTCGTCGAACACCAGCGTGAGGCAATTGCCGGTCCATGCGCCTTCGACGCTCACGCCGATGCGCAGCTGGCCGCCGGCGTCGGTGTAGGCCAGCGTGTTCTCCAGCAGGTTCATGAAGACCTGGTGCAGCCGGTGCGCATCGCCGTCGATCACCGGCTGGGCCGAGGCGGCGATGCGGTCGAGGGCGTCGCGATCGAGCGCGATGCCGCGCTGCGCGAAGCGGTCGCGCGTGTGGTCGAGCGCCTCCTTCAGCAGCGACAGCGGGTACACCGGCGCCTTCAGCAGGTCGCTCTGGGGCTCGCGCATGCTGCTGCGCAGGTCGTCGACCAGCTGGCCGAGGCGGATCACCTGCCGGTGCATGCGCAGCGCGGTGCGTTCGTCGAAGGTGCGCACGCCGTCCTGCAGCGCTTCGATCTCCGCGCGCATGGCCGCCAGCGGCGTGCGCAGCTCGTGCGCCGCATCGGCCAGCCAGGCGCGGCGCGAGGCCTCGGCCGTGTCCAGGCGCTGCGCCATGTCGTTGAAGGTCTTGCCCAGCAGCGCGAGCTCGTCCGAGCCGTGGACCGCGACGCGCGTCGAGAGCCGTCCGCGCGCCACGTCCTGTGCGGCCTGCGTGAGCGCGTCGATCGGCTGGAACCAGCGGCGCGCCAGCAGCCACGACAGCACCAGCGCAAAGGCCAGGCCGCACAGCCCGGTGAGCGCGATCACGCCGGACTGCCGGGCGAGAAAGGCGCGGTCGGCCTCGCTCTCCAGGCCTTGCATCGGCGCGAGCGCGAGGTAGCCGACGACGGTGCGCCCGTGGCGGATCGGCCGGCGTGCGGCGTTCTCGGGGTCGATGGTCGCGCCGACCACGAGCGCGCCGTGCGCGTCGAGCACGGCGAGGCGGCGAAAGATCGAGTCGGGCGGGCCGGCCAGGCCGGGGAAGAAGCCCGGGGGCGGCATCAGGAAGCGGCGGGGCAGCAGGTCGAGCTGTGGCGGCGGGGGCGAGGCGGTGGGCGAGAGTCCGCTGGACGGTTCTGCCTGCGGCGCGCCGTCGCCCTGTGTGCCGGGCGCACGGCGCTCGTACCAGGGCGGCAGCCGTCGGTCGTCGGGCGTGGCGGCGCCGTCGATCACCATGGCCGACTGGCCCAGCTGCAGGCGGTGCCAGGCGTCGTCGTTGTCGCGCAGTTTCTTCCAGTCGCCGTTGGCGGTGTAGTGCTTCAGCAGCAGCTGCGAGAGCCAGTCCATGCGGCGGATCTCTATCTCGGCCACGTAGGCGCCCAGGCCCCGCTGCAGCGCGACGATCGAGAAGCCCACGAAGCTCAGCAGCAGCACGATCAGCAGGGCGGCCAGGGCCAGGAAGATCTTGCGGGAGAGGGTCAGGCGCGGCATGGGCTCGGCGGCGGAGGCATGGCCGCATTCTGCGGCATGCGTTTCGGGGGCGGGGATGGCATGGGCAAGCCGCCGATCATGGCGCCCGATTGGGGAGGAATCTGGGAGACGGGCCTTCCCGCTCCTCTCCCACATTTCTCCCGATTCGGATCGCACGATGCCCGCCATGACACCGGACACGCATCGCGCCTCTTCCACCTTCGCTTTCCGCGCACTGGCCGCCGCCGCGCTCGCCTGGGCCCCGCCGGGGCACGCCGCGCCGCCGTCCACGCCTCCGGGCGACACCGACATCGACCTGCTGCTGTTCCTGCTGGCGGCGCTGTTCTGGGGCGTCGCGCATGTGTGGACGCTGTTCGTGGTCTGGGCCGAGGCGCGGGCCTCGGGCGTGCGAGCCCCTGCCAGGAAGGAGGCTGCCCATGGCCGATGAAGCGATCGGGCGCCGGGGCCTGTTGGCCGCGATCGGTGCGGCGGGTCTGGCAGCGTCAGCACCAGCGGCTGCCACACCGCAGAAGCTCCCGCTGACCGCCCAGACCACCGAGGGCCCGTACTACCTGGACCTCGCGAATTTCCGCACCGATCTGACCGACGGCCGCGAGGGCGTGCCGCTCGATGTGCGCCTGCGCGTGCTCGATGCCGCCGGTCGGCCGCTGCGCGGCCTGCGCACCGACCTGTGGCACTGCGACGCGCAGGGCAACTACTCCGGCTTCGGCGGGCAGGGCGACGACCGCACGCGCGGCTTCGAGGGCCAGGCCTTCCTGCGCGGCAGCCAGCGCACCGACCGCGACGGCCAGGCCACGTTCGCCACGCTCTACCCGGGCTGGTACGCGGGGCGCACCACGCACATCCACGTCAAGGTGCACCACCGCGAGCGCGCCGTGCTCACGACGCAGTTCTTTTTGCCCGATGCGCTCAGCGAGTTCCTCTACACGCAGGTCTCCAGCTACCAGCGCGCGCGGCTGCGCGACACGCTCAACAGCGCCGACGGCATCGCGCTGCGGGCCGGCGACACGGTGCTGGGCGCGGTGCGCGAGGAAGGCCGGCGCTATGTCGCGCTGCTCACGCTGGTGGTCGACCCCGCCGCGCGCCCGGTGACCGAGCGCCCGCCGTCGCTCGGCAAGGGGCCCATGCCAGTGGGCGGCGTGCGGCCGATGCGGCCGCGCACGCCCGAGGGCCTTGCCCGCATCCGCGCGCTGGTGCCGCCGCGCACGGAAGGCTGAGCGGTGCTGCGCATGCCGCTCCCGTCCGTTGCGCCCGCCGATGGGCGGGTCACGCCGCGCGCGCTGGCCCACGTCTGCGCGGGCGGCCTGGCCTTGTGCAGCTTGGCGCTGGGCATCGGCGTCGCGGCACGCGGCGCCTGTGCGGAGGCCCGGCAGGCCGAGGTGCGCAATTCGCGTCTGGCGACGCTGGCGCCGATCATGCAAAGGGGCGGCGAAGGCCGCACGCCGCGCGGCCACGGCGCGTGCAAGGCCAGGTCCGCCCTCAGCCCGGCCGCTGCGCGAAGCTGAACCCCACGCCGTAGACCGAGCGGATCCAGCCGTGCGAGGGCGACACGGCCGCGAGCTTGCGCCGCAGGTTCTTGATGTGCCCGTCGACCGCGCGCTCGTTCACGTCGAGCGCCTCGGGGAACGCCGCTTCGAGCAGCCTGGCGCGCGTGAACACGCGGCCCGGTTCGCGCGACAGCGCACGCAGCAACAGCAGCTCGCGGCGCGTGAGCGCCAGGGCCCGTCCCTCCAGCCAGGCATGGCCCAGCGCGCTGTCGAAGGCCACGGCGGGCGAGGCCATGCCCACGCTCAGGTCGGGCGGCGCGCGTCGGCGCAGCACCGTGTGCACGCGCGCCACCACCTCGCGCGGCGAGAAGGGCTTGCAGACATAGTCGTCGGCGCCCAGGTCGAAGCCGCGCAGCCGGTCGGCCTCGTGCGCGCGCGCCGTCAGCACGATGATCGGGTGGTCGCTGCGTGCGCGCACCTGCGCGATCACCTGCAGCCCGTCGATGCGCGGCAGCACCACGTCGAGCAGCGTGAGCGCCGGCGGCGCGTGCAGGATGCGCTCAAGCGCGGCGGCGCCGTCGCCGAGCTGCTCCACCTCGTGGCCCGCGCGCTGCAGCGGGCCCAGCAGCAGCGACGCGATCTCGCGTCCGTCTTCCACCAGCAGGATGCGGCTCATGGTCGTGCGGGTCGGTTCAGAAGGACGTGCCGATCTGGAACTGGAAGCGCTGCGTGCGGTCGGCCGCGATGCCGTTGGCCGTGTCCTCCTTCTGGTAGACGATCGGCACCGCGTACGCCAGGCGCAGCGGCCCCAGCGGCGAGATCCAGCTGATGCCCAGGCCGGCCGAGGCGCGCAGGCGGTTCTGCGCCTTCCACTGCGCGTCGGTCATGCTGGCCGTGCGTTCGGCGAACACATTGCCCGCATCGAAGAAGGTGTACAGGCGCAGCGACTTGTCGTTGCCCGCGCCGGGGAAGGGCGTGGTCAGCTCCATGTTGAAGATCGCCTTGCGCGTGCCGCCCAGCGAACCGCCGGTGACCGCGTCGGTCGGGCCCAGCGAGTTCTGCTCGAAGCCGCGGATCGAGCCCAGCCCGCCCGCATAGAAGTTCTTGAAGATCGGGAAGCTGCTGCCGCCCAGCGCCTTCGCATAGCCGAGCTGGCCGTTGAAGGCCAGCGTGTACTGCCTGGACAGCGGCACGTACTGCTGGTACTGGTAGTTGGTCTTCAGGTAGCGCAACTCGCTGCCCACGCCCAGCTCGAGGTTGGCGCTCTGCAGGCGCCCGCGCGTGGGCACCAGGGCGCTGTCGCGGTCGTCGCGCGACCAGCCCACGGTGGCCGGGATGCCCACCACGTTCCTGCCCGCGCACACCACGCTCGGCGCGGTGCCCGTGCACTGGAAGTAGTCGAGGTAGGCCTGCGGCGTGGCCGTGTAGACGTACGAGCCGTTGACCAGCGTGTACGAACCGTTGGTGCCCGGCGTGAACGAATAACGCTCCACGCCGATGCCCAGGTACACCGTGTCCAGCTCGTTCACCGGCAGTCCGAAGCGCACCGAGCCGCCGTCGCTCGCGAGCTTGTAGTTGCCGTCGGCCTCGTAGTAGGGCCGGGTGGTGGTGTGGAACAGGTTGAAGGTGCGCGAGATGCCGTCCTTCGTGAAGTACGGGTCGGTGGCCGTGAGCGACACCGAGCGGTTGTACGAGCTGGTGTTGACCTGCAGCCCCAGGTAGTTGCCCGAGCCGAACACGTTCTCCTGCGTGATGCCGAAGCTCAGCGAGACCTTGTCGGTCGACGAGTAGCCCGCGCCGAGTTGCAGCGAGCCCGTGGGCTTCTCGGCCACGGTGACGTTCAGGTCGACCTGGTCGTTGCTGCCCGGCACTTCGGCGGTCTCGACGTTCACGTCGGTGAAGAAGCCCAGGCGGTCGACGCGGTCGCGCGAGAGCCGGATCTTCGTGCCGTCGTACCAGGCGCCTTCGTATTGGCGGAACTCGCGCCGGATCACCTCGTCGCGCGTGCGCGCATTGCCACCGATGTTCAGCCGCCGCACATAGGCGCGCCGCCCCGGCTCGGCGTTCAGCACCATCACGACGCGGCGCCGGGTGCGGTCGATCTCGGGCTCGGCCTTCACGCGCGCGAAGGCGTAGCCGAAGGTGCCGAAGTGATCGGCGAAGGCCTTGGTGGTGGCCGCCACGTCCTCGCCGTTGTAGGGCGCGCCGGGGCGCACGGTGACGAGCGACTTGAACTCGTCCTCGCGTCCCAGGTAGTTGCCCGCCAGCTTCACGCCGGCCACCGCGAACTTCTCGCCCTCGCTGATGTTGACGGTGAGTTCGAGTGTCTGCCGGTCGGGCGAGATCGCGACCTGCGTCGACTCGATGCGGAACTCGAGGTACCCGCGCGTCAGGTAGAACGAACGCAGCGTTTCCAGGTCGGCGTCGAACTTGGTGCGTGCGTACTGGTTCGACTTCGTGTACCACGCCAGCCAGCCGCCGCTGTCCTGGTCGAACAGGTCGAGCAGTGTGCGTTCGTCGAAAGCCTGCTGGCCCACCACGCGCACCCGCGTGATGCGCGCCGGCTCGCCCTCGGTCACGCTGAACGTCAGGTTGACGCGGTTGCGCTCCAGCGGCGTCACGGTGGTGACCACCTGCGCGTTGTAGAGGCTGCGGCCGATGTATTGGCGCTTGAGTTCCTGCTGTGCGCGGTCGGCCAGCGCCTTGTCGTAAGGCCGGCCTTCGGCCAGCCCGATGTCGCGCAGCGCCTTCTGCAGTGCCGCCTTGTCGAACTCCTTGGTGCCCGCGAAGTCGACATCGGCCACGGTGGGGCGCTCTTCGACGATGACGACGAGCACATGGCCATTGACGTCGATGCGCACGTCCTTGAACAGCCCCAGGTCGAACAGAGCGCGGATCGCCGCGCTGCCGCGGTCGTCGCTGTAGGTATCGCCGGCCTTCAGGCCGAGGGTCGCGAATACCGTGCCCGCTTCGACGCGCTGCAGGCCTTCGAGGCGGATGTCCTGCACGGTGAACGGGTCGGCGGCCTGTGCGGGGCAGGCCGCCATCGCGAGGCACAGCGCGGCAAGGGCTGCGAGAGACTTGGGAGGAATCATCATCACCGCATGGTCTTCACCAATGTCGGAGGAATGTGGGACGCCCTCCCGCGCCCAGGGCCGGTTGGTGAGCAGTCGTTACTGCAACCCCATCGCGTTCACCGCCGGCCACGCCACCGCAGGCCGTTCGATCCGTTCGCGACAGTTCTGCGCATGCGTCTCCAGCGACAGATCGCCCTGGATCTCCAGTAGTCGCTGCACCGTGCGATCGACCGCCTGCGCGTCGAGCAGCGGATACGTGCGCGCCGTGCGCCCGTTGTTGCGCACCAGGCGCGCGATGTACGGCAGGTCCTGCTGCGTGATCACGGCGGCAGGCATCACGCCCTCCAGCTCCACGCCTTCGCACGGCAGCAGCACGAAGTACTGCAGCCGCAGGTCGTCCGGCAGCAGGCTGCGCAACTGCGTCGTCTTGCGCCCGCCTTGCCAGGCCGGGTCTTTCACTTCACGTGCCCGCGTGCAGCCCTGCAACCGCAGGAACCAGCGCGGCGGCGCCTCGTCGGACTTCTTGCGGTAGACGAACGCATTGCGCCACGCCTTGATCTCGAACAGGTACACCCCGGTCTCGCACACGACGACCGCATCGATGCGCGCCGTGGGCACCACGCAACCGGAAGGCATCGGGATGATGAGGTTGCGAAGAATGCGCAGATGCGAAAACGCCGGACTGAACGCGGTGGCAAGTTGCTGCACCCCGAGCGACGCGGCGACCGCGCTTTGCGGCAGAACAATGGTCATGTCGAACTCCTTCGGAGCCCCGAGCATTGCCGGCCTTTTAGGAGACTTCTGGTAAACGAGGCAGAGCCTTGCGGTGTTCCCAGGCCGAGCGAAGCAAAGGCCTGTGAGGTTCCCCACCCCTTCTGTATGCGCCGAGGAGCGCAGCGTTTCGCGGATCAGGGCTCGCCCTTGTTTGAGCGAAGCGAGTTTGGGCGAGACCCCGCGAAACGTGAGCACCGCAGGTTGCCCGCAGCGAAGCGGAGGGACGCAGACAGCAGGGTCGCCTTTTCTTTGCTTACTTTCTTTTGGCGAAGCAAAAGAAAGTGAGTCGCCCGCCGGGGCGAGACCCGGCCTCAGGCCATCAAACGACTAACCCTCGATCTTCCCCAACCGAGACTCCCGCAGCCGGCTAGGCGCCAAAGCCCCCGCAGACTCAAGAATCGGATAAGCAATCGAACAGATATGCGAATTGATCCGCTTCAAATCACTGATCAGATCGATGTGCAGCGAACTCGTCTCGATGCTCAAAGTAGTCCGATCCGACAACCGATCCAGATGGGTTGTTGCATAGGCCCGCTCCAGATCCCGAAACCGCGCCTTCTCTTCCAGCAGCTTCTGTGCGTCGCGAACATTGCCGTTCAAGAACACACTCATGCTCAACCGCAGATTGGCAACCAGCCGCTGGTGCAACTCGACGATCTCCGCCATCCCCGCTTCCGAGAAGTTGCGCTGCGGCTTGATCTTCTTGTCCTCGATATCGATGATCACCCGCTCGATGATGTCCCCGATCTGCTCCATGTTGATCGTGAAGCTGATGATGTCCGTCCACCGCCGGCTTTCCTCTTCGCCCAGCGCCTCGCGCGAGATGCGCGTCATGTAGTACTTGATCGCCGAGTACAGCTCGTCCACCGTGTCGTCGAGCTGCCGCAGCTCCTGCGCCAGCCGCAGGTCGTTGTTGCGGATCACATCGAGCGTGCCGATCAGCATCGTCTCCACGATGTCCGCCTGGTGCAGCGCCTCGCGCGCCGCGTTCGAAATGGCCAGCGAAGGCGTCGACAGCGCCGAAGGATCGAGGTGGTGCGGCCGGCTCGTGCCCACGGGCTGCGGCGGCACGGGCAGCATGCGCGTCACCAGCTTGGCGACCCACTGCGTGAGGCCGATGAAGCCGACGCTGATCACGATGTTGAACGCCAGGTGGAACAGCACCACGCCGTGCGTCTGGTTCGGCAGCTGGGGCTGCACGTAGCGCACCCACAGCCCCACGAACGGCGTGACCAGCGCCACGCCCAGTGCCTTGAACAGCAGGTTGCCCACCGTCACCTGCCGCACCGACACGGCCGAGCGCGCCGTGGTCAGCACCGCCAGCAGGCCGCTACCGAGGTTGGCGCCGAGCACCAGGCCCAGCGCCACGTCGAGCGGCACCACGTTCGAGCTCGCCATGGCGGCCACCAGCAGCACCACCGCCAGGCTCGAATAGGCCACGATGGCAAGTGCGGCACCCAGGGTGATCTCCAGCAGCACGTCGCTGGTGATGGACGCCAGCAGCGCCCGCACGGCCGGCGACGAGAACAGCGGCTCGGTGGCCGCCACCACCAGCTGCAGCGCCAGCAGCATCAGCCCCAGCCCGATCAGCACCCGCCCCACGCGCCCCGCCACGGTGGCCGAGCGCGTGATGAACAGCACCACCCCCACGAAGATGAACATCGGCGAGAGCCACGAGAGGTCGGCCGAGAACAGCACCGAGATCAGCGCCGTGCCCACGTCGGCGCCCCGCATCACCGCCAGCGCCGCCGGCAGCGTGACCAGGCCCTGCCCCACGAACGAGGAGGTCATGAGCGAGGTGGCCGTGCTCGACTGCACGAGCGCCGTGACGCCGATGCCCGAGAGCGCGGCCGTGAAACGGTTGCGCATGCTCTGCACGAGGATCTTGCGCAGGTTGGCGCCGAAGACGCGCAGCACGCCGGTGCGCACGAGGTGCGTGCCCCACACCAGCAGGGCGACGGCCGCAAGCAGATTCAGAAGGTGCTTCATGGAGGGCGGGGTCTGACCTTTCTCTTGTTTTCGTTTTGATTCGTTTCAGCCCCATTTTCCACAAGTAGACGCTTCAGTCGATCAGGGCTCCGTTGTCGTGGAAAGGATAAGGGCCTTCGAAGCTGCCGGAGGCCGCCAGGTGGGTGACGAGCCGGCGCCCGGCCGCAGACCAGGCGTGCACCCGGAACGAGGGCGGCTCCAGCGTCCAGGCCGAGGCGGCGTCGGGCGCCAGGTCGAGGCAGACCTGGTGCGCCTGCGCCGGCGAGGTCGAGGCGATGGTGCCGCCGAAGCGCACGTCGATGGCGCGGTGCAGGTGGCCGCAGACCACGCGCTCGACGTTCGTGTAGCGGCGCAGCAGGGCCTCGAGCGCGTTGGCGCCTTCGAGCAGGCCGATCTCGTCCATGTGGCCGATCAGCGTCTCGAAGGGCGGGTGGTGCATGGCGACCACCACGGGCTCGTGGCGGCAGGCGTCGAGCTGGGCTTCGAGCCAGGCCAGGCGCCGCTCGCACAGCGTGCCGTGGCTGGCGCCGGGCACGCAGGTGTCGAGCGTGAGCAGCCGCAGGTCGCCCACGCGCACCGAGTACTGCACGAAGCCGTGCGTGTCGGCGCCCGTGCCCAGGTAGGCGTGGTCGGGGAAGCTGCGGCGCAGCTGGTCGCGGTCGTCGTGGTTGCCGGGCAGCAGGTAGACGGGCATCGTCAGCGGCGCGAGCAGGGCGGCCAGGTGTTCGTACTCGGCGGCGCGGCCGAAGTCGGTCAGGTCGCCGGTGATCACCACCGCGTCGGGCGGCTGGCGCAGCGCGAGCACCGACTGCACGGCGCGCGCGAGGTAGGGCGCCGTGTCGATGCGGCCGTAGGCCAGCCGGCCGGGCTCGCGGATGTGCAGGTCGGTCAGCTGGACCAGGAAGGTGTTGGGGGGCGTGGTCGTGGTCATGCGCGGGTTTCCTGCGAGGTCATCAGGCGGTCGGCCGGGATGCGCAGGCCCACCGCGTCGCCCGGTCCGAAGGGGTTGTCGCGCCCCACGTCGGCCACCAGCACGGGCTGGTCCTGCAGGCGCAGGTGCAACTGCACGCGGTCGCCGAGGAAGGTGCGGCGTTCGACCGTGGCGCGGCCCCAGCCGGGCGCCTCGCCGGGCGGGGGCGCGCCGACCTCGATGTCTTCGGGCCGCACCAGCAGCGTCGCATGCTGCTGCCAGGGCGCGGGGCAGGGCAGCGACGACCCTCCGAGTCGGACAACGCCCTGTGCGATGGCGTCGGGCGCGCGCTCCAGCCGGTTGACCCGGCCCAGGAACTCGGCCACGAAGGGGTGCGCGGGCGCGCGGTACAGGTCTTCGCCGCGTCCGACCTGCACGATGCGCCCGGCGCGCATCACGGCGAGCCGGTCGGCGATGGCCAGCGCCTCCTGCTGGTCGTGCGTGACGTGGATGGCCGTGATGTGCAGGCGGCGCAGCAGCTCGGCGAGTTCGTCGCGCAGCGATTCCTTGAGCTTGGCGTCGAGCGCGGCCAGCGGCTCGTCGAGCAGCAGCACGCGCGGGCGCACGGCCACGGCGCGCGCCAGGGCCACGCGCTGGCGCTGGCCGCCCGAGAGTTCGGCGGGGCGCTTGTTCTCCAGGCCGCCCAGGCGCACGAGGTCGACCAGTTCGCCCACGGCGCGTTTCTCTTCCTCGGGCGACACGCCGCGGATGCGCAGGCCGTAGCCGATGTTGGCCGCCACCGTCATCTGCGGAAAGAGCGCGTAGCTCTGGAACACCATGCCCACGCCGCGGTGCTCGACCGGGCGCTGCGTGACGTCCTGGTCGCCGAAGACGATGCGGCTGTCGTCGTCGGGTGCTTCCAGCCCGGCGATGAGACGCAGCAGCGTGGTCTTGCCGCAGCCCGAGGGGCCGAGCAGCGCGAGCACCTCGCCGGCCTCGACCTTGAGGTTGGTGGGCTGCAGGCCGCGCGTGCCGTCGGCATAGGTCTTCGCGCAGTTCGAGATGTCGACGGGGATGCGTTCAAGTTCCATGGCGTTTCTGCATCAGGTTGGCAAGGTACTGCAGGCCCCACAGCACCGGAAGAATGACGGCGAAAAAGACCAGCGTGTAGGCCGATCCGATCTCGATGCGCATCGAGGCGTAGCTGTCGGCCAGGCCCACGGGCAGCGTGCGCGTGAGTGGGGTGTGCAGCATCCAGGTGAGGTTGAATTCGCCCACCGACAGCGTGAACACCATCAGGCTGCCGGCCACGATGGCCGGGAACACCGCAGGCACCAGGATGCCCATGAAGCGCTGGCGGAAGTTCGCGCCCAGCGAGCGCGCGGCCTCTTCGAGCGCGAGCAGATCGTCGCGCTGGAAGGCCGAGCTCACGGTGCGCACCATGAAAGGCAGCGTGAAGACGATGTGGCCCACGAGGATGAAGGCGAAGCTCTGGCGGAAGGCCGTGAGCTGGCCGTAGGCGAGGATGAGCGCGAGCGCCGTCGCCAGGCCCGGCACCGCGACCGGCAAGGTCAGCAGTTCTTCAAAAATGCGCGCCGCGCGCGAGCGGCTGCGCGCCAGCGTGTAGGCGCAGGGCACGCCGATCAGCACGGTGCACACGACGCAGGCCACGGCCAGCGCGAGCGACCAGCCGACGGTGCCGCCGTAGTTCTCCCACACCTCGCCGAGCCAGCGCAGCGTGAGGCCGCTCTTCAGGCCCGCGCTGTAGTTGTTGACGAGGCCGGCCATCACCGACAGCAGCATCGGCGCGATCATGAAGAGGCTCACGATCACCGTGATGGCGAGCAGGAAAGGGGCGCGGGGTTGCGAAGGGGTCTTCATCATCGGGCGACCGGGTTGGCGCCGAAGCGGCGCGCCACGAAGAGCACCAGCCAGGTCACGACGCCCAGCGAGATCGACAGCGACGCGGCGAGCGCGAAGTTGGCGTAGTTGGTGAACTCGTTGTAGATGGTGATGGGGATCACCTCGAACTTGCTGGCCAGCGTGAAGGCCGTGCCGAAGGCGCCCATCGAGGTGGCGAACAAAATGGCGCCGCAGGCCAGCGTGGTGGGCGCCAGCTCGGGCATCCACACGTCGCGCGCCACGCGCAGCTTCGAGGCGCCGAGCGAACGCGCCGCTTCCTCGAGCTGCGTGTTCATCGATTCGGCCGCCGCGGCGTAGGTGGCGATGGCGCGCGGCAGCGAGAAATACAGGTACGCCAAAAAGAGGCCGAGCAGGCCGTAGGCGAAGGTGATGCGCTCGCCGACCAGCGCGTCGCTCAGGTCGGCCACCACGCCCTGGCGCCCGCCCAGCAGGATCACGAAGAAGCCGATGATCACGCCCGGGAACGACAGCGGCAGCGTGAGCAGCGACAGCAGCATGCGCTTGCCCGGGAAGGCATGGCGCGCGAGGTAGATGCCCACCGCCGCGCCCAGCACCAGCGTGGCCAGCGTCACCGCAACCGACAGCGCGACGGTGTTGGCCATGCTGTGCAGGTAGCGCGCGTCGGTCAGCACCGCGAAGTAGGTGGCGGCGCCCTTGTCGGCCGGCAGCGCGAGCAGGCGCACCACCGGCAGCAGCCAGAAGGCCGCGAAGAAGACGGCCGCCGGCGCGACGCAGGCCAGCAATCGCCAGCGCGGGTTCCAGGCGTTGGAGTTGGAGGTGGTGGTGCTGCGTGTCATCGCGCGCGGCGCCGGGTCAGCGCACTTCCTTCAGGTACTGGTCGGAGAAGCCACGCTGCGCGTCGGCCATGCGGGCGTAGTCGACGGTTTTTGCACGCGCGTAGTCGCTGGCGGGCAGGAACTGCGCCTCGATCTCCTTGGGCATCGCGCTGGCGCGCACCGGGCGCAGGTAGGCCTTGGCCCAGATCGCCTGGCCTTCGTCGGACAGCGTGAAGTCGAGCACCTTCTTCGCATCGGCCGCGTGCGGCGCCTTGGCGACCAGGCTCATCACGTAGGGCACGGCCAGCGTGCCTTCGCTGGGGATGACGAAGGCGACGTTGGCCTTGTCCTTGTACTTGGCGCGGTAGGCGTTGAAGTCGTAGTCGAGCAGGATCGCGATCTCGCCCGAGAGCACGCGCGCGTACGAGGTCTGCTTGGGCACGATGGGCTCGTTCTTCTGCAGCGCCTTGAAGTAGTCGATGGCCGGCTTGAAGTTGTCGAGCGTGCCGCCGCGTGCCTGGTTGACCGCCACGGCGCCCACGTAGCCCACGAAGGCCGAGGCGGGGTCGAGGTAGCCGATGAGGCCCTTGTACTCGGGCTTGAGCAGGTCGGCCCACGACTTGGGCACCGGCTTGCCCTTGAGCGCGTCGACGTTGACCATGAAGCCGAGCGTGCCCGAGTGGATGGTGAACCAGTTGCCGGCCGGGTCCTTCAGTCCGTCGGGAATGTCTTTCCAGGCGGCCGGCTTGTAGGGCTCGACCACGCCGTCTTTCGCGGCCTGCACCGCGAAGGTCACGCCCAGGTAGGTCACGTCGGCCACGGGGCTGGCTTTTTCGGCGACCAACTGCGCGAGCGACTGGCCCGAGTTCTTGTTGTCGGCCGGCACGGTGATGCCGGTCCTGGCCTTGATGGCCTTGAGCTGGGTGCCCCAGTCGGCCCATTCGGTCGGGCAGTTGTAGCAGATGGCGGTCTGGGCCATGGCGCCGCCGGCGGCGACGAGGGCGGCGGCCAGCACGCCGAGGCGGGCGAGGCGGTGAAAGCGCAGGGACATGGAAAAACTCCTGGGAGGGGTGGTGAGGTCAGGACAGTGCGGCGTCGTTGTCTTCGCGCGCATTCGCGCACGACTCGCCGTCTCGGAAGGCATGGGGCAGCAGCAGGCTCGCGTCGGCCTGCAGCGCGCGGCCGCCGGCGATCGCCTGCGCCAGCAGCTCGACGCTGTGGCGGCCGATGTCGCTGTTGGGCTGCGCGATGGTGGTGAGCGCGGGCGTGAGGTCTTCGCCGAGCGCGATGCCGTCGAAGCCGACCACGCTGAGGTCGTCGGGCACCGCCAGGCCGCTCAAATGCGCGGCGCGGATGCTGCGGATGGCGAGCAGGTCGTTCGAGCAGACCAGTGCCGTGGGGCGGCTGCGCGGGCGCAGCTCGGCGCACAGCGCATCGACGGCGGTCTCGACAAAGGGCACTTCGACCAGCGGCGGCGCCGCGAGGCCGGCTTCGGCCATGCCGCGCTGGTAGCCGCGGTAGCGCTGCTGCGCGCGGTCCGACGCGGCCAGCGTGCCGCTGACCATCGCGATGCGCCGGTGGCCCAGCAGCACGAGCCGCGTGACCGCGTCGGCCACCGCGCCTTCGCTGTCGACCGACACGCAGGGATGGTCGGCGTGCCGGTTGTAGGCCAGCACGTAGGGCACGCCGGCGGCCTGCAGGCGCTGCAGCGCGGCCGAGGTGGACGGGTTCGACACCACGAGGATCAGCCCGTCGACGTTGCCCGCCAGCAGCAGCTGGACGGCACGCTCTTCCTCGTCGAGCCGGTAGCCCGTGGTGACCGGCAGGATCGCGTAGCCGCCCGCGACGGCCGCGCGCGCGATGCCCTGCAGGCATTCGGCAAAGGTCGGGTTCAGCAGCGTGGGCAGCACCACGCCGAGCGTGCGGCTGCGCTGGGTGCGCAGGGTGCGGGCGCTGGCGTTGGGCAGGTAGTTGAGTTCGCGCGCCACGCGCTCCACCAGTTCGCGCGTGGCCGGCGTCACCTTGTCGGGGAAATTGAAGGCGCGCGAGACCGTGGCCACGGAAACCCCGGCCTGGGCGGCTACTGCTTGGATGCTCATCGTGCGGGGTCCGTGGTGGGGTTCATGTAATCGATTACATTGGACCGGCGCAGTATGACTTCGCGATGACAGGGCAGGGAAGTGGGGAGAACCCCCGGGGCCGCTGGCGCAGCGTGCGGCCCAAAGAAAAAGGGGCCCGTGGGCCCCTTTGGTCGAGAACTGGCTTACTTGCCGCGTCGGACCCGCCGGATCTCGTCGACGATCAGGCAGATCGCCCCGAGCGTGATGGCGCTGTCCGCCGCGTTGAACGCCGGGAAGTACCAGTTGCCCCAGTGGAAGCTCAGGAAGTCGACCACGTAGCCGTGCATCATGCGGTCGACCACGTTGCCGATCGCGCCGCCCAAAATGCAGGCCATCGCGAACGAGAAGAGCTTCTGGCCTGCGTGCGACCGCAGCATCCAGACGATGAAGATCGCCGCCGCCACGCCGATCGCCGTGAAGAACCAGCGCTGCCAGCCCGAGTGGTCGGCCAGGAACGAGAAGGCGGCGCCCGTGTTGTGCGCGCGCACGACGTTGAAGAAGCTCGTCACGTAGGTCGCGTCACCGAGCTTGTAGTAGCCCAGGATCAGCGTTTTCGTGAACTGGTCGATGATCACGATGATCGTCGCCAGCCCGAGCCACGGCCAGATGCTGGCGCCGCGCGAACGCGAGGCCGACGAGGCGGAGCGTGCGGCCGCCATCAGGCCACGCTGCGCGATTCGCCCGCGCCGAACAGGTTGCTCGTGCAGCGGCCGCAGATCGTCGGGTGCGCCGGGTCGTGGCCCACGTCCTCGCGGTAGTGCCAGCAGCGTTCGCACTTCTGTGCGGTGCTGGGCGTGACCACGGTCGACAGGGTGTCGCCCGCCGCCAGCGCCACGGCCGAGGCGATGAACACGAACTTCAGGTCGTCGCCCAGCGAGCCCAGCAGCGCGAGGTCGTCGGCCGGTGCGTTCAGCTGCAGGTTGGCCTGCAGCGACGAGCCGACCTTGCCCTCGGCGCGCACTGCCTCGATGTCCTTGTTGACGCCGTCGCGGATCTCGCGGATGCGGCCCCACTTGGCGAGCAGCGCCTCGTCGGGTGCGGCGAACTGGCTGTAGGTCTGCGTGAAGATCGACTCGCCCGGCTTGCCGGTGCCCACGATCTTCCAGGCCTCTTCGGCCGTGAAGCTCAGGAACGGCGCCATCCAGCGCAGCATCGCCTGCGAGATGTGCCACAGCGCCGTCTGCGCACTGCGGCGCGCGAGCGAACCCGGGGCCGTCGTGTAGAGGCGGTCCTTCAGGATGTCGAGGTAGAAGCCGCCCAGGTCTTCCGAGCAGTAGATCTGCAGCTTGGCCACCACCGGATGGAACTCGTACACCTGGTAGTGCGCAAGGATCTCGGCCTGGAACTGCGCCGCGCGCGACATGGCGTAGCGGTCGATCTCGAACAGCTGGTCGAGCGGCACGGCATCCTTGGCGATGTCGAAATCACTCGTGTTGGCCAGCAGGAAGCGCAGCGTGTTGCGGATGCGGCGGTAGGCGTCGACGACGCGCGCGAGGATCTTGTCGTCGCCCGCGATGTCGCCCGAGTAGTCGCTCGCGGCCACCCACAGGCGGATGATTTCCGAGCCCAGCTTGTTGCTGATTTCCTGCGGGTCGATGCCGTTCTTGAGCGACTTGCTCATCTTGATGCCCTTGGCATCCACCGTGAAGCCGTGCGTGAGCAGGCCCTTGTACGGTGCGCGGTCTTCCAGCATGCAGGCGATCAGCAGCGACGAGTGGAACCAGCCGCGGTGCTGGTCGTGGCCTTCGAGGTACAGGTCGGCCTCGGGGCCGGTCTCGTGGTGCACGTTGGGGTGCGTGCCGCGCAGCACGTGCGAGAAGGTCGAGCCCGAGTCGAACCACACCTCGAGGATGTCGGTGCTCTTGGTGTAGCTCGGTGCGTCTTCGGCGCCCAGGATGTCTTCGACGGTGACGCGGCTCCAGGCCTCGATGCCGCCCTTCTCGACGATGTCGGCGGCCTGGTCGAGGATTTCCATGGTGCGCGGGTGCAGCTCGCCCGAATCCTTGTGCAGGAAGAACGGGATCGGCACGCCCCAGCTGCGCTGGCGGCTGATGCACCAGTCGGGCCGGCCGGCGATCATGTCGTGCAGGCGGGCCTTGCCGTTCTCGGGGTAGAAGCTGGTCTGTTCGATGGCGTCGAGCGCGGTCTGGCGCAGCGTCTTGGGCGCCTTGTCCTTGGTGAACACGCCTTCGCCTTCGTCCATGCGCACGAACCACTGCGCGGCCGCGCGGTAGATCACCGGCGTCTTGTGGCGCCAGCAGTGCGGGTAGCTGTGGGTGATGGTCTCGGTGGTCAGCAGTCGGTTGGCGTCGCGCAGCGCGGCGATGATCACCGGCACGGCCTTCCAGATGTTCTGGCCGCCGAACAGCGGGAAGTCGGGCGCGTAGCTGCCGTTGCCCTGCACCGGGTTCAGGATGTCGTCGTACGCCACGCCGTGGGCGATGCAGGAGTTGAAGTCGTCCACGCCGTAGGCAGGCGACGAGTGCACGAGGCCCGTGCCGTCGGTGGCGGTGGCGTAGTCGGCCAGGTAGATGGGCGACAGGCGCTGGTAGCCGGCATCCACGTCGTACAGCGGGTGCTCGAATTCGAGCCCGCCGAGCGCTTCGCCCTTGACCGTGGCCAGCACCTTGCCGTCGAGCGCGTAGCGCGTCATGCACATCTCGACCAGCGAGTTGGCCAGGATCAGCAGGCCGCGCTCGGTGTCGACCAGCGAGTACTCGAGCTCGGGGTTGAGGTTGATCGCCTGGTTGGCGGGGATCGTCCACGCGGTGGTGGTCCAGATCACGGCGAAGATGTCGCCCAGGATCGTGTGGTCGGTGCCGAAGGCCTTGAGCACCTTCTCGCGCTCGTGCGCCTTGAAGGCCACGTCGATGGTCTGGCTCTTCTTGTCGGCGTACTCGATCTCGAACTCGGCCAGCGAGGAGCCGCAGTCGAAGCACCAGTACACGGGCTTCAGGCCCCGGTACACGAAGCCGCGCTCGATCACGCGCTTGAACGCGCGCAGCTCGCCGGCTTCGTTGGCGAAGTCCATCGTCTTGTACGGATGGTCCCATTCGCCCAGCACGCCCAGGCGCTGGAAGTCGACCATCTGCTGGGCGATCTGCTCCGTGGCGTAGGCGCGACTCTTGGCCTGCATCTCGTCGCGGCTGAGGTTGCGGCCGAACTGCTTTTCGATGGCGTTCTCGATCGGCAGGCCGTGGCAGTCCCAGCCGGGCACGTACAGCGCGTCGAAGCCTTCGAGCTGGCGCGCCTTGGTGATCATGTCCTTGAGGATCTTGTTCACCGCGTGGCCCATGTGGATCTGGCCGTTGGCGTACGGCGGGCCGTCGTGCAGGATGAACTTGGGCGCGCCGTGGCGGGCGTCGCGCAGGCGGTGGTAGCGGCCTTCGTCGTTCCATTCCTTGACCCAGCCCGGTTCGCGCTTGGGCAGGTCGCCGCGCATCGGGAAGGGGGTGTCGGGCAGGTTCAGCGTGGAACGGTAATCTTTGGGGGAAGCAGCGTCAGACATGTTGGGTGCGGCGAAACAGAGGGGCTTCGACAGGCTCAGCCCGAACTGCATTGAGCGGTCGGTGCGGAAGATATAGCCGTTCGCCCTGAGCTTGTCGAAGGGCGGCAGCACGGGGCGTGCAGGGCTAAATTCGGTCGCGCGTGGTCTGGCGGTGGGTCTCGGCGTGGGTCGATGCGAAGAACGCGCGTGCGTCGCGGCCATCCTTCGCGATGCCCGCAGTGAGGGCTTCGAGGCTGGTGTAGCGCAATTCGTCGTGCAGTTTGTGCAGGAGTTCCACGCGCACGATTTTACCGTAGGCCCCTTCGGCCCCCAGATGCGAGGGCCACTCCAGGCAATGCGTCTCGAGCAGCACGCGTCCTGCGTTGACGTCGTTGGCGTCCAGCGAGGGCCGCACGCCGAGGTTGGCCACGCCCGGCAGCGGCTGGTCGGCCAGGCCATGGACCAGCACCGCGAAGATGCCGCTGGCGGCCGGTTTCCAGTGCTTGAAGCGCAGGTTGAGGGTGCGAAAGCCGTCGTCCTTGCCCGGCGACGAAGCGCCCAGCGCCCGGCCCAGCTTGCGGCCGTGGACCACGTGGCCCGAGATCGTGTACGGGCGCCCCAGCAGCGTGTGGGCGTCGGCCATGCGGCCTTCGGCCAGCGCCTCGCGCACGGCCGAGCTGGACACCCGCAGGCCGTGCACCTCGTAGCTGTTCATGCGCGCGACGTCGAAACCGTGGGTCTCACCGGCGGCATCGAGCATGGCGTAGTCGCCCGCGCGTTTGGCGCCGAAGCGGAAGTCGTCGCCCACCAGCACGTAACGCGCACCCAGGCCGTCGATCAGCACGTTCTGGATGAAGGCCTCGGGCGACTGGGACGCCAGCCGGCCGTCGAAGGGCAGCACGATGGTCTGGTCGACGCCGCAGGCCGCCAGCTCGGTCAGCTTGTCGCGCAGCGTGCCGATGCGGGCCGGGGCCAGGTCGGGTTTCTTGGTGACGGCGGCGAAGTAGTCGCGCGGGTGCGGCTCGAAGGTCAGCACGCAGCTGGGCAGCCCGCGATGGCGGGCCTCGGTCTGCAACAGCGCCAGCATGGCCTGGTGGCCGCGGTGGACGCCGTCGAAATTGCCGATCGTGAGGGCGCAGGCCGGAGCTACGCCCGGGTGTCGGAAGCCGCGGAAAACCTGCATGGGAGAGTATCTTTTTGATAGCGCCTGACGCCCGTCGAATGGGCAAATCAGGCCGATTTGTCACAAAGCCGGTATATTGTGACGCAGTGGGTGGGTTGGCGTGAGTCGCCGACGCATTCCGAGTCTCTGGTCTCTGCGTGTTTTTCTCGTTTCGAGGAGGCGTGTGTGAAGGTCTTGAAGCTGTCGGCCCAAGGGCTGCCCCAGTCATGGATATCGCTGGAACAGGCGGTGATCCACTACGCAGCGGACGAAGTCCGCTGGGAAGTGGGCGCGCAGGTGGCCGTGTTCCGTGGCGGCCACAACGCGATCACGGGCGAGCAGTCGCAGATCGCGATCAACAGCATCATCGGCACCAAGGGCGTGCCGCGCATCAACCCCTTCGCGCAGCGCCCGGGCCTCACCAACAGCAAGCTGTTCTCGCGCGACCGCAACATCTGCGCCTACTGCGGCGGCCATTTCCACGAAGACGAACTCACGCGCGAGCACATCATTCCGTTCGCGCAGCGCGGCATCGACACCTGGATGAACGTGGTCACGGCCTGCAAGCCCTGCAACCACCGCAAGAGCAGCCGCACGCCCGAGCAGGCGAACATGCCGCTGCTGTATGCGCCCTATGTGCCCAGCCTGTGGGAAGACTTCATCCTGCGCAACCGCCGCATCCTGGCGGACCAGATGGAGTTTTTGATGGCGCACCTGCCGCAGTCGTCCCGGTTGCACGACATCTGACACCCGACGCGCAAGAAAAAGGAGGCCTCGGCCTCCTTTTTTCTTTCAGCCCTTCCAGGCCGGCGGCCGCTTCTCGATGAAGGCCTGCACGCCTTCCAGCGCGCTCTCGTCCATCATGTTGCAGGCCATGGTCCGGCTGGCGTCGGCCAGCGCGGCCTCGATGCCGGTCTCGAGCTGGCGATAGAACAGCGCCTTGCCCAGCGCGAGCGCCGTGCGGGGCTTGGCGACGATGCTGGCGACCAGTGCCTCGACCGCGGCGTCGAGCGCCTCGGGCGGCGCGACCCGGTTGACCAGGCCTTTCTCGCGCGCTTCCTCGGCGCCGATGAATTCGCCCGTCACCAGCATCTCGAAGGCTTCCTTGCGACCCAGATTGCGCGACAGCGTGACGCCGGGCGTGGCACAGAAGAGGCCCACGTTGACGCCGCTGACCGCAAAGCGCGCGTCGCTGGCGGCCACCGCGAGGTCGCAGACCGCCACCAGCTGGCAGCCCGCCGCGGTCGCGATGCCGTGGACACGCGCGATCACCGGCACCGGCAGCCGCTGGATCGACAGCATCATCGCGCCGCACCGGTCGAACAGCTGCTGGTAGTAGCCGAGCGAGGGCTCGGCGCGCATCTCCTTCAGGTCGTGGCCCGCGCAGAAGGCCTTGCCCGCCGCGGCGATGACGACGGCGCGCACCGTGTCATCGGCGGCGATGGTGCCGAGCGCCTGTTCGAGCGCGCCCAGCATGCCTTCGGAAAGCGCATTGAAGGCGGCGGGGCGGTTCAGCGTGAGCGTGACGACGCCGCGCGCGTCGCGCGCCGTCAGGACGAAGGGGGCCGTGTCGTTCATGGCCGTTCAGTACGTCAGCTCGAGCACCGTCGTGTGCCCTTGCGCGGCGGGCCAGCTCTGGCCGGTGATGCGCTCGCCGTTGAACTCGGCGCTGACCGTGCGCTGCGGCGCGCCGGCCGCAATGCGCAGCCGTGAGCTCGACTGCCCCGCGCCCTGGGCCGGCACGCCGGGCGGCGGGCTCTGGCCGTCGAAGTTCATCGTGTCGCGCTGTGCATCGAAGTAGCCGCGCGGGCGCGTGAAGACGACCACCGCGCCCGCGCCGCTCTCGGCCGGCGCCAGGCGCTCGGTCCGCAGGTTGACGACGCCGCTGCTGCGCACGAACGGGCTGCGGTAGATGTGCGTGGTGCCCTGGCCGGGCACGTCGAGCACGAACTCGTAGCGCGCAGTGGGCTGCGCGCTGAACGGGCCCCAGCGGCCGTTGGCGCCGACCGTCTGCTGGTGCGCCGCCTCGCCGCGCCGCGCGCCCGAGGCCGGGTCGACCGCAAAGACCGTGACGCGCGCGCCGGCCAGCGCCAGGTTGTCCGCGCCGGTCGCACGGCCGTCGAGCACCACCTTCGATTCCGGCGCCACCGCCGTGCTGGCCGGCGCCTGGCCGGTCAGGAAGCGCCAGGTCGCCGCGAAGGCGGCCGGCGAGAACGAGGTCTCGCGGTGGTCCACGCGCGGCAGCACGAGGTTGGTGGCGCCCTTGAGGGCCGGCCCGTCGAAGCCGATGTTCGTCGGCTGGCCCGGCGCGCCGATCCACAGGCCGTCGGGTTGGGCGTACTTGTCGTTGGTGTCCGAGCGCAGCGTGAGCCACTGCACGCCGGGCGTGACCTCGTCGCCGTTCGGTCCCTTGGGTGCATTGAGCTGCTGCATGAAGGCCGAGAGCCCCGAGAACTCGTTGTTCTCGCGCAGGCCCTTCACCTTCCAGATGCCGTGCGCCGGGTTGCCGCCCAGCACCACGTGGCTCACCACGGCCGCGCTGCCGCCGTTCTGCACGTAGTTGCGGATGGTGTTGCCGCCGCGCGAATTGCCGATGAGCACCACCTTGGGCGCGCCCGTGGCCTTCAGCACCTTCTCGACCTCGGCGCGCAGGAACGCGGCCGACTCGGCGGTGGAGCTGCGCCCCGGCTGGGCCACGGCGTCGTCGTCGCGGGCCAGGGGAGTCGGCTGGTCGACGGCGAAGAGCCGCTCGCGCGGCCAGCCGTTCGATTCGAAGCGCCAGATCGTGGTCTGCCACAGCGCGGCCGAGTCGCCGTTGCCGTGCATGAAGACGATGGGCGGACGCTCGGTGGAAGAGGGCGCGGAGGTGGCGCAGCCGGTCAGCAAGGTGACGGCGGTGCTTCCGGCAAGGGCCAAGGCAAGCAGGGTGCGGCGGGAAGGCATGTCTGTCTCTCTCCTGGCAGGGGGCTGGGGCCCCGCAAGTGAAAACGCCCGCCGGCGCAAGGCGGGCGGGCGTTGGATGCTATCGACAAACAGCCGTCAGGCGAAGACGCCGGCCGTGTCCTGCATGCGGGCCGACACTTCACCCAGGTGGTGCAGCGTGTCGCCGAAGGTGAGCTCGAGCTGCGTGAGCTTGCGGAAGTAGTGGCTGCCGATGTACTCGTCGGTCACGCCGATGCCGCCATGCAGCTGCACCGAGTTCGCGGCCACGTAGCGCATCGACGTGCCCAGCTGGTACTTGGCGCGGGCCAGCGCCTGGCGGCGTTCGTCGGCCGGGGCGTTGAGCTTGAGCGTCGCGTAGTAGCTCATCGAGCGTGCCAGCTCCAGCTGCATCTTCATGTCGGCGACGCGGTGGCGCAGCGCCTGGAAGCTGGAGATGACCACGCCGAACTGCTTGCGCTGGTTCATGTAGTCGATGGTGACGTCGAGCGTCTTGTCGAGCACGCCGACCGCTTCGGCGCAGGTGGCGGCAATGCCGACATCCACCGCGTATTCGAGCGCGGGCAGGCCGTCGGCCGTGACCAGCGTGGCGTCGGCCTTGTCGAACACGACTTCGGCCGCGCGGCCGCCGTCCTGCGTGCCATAGCCGCGGGCTTCGACGCCGCTGGCGCTGCGCTCGACCAGGAAGAGGGCGATCTTGCCGTTGACCTTGGCGGGCACGATGAAGGCATCGGCCTCGTCGCCCACGGGCACCACGCTCTTGGCGCCGGTCAGCGAGTAGCCGTTGCCCGACTTGACGGCCGTGGCCTCGCACACGTCGAGGCGGTAGCGCGCCTTGCGCTCCTGGTAGGCCAGCACCACGAGGGCCTGGCCGCCGGCGATGCGCGGCAGCCAGTTTTCCTTGGTGGCCGCGTCGGCGTAGCCGCCGAGCACGGCGCCGGCGATCAGCGTCTGGGCGAAGGGCTCCAGCACGATGCCGCGGCCCAGTTCTTCCATCACGACCATGCCGGCCACCGGGCCCATGCCCAGGCCGCCGTCGTCTTCGCTGATGTACAGGCCGCCCAAGCCGAGCTCGGCCAGTTCGTCCCAGGCCTCGCGCGAGAAGCCGCCCTTGGCCTCGATGCCGCGGCGGCGTTCGAAGTCATAGCCCTTGTCGACCCACTTGCGAACGGCGTCGCGCAGCTGGTCCTGGTCTTCCGAAAAATTGAAATCCATGTTGGTGTCTCCTCAGCCCAGGACGGTTTGCGCCACGATGTTGCGCTGGACTTCGTTCGAGCCGCCGTAGATCGTGGTCTTGCGCATGTTGAAGAAGGTCGATGCCAGCGGTGCCAGCGCCGGGTTGCCGCCGGGGAAGTTGCCTTGCCAGCCGGCTTCCATGGCTTCGCGGATCAGCGGCAGCGAGTAGGGGCCGCCGGCCAGCATCATCAGCTCGGCGTAGCGCTGCTGGATCTCGCTGCCGCGGATCTTGAGCAGGCCGGCCACGTCCAGCGAGTTCTTGCCCGAGGTGGCGGCCGAGAGCACGCGCAGCACCATCATCTCGAGGGCGACGATGTCGACTTCGAGCTTGGCGATCTCGTCGCGGAAGCGCAGGTCGTCGTACACGCCTTCGCTCTTGGCGATGCGCTTCAAACGCTCGAGTTCGCGCTTGGCGCGGTTCACGTCGGCGATGTTGGTGCGCTCGTGCGAGAGCAGGTGCTTGGCGTAGGTCCAGCCCTTGTTCTCTTCGCCGATCAGGTTTTCGGCGGGCACTTCGACGTTGTCGAAGAACACCTCGTTCACCTCGACGCCGCCGTCGATCAGCTTGATCGGGCGCACGGTGACGCCGGGCGACTTCATGTCCAGCAGCAGGAAGCTGATGCCCGTTTGCGGCTTGCCTTCGTTGCTGGTGCGCACGAGGTTGAACATCCAGTCGCCGTGCTGGCCGAGCGTGGTCCAGGTCTTCTGGCCGTTGACGATGTACTTGTCACCCTTGCGCTCGGCCTTGGTCTTGACCGAGGCCAGGTCGGAACCCGAGCCGGGTTCGCTGTAGCCCTGGCTCCACCAGACTTCGCCGCTGGCGATGCCGGGCAGGAAGCGCTTTTGCTGCTCGGCGTTGCCGAAGGCCATGATCACCGGGGCCACCATGACGGGGCCGAACGGGATGATGCGCGGCGCGCCGGCGAGGGCGGTTTCTTCCTCGAACAGGTGGCGCTGCACGGCGGTCCAGCCGGGGCCGCCGAATTCCTTGGGCCAGCCGTAGCCCAGCCAGCCCTTCTTGCCGAGGATCTTGGCCCAGCCTTGCAGATCGTCGCGCGTCAGTTCGAGCGCGTTGTGCACCTTGTGCGAAATCTCCTGGGGGAGGTTGTCCTTGACCCATGCGCGAACTTCTTCGCGGAACTTCTGTTCTTCGGGTGTGAAGCTCAAATCCATGCGTGCCTCGCTGTGTTGATCGGTCCACCGCAGACGCGGGGTGTCTCCGGAACTGCGAGTTTTAGCACGGTCGTGCTGCGATCCGGTGTCCGCGTCGCGACAAGCACGCCGGCGTGCGGGTTGGCGGGAGGCTGATCGGGGTGTTGGCGGGGCACGGATAATCCCGGCCTCCCATGAAGAACATCGTGATCCTGATCTCCGGCGGCGGCTCGAACATGGCGGCCATCGTGCGCGCCGCCGAGCGCGACCGCTGGGCCGAGCGCTTCGGCGCGCGCATTGCCGCCGTCATCAGCAACAAGGCGGAGGCCGGCGGCTTGGCGCTGGCCGCATCGCACGGCATCGCGACCGCCGTCGTGCCGCACCAGGCCTTCGACAGCCGCGAGGCCTTCGACGCGGCGCTGGCCGAGGCGGTCGACGCCCACGCGCCGGCGCTGGTGGTGCTGGCGGGCTTCATGCGCATCCTGACGCCGGGCTTCGTGGCCCGCTACGCGGGGCGGCTGGTCAACATCCACCCCTCGCTGCTACCGGCCTTTCCGGGGCTGCACACGCACCAGCGCGCCATCGAGGCGGGCTGCAAGGTGGCGGGGGTGACGGTGCACCAGGTCACGGCGGAGCTCGACCACGGGCCGATCCTGGCGCAGGCCGTGGTGCCGGTGCTGCCGGACGACACGGCCGCCACGCTGGCCGCCCGGGTGCTGTCCCAGGAGCACCTGCTGTATCCGCGCGCCATCGCTGGATGGCTGTTGGATACATTGAGTCACAAAGCTTAAAGTTGTTTATATTGTTGGGTTTTCGGGAGCACAGAACTTTGAAAACCCAATCGCTACTGTTGACGTTGGCCACCGCGGCCCTGCTGGCCGCGTGCGCCGCTCCGGCCCCCGCGCCGGCACCGGGCGCCGCTGCGCCTGCGCCCGCCGCGCCGGCCGAGCCCGTCTTCCAGTGCAACGCCGAGGGCGCCCGCTTTGCCGTGGGCCAACAGGTGACGCCCCAACTCGAAGCCGCCGCGCGCGCACGTGCCGGCGCCGGCACGGCACGGGTGCTCAAGCCCAACCAGGCGGTCACGATGGAACTCAACCCCGGACGGCTCAACATCAGCGTCGACGCGCGTGGCCGCGTCAAGGACGTTCACTGCGGCTGAGCGTCGATCGGGGTGAAACGGCGCTGCGGGCGGCCGTCGATCTCGATGGTTTCCTCGAACATCGCGGCCGGCCGGACCCACAGGCCGCGGGCACCGTAGAGGGCGCGGTACAGCGTCATCGGCTCCAGCGTCTCGCTGTGGCGGACGGTGCCGATCACGTCGTACTCGCCGCCCTTGTAGTGGCGGTAGCGGCCAGGGGGCGTTTCGATCAGGGGAGGGAGGTCTTCGTCGTTCAACGGGGGCTTCTTTCTTCGGTAACAACTGTCGGATGAGTCTTTGACGGGAGTCGGATGGACCGTGCGGATTTTGTTCACCTGGTTCGCCTGAGCGAGCACGCGAGTGCGGACGACAGCGCGCGCTACCGGCGTGGCGTCGCGGCGTTCGCCGCGCTCGGCTACCTCTGGGTGCTGGCCTGCCTCGGGCTGGCGGTGGGCATTGTGGCCTGGGTGGTCGTCTCGGTGGCCGACGGGCGTTTCAACTTCACCCGCGGCTGGCTGCTCGTGTTCGCGCTGGGCCTGTTCTGGGCGACCCTGCGCGCGCTCTGGGTGCATTTCGACGAGCCCGACGGCGAGCCGCTCACGCGCGCCGACGCGCCCGGGCTGTTCGAGGCGCTGGACCGCATCCGCGAGCGCATCAAGGGGCCGCCGGTGCACCGCGTCTACCTGGACGACAACTTCAACGCCAGCATCAGCCAGGTGCCGCGCTTCGGCCTGTTCGGCGGTGCGCTCAACTCGCTGAGCATCGGCCTGCCGCTGCTGATGATGCTGGACCGGCAGCGCCTGCTGTCGGTGCTGGCCCACGAATACGGTCACTTGCGCGGCAACCATGGCCGGCTGAGCGCCTGGATCTACCGCACGCGGCTGTCGTGGCTGCGGCTCGATGCCAGCCTGCAGCGCGACGAGGGCGTGATGGCGTTGGTGTCGCAGGCCTTCTTCCGCTGGTACTTTCCGCGCTTCGCCGCCAAGACCTTCGCGCTGGCCCGCCAGGACGAGTACGAGGCCGACCGCATCTCGGGCCGGCTGCTCGGCACCGCGGTGGCCGCGGCTGCGCTCACCGAAGTGGCCATCAAGGGCAACTGGTACGCCAGCGAGTTCTGGCCCTGGCATTGGGCGCGCGCCGAGCGCGAGCCGCTGCCGCCAGGCCCGTTCGCCGCCCTGCGGCAGCGCGCCCGCACGCCGCCGAGCGAGGAGTTCGCGCGCCAGGCGCTGCGCGAGGCGATGCGGCGCGTCAGCGACCTGGACGACACCCATCCGGTGCTGCGCGACCGGCTGGAAGCGCTGAACCAGAAGGCGGCGCTGCCGGCCTGGTCGCAACGGCCTGCGCTCGACATGCTGGCCGACAAGCACAAGTGGATCTCGCATTTCGACAACGCCTGGCGTCGCGCCCATGCCGCCGACTGGAAGCAGCACCACGCGCACCGCTCGCGCATCCGCGAGCGCATCGCGGTGCTGGCGGCCCGCGGCGAGCGCAACACGCCCGACGAGATGGTCGAGTGGGCCGACGCCGAGCGCCGGCTCGACCCGGCGGCGCCTGTGCGTGCGCGTTACGAAAGCGCGCTGCGGATCGCGCCGGACCATCCGGGCGCGCTGCGCGGGCTGGCCCAGATGCTGCCCGTGCGCGAGCGCGCCGAGCGCCTGGTGGTGCTCGAGCGGCTGCACCAGTCGGGCGTGGCCAGCCGCTGGTGGGCGGCCAAGAACGCCGTCGCCTCGCTCGAAGATCCCGAAGCCGGGCCGCACGACGAGCAGGGGCTCAAGCTGTGGCGCGCGCGGCTCAAGGAGGCGGAGGAGGCCGAGGCGCGCGCCTGGGAAGAGATCACCGACACACCGTTCTTCAGCCAGATTTCGCGCCACGACCTGAACGACCACGAGCTGGGCGAGCTGCGTGCCGACATCGCACGCTGCCTGCCCGTGTCGCGGCTGTGGGTGGTGCGCAAGAACCTGCGCGAGTTCGCCTGGCGGCGGGCGTACATCGTGTTCGTCGAGGTGCCGGGGCTCGACGACGAGGACCGCTGGCACCTGTGCCGCGAACTAGAGCAGACCCTGACCTTGCCGGGCGCGGCGCTGGTGCTCTGGGCGGGGCACTCGCCCACGCTGGAAGACATCGAGCGGCAGGCCTTCGGGACCGTCTGGGTGCGCGGCGTCTGAGGCGTTTCGGCCGCGAGGCCGGCCGGCTGAGACAATCGGGGCTATGCATCCCAAAGCCCTGTTGGAGGCCACCGCCGATCTGGTCGGCCTGGTCCTGAAATTCGATCACCCGGCCGACCAGGTCGTTTCGCGCTTTTTCCGCGACCACCGCGAGTTCGGCCCGCGCGAGCGCGCAACGCTCGCCGAAACCGTCTACACCGTGCTTCGCAAGAAGCTGCTGTTCGATCACCTGTCGCCCTCGGGCAGCGGTTCGAAGGAGCGCCGCATGGCGATCCTGGGCTTTCACGGCCCGCGCGACTTCCTGAAGAGCGCGCTCAACGACACCGAAAAGCGCTGGCTCGACAACTGCGACGCCGTCAAGCCCGACGACCTGCTCGAACGCCATCGCCACAACCTGCCCGAATGGCTGGTCGCGCCGCTCAAGGCGCAGCTGGGCGACGGTTTCTGGCCGATGGTCGAGAGCCTGCAGCAGCCGGCGCCGCTCGACCTGCGCGTCAATGCATTCACCGACAAGCGGGCCGAAGTGAAGGCGGAGCTTGCGAAGGCTGCTATCAAATCTGAAGTGACGCCGTTCTCGCCCTGGGGGCTGCGCATCGACGGCAAGCCGGCGCTGACCAAGCTCGACGCGTTCGTGCGCGGCGCCATCGAGGTGCAGGACGAGGGCTCCCAGCTGCTCGCGCTGCTGCTGGACGCCAAGCGCGGCGAAATGGTGGTCGATTTCTGCGCCGGCGCCGGCGGCAAGACCTTGGCCATCGGCGCGACCATGCGCAACACCGGCCGGCTCTACGCCTTCGACACCTCGGCCCACCGCCTGGACGCGCTCAAGCCGCGGCTGGCGCGCAGCAAGCTGTCGAACGTGCACCCGGCCGCGATCGCCCACGAGCGCGACGACCGGATCAAGCGCCTGGCCGGCAAGATCGACCGCGTGCTGGTCGACGCGCCCTGTTCGGGGCTCGGCACGCTGCGCCGCAACCCCGACCTCAAATGGCGGCAATCGGCCAAGTCGGTGGCCGAACTGACGGCCAAGCAGACCGCCATCCTGCAAAGCGCGGCGCGGCTCGTGAAGTCGGGCGGCCGGCTGGTGTACGCCACCTGCAGCGTGCTGCCGGAGGAAAACGAGGCCATCGCCGAGGCTTTTGCCGCCGCGAATCCCGATTTCGTGCCCGTGGACGCGGCGGAATTGCTCCAGAGCCTCAAGGTGGAGGGCGCCGAGGCCCTCTGCGCGGGTGGGGAAGGCGGCCGCCGCTACCTGCGGCTGTGGCCGCATCGCCACGCCACCGACGGCTTTTTTGCCGCCGTGTGGAACCGGAAATAGGCGCGGGGCTCCAAACTAGGGTAAATCTGCGGTGTGACAGAAGGACAAAAGGCCTCGTTTTGGCCCTGACATCCTAAAATCGCGGGTTACCTGAAGGCTGCACCTTCGTGTGGCCATGGAGTACCTGACTCAATGATGCTTCCTGACTCCGCCGTTCTGAACGCGGTCATCCAATGGCTCGGACACGGCCTGTGGGACATTGCCTGGTGGCAAGTCGTGCTGTACACGCTCGTCACCACGCACATCACCATCGCAGCGGTCACGATCTTTCTGCACCGCACGCAGACGCACAAGGCGATGGACCTCGGTCCGATCCCCTCGCACTTCTTCCGTTTCTGGCTCTGGCTTGGCACCGGCATGGTGACGAAGGAATGGGTCGCCATCCACCGCAAGCACCACGCGAAGTGCGAAACCGCCGACGACCCGCACAGCCCGCAGGTCAAGGGCATCGACGAAGTCTTCTGGCGCGGCGCCGAGCTGTACCGCAAGGAATCGAAGAACAAGGAAACGATGGAGCGCTACGGTCACGGCACGCCCGATGACTGGATCGAACGCAACCTGTACACGCGTTACAGCTGGCAAGGCGTGGGCCTGATGCTGGTGATCAACCTGGCGCTGTTCGGCGCGCTCGGCCTGACCGTGTGGGCGGTCCAGATGCTCTGGATCCCGATCACCGCCGCCGGCATCATCAATGGCATCGGCCACTACTGGGGCTACCGCAACTTCGAGGCGTCCGACGCCAGCCGCAACATCATGCCCTGGGGCCTGATCATTGGTGGCGAAGAGCTGCACAACAACCACCACACCTACCCGACCTCGGCCAAGTTCTCGGTCAAGAAGTACGAGTTCGACATCGGCTGGGTCTACATCCAGGTGTTCCAGAAGCTCGGCTGGGCCAAGGTCAAGAAGGTGCCGCCGAAGATGCAGATGGGCGACATCCAGCCCGTGGCCAACGAGAAGACGCTCGAGGCCGTCATTGCCAACCGCTACGAAGTGATGGCCGGCTACGCCCGCGAAATGCGCCGCGCGACCAGCGAAGAAATCGACGTGCTGAAGGCCAAGGGCGCCGACCTGTCGGTGCTCAAGGCGGCCAAGCGCTGGCTGCATCGCGACGACGACAAGGTGCCGGCCTCGGCGCGCACCCATCTGGTGCAGGCCCGTGCTGCGCACCCGGTGCTCGACAAGATGGTCACGATGCGCGAAGAGCTGCGCCAGCTCTGGCTGAACACCTCGCAATCGCGCGAGCAACTGGCGGCCGACCTGGCGGCCTGGTGCCACCGTGCGGAAGCCAGCGGCATCGCCGGCCTGCGCGAGTTCTCGACCCGCTTGCGCGCCGCACGCGCCTGAAGAAGCTGGGCGCCAGCGCCTCGTGCGCTGCAGCCCTCGCTCAATAAAGAAGCCGACCTGAGGGTCGGCTTTTTTGTGTCCGCCTTTTCTGCTTTCGCAAGAACGACAGGCAATAAAAAACCCGCTGGGTGAGCAGCGGGTTTTTTGGGGAGAACAGGCCGAATTACTTCAGCTTGATTTCCTTGTATTCGACGTGCTTGCGCGCCTTGGGGTCGAACTTCATGATCGACATCTTTTCAGGCATCGTCTTCTTGTTCTTGCTCGTCGTGTAGAAGTGGCCGGTACCCGCGGTGGATTCCAGCTTGATCTTTTCGCGTCCGCCTTTGCTCGTTGCCATGATTCAGCTCCTTAAGCTTGGCCGCGGGCACGCAGGTCTGCGAGCACGGCATCGATACCGTTCTTGTCGATCAGGCGCAGTGCAGCGCTCGAAACGCGCAGGCGAACCCAACGGTTTTCGGTCTCGACCCAGAAACGGCGGTATTGCAGGTTCGGCAGGAACCGGCGCTTGGTTTTGTTGTTGGCGTGGGAAACGTTGTTTCCGACCATCGGGCCTTTGCCCGTTACGTCGCATACGCGTGCCATGTGGACACTCTTTCTTGAACAGCTGGCACCGGCGCAATCGTGGCGATTGCAGGGTGTTTTGCAGCTTGACCTCGCCAGAAACGGGTGGCGGTACCCCGGATTTGCCGCAACCCGACTCCCGGTGGGAGGTAGGCCCTGTTTCGGCAAAGCCTCGGATTATAGCCCTTTCGGGCTCAACGAGGCCGGGGACCGTCGCAGATACGGGAAATCCGGCCGCGCTGGCCGGTGCCCCGTTCCCCGTGGGATAAGCCTCAGTGCTCTTCCAGGAAGCGCTGCGCGTCCAGGGCAGCCATGCAACCCGTGCCGGCGCTGGTGATGGCCTGGCGGTAGATGTTGTCCTGCACGTCGCCGGCCGCGAACACGCCGGGCACGCTGGTCATCGTCGCGAAGCCCTTCAGGCCCGAGCGGGTCAGGATGTAGTTGTCCTTCATTTCCAGCTGGCCCTGGAAGATGTCGGTGTTCGGGTGATGGCCGATCGCGATGAAGCAGCCCTTGAGCGTGATCTCTTCGGTCGCGCCGGTCTGCGTGTTCTTGATGCGGATGCCCGTCACGCCCGTGCCGTCACCGAGCACCTCGTCGAGCTGGTTGTGCAGCTTCAGCACGATCTTGCCTTCGGCCACTTTTTCCATGACCTTGTCGATCAGGATGGGCTCGGCGCGGAACTTGTCGCGGCGATGCACGAGTGTGACTTTGTTTGCAATGTTGGAGAGGTACAGCGCTTCCTCGACGGCCGTGTTGCCGCCGCCGATCACGCAGACCTCTTGCTCACGGTAGAAGAAGCCATCGCAGGTTGCGCAGGCGGAGACGCCGCGGCCCATGAACTTTTCTTCGGAGTCCAGGCCCAGGTACTTGGCCGAGGCGCCCGTGGCGATGATCAGCGAGTCGCAGGTGTAGGTGCCGCTGTCGCCCGTGAGCGTGAACGGGCGCTTGCTCAGGTCGACCTTGTTGATGTGGTCGAACACGATCTGCGTCTTGAAGCGTTCGGCGTGCTCGAGAAAGCGCTGCATCAGCTCCGGGCCCTGCACGCCGTGCACGTCGGCCGGCCAGTTGTCGACCTCGGTGGTGGTCATGAGTTGACCGCCTTGCGCGATGCCCGTGATGAGCAAAGGCTGGAGGTTGGCGCGTGCGGCGTAGACGGCGGCGGTGTAGCCGGCCGGGCCGGAGCCCAGAATGAGAACCTTGGCGTGTTGGGGTGCGGACATGAGTAGAAAACCTAGGATGGACGCTGCGGCAGCGTGTACATTTTCAGGGTGGTAGCGATACGTGGGGAGTATCACCGCCCGGTTCAACACCGGGTGCACGGTGTTTTCAATGCGCGCGATTGTAGTAATCCATGGGCTCAGCATCAGGATCACATCGCGCGCTGTTTCAGGGATTGATTAATGTCGATGCTGTCCAACCTTGAATTGCTTCGGCGCGTTCCATTGTTCGCGTCGTTGACGGCCTCGCAGTCCGCAAGCATTGCGGATGCGATCATCAAGAAGCGCTTCAAACGCGCCGAGGTCGTCGTGGAGCAGGGCAAGAAATCCGATGCGCTGTACATCATCCTGACCGGCCGCGCCCGCGTCACGAGTGCCGACAGCCGTGGCCGCGAGGTGATCCTGGCCACGCTGCACCCCGGCGATTACCTCGGCGAGATGAGCCTGATCGACGACGAGCCGCATTCGGCCACCGTGCGCACCGAAATCCAGTGCGACGTGCTCATGCTGGGCCGCGACGCCTTCGCGCGCTGCCTGCCCGAGAACTCCTCGATGGCCTACAACATCATGCGCGGCCTGGTGCAGCGCCTGCGCCACGCTGACCGCAAGATCGAGTCGCTGGCGCTGATGGACGTGTACGGCCGCGTCGCCCGCGCACTGCTCGAGTTCGCCAGCCAGGACGGCATGGGCAACCTCAAGGTCCGCGACAAGATCTCCCGCCAGGACCTGGCCAAGATGGTCGGCGCGTCGCGCGAAATGGTGAGCCGCGTCATGAAGGACCTGGAAGAGCGCGGTTTCGTGCAGTCCCAGGAAGACGGCTCGGTGATCATCAAGGACCGGCTCCTGACGCTGACCTGAGCCCATAGGCCGGGCGCTTTCGGCGTCCACGGCCTTTTGTTGTAGTGTTCGGGGCGGCCGGCCTGCGTTTTTTCGGGCCGGGCGCCGTGCTTTTCATGACCTATTCGCTCCATACGCTTCAATCGTCCTCCTCTTCTTCCGCTGCCGAAGGGCAACCCGTGCGCCTGCGCGCCCTGCGCTTCGCCCACGAAATCACCCTGATCGCCGGGTTCGCAGCCCTCCTGTTCTGGCTGCTGGCGATGCTGAGCTTCACCCCGTCCGATGCCGCCTGGTCGACCTCGGGCACGGGCGGTGATGTCAAGAACTGGGGCGGCCGCATCGGCGCCTGGCTGGCCGATGGCAGCTACTTCCTTGCCGGCTATTCCGTCTGGTGGTGCCTCGCGGCCGGTCTGCGCGCGTGGCTCTCGTCGCTGGCCGGCTGGCTGCGCGGCGGCGAACCGACGCCGGCGGTCGAACAGCCCCCGCGCGGTCGCTTCAACCGCAGCCGCCTCGCTTTCTGGTTCGGCCTGGTCCTGCTGCTGTGCGCGAGCGCGGTGCTCGAATGGTCGCGCCTGTACCGCCTCGAATCGCACCTGCCGGGTTCGGGCGGCGGCGCCCTCGGCTACCTCGTGGGGCCGGCGAGCGTGCGCTGGCTGGGCTTCACGGGCTCGGCGCTGGTCGCCATCGCCGGCGGCGTGATCGGCTCGGCGCTGGTGTTCCGTTTCTCCTGGAGCCTGATCGCCGAGCGCATCGGTGCCCGTGCGTACTCGCTGTTCGAGTCGCGCCGTGAAAAGCGCGAAATGGCCGCCGACATCGCCATGGGCAAGCAGGCCGCGCGCGAACGTGCCGGCGACGAGGAAGAGCTGGCGCCCGCACCGCGCGCCAAGAAAATGCGCCCCAGCAAGGAGGCCGCGTTCGGCGACGCCGGCCCTCTCGAGCCGAGCTTCGACGACGAAGAGGAAGAAGTCGCGCCCAAGCGCCGCCCCGCATCGCCGCCCGTGCAGATCGAGCCCGCGATGACCGAGGTCCCCCGCAGCGACCGCGTCGTCAAGGAGCGCCAGAAGCCGCTCTTCAAGGAACTGCCCGATAGCAAGCTGCCGCAGGTCGACCTGCTCGACGCCGCGCTGGTGCGCCAGGAAACGGTGTCCTCCGACACGCTCGAGATGACCTCGCGCATGATCGAGAAGAAGCTCAAGGACTTCGGCGTCGAGGTGCGCGTGGTGCTCGCCTCGCCCGGCCCCGTCATCACGCGCTACGAGATCGAGCCCGCCACCGGCGTCAAGGGCTCGCAGATCCTCGGCCTCGCCAAGGACCTGGCGCGTTCGCTCTCGCTGGTGTCGATCCGCGTGGTCGAGACCATTCCCGGCAAGAACTACATGGCGCTCGAACTGCCGAACGCCAAGCGCCAGTCGATCAAGCTCAGTGAAATCCTGGGCTCGCAGGTCTACAACGAGGGCAAGTCGATGCTCACGATGGGCCTGGGCAAGGACATCATCGGCAACCCCGTGGTGGCCGACCTCGCGAAGATGCCGCACGTGCTGGTGGCCGGTACCACCGGCTCGGGCAAGTCGGTCGGTATCAACGCGATGATCCTGTCGCTGCTCTACAAGGCCGAGGCACGCGATGTTCGCCTGCTCATGATCGACCCGAAGATGCTCGAAATGTCGGTCTACGAAGGCATCCCGCACCTGCTGGCGCCCGTGGTCACCGACATGCGCCAGGCGGCGCACGGCCTGAACTGGTGCGTGGCCGAGATGGAACGCCGCTACAAGCTCATGAGCAAGCTTGGCGTGCGCAACCTGGCTGGCTACAACACCAAGATCGACGAAGCCAAGGCGCGCGAGGAGTTCATCTACAACCCCTTCAGCCTCACGCCGGACGATCCGGAACCGCTGAAGCGCGAGCCGCACATCGTGGTCATCATCGACGAGCTGGCCGACCTGATGATGGTGGTCGGCAAGAAGATCGAAGAGCTGATTGCCCGCCTTGCGCAAAAGGCCCGCGCCGCCGGCATCCACCTGATCCTGGCCACGCAGCGCCCCAGCGTCGACGTGATCACCGGCCTCATCAAGGCCAACATCCCCACGCGCATCGCGTTTTCGGTGGGCTCCAAGATCGACAGCCGCACCATCCTCGACCAGATGGGCGCCGAGGCGCTGCTGGGCATGGGCGACATGCTCTACATGGCCAGCGGCACCGGTCTGCCGATCCGCGTGCATGGTGCCTTCGTGAGCGACGAGGAAGTGCATCGCGTGGTGGCCTACCTCAAGAGCCAGGGCGAGCCCGACTACATCGAAGGCGTGCTCGAAGGCGGCACGGTCGATGGCGACGGTGACGGCGACCTGCTCGGCGGCGGCGACGGCGAAAAAGACCCGATGTACGACCAGGCGGTCGAGGTCGTGCTCAAGAACCGCAAGGCCAGCATCTCGCTGGTGCAGCGCCACCTGAAGATCGGCTACAACCGCGCCGCGCGCCTGGTCGAGGACATGGAAAAGGCCGGCCTCGTGAGCGCCATGAGCGGCAGCGGCCAGCGCGAGATCCTCGTGCCCGCGCGCCAGGCGGAGTGAGCCGCCAGCGCGCCACCGTCACCACCACTGCAGGGCCGGTTACGTGCTGAGAGGCAATTTGCAAACGCGCACCGGTACCGCTGCAAATCTTCATCAAAGCCTACAGATGCCGGCATCTGCGGCGGGTAGTGTCGATGGGCATCGCAGCAACGTTTTTCCGAGGAACCTCCCATGAAGAAAACCCGCCTCTGGCTGTTGGCCGGCCTGATCTGCACCGTGGCCGGCAGTGCCTGGGCCGACGGGCTCGAAAGCCTCGAAGCCTTCGTGAAGACGGTCAAGTCCGGCCGTGCCGAGTTCACCCAGACCGTGACGGCCCCGCCGCGCGAGGGCCAGCCGGGCCGCGCGAAGACGTCGACCGGCACCTTCGAATTCCATCGCCCCGGCAAATTCAAGTTCGACTATCGCAAGCCCTTCGCCCAGAGCATCGTGGCCGACGGCAAGACGCTGTGGCTCTACGACGCCGACCTGAACCAGGTCACGCAGCGCACCCAGGCGCAGGCGCTGGGTTCGACGCCCGCCGCGCTGATTGCTTCCGCCGCCGACCTGCGCGCCCTGCAGGCCGATTTCGCGCTGGAGGCCGCGCCCGAGCGCGACGGCCTGCAGTGGGTCAAGGCCACGCCGAAGAACAAGGACGGCCAGCTGCAGAGCGTGATGGTCGGCTTCCAGGGTGATGCGCTCGCGGCCCTCGAGATCCTGGACAGCTTCGGCCAGCGCTCGGTGCTCAAGTTCAGCAAGGTCGAGGTGAACCCCGCCTTGCCCGCCAGCACCTTCGAGTTCAAGGCGCCCGCGGGTGCCGACGTGCTCAAGCAGTAATCACCCTCAGCAGGACAGTCCCCGGTTTGGCCCCGCGCACCCACCAGCCCCTCGCCGAGCGCCTGCGTCCCAAGACGCTCGGCGAAGTGATCGGCCAGCAGCACCTGCTCGGTCCGGGCATGTCGCTGCGCATCGCCTTCGAGTCGGGCCAGCCGCATTCCTGCATCCTCTGGGGCCCGCCGGGCACCGGCAAGACGACCATCGCGCGGCTCATGGCCGACGCCTTCGACGCGCAGTTCCTGAGCATCAGCGCGGTGCTGGGCGGCGTGAAGGACATCCGCGAGGCGGTCGAGCAGGCCACGGCCGCGCGCGACGGGCTCACGCAGCAGCGCACCATCGTCTTCGTCGACGAGGTGCACCGCTTCAACAAGAGCCAGCAGGACGCGTTCCTGCCGCATGTCGAGTCGGGCCTGTTCACCTTCATCGGCGCGACCACCGAGAACCCGTCGTTCGAAGTCAATTCGGCCTTGCTGTCGCGGGCGGCGGTGTACGTGCTGCAGTCGCTCAACGAAGGCGACCTGAAGCAGATCGTCGCCAAGGCGCAATCGATTCAGGCGGTTCCAGCCATCGACGAGGCGGCCATCGACCGCCTGGTCGCCTACGCGGACGGCGACGCGCGCCGCCTGCTCAACACGCTCGAGACCCTGGCGGTTGCAGCCGGCGCCGAGAAGCTCACGAACATCACCGACGAGTGGCTGCTGCGCGTGCTCGGCGAGCGCATGCGCCGCTACGACAAGGGCGGCGAGCAGTTCTACGACACCATCAGCGCGCTGCACAAATCGGTGCGCGGCAGCGACCCCGACGCCGCACTCTACTGGTTCGTGCGCATGCTCGACGGTGGCGCCGACCCGCGCTACATGGCGCGCCGCCTGGTGCGCATGGCCAGCGAAGACATCGGCCTGGCCGATCCGCGCGCGCTGCGCCTGGCGCTCGATGCGGCCGAGGTCTACGAGCGCCTGGGTACCCCCGAAGGCGAGCTGGCACTGGCGGAATGCGTGGTCTACCTGGCCATCGCACCCAAGTCGAACGCGGTCTACAAGGCCTACAACGCGGTGCGCGCGCTGGTGAAGAAAGACAGCACGCGCCCAGTGCCGATGCACCTGCGCAATGCGCCGACCAAGCTCATGAAGGAGCTCGACTACGGCAAGGGGTACCGCTACGCGCACGACGAGGAGGGCGGTTTCGCCGCCGGCGAGCGCTACCTGCCCGAGGGCCTGGAAGGCCAGGTGTTCTACGAACCGGTCGAGCGTGGACTCGAAATCCGCATCGCGGAAAAGCTGCGCGAACTGCGTCGCCTCAACACAAATTCAGATCGCTGATACAGGTTTGCGCATCTGCATGACTTCACGCGCATACAGCATGAAGTGAGCGGGTAAACCCCGGTCATCCCGCCCCAAAACAGCGCCGGGGCGTGTCTACAATCCCGCCCACCAAATCTGCCGGCGACACATGTTGGCTGGTTTTTTGCTTGTCAAGCCAGTGGCGCCAAACCGGTGCCTCGGTAGGTGAATGGCACCCGCAAGGTGCAACACATAGGGAATCGCGTTATGGAAATATTGCTGCAGCAGATCATCAACGGTCTGGTTCTCGGCAGCATGTATGCCTTGATAGCCTTGGGCTACACCATGGTGTACGGCATCATCAATCTGATCAATTTTGCGCACGGTGAAGTGCTGATGGTGGGGGCGCTCACAAGCTGGACCATCATCGGGCTCATGAAGGACGGAATGCCCAACACACCGGGCTGGCTGATCCTCTTCGTTGCGCTGATCATTGCCTGCGTCGTCGCGGCAAGCCTCAACTTCGTGATCGAGAAAGTGGCCTACCGGCCGCTGCGCAACAGCCCCAAGCTCGCACCGCTCATCACCGCCATCGGCGTGTCGATCCTGCTGCAGACGCTGGCCATGATCATCTGGAAGCCGACCAACAAGGCGTATCCCAACCTGCTGCCGACCGACCCCATCCACGTGGGCGGCGCCGTGATCTCGCCGACGCAGGTCATGATCCTCAGCGTCACGGCGTTCTCGCTCGTGATCCTGATGTGGCTGGTCAACTACACCAAGCTCGGCCGCGCGATGCGCGCCACCGCCGAGAACCCGCGCGTCGCGGCGCTCATGGGCATCCGGCCCGACATGGTCATCTCGGCCACCTTCATCATCGGCGCCGTGCTCGCGGCCATCGCCGGCGTGATGTACGCCTCCAACTACGGCATCGCGCAACACGCGATGGGCTTCCTGCCCGGCCTCAAGGCCTTCACGGCGGCCGTGTTCGGCGGCATCGGCAACCTGGCCGGCGCGGTGGTCGGCGGCATTCTGCTGGGCCTCATCGAGGCCATCGGCTCCGGCTACATCGGCACCCTCACGGGTGGCGTGCTGGGCAGCAACTACAGCGACATCTTCGCTTTCATCGTGCTGATCGTGATGCTCACGCTGCGGCCTTCGGGTCTGCTCGGCGAGCGCGTGGCGGACCGGGCCTGAGGAGCAGCACACCATGAAGAACAGCAAGAACCTCGCGCTCTACATCCTCGGCGTGGTCGCCGTGCTGGCGCTGCCCATCCTGTTGCAGACCCAGGGCAACGCCTGGGTGCGCATCGCCGACATCGCATTGCTCTACGTGATGCTCGCGCTCGGCCTGAACATCGTGGTCGGCTATGCCGGCCTGCTCGACCTGGGCTACGTGGCCTTCTTTGCGGTCGGCGCGTACCTCTACGCGCTGATGGGCTCGTCGCACCTCTCGGACACCTTTCCGTGGTTCAAGGCGATGTTCCCGAACGGGCTGCACACCTCGCTCTTGATCGTGGTTCCGCTCGCGCTGGTGGTGGCCGGGGTGCTCGGCGCGATGCTGGGGGCGCCCACGCTGAAGTTGCGCGGCGACTACCTGGCCATCGTCACGCTCGGCTTCGGTGAAATCATCCGGGTGTTCCTGAACAACCTGGACCAGCCGATCAACATCACCAACGGGCCGAAGGGCATCACGGCGATCGACTCCATCAAGTTCTGGGGTCTCGACCTGGGCAAGGCGTGGAAGTTCGACGGCTTCACGATCTCGTCGGTCACGCTGTACTACTACCTGTTCCTGGCGCTGGTGGTGGCCACCATCATCATCTCGCACCGCCTGCAGATCTCGCGCATCGGCCGCGCCTGGATGGCCATCCGCGAAGATGAAATCGCTGCCAAGGCGATGGGCATCAACACCCGCAACATGAAGTTGCTGGCCTTCGGCATGGGCGCCAGCTTCGGCGGCGTGTCGGGCGCGATGTTCGCGGCCTTCCAGGGCTTCGTGTCGCCCGAGTCCTTCAGCCTGATGGAGTCGGTGATGATCGTCGCCATGGTCGTGCTGGGCGGCCTCGGGCACCTGCCCGGCGTCATCCTCGGCGCCGTGCTGCTGGCCGCGCTGCCCGAAGTGCTGCGCTACGTGGCCGGCCCGCTGCAGGCGATGACCGACGGCCGCCTCGACGCGTCCATCCTGCGCCAGCTGTTCATCGCGCTGGCCATGATCGTCATCATGCTGATGCGCCCGCGTGGCCTGTGGCCGTCGCCGGAACACGGCAAGACGCTGACCAAGAAGAACGGCGCGCCCGTCGACCCGACCCATGCGGCCGTGGCGCCCGGAACGCTCCAGACCCATGCACCGGGCATCGACAGCCCCGCTGACGAAGTGCCGGGTGCGGCATCGCGTCCCATGTCCATCAATCCGTGAGCCAAGGACACACAGACATGACGACAGACACCATCCTCGACGTTCGCGGCATCTCCAAGCGTTTCGGCGGGCTGCAGGCCCTCTCGGACGTGGGCATCACCATCAAGCGCGGCCAGGTCTACGGCCTGATCGGGCCCAACGGCGCCGGCAAGACGACCTTCTTCAACGTGATCACCGGGCTGTACACGCCCGACAGCGGCACCTTCGAACTGGCCGGCAAGCCCTACCAGCCGACGGCCGTGCACGAAGTGGCCAAGGCCGGCATCGCGCGCACCTTCCAGAACATCCGCCTCTTCGCCGAAATGACGGCCCTGGAGAACGTGATGGTCGGGCGCCACATCCGCACGCACTCGGGCGTGTTCGGCGCCATGCTGCGCACCAAGGGCTTCAAGGCCGAGGAAGCGGCCATCGCCAAGCGGGCGCAGGAGCTGCTCGATTACGTGGGCATCGGCAAGTTCGCCGACTACAAGGCGCGCACGCTGAGCTACGGCGACCAGCGCCGCCTCGAGATCGCCCGCGCACTGGCCACCGACCCCCAGCTCATCGCGCTGGACGAACCGGCCGCCGGCATGAACTCGACCGAGAAGGTCCTGCTGCGCGAGCTCATCGACCGCATCCGCAAGGACAACCGCACGATCCTGATCATCGAACACGACGTCAAGCTCATCATGGGCCTGTGCGACCGCGTCACCGTGCTCGACTACGGCAAGCAGATTGCCGAGGGCAACCCGGTCGAGGTACAGAAGAACGAAAAGGTGATCGAGGCCTACCTCGGCACCGGAGGACATTGAGATGAGCACCGCAGAAGCAACGATGGCCACCGCGACGGCACCGGCCGCCACCACCAAGGCAGCGGGCAAGAACCTGCTCAAGGTCCGTGGCCTGAAGGTGGGCTACGGCGGCATCCAGGCCGTGAAGGGCGTGGACTTCGACGTGTTCGAGGGCGAGCTGGTCTCGCTCATCGGCTCCAACGGCGCCGGCAAGACCACCACCATGAAGGCCATCACCGGCACGCTGCCGGCCGGCGCGGGCGACATCGAGTTCCTGGGCCGCAGCATCAAGGGCCGGGGCGCCTGGGACCTGGTGGGCGAGGGCCTCGTGATGGTGCCCGAGGGCCGCGGCGTGTTCACGCGCATGACGATCACCGAGAACCTGCAGATCGGCGCCTACATCCGCAACGACAAGGCCGAGATCGCGAGCGACATGGAGCGCGTGTTCGTGACCTTCCCGCGCCTGCGCGAGCGCAAGGACCAGCTGGCCGGCACGATGTCGGGCGGCGAACAGCAGATGCTGGCCATGGGCCGCGCGCTCATGGCGCGTCCGAAGGTGCTGCTGCTCGACGAACCCACCATGGGCCTGTCGCCCATCATGTGCGACAAGATCTTCGAGGTGGTGCAGACCGTGGCCTCGCAAGGCGTCACGATCCTACTGGTCGAGCAGAACGCCAACCGCGCGCTGCAGCTGGCCGACCGTGGCTACGTCATGGAGTCGGGCCTCATCACGATGAACGGCGACGCCAAGGAACTGCTGCGCGACCCGCGCGTGCGCGCCGCCTACCTCGGCGAGTAAGCGCCGCAAGCGCCAACCGGCCAGCACCGCCGAGCGCGGTGGCTGGCCGTTTTTTCGTCTGTCCCTTATCCCATCATCGCGGCGGCGGCCTTGATCGCCTCGCGGATGCGGCCGTAGGTGCCGCAGCGGCACACGTTCTCGATGGCGTCGATGTCGGCGTCCGTCGGGGTGCGCGTGCGGCGCAGCAGGTCGACCGCGGCCATGATCTGGCCTGGCTGGCAGAAGCCGCACTGCGGCACGTCCAGGTTCATCCAGGCCTGCTGCACCGGGTGCAGCGTGTTGCCGTTGGCCAGGCCTTCGATGGTCGTCACCTGGCGGCCGCGCACGTCGGACACGCGCACCGAGCAGGTCGTCACGGCCTTGCCGTCGACGTGGCAGGTGCAGGCCTTGCACACGTTGATGCCGCAGCCGTACTTCGGGCCGGTGATGCCGAGCTTGTCACGCAGCACCCACAGCAGCGCCAGGTCGTCGGGCGCCTCGACGTCGACGTTCTGGCCGTTCACCTTGAAAGATTGCACAGGCATGGCGGGTCTCCTCAGGCGGGGATCGGAACGTTGACGGGCGTGGGCAGCTTGCCCGGCGGGATCGGCGTGAAGTCGACCGGGAAGTTCAGCGGGAAGCTGCGCGGCTTGATGCCGGTGGCGCGCCCATAGGCGTTGGCGATCGCACCCGAGCTCGCCGACAGGCCGACCTCGCCCAGCCCGCCGATGGCCTCGCCATTGGCCGGCAGGATGATGATCTTCACGTCCTTCGGGTAGTGCTTCATGCGCGAGAAGTGGTACTGCGAGTAGCTGCCTTCCAGCGGCAGGCCGTTCTGGATGTGCAGCCCCGCCGACAGCACCAGCGCGATCGATTCGCACAGGCCGCCCTGCAGCTGCGCCTCGATGCCCGAGGGGTTGATCGGCGTGCCGACATCGATGGCGATGGTGGCGCGCACCACGCGGGCCTGCGCCGGCACGCGCGCGTCGATCTCGACGATGCAGGCCGTGAACGACTTCGACTCCTGGTGCACGGCCACGCCCTGCGCAAAGCCCGCCGGCATCGCCTTGCCCCACTGCGCGGCCTCGGCCACGGCCTTCAGCACCGCGCGGGCGCGCGGCAGGCGCAGGTACTCGAGCCGGAAGGCGACCGGGTCCTTGCGCGCGGCGCGGGCCATCTCGTCGACCAGGATCTCTTCCACCAGCCGCGCGGGCTGGATGTGCACCGAGCGGTAGGAGCAGGTGTTCATGTCCATCGGCACGGGCGTCAGCAGCTTGGTCGTGACGCCGAAGTTGTACGGCGAGGTCACCATGGTCTTGAACATCACCTGCTCGATCGCGAAGTTGCCCACCGTCTGCGGGAAGGCGTTGGGCAGCGCGATGGCTGCGGCCTCGAGCATGTTGCCGAAGCCGTGGCGCGTGTCCAGGCGCACGCTGGCGATGCGCTGCTCGAAGGCGATGACCTGGCCCAGCAGCATCGTGGCGCGCGCCTTCTGGTAGATCGGCGGGCGGATGCGCGTGTGGCGCATGTCGTCGGTGCGGTGGTACATCAGGCGGCAGGGACGCCCCAGCGCCTTCGACACCTGGATCGCCTGCAGCACCGGGTCCCAGAACAGGCGCCGCCCGAAGGAGCCGCCCGAGGGCACCGCATGCACGACGACTTTGTTCAGCGGCAGGCCCAGTTCGGCGGCCACCGCCTGCTGGGTGACGATGGGACTTTGCAGCCCGGCCCAGATTTCGGCGCGATCGGGCCGCACATCGGCAATCGCGCATTCGACTTCCATCGGGCAGTGCGCGGCCGGCGCGAACTCGAACTCGGCCTCGACCGTCAGCGCGCCCAGCGGCGGCAGCGCAAAGGGCAGCAGCGACGACTTCAGCTTGCGCATGATGGTGGCGTTCGACTCGCCGTCGAGCGGCCCCGCGGCCCAGGTCACGTCGAGCGCGTTCACCGCGGCCCAGGCCTGGCCGAAGGTCTCGGCCATCACCGCCACGCCCGGTGGCGTCGGCGTGATGCCATTTGTGGCGGGGATCGGCACCACGCCGATCACGCCCGGCATGCCCATCACCGTGTTCAGGTTGTTGATGCCGACGAACTTGCCGTTGATGGTCGGCGGGCGCCGCACCATCGTCGGCTTGGCATTGGGCACCGCCTGGTCGAGCGTGAACTTCTTGCGCCCGGTGACGATGTCCAGCGCATCGAGCCGCGTCACGCGCTGGCCGACCACCGAAGGCGTCGAGCCCGAGAGCAGGCCGCCGAGGCCGCCCAGCAGCGGCATGCCCGCGTGCATCGAGCGCACGCTCGACGAGCCGCCCGTGAGCTGGTTCCAGATCAGCTCGGGGCTCGCGTCGGCCGACGTGACTTCGATGGCGCTCAGCGGCAGGCGCAGCTTGTCGGCCAGCATCATCGCGCTGGCCGTGGCGATGCCCTGGCCCACTTCGAGGCGCGGCAGTGCGAGGCGCACGCGGCCGTCGCCGGTGTTCGTCACCTTCACCAGCGGCATGGTCGGCAGCGACGTCAGCGTGACCGCGTCGCCGATGTCGATCAGGTCGGTGGTGTCGGGCGGGGTCATGGGCAGCAGCGCGGCCACCGCGGAGGCGGGCGCCGTGAGGGCGCCGAGCCCCGCGATGCCGGCCGCCGCCGAGGCCAGCGGCGCGGCCGTGGCGTAGCCGAGCACGTCGCGCCGGCGCAGGCCGTGCGCATCCCCGCCGTCGGGTCCGCGCGCGGGGCGCGGGTCCTTGTTCGAACGCTTCATCGTTGTCTCCTTGTTGTTTGGCGAACGCGGATGACTGTGGCACCATCGCCGCGCCGAAGATGTCGTTGCAACGACATTTCTTACGGACCCCGCCGACCGGCGCCTGCGACGGATCGGCCGATGCGATGTCACGAGGGACGACAGCAGGAGGCGCGATGTCGAACGCGTTGGAGAACATGCTTCGCGAGAGCCTGTGGGCGCGCGCGCTCACGGACGACGAACTCGACCGCGTCGTCCAGGAGTCGCACGAGCGCGTGGTGCCGGCCGGCGGCTTCGTCGTGCGGCGCGGCGAGCCGGCCGATCACTGGATCGGCGTGATCGACGGCCTCATGAAGATGTCGGTGTCGCTGCCCGACGGGCGCGTGTCCACCTTCACCGGCGTGACCGCCGGCGGCTGGGGCGGCGAAGGCTCGCTGCTTACCCCCGGATGCTGGCGCTACGACGGCGTGGCGCTGCGGCCCACGCGCGTGGCCTGCGTGCCGCGGCACAGCTTCGAGCGGCTGATGTCCACCAGCATCGACTTCAATCGGTTTCTGTTGTTACACATCAATGCGCGACTGAGCCTGTTCATCGGCCTCATGGAATTCGATCGCCTGCTCGGCCCCGACGCGCGCGTGGCGCGTTGCCTGGCCAGCCTGTTCGACCCCATCCTCTATCCGCGCGCCACCCGCTTCGTGCGGCTGAGCCAGGACGAGATCGGCCTCTTGTCGGCGGTGTCGCGCCAGCGTGCCAACCGCGCGCTGCATGCGCTGCAGCGCGACGGCCTGTTGCGCATCGAACATGGCGGCGTGGAAGTGCTCGACCTCGCGGGCCTGCGCACCTACCAGAGCGGGGCGGCCGAAGCGGCGGCGGCCGTGGCCGCGGCCACCGACACGCAGGCCGCGGCGCCCCTGGACGACCTCGTCAGTCCACCTTCGCCCCGGTGGCCTTGACCACCTTCTCGTACTTGGCGAGTTCGCTCTTCATGAAGGCGCCGAACTGCTCGGACGAGTTGCCGACGGGCTCGGCCAGCATCGAGGCGAAGCGCGTCTTCGTTTCCGGCGCGTTCAGCGCGGCGACGAAGGCCTGATTCAGTTTCGCGACCACCTCGGGCGGTGTGCCGGCCGGCGCGACCAGGCCCCACCAGGTGTCGATCGAGAAGCCCTTGAGCGTGTCGGCCACGGGCGGCACGTCGGGCAGGGCGCTGCTGCGCTTGAGCGTCGTGACCGCGATCGCCTTCAGCTTGCCCGAGCGGATGTTCGGCGCGGCCGTGGCGAGGTTGTCGAAGTTGAAGTCGACCTGGCCCGACAGCAAAGCGAGCTGCGCCGGGTTGCCGCCGTTGTACGGAATGTGCACCGCGAAGATGCCCGCTTCCTTCTTGAACAGCTCGCCCGCCAGGTGGCCGGCGCTGCCGTTGCCGCCGCTGGCGTAGTTGAGCTTGGCCGGGTTGGCCTTGGCGTAGCGGATCAGGTCGGCCAGCGTGCGGATGTTCAGGCGGTTGGCCGTGTCGGCGTTCATCACCAGCACGTTGGGCACGCGCACCATCTGCGTGATCGGCGCGAAGTCGGTCGCGGCGTTGAACGGCATCTTGCTGTACAGCCACGGGTTCACCGCGTTCGTGGCCGTGGCCGCGATGCCGATCGTGAGGCCGTCCGCCGGCGCCTTGGCGACGAAGTCGGCGCCGATGTTGCCGCCCGCGCCGGGCTTGTTGTCGATGATGACCGGGCCGCCCAGCGTGTCCTTCACCTGCTCGGCCAGGATGCGCGCCGTGTTGTCGATCGGGCCGCCGGCCGCGTAGGGCACGACGAGGCGGATCGGGCGATGCTGCTGGGCTGCGGCGTGGCCGGCGGTGAGCACGGCGGCGCCGGCGATCAGGGTCAGGAGGAAGTGTCTCGTCTTCATGTTGTTCTGCGTCACGTCTGCGGAAAGGAAAGGGGAACGCGCAGGCTCAGGGCAGGGCTTTGTCGGCTTCGGTGGTGAAGGCGTCGGCGAAGAATTCTTCTTCGGGCAGGCCCGCGAGCGCCACGTAGTCGCGCTTGGCCGAGTCGACCACGATCGGCGCGCCGCAGGCATACACCTGGTGGCCCGACAGGTCCGTGAAGTCTTCCAGCACCGCCTGGTGGACGAAGCCGGTGCGGCCGGTCCAGTTGTCTTCCGGCGTGGCGTTCGACACCACGGGCACGTAGCGCAGGTTCGGCATCGCGGCCAGCTGCTCGCGCAGCCAGGCGTCCATGTACAGGTCTTCGGGGCGGCGCCCGCCCCAGTAGATCGCGGCGGGCCGGTCGATGCCCTTGAACTGCATGTGCTCCAGCAGCGCCTTGATGGGTGCGAAGCCCGTGCCCGAGGCCAGCAGGATCATCGGCTTGTCGGAGTCTTCGCGCAGGAAGAAGCTGCCGAACGGGCCTTCGATGCGCAGGATCTCTTTTTCCTTCATCGCGCCGAAGACATGGTCGGTGAACTTGCCGCCCGGCAGGTGCCGCAGGTGCAGTTCGAGGCCCGTGCCCGGCACCGCCACCGTGTGCGGCGCGTTGGCCATCGAGTAGCTGCGGCGCGCGCCGTCGCGCAGGATGAACTCCACGTACTGGCCCGCATAGAACTGCAGCGGCTCGCCGGCCGGCAGCTGCAGGCGCAGCATCATCACATCGTGCGACTGGCGCGTGAGCGCCATCACGCGTACCGGCATCTTGCGGATCGGCAATGCGCCGGCCTCGGTGACCTGGCGCGACTCGAGCACCACGTCGCTGGTCGGGTGGGCGCAGCAGGTCAGCACGTAGCCGGCCAGCTGTTCTTCGGCGCTCAGCGCCTTGCTCTGGTGCGGGCCGAGCGTGACCTCGCCCGACAGCTTCTTGCACTTGCAGGAGCCGCAGGCGCCGTCCTTGCAGCCGTAGGGGAGGCCGATGCCCTGGCGGATGCCTGCCGCGAGGATGGTTTCGTCGCCCTGGACCACGAAGTGGCGCCCGCTGGGTTCGACGGTGATGGAAAAGCCCGCTTCGTGCGGCGCTGTAGCAGTCATCGGTATTCTTCGGGGGTGAACTTTCCCGGCTGCGTGCGGCCGGGACAACTGAATTGAGACAGGAAACCCGGATTTTGCCTTCAATCAATAGTCCCTCCGGCGCACTGCCGGCCCGCTTCCGGCGCGAGCGCCTGCTGATCGTCGGCTGCGGCGACGTCGGCCAGCGCGTGGCGCGCAACCTGCGCGGGCGCATGCAGCTGGTGGCGCTCACGTCCTCGGCCGACCGCGTCGCGGCGCTGCGCGCGGCCGGCATCCGGCCGCTGGTGGGCAACCTGGACGACCGCGCCACCCTGCGCCGCCTGGCGGGCATCGCCACCCGCGTGGTGCATCTGGCGCCGCCCGCGCGCGAAGGCGGCGCGGCCTGGTGGCGCGACCAGCGCACCGTGTCGCTGGCGCAGGCGCTGCGGCTGCGCTCGCTGCCCTCGGCGCTGGTCTACGGCTCCACCAGCGGCGTGTACGGCGACTGCGGCGGCGCGCGCGTGAGCGAAACGCGCGGCGTGCGCCCCGACACCCCGCGCTCCCACCGGCGCGTCGATGCCGAGCGCGCCGTGCGCTGGTTCGGCCGCAGCACCGGCGTGCGCACCAGCATCCTGCGCATCCCGGGCATCTACGCGCCCGACCGCGAGAACGGCACGCCGCGCGGCCGCCTGGAACGCGGCACGCCCGTGTTGCGCCGCGAGGACGACGTCTACACCAGCCACATCCACGCCGACGACCTCGCACGCGCCTGCGTGGCGGCGCTGTTCCGCGGCAAGCCCCAGCGCGTGGTGCACGCGTCGGACGACACCGAGCTGCGCATGGGCGACTACTTCGACCTGGCCGCCGACCTCTACGGCATGCCCCGCCCGCCGCGCGTGGCGCGCGATGAGGCGCAGCGGCAATTGCCGCTGCAGCTGCTGAGCTTCATGGGCGAATCGCGCCGACTCGACAACACGCGGCTCAAGCGCGAGCTGCGCGTGCGGCTCGCGCATCCGACGGTGCACACCGGCCTGCAGCCGGCAGACGCCTGAAAGGACGCAACCCGTGAGCAAACAGAGCGTTCGCATCCCCGACGGCCATCCGACTTTCGGCTCGACCGCCGTCTTCGACAGTTTCAAGTACGCGCCCGGCGTCAAGGCCGGCGGCCTGCTGTTCGTGGCGGGGCAGGTCGGCCTGCGTGCCGACGGGAGCGTGCCCGAGAGCGCCGCGGAACAGGCCGACTGGGCCTTCCGGCGGCTGGGCGTGGTGCTCGAAAGCGCGGGGCTCGGCTTCGCCGACCTGGTGGAGATCGTGAGCTACCACGTCGACGTCGAGCACGAGCTGGCGGGCTTTCGCGAAGTGAAGGACCGCTACATCACCGAGGATTTCCCGGCGTGGACCATCCTCGGCGTGGCCGCGCTGGCGCGCCCGGCGCTGCGGGTGGAGATTCGCGCCGTAGCGGCGTTGAGGGCTGCGTAGGCGGGCTTGCACAGGAGAGAGGGAGGGGCGCCGGTCACCAGCGAAACGCAACGAAGGGAAGGCGCGACGCGGTGTTGGGTTCCGCTGATCTCAAGGGTGTAGTTCGGTTTTTCTTGAGGCCTAATTCGCTCCATGATCTTCATCAAAGCCCGCCTTTCTGCGACTGCCCTTGCCCTTGTTGCTGCCTTCGTGATGGCGCCTGCCGCCAATGCGTCGGACACATACGGTGCAGGTGTCGGCGTCCGTGATGACAGCTGCAGTTTGTGGCTCGCTGCCCGAGCAGCGTCCCCAACTGATCCAAATGCCATTGCGGCGCATCTGATGACTTCCTGGGTTCTGGGCTTTCTGACAGGCTTGAACACAACAACCAACAAGGACGACATGGTCCGGCTACTGTCCGCTGACACGATCAACGCCTATCTGGACAAGGCCTGCAAGGAAGAGCCGGGCACGATGGTCATGTTCCACGCCGTGGCGCTCAGAGGCGCTGTACAGAGGCAAGATCGACGGTGATTTACTCAATCCGTGGACGGGCAGGGATTGTCGGGGGCGTGGTCCTGCCATATTGGACCGCCAGGACGCAGCCCTGTCAGGCGGCTCGACTGAAGCGGGTGACCGGGGCCGCTCTCGCAGATCGGTCCGGGCGTACCATGGCAGGACAGGTTCCAGATCGAACCGATCGAAGCGAAGCGGACGAAACGAATGCCCCAAACGATTGAAGCGTTGCTTGCCGATCAAGGCGCACAGGCTGTCCTCGCCTACCTGAACGCGCGCGTGCCGCATCGGTACACCGGGATCTACAGGATCCGCGCCGAGCTGGTCACGAGCCTCTACCTGCACGACAAGCAAGGCGAGCTGATCCCCGAGAACATCGCCATCGTGCCCTTCGAGGCGAGCATCTGTCCCTTTGTCCTGCGCGACGGGTGGTTCCGCACCGACGACTCGAGCGTCGACGAGCGCTTTGCCACGCATCCTGGGCGGGAATACACCATCAGCTACCACGGCGTTCCGCTCTTGAACCCCGCGGGCGCGGTCGCCGGCACCTTGTGCCACTTCAACTTCACGGCCGTGCCGCTGCCGGACGACGAGTTCGAGCTGCTGCACCAGGCCGCCTTGTCGCTGCAGGTGAAGCTCGCCGACGTGCTTGGCTAGGGCGGGGCGCTGCCCGGCCTGGAAGGCCCCGAGGCAAAGAAAAACCCGCTGCGCCAGTGAAGCGAGCGGGTTTCTTGATGTGGGGGTGAGACGGTGTCGTCTCGTGGTGCCCGGGGCCGGAATCGAACCGGCACACCTTTCGGTGGGGGATTTTGAGTCCCCTGCGTCTACCAATTTCACCACCCGGGCACATCCGGAAGGAAGCCCAAAATTATGGCACAGTGGCTGGCATGAATTATCCGACGATCGAAGACGCCATCGGCAAGACCCCCCTGGTTGCCCTGCAACGCATCCATGCCGCGGAAAACGCCAAGCGCGGGAACGTGATCCTGGGCAAGCTCGAAGGCAACAACCCGGCGGGCTCGGTCAAGGACCGGCCGGCGCTGTCGATGATCAAGCGGGCCGAGGAGCGCGGTGAAATCAAGCCCGGCGACACGCTGATCGAGGCCACCTCGGGCAACACCGGCATCGCGCTGGCGATGGCCGCGGCCATCAAGGGCTACCGCATGGTGCTGATCATGCCGGAGGACCTCTCGGTGGAACGCGCCCAGACCATGAAGGCCTTCGGCGCCGAGCTGGTGCTCACGCCCAAGAGCGGCGGCATGGAATACGCGCGCGACCTGGCCGAGCAGATGGTCGCCCAGGGCAAGGGCCGCGTGCTCGACCAGTTCGCCAACCCCGACAACCCACGCATCCACTACGAGACCACCGGCCCCGAGATCTGGACCGACACGCAGGGCAAGATCACGCACTTCGTGAGCGCCATGGGCACCACGGGCACCATCACCGGCGTCTCGCGCTACCTGAAGGAAAAGAACCCGGCGGTGCGCATCGTCGGTGCGCAGCCGGCCGAAGGCTCGCGCATTCCGGGCATCCGCAAGTGGCCGGTCGAGTACCTGCCGAAGATCTACGACCCGAGCCGTGTCGACGAGGAAATCAGCGTGAGCCAGGACGACGCCGAGGAGATGTGCCGGCGCCTGGCGCGCGAAGAGGGCATCTTCGGCGGCATCTCGGCAGCCGGCGCGCTGTGGGCGGCCATCGAGGTGTCGAAGAAGGTCGAGAACGCCACCATCGTCTTCGTGGTCTGCGACCGCGGCGACCGCTACCTGTCGACGGGCGTTTTCCCCGCCTGATCCCTTCACACTGCGGCGGCGCCTCCGGGCGCCGCACGCCCGAGAAAAAGAACAGAGACTTTCCATGCCCCACCCCAAGTTCTGCCAGGCCTGCGCCACCCCGCTCGAATGGATCGCGTTGATGGAAGACGGCGGTCCCAAGGAGCGCCTGCGCTGCCCCAACTGCGGCCACACGCACTGGAACAACCCCACGCCCGTGCTGGCGGCCATCGTCGAGTACCGCGGCCAGGTGCTGCTGGCGCGCAATGCGGCCTGGCCGGGCAAGATGTTCGCGCTCATCACCGGCTTCATGGAGGCCGGCGAGACGCCCGAGGAGGGCATCGCGCGCGAGGTCAAGGAAGAGACCAACCTGGACGTCAGCGCCGCCAAGCTCGTCGGGGCCTACGACTTCCAGCGCATGAACCAGATCATCATCGCGTACCACGTGGTGGCCGACGGCGAGGTGAAGCTCTCGCCCGAGCTGGTGGACTACCGCCTCTACGACCTGCCCGACCTGCGGTGCTGGCCCGCCGGCACCGGCTACGCGCTGGCCGACTGGCTGCGCACGCGCGGCCACGAGCCGGTGTTCTTCACTGCCGCGGAAAACGAAGAGCGTCGCCGCGGCCTGAACCTGCCGCCGGAGCCTGGCAATGCAAGTTGACCGCGAAATCGACACGCGCGGCCTCAACTGCCCGCTGCCGATCCTGAAGGCGAAGAAATCGCTCAACGACATGGCGAGCGGCCAGCTGCTGAAGGTGGTGTCGACCGACCCGGGCTCGGTGCGCGACTTCCAGGCCTTTGCGCGCCAGACCGGCAACGAACTGGTGGCGCAGGAGACCGTGGGCAGCGACTTCATCCACGTGCTGAAGCGGCGCTAGCGTCGGCGACCGGCAAAAGAAAAAGGGGCCTCGCGGCCCCTTTTGTTTTCAGTGCTTTGCAGCGCCCTCAGAGCTTCAGGCTCTTGAGGTACTCGCGGAACTGCGCGCCCACTTCAGGGTGCGCCAGCGCCAGCTCCACCGACGCCTGCAGGAAGCCTTCCTTGCTGCCGCAGTCGTAGCGGATGCCCTTGTACGAATAGGCGTAGACCGATTCCTTCTTCATCAGCGCGGCGATGCCGTCGGTCAGCTGGATCTCGCCGCCCGCGCCCTTGGGCTGGTTGCGGATCTCGTCGAACACGCCGGGCGTGAGGATGTAGCGGCCGGCCACACCGAGGCGCGAGGGCGCGTCTTCGGGCTTGGGCTTCTCGACCATGCGGTTGACCTTCACGAGGCCGTCTTCCACGTTCTCGCCGGCCACGATGCCGTAGCGCTTGACGTGTTCCAGCGGCACTTCCTGCACGGCCAGCACCGAGGCGCCCAGGCGCGCGAAGACTTCGGTCATCTGCGCCAGCACCGGCTGACCACCGACAGGGCCGACCATCAGGTCGTCCGCCAGCAGCACGGCGAAGGGCTCGTTGCCCACCAGGTGCTCGGCGCACAGCACGGCGTGGCCCAGGCCCAGCATGCGCGGCTGGCGCACGTACGAGCAGGTCATGTCGTCGGGCGACACCGAACGGGCGATTTCAAGGAGTGCGTCCTTGCCGCTGGCTTCGAGCTGGCTTTCGAGCTCGTAGGCGGTGTCGTAGTGGTCTTCGATCGCGCGCTTGTTGCGCCCGGTCACAAAAATCATGTCGCGGATGCCCGCAGCATAGGCTTCTTCGACGGCGTACTGGATCAGCGGCTTGTCGACGACTGGCAGCATTTCCTTCGGCTGGGCCTTGGTGGCCGGCAGAAAGCGGGTGCCGAAGCCTGCAACAGGGAATACGGCCTTGCGGATGCGCGTCGGAGAAGAAGTGGACATGGGCGGTTCAGTGTCGTTTGAAGCAGGAAAAGAGGAGGGATGAGAGAGGGGACGGCGCGAAGCCGATGACCAAATCCTAATCCCCCACCCGGACCCCGTCTGTCAGCCGAGGCGCACAAGCTGGTCGCGCAGGCGCTCCAGCGTGGCGGTGAAATCGACCAGGCGCGTGCGCTCCTGTTCGATCACGGCGGGCGGCGCCTTGGCCACGAAGGCCTCGTTGCCGAGCTTGCCGTGCACCTTGGCGATCTCGCCCTCGATGCGTGCAATTTCCTTGCCGATGCGCAGCTTCTCGGCCGCCTTGTCGATCTCCATGTGCAGGCACAGGCGCGCCGCGCCCACCACCGCCACGGGTGCCGCCTCGGCGGCAGCCTGCCACGAGGCCTCGTCGTCGAACACCTTCACTTCCTTGAGCTTGGCCAGCGCCTGCAGCACCGGGGCCGCGTCGCGCAGGAAGGCCGCGCCCTCGGCGTCGTCGGCCACCGCGTACAGCGGAAGGCGCGTGGCGGGCGACACGTTCATCTCGCCGCGCAGCGTGCGGCAGGCGTCGACCAGTGCTTTCAGGCGCGCCACGTGCGCCTCTGCGGCTTCGTCGATCTTCTCCGGCTGGCTCTGCGGGTAGGCCGCGATCATGATCGACGCGCCTTCGCGGCCCGCGACCTTCGACACCTTCTGCCACAGCTCTTCGGTGATGAACGGAATGATCGGGTGCGCCAGGCGCAGCAGCGCCTCGAGCACGCGGATCAGCGTGCGGCGCGTGGCGCGTTTCTGCGCATCGTCGCCGGTCTGGATCTGCACCTTGGCGATCTCCAGGTACCAGTCGCAGAACTCGTCCCAGGCGAACTGGTAGATCGCGTTGGCCACGTTGTCCAGGCGGTATTCCTCGAAGCCCTTGGCCACTTCGGCCTCGACGCGCTGCAGCTGCGAGACGATCCAGAAGTCGGCGCGGCTGAACTTCAGGTAGCCGTGCGCCTTGCCGCCGACCTGGCAGTCTTCCTTCGTGTGCTCCAGCAGGCCGCAGTCCTGGCCTTCGCAGTTCATCAGCACGAAGCGCGTGGCGTTCCACAGCTTGTTGCAGAAGTTGCGATAACCCTCGCAGCGCTTCGAGTCGAAGTTGATGCTGCGGCCGAGCGAGGCCAGCGAAGCGAAGGTGAAGCGCAGCGCATCGGCGCCGAAGGCCGGAATGCCCTCGGGGAATTCCTTCTGCGTGTTCTTGCGCACCGCCGGTGCGGTCTCGGGCTTGCGCAGGCCTTGCGTGCGCTTGTCGAGCAGCGCGGGCAGCTCGATGCCGTCGATCAGGTCGACCGGGTCGAGCACGTTGCCTTCGGACTTGCTCATCTTCTTGCCCTGGGCGTCGCGCACCAGGCCGTGGATGTACACGTCCTTGAACGGCACAGTGCCCATGAAGTGCTTGGTCATCATGATCATCCGGGCGACCCAGAAGAAGATGATGTCGTAGCCCGTCACGAGCACGGTCGAGGGCAGGTACAGCGCCAGGTCCTGCGTCTTCTCGGGCCAGCCCAGCGACGAGAAGGGCACCAGCGCCGACGAGTACCAGGTGTCGAGCACGTCTTCGTCGCGCGTGAGCGTCTTGCCCGGTGCCTTGGCCTGCGCCTCGGCTTCGGTCTCGGCCACGTACACCTTGCCGTCTTCGTCGTACCAGGCGGGAATCTGGTGGCCCCACCAGAGCTGGCGCGAAATGGTCCAGTCCTGGATGTTCTCCATCCAGTGGTTGTAGGTGTTGACCCAGTTCTCGGGCACGAAGCGCACCTCGCCCGACTTCACCACGTCGATGGCCTTCTGCGCGATCGACTGGCCGTCGGCGCCGGGGCGCGTCATGGCCACGTACCACTGGTCGGTGAGCATCGGCTCGACCACGGCGCCCGAGCGCGCGCAGCGCGGCACCATGAGGCGGTGCTTCTTCACCTCGACCAGCAGGCCCAGCGCCTCCAGGTCGGCCACGATGGCCTTGCGCGCCACGAAGCGGTCCATGCCGCGGTATTTTTCGGGCGCGTTGTCGTTGATGGTCGCGTCGAGCGTCAGGATGCCGATCACCTCGAGCTTGTGGCGCTGGCCGACGGCGTAGTCGTTGTAGTCGTGCGCGGGCGTCACCTTGACCACGCCGGTACCGAATTCCTTGTCGACGTAGTCGTCGGCAATGATGGGAATCAGCCGGTCCACCAGCGGCAGCTTCACGCGCTGGCCGATCAGGTGCTTGTAGCGCTCGTCTTCGGGGTGGACCATCACGGCCGTGTCGCCGAGCATGGTCTCGGGGCGCGTGGTGGCCACCGTGAGTGTGCCGCTGCCGTCTTCCAGCGGGTAGGCGATGTGCCAGAGCGAGCCGTCTTCTTCCTCGCTCTCGACTTCGAGGTCGCTCACCGAGGTCTTGAGCACCGGGTCCCAGTTGCCCAGGCGCTTGCCGCGGTAGATCAGGCCTTCTTCATACAGCTTCACGAAGGTGTGCGTGACCACCTTGGACAGGTCGTCGTCCATCGTGAAGTACTCGCGGCTCCAGTCGACCGTGTCGCCCATGCGGCGCATCTGCTCGGTGATGGTGCTGCCCGACTTTTCCTTCCACTCCCACACGCGCGCCACGAAGTTCTTGCGGCCCAGGTCGTGGCGGCTGACCTTCTGCTCCTGCAGCTGGCGCTCCACCACGATCTGGGTGGCGATGCCCGCGTGGTCGGTGCCCGGCACCCACAGCGTGTTGGCGCCCTTCATGCGGTGGTAGCGCGTGAGGCTGTCCATGATCGTCTGGTTGAACGCATGGCCCATGTGCAGCGTGCCCGTGACGTTGGGCGGCGGCAGCTGGATCGCGAACGACTCGGCGCCTTCCTTGGGCTGCTGCGTGCCGCGAAAGCCCGCCTTGGCGTAGCCGCGCTGCTCCCATTCCGGGCCCCAGTGCGCCTCGATGGCGGCGGGTTCGAACGATTTGGACAGGCTCTCGAGGCCGGGCTGGGAGGTAGGTTCGCTCATGGGGAATGCAAAACGGCACCCTCGGGTGCCGTTGGTGACAGGGTGGGATTGCCCGGGATTTTACCGGGGCGGCTCGGGGAAACCCCAGCCCCACATAATCAGCTGATGCTGTTCCTGCTTTCCCCCGCGAAGTCGCTCGACTACGACACCCCCGTCCCCTCCGAAACCCCCGCCACCCAGCCTCATTTCGAAGCCCCGCGCGGCCCCTCGGTCGAACTCATCAAGCTCTTGCGCGAGAAGTCGCCCCAGGACATCGCCGAGCTGATGCACCTGTCGGACAAGCTCTCGGCCCTCAACGTGGCCCGCTACGCCGCCTGGTCGTCCAAGAGCACCGACAAGAACGCCCGCCAGGCCGCCTTCGCCTTCGACGGCGACGTCTACGGCGGCTTCAACGTCCGCAGCCTCACGCCCGCCCAGCTCGCCTGGGCGCAGGACCATGTGGGCATCCTCAGCGGCCTGTACGGCCTGCTGCGCCCGCTGGACCGCCTGCAGCCCTACCGGCTCGAAATGGGCACCGCGCTGGCCAACCGCCACGGCAAGGACCTGTACGCCTTCTGGGGCTCGCGCATCGCCGAGCACCTGAACGAGCGCCTGGCGGCCGACCGCACGCCGGTCGTCGTCAACGTGGCCTCGCAGGAGTACTTCAAGTCGGTCGACCAGAAGGTGCTCAAGGCGCGCGTGGTCGAATGCGTGTTCCAGGAGTGGAAGGGCGACAAGTACAAGATCGTGAGCTTCTTCGCCAAGCGCGCCCGCGGCCTGCTGGCGCGCTGGGCCGTGCTGCACCAGGCGGCCACGCCCAAGGCGCTGGAAAAATTCGATCTCGAGGGTTATGGTTTCGACGCCCAGGTATCGACAGCCGAAAGGCTGGTGTTCAGAAGGAAAGTCTGATGTCCCAAGCGATCAGTCCGGAATTGCGCGAATGGCTGGTGGCCCAGCTCGCGGCCGGCCATTCGGTGCCCGCGTTGCGCATGTCGATGCGGGCGGCCGGCTGGCAGGATGCCGCCACCGACCTCGCACTGGCCCAGCTGGAGGCCGGGTTTCCTGATGTGGAGGCGGCCCTGGCGCCGGCGCGCACCGAGATGCCCGGCCCCGACCTGGACGGTGCGCCGCTGTACATCGAGGCCGGCGACCGCCGCGTGCAGGTGCTGCAGACCGTGCGGCATCCGCGCGTCGTGGTGTTCGGCAACCTGCTGTCGGTCGAGGAATGCGAAGGCCTGATCGCCGCCGCGCGCGTGCGGCTGGCGCGCTCGCTCACCGTCGAGACCCGCACCGGCGGCGAGGTGCTCAACGTCGACCGCACCAGCGACGGCATGTTCTTCGAGCGCGGCGAGAACGAGATCGTCGCGCGCCTCGAACAGCGCCTGGCCATGCTGCTGCGCTGGCCGCTCGAGTACGGCGAGGGCCTGCAGATCCTGCGCTACGCGCCCGGCGCGCAGTACCGCCCGCACTACGACTACTTCGACCCGCACGAGCCCGGCACGCCCACCATCCTCAAGCGCGGCGGCCAGCGCGTGGCCACGCTCGTGATGTACCTGCAGGAGCCCGAGCAGGGCGGCGCCACCACCTTCCCCGACATCGGGCTCGAAGTGGCTCCGGTGCGCGGCACCGGCGTGTTCTTCAGCTACGACCGGCCCGACCCCGCCACCCGCACGCTGCACGGCGGCGCGCCGGTGCTCGCGGGCGAGAAATGGGTCGCCACCAAGTGGCTGCGCGAGCGCGAGTTCAAGTAGCAAAAGAAAAACAAGGAACCGATGAAAGTCACCGCCAACGGCCTGCAGATCGAAGTCGACGACACCGGCGGCGAAGGGCGCCCCGTCATCCTGCTGATCATGGGGCTGGGCATGCAGCTGGTTGCGTGGCCCGACGGCTTCGTGCAGCAGCTGGTCGATGCGGGCTTTCGCGTGGTGCGCCACGACAACCGCGACATCGGCCTGAGCCAGGGCTTCGACCACCTCGGCACCGGCAACCTCGTGTGGGAAACCATTCGCCACCGCATCGGCCTGAAGGTGCGCAGCGCCTACACGCTGCAAGACATGGCGCTCGATTCGCTCGGCGTGCTCGATGCGCTGGGCATTGCCCGCGCCCACATCGTCGGCGCCTCGATGGGCGGCATGATCGCGCAGCGCATCGCCGCCACCGCGCCCCAGCGCACCGCCAGCCTCGTGAGCATCATGAGCTCCAGCGGCGCGCGCGGCCTGCCGGGCCCGCGCCGCGAGGTCGGGGCCATGCTCATGCGGCGCCCGCGCAGCCACGACGAGGCCGCGCTGGTCGCGCACAGCATCAAGCTGCTGCGGCTCATCCAGAGCCCGGCCTACCCGCAGACCGACGAGCAACTGGCCACGCGCCTCACCTTCAGCATGCGCCGCGCCTACCACCCGGCCGGCCTGATGCGCCAGATGCTCGCCATCGGCGCCGACGACGACCGCCCGCAGGTGCTGGCGCGCATCCAGCGTCCGACGCTGGTGCTGCACGGCGACGCCGACGCGCTCGTGCCCATCGCCTGCGGCCGGGACTCGGCGCAGCGCATTCCGGGTGCGACCTTCATCGCCGTGCCCGGCATGGGCCACGACCTGCCGCCCGAGGTCTGCACGATCCTCGCCCACCACATCGCTCCGTTCGCACACGCGGCGGATGCCGGAACCGCCCCATGAGCCACGACCCGACCAACCCCAACACCCCCGAACAGTCGCAGCTCGGCCGCGCCTCGGCCTACGCCGACAAGTACGACCCGAGCCTGCTGTTCCCCATCGCACGCGCCACGCAGCGCGAAGCCATGGGCATCCAGGCCGGCGCCTTGCCCTTCTTCGGCGCCGACCTCTGGACCGCCTTCGAGCTGAGCTGGCTGAACCCGCGCGGCAAGCCGCAGGTGGCCATCGCGCACTTCACCATTCCCTGCGAAACGCCCAACATCATCGAGAGCAAGTCGTTCAAGCTGTACCTCAACAGCTTCAACAACAGCACCTTCGCCAGCATCGATGCCGTGCGCGAGCACCTGCGCACCGACCTTTCCGAAGCCGCATGGCGCGGCAGCGACCAGTCGGCCGGCATCGGCGTGAAGCTGCTCACGCCCGACCTGTTCGACCGCGAACCGGTGCACGAGATCGACGGCCTGGACCTCGACCGCCTCGACATCGAATGCACCCACTACCAGCCCGCGCCCGAGCTGCTGAGCAGCGACACGACGCAGGTGCACGTGAACGAAACCCTCACCAGCCGGCTGCTGAAGAGCAACTGCCTCGTCACCGGCCAGCCCGACTGGGGCAGCGTGCAGATCCGCTACAGCGGCCCGCCCATCGACCAGGCCGGCCTGTTGGCGTACATCGTGAGCTTTCGCAACCACAACGAATTCCACGAACCCTGCGCCGAACGCATGTTCACGGACATCTGGCGACAGTGCCAGCCGACCAAGCTCGCGGTGTATGCGCGCTACACGCGGCGCGGCGGGCTGGACATCAACCCGTTCCGCACGAGCTGGCCGCAGGCGCTGCCGGCGAATATCCGTACGGCGCGGCAGTAACGGCCATCTGCGGGCTGTCGCGCGCAGCCGCGGCTTAAGCCCCTCTTCGGAATTCCTGAACTCGCAGGCCGCCCCCTGTGGCATTCTGAAATTCCCCCGCGAACTGCGGGCGAACGAACATCCGAAGCAGAGGCAAGACACATGGTTGAAGGCAAAGTGGTCGTCGTCACCGGCGCGGGCGGCGGCATCGGGCGCGACATTGCGCTCGCGATGGCGCGGCATGGCGCGAAGGTGGTGGTCAACGACATCGGTGCGGGGCTCGACGGCGCGGGCGGCAGTGCCGGGCCGGCGCAGCAGGTGGTCGAGGAGATCCGTGCGGCGGGTGGGCAGGCCGTGCCCAACACCGACAGCGTGGCCGATGCCGCGAGCGCGGGGCGCATCGTGGAATGCGCGGTCGACAGCTTCGGGCGCATCGATGCGGTGGTGAACAACGCGGGCATCCTGCGCGACCGGTTCTTCCACAAGATGTCGGTCGACGAGTGGGACGCGGTGATCAAGGTGCACCTGTACGGCGCCTACTTCGTGAGCCGCGCGGCTGCGACGCACTTCAAGGAACAGAACGCGGGCGCGCTGGTGCACATGACCTCCACCTCGGGCCTGATCGGCAACTTCGGCCAGGCCAACTACGCGGCGGCCAAGCTCGGCATCGCGGCGCTGTCGAAGTCCATCGCGCTGGACATGCTCAAGTTCAACGTGCGCTCCAACTGCATCGCGCCCTTCGCCTGGAGCCGCATGATCGGCGCCATTCCCACCGACACCGACGAGCAGCGCGCCCGCGTCGACAAGATCAAGCAGATGACGCCGGCCAAGGTGGCTCCGCTCGCGGTGTACCTGGCGAGCGATGCGGCGGCGGCCGTGAACGGGCAGATCTTCTCGGTGCGTAACAACGAGATTTCGCTCATCAGCCAGCCGCGCCCCGTGCGCTCCATCCACCGCTCGGAAGGCTGGACGCCCGAGAGCATCGCCGAGCACGCCATGCCTGCGATGCGCGCCAGTTTCTTCCCGCTGGACCGCTCGGCCGACGTGTTCAGCTGGGACCCGGTCTGAGAAGGTGTGAACGGACCCGCCATGTCCGGATTCATTCACACCTTCTGAGGACAAACCCGCAAGCGGCTGCAGGCGACGCCGTTCGCCGGACAATGCGCGTTCCTCCCGCTTCCTTCGTGCCCGCCCGGTGAACCTGCACTTCGACCTGTTCGACCTGAAACTGTTCGTCTACGTGGCGGACGCGCGCAGCCTCACGCGCGGCGCCGAGAAGGCCTGCATCTCGCTGGCCGCCGCGTCCACGCGCATCAAGCAGATGGAAGAGGCGGTGGGCGGCAAGCTGCTGCACCGCAGTGCGCAGGGCGTGAGCCTCACGGCGGCAGGGCAGGCCGTGCTGTACCACGCCAAGCGCGTGATGCAGCAGATGGAGCACCTGCGCTGCGACATGCAGGACTTCGGCAAGGGCATCAAGGGCCATGTGCGCGTGTTCGCCAACACCACCTCGATCACCGAGTACCTGCCGCAGAAGCTCGCGGGCTTTCTCACGCAGCACCCGGCCGTGCAGGTCGATCTGCGCGAGTACCTGAGCGAAGAAATCGTGCGCGCCGTGGCCGACGGCGAGGCCGACATCGGCATCCTCGCGGGCGACGTGCACACCGGCGAATTCGATGCGCGCCCGTTCGGGCGCAACCAGCTCGTGCTGGTGGTGCCGCCCACACACCCGCTGGCGGGCGCGTCGTCGGTGGCCTTTGCCGACACGCTCGATGAGCAGCACGTGGGCCTGCACCACGGCAGCGCGATCCACCGCTTTCTGCAGCGCCGCGCCGAACTTGCGGGGCGTGGCTTCAACCCGCGCATCCAGGTCAGCAGCTTCGAAGCCATCTGCCTGATGATCGAAGCGGGCGTGGGCGTCGGCGTGCTGCCCTCGTCGTCGGCGCACCGGCTGTCGATGGCCATGCGCATCTCGACCGTGGCGCTCAGCGATGCCTGGGCCGAGCGCGAGCTCAAGCTCATCGCGCGCAACCGCGAGCAGCTGCCGGCCTCCGCGCGCGAGCTGTTCGATCACCTCACCCTGGCCTGAGGCGCGACGGGCCATGTCCGCCGACCTGAAATCGCTGCGCCTGTTCGTGGCCGTGTCCGACCACGGCAGCATCAGCGAAGGCGCCAAGCGCTGCCACATCGCGCTCGCGGCCGCGAGCAAGCGCATCTCCGATCTCGAGGCCCGCGCGCGGTTGCCGTTGCTGGTGCGCCATGCGCGCGGCGTCACGCTCACCTCGGCCGGCCACGGCCTGCTGCTGCATGCGCGCGCCGTGCTCTCGGCCATGGACCGGCTCGGCGCCGAGCTCGACGATTTCCAGAACGGCGTGGCGGGCGTGGTGAGCATCACGGCCAACGCCTCGACCATCGCGCAGTTCTTGCCGGCGCAGATCGGTTCGTTCCTGCGCCTGCACCCGGTGCTCAAGATCGACCTGCAGGAGCGCGCCAGCACCGAGGTGGTGAAGGCCGTGCAGGCCGGCCTGGCCGACATCGGCGTGATCGAGGGCCAGACGCCGGCCGACGGCCTCGAATGCCTGCCCTACCGCACCGACGAGCTGGCCGTGGTGGTCGCGCGCGACCACCCGCTGGCGCGCCGCAAGCGCATCGATGTGCAAGAGGTGCTGCGCCACGACCATATCGTGGTGCGCGAAGGCACGGCGCTGCACCGCGTGCTGCTGGCCGCCGCGCTCGAGGCCCAGGTGCCGCTCAAGGTGCGCATGCAGGTGGGCAGCTTCGACATGGTCTGCCGCATGGTGGAGCAGGGCGTGGGCATCGGCGTGCTGCCCTATGCGGCCATCCTGCCGCAGCTGCAGATTCTCAAGCTGCGCTGCCTCAAGCTCGATGCGCCCTGGGCGCTGCGCCGCCACCTGCTGTGCGTGCGCCGCCAGCAGGAGCTCACGGCCGCCGCGCGCTCGGTGCTCGAACACCTCGGCCGCCCCGACTGAGCTGAGGCCATCGGGCAACGAGCCTTCGCGCCGCGCGAAGGCTCGAACTCGCCAAAAACGAATTGTTCTCCTGCGGCCCTCGCGCAAAGATGCGGGCACACCAAAGGAGACACCCTTGAAGATCATCCGCGTCAGCGCCACGCCGCTGAACATTCCCGTGACCATCGACGTGGTCGGCCTGAACAAGCAGACCTCGCTGTCGCTGTGCCTCACCGAGATCGAGACCGACACCGGCCTCGTCGGCCACGGCATGACGGCCATCACCGAAGAAGAAATCATTGCCGCCGCCGTGCGCGAAGTGGCCGGCCCCGCGCTGATCGGCGAAGACCCGATGGCCACCGAGCGCCTGTGGGAGAAGCTCTACTGGCTGCTCTCGCCGCGCGGCCAGACCGGCTACGCGAGCCACACCATCGCCGCGCTCGACATCGCGCTGTGGGACCTGAAGGGCAAGGCATTGGGCCAGCCGCTGTGGCGCCTGTTCGGCGGCGCGCGCGCCAAGGTGCCGGTGTACGCCACCTTCGGCTTCGGCTTCTTCGAGCGCGACCAACTCGCCGCCGCCGCCAAGCTGTGGGTGTCGCAAGGCTTCCAGCGCCTGAAGATGACCGTGGGCAACCACGCGCTCGCGCGCCGCGACGAGCCGCGCCCGCTCGACGAGGTCATCGCCGAAGACGTGCGCCGCGTGGCCGCCGTGCGCGAGGCCGTGGGCCCCGACGTCAAGCTGTACGTCGATGCCAACTGCGGCCTCGACCTGTTCCACGCCACCGAGCTCGCGCACCGCATCGAGCCCTACGGCATCAGCTTCTTCGAGGAGCCGCTCACGCAGAACGACGTGCGCCAGATGGCCCAGCTGCGCGCACGCACGCGCATTCCGCTGGCCTGCGGGCAGAACGAGGGCCTGGCCTTCCGCTTTCGCGACCTGTTGGTGAACCAGGCGGCCGATGTGCTGCAGCCCAACGTGACCATCTCGGGCGGCTACTCGCAGTGCCTGAAGATCGCGGGCATGGCCGCCGCCTTCAACGTGCCCATCGACAACGGCGGCGCCTGGCCCTTCCACAACATGCACCTGCACGCGGGCGTGTCCAACGGCGGGCTGGTCGAGTACCACTACGTCGCGGTGCAGATGCTCAAGCAGATCTTCGACGACCTGCCCGTGCCCGACCAGGGCTGGCTCACGCTGCCCGAAGCGCCGGGCCTGGGCTTCACGCCCAATGCCGAGCGCGTGCGCGAGCTCGCGAAGCTGCCGACCTCGCACGGGAAAGGCAAGGCCTGAGCGCCACCCGACGACACTTCCGACCACGACCAGGCCGCGCAGACGGCCGGCGCATCCCGACCACCACGGAGACAAGATGAACGACAGAAGAACAGATGCCATGCGGCCATCGCGCCGGCATGCCCTGCAGGCCGCCCTGGCCCTGGCCGGCCTGCTGGCCGCCGCACCCGCCGCGTGGGCGCAGAAGTTTCCCGACAAGCCCATCCGCATCGTCGTCGGCTACTCGGCCGGCGGCGGTGTCGACGCGGTCGCGCGCATGCTCAGCGCGCGCCTGCCCGCCGTGCTGGGCCAGCAGGTGCTGGTCGAAAACCGCACCGGCGCCACTGGCCTCATCGCGGCCGACCTCGTCGCCAAGGCGCCGCCCGACGGCTACACGCTGATGATGGGCGACAGCGCCTTGCTCATCGCCAAGCTGCTGCAGCCGAAGATCGCGATCGATCCGCTGACCAGCTTCAAGCCCGTGGCCGGTGCCTTCGTGTCGCCGCTGATGATCGTCGCGGGCAACGACTTTCCCGCCAAGACGCCCGCCGAACTCGTCAAGGAACTCAAGGCGCATCCGGGCCGTTACTCCTACGCGTCGTCGGGCGTGGGCACCGTGCAGCACCTGGGCTTCGAGATGCTCAAGCAATCCACCGGCGCGTTCGTGGTGCATGTGCCTTACCGCGGCGCGGCGCAGATCGTGCCCGACGTGGTCGGCGGCCAGGTGCCGCTGGGCGTGGTGAGCGCCACCGCCGCCATGGCGCAGTCGAAGGCCGGCAAGCTGCGCGCGCTGGCGTTGCTGAACAACGCCAAGCTCGAAGGTGCCGAAGGCGTGGCGCCGCTGGCCGAGGCGCTGCCGGGCTTCGACGTGGCGCCGCGCATCTTCCTGCTGGCACCGGCGGGCACGCCCAACGACGTGGTCGACAAGCTCTCGGCCGCCGTGAAGACCGTGCTCGACGTGCCCGAGACGGGCACGGCCGCCGCCGCACAAGGCACGCTGCGCGCCTACGCCACGCCGGCCCAGCTGGGCAAGGACATGGCGGAGGAAACGACGCGATGGAAACGCATCATCACGGACCAGCGCATCGTGGCGGAGGGGAACTGAGGTGACACAGCAGCCCCATCTCGGCCTCATCGTTCCCCCCGCTGCCGGCGCCGTCCCCGTCGACGGCCCGCTGCTCTACGGCGACCGCATCCGCTTCAGCGCCAAGGGCCTGGGCCTCGGCGAAATCTCCACGCGCGGCTACACCGAGGTGATCGACTCGGTCATCGGCAAGGCCCAGGAACTCAAGGAAGAGGGCGCCAGCGCCGTCTCCCTCATGGGCACCTCGCTGAGCTTCTTCCGCGGCGTTGCCTTCACGCGCCAGTTGCAGCGCGAGATGGAACAGGCCACGGGCCTGCCCTGCACGACGATGAGCGACGCCATCCTCGCGGGCCTGCGTCACCTCAAGGTGCGGCGCGTGGCCGTCGCCACCGCTTACATCGACGAGGTCAACACGCAGCTGCGCACCTACCTCGAACAGAGCGACTTCGAACCGCTCGCACTCGAAGGCCTGGCCATCTCCGACGTGCAGGCCGTGGGCCAGGTGTCGACCGAGGTGCTGGTCGACCTGTGCCTGAAGGTGTTCGAAGACCAGCCCGGCGCCGACGGCCTGCTCATCTCGTGCGGCGGCCTCGTCACGCTCGATGCCGTGCGCGAGGTCGAGGCGCGCCTGCAGGTGCCCGTGGTGTCCAGCTCGCCCGCGGGCTTCTGGGACCTCGTGCGCACCGCCGGGCTCGATGCGCGCTCGCCGGGGCAGGGCCGGCTGTTCGCCTGAAAGAACGGCCTCAGCCGAGCCAGCGCCCCACGCGGGCCGTGCCGGCCAGCTGCCAGACGCGTTCGCACAGCGCCTTCGCTTCGTCGGCCGTCGCGCCTTCGCCGTAGTGCGCCAGGCGCTGCATCTTGTCCTCGATCTCGGCGCGGCTCAGGCTGTTGCCGGGGTCGCCCTTGGGCTCGTCGACACGGCCGGCCAGCGTGCGGCCGTCGGCGGTGTGGACGCTGACCTTGCCGATCCAGCGCGCGGGGTAGGCGGTGTCGACCTCGTCGTCCAGCGCCATCGTCACCTTCTCGCGGAAGGCCGAGACCTCGGGTGAGAGAAAGTCGCGGTCGAACTCGCCCAGGCCCGCGCGGCCGTGCACGGCGATGAGGCCCAGCACCGTGCCCATCGAGAACTTGCCCTGGTGCACCGTGGCGGGCACCGTCACGCGGCCCAGCACGTCGATGGCGCCCTGGTGCACGTGGGTCGTGACCCGGGACACGTCTGTAGGCTTGAGCTGGTTCTGTTCCATCACCTGCAGCAGCGCGTCGGCGGCGGGGTGCGTGTGGCGGCAGGAGGCGTGGTACTTGAACGAGGTCTCGGCCAGCGTCCAGCGCGTGCCCAGGCCGTCGGTGAGCTTGGCCGGATCGGCGTCGCTCGACATGCCCACGCCCAGCCCCTGCGCGCCTTCGAGGATCTTCGCCGCGCCCGTGAAGCCGTCCTGCGCGAGGTAGGCCGACATCAATCCGCTGGCCGCCGCGTGCGCGCAGTGCAGTTGCTTCGAATCGGCGGCGTCGCGCAAGAACTCCCACACGCCGGCCGACTGCGTGCCGGCCGAACCGAAGGCATGCAGCATCTGCTGCGGCGACAGTTCGAGCAGGCGCCCCACCGCCGCAGCCGCCGCGAGCGTGCCCGCCGTCGCGGTGGTGTGGAAGGTGCGGTAGTGCGATCGGCCCAGGAACTCGCCGACGCGGATGCCCACCTCGTAGCCCGCGACCACGGCCGTCAGCAGCTGCGCGCCGCTGGCGCCGATGCTCTGTGCGACTGCGAGTGCGGGTGCGATGACCACGGCGGCGGGGTGGAACACCGAGCCGTTGTGCACGTCGTCCTGCTCCACGTAGTGCGAGGCCGCCGCGTTGACCAGCGCCGCGAACAGCGGCGAACTGGTGCGCCGCGAGGTGAGGATTTCGCTCGGGCCTTCAGCGGGGCCCATCATCTGCGCGAAGTGCTCGATGCTGCGTATCGGCCGTGCAGTGCGGGCCGCGAGCACCGAGCCGAGCCAGTCGAGCATCAGGTCTTCGGTGCGGCGCAGCACGGGCGCGGGAATATCGGCGAACTTCAGCTCGGCCGCGAAGGTCGCGAGCACCTTGCTGGGGTGGTCGATGGCGTTCATGTGCAGTCCTTCAGAACGAACGAGGCAGGCCGAGCATGTGTTCGGCGACGTAGCTTAGGATGAGGTTGGTCGAGATCGGCGCCACCTGGTACAGCCGCGTCTCGCGGAACTTGCGTTCGATGTCGTATTCGCATGCAAAGCCGAAGCCGCCGTGGAACTGCAGGCAGGCGTTGGCCGCCTCCCAGCTCGCCTTGGCCGCGAGGTACTTCGCCATGTTGGCCTGCGCGCCGCAGGGCTGGCGCGCGTCGAACAGGCGGCAGGCCTCGTAGCGCATCAGGTTGGCGGCCTCGGTCTCGATGAAGGCTTCGGCAATCGGAAACTGCACGCCCTGGTTCTGCCCGATGGGGCGGCCGAACACCACGCGGTCCTTCGTGTAGGCCGTGACCTTGTCGATGAACCAGTAGCCGTCGCCGATGCACTCGGCGGCAATCAGCGTGCGCTCGGCGTTCAGGCCATCGAGGATGTACTTGAAGCCCTGGCCTTCCTCGCCGATGAGGTTCTCCGCCGGGATCTCGAGGTTCTCGAAGAACAGCTCGTTGGTCTCGTGGTTCACCATGTTGAGGATGGGGCGCACCGTCATGCCTTTGCCGATGGCCTCGCGCAGGTCGACGATGAAGATCGACATGCCTTCCGACTTCTTCTTCACGTCCGCCAGCGGCGTGGTGCGTGCCAGCAAAATCATCAGGTCCGAATGCTGGATGCGCGAGATCCACACCTTCTGCCCGTTGATCACATAGCGATCGCCCTTCTTCACGGCCGTGGTCTTGATCTTCGTGGTGTCGGTGCCGGTGGTCGGCTCGGTCACGCCCATCGACTGCAGGCGCAGCTCGCCGCTGGCGATCTTCGGCAGGTACTGGCGCTTTTGCGCCTCGCTGCCGTGGCGCAGCAGCGTGCCCATGTTGTACATCTGGCCGTGGCAGGCGCCCGAGTTGCCGCCGCAGCGGTTGATCTCTTCCATGATCACCGAGGCTTCGGTCAGGCCCAGGCCCGAGCCGCCGTATTCCTGGGGAATCAGGGCGGCCATCCAGCCGGCCTGGGTGAGTGCGTCGACGAACTCGGCGGGGTAGGCGCGCGCCTCGTCGACCTTGCGGAAGTACTCGTTGGGAAACTGCGCGCACAGGTCGCGCACGGCGTCGCGGATGTCGGGGAAACGGTTGTCGGTAGCGATCATCATGTTCAGTCCTGGCGGGGGCCGCCCGCTTCCTTTTCGACGCGTTGCCAGATCTCGATGGCCATCGGGTCGTCGATCTCCTCGAGGATGTGGCCCACGAGGCCGATGGCGCGCGCCATCACGCCGAAGCCGCGAATGATCTTCCACGGAAAGCCGAACTCGGCCGCAATGGCGCCGATGGCGCCCGTGGCATTGATCGGCAGCGATTTGCCCGACACGCGCTCGGCCTCTTCCTGCACGGCCTGCATCAGCGCGACGTAGTGGCTCGACAAGCCGTTCTCGGCCGCGATCTGGAACAGGCGCGGCGTGCGCGGGTCGATCGGCTTGTGCAGCGGATGGCCCAGCCCCGGCACGATGATCTTGCGCGCGCGGTGGTCGGCCACGATGTCCTTCGCCATGTCGGCCAGCGGGCGGGTGGGCTTCTCGCCGAAGGGAATGGCCTCGTACAGCATCTTCGCGGCGCCCTCGGTGCTGCCCACGAACACGGTGCCCAGCCCGCACAGGCCGGCGGCCACGGCGGCCTGCAGCGCTTCGGGTGCGCCGGCGTAGGTGAGCCGCGCGGCCAGTGCGCTCGGCGTGACGCCGTGCTCCACCAGCGTGACGACGATGGCGTTGAAGGTCACGGATTCCTGCGGCGTCGGGATGCGGCCCGTCAGCTCCAGGAAGGCCATGTCGCCCAGGTTGAGGTGGCCGAGGATTTCCGAGGGCAGGTCGCGCCCGCGCACGGTGATCTTGTCGGGCGTGCTGTGGCCGAGGTCGGTGTGCAGGGATTTCTTGATCTTTGTCATGGCTGCAAATCTATCCCCGCGCGCGCCCGCAGGCGCTCAGTGATTGCGAAACCCTCCCTTCCGCAATCGCGAATGCCCGCCGGCGAGGTCTTCGGGCACGCTGCGACTCGTCATTGCAACGGAAAAGAAAAGGCAGACAGCGCGATGGATTCCGACTCACTCCTGGCCGTGCGCGAAGCGGCGCTCGACTACTTCACCCGCAGCGGCGCCACCGCGCGACGCCGCGCCCGCACCGAACGACCTGAGGCCGACGAGGCCCAGGGCTGGGTCGAGATCGCGGCCCTCGGCTGGCCCGGCATGCTGGCGCCCGAAGCGGCCGGCGGCCTGGCGCTGGGGCTCGATGGCGCTGCGGAAATCCTGCGCGCGGCCGGCGAACACGCGGCGCCCGAGCCGCTGCTGGCGGTGGCGGGCCTGAGCGCGCTGCTGCTGGCGCGGCTCGACACGCCCGCGGCGCGTGCCCTGCTGGCCGAGCTCGTGGCAGGCCGCAGCCTGCCCGCGCTGGCCTGGCAGGAAAGCGCGGGCGACCTCAGCGCCGTGCCGCTGGCCTGCGGCTGCGAGGCGCGCACGGGTCAGGGGGGCGGCGTGCTGCTGCAAGGCGACAAGCTCATGGTGCTGCCCGGCGTCGCCGCCAGCGGCTGGCTGGTGTCGGCACGCGGCGAGGACGACGCCGTGCTGCTGTGGGTGCCGCGCGGCACAGCCGGCGTGAGCGAGACGATCATGCCGCTGGTCGATGGCAGCCAGGCCGCCAACCTGCGCTTCGAGGAGGTCGTGCTGCCGGCCGACGCCGTGCTGGCCAGCGGGCCGGCCGCGCAGGAGGCGCTGCGCCAGGCGCTCGCGGCTGGGCAGATCCTGCAGGCGGCCGAGCTGTTGGGCGCAGGGCAGGCGATGCTGGCGCAGACCCTGGCCTACCTGCGCACGCGCGCGCAGTTCGGCAAGCCCATCGGCAGCTTCCAGGCGCTGCAGCACCGCAGCGTCGACATGTTCATCCACCTCGAGGTGGCGCAGGCCACGCTCAACGAGGTGCTGGCGCTGGCAAGCGACGGCGCCTTGCCTTCTGACCGGCTCGAAGCCGAGGCCAGCCGCGTCAACGCGCGTTGCACGGCTGCCGCGCTGCAGGCGTCGCGCGCGGCGGTGCAACTGCACGGGGCCATCGGCTACACGCAGGAGTGCGACCTGAGCCTGTTCTACAAGCGCGTGCTGTGCCTGTCGGCGTGGCTGGGCAACGCCACGGCGCACCAGCGCCGGCATGCCGCGCTGACCGGTGAGGCCGAGGCCGCTGCGAGCGGTGCCGTGGCCTGGAACGGCGAGTTCCTCGCGCGCACCACCGACTGGTCCGCCATGCCCGAGGCCGAGTTCCGCCGCATGGTGCGCGGCTTTTTGCAGCAGCGCTATCCGGCGCATTTGCGCTACCTGTCGCACCGCGCGCGCTGGAGCGAGGTTCGCGAGTGGTACCTCACGCTCTCGGCGCAGGGCTGGATCGCGCCGGCCTGGCCGCAGTCGCACGGCGGCATGGGCCTGCCGGCCGACAAGCTCATCGCGTGGATCGAGGAGCTCGAGCAGCACGGTGTGGCGCGCGCGCCCGACCAGGGCATCGTGATGATCGGTCCGCTGCTGATCCAGCACGGCACGCCCGAACAGCAGCAGCGCTTTCTGCCGCGCATCCTGAGCGGCGAGCACGTGTGGTGCCAGGGCTACTCGGAGCCCAATGCCGGCTCCGACCTGGCCGGCCTGCGCACCGAGGCGGTGGCGGGGCGCGACGCGCAGGGCGATCACTTCGTTGTCAACGGCCAGAAGATCTGGACCACGCTCGCGCAGGATGCCAACCACATCTTCATGCTCGTGCGCACCGACAAGGGCGCGCGCAAGCAGGAGGGCATCAGCTTCCTGCTGTGCGACCTGCGCACGCCGGGCGTCACGGTGCGGCCGATCCACACGCTGGCGGGCGAGCCCGAGTTCTGCGAGGTGTTCTTCGACAACGTGCGCGTGCCGGCCGACCAGCTCGTGGGCCGGCTGCACGGCGGCTGGACCATCGCGAAGGCGCTGCTGGGCTTCGAGCGCATCTTCCTGGGCAGCCCCAAGCAGTCGCAGTACGCGCTGGGCCAGCTGGCGCGACTCGGGCAGGCGCGGCGCCTGTTTGCCGACCCGGTGTTCGCGCAGCGCTTCGCGGCGCTGCGCCTCGACGTGCTCGACCTGTCGGCCGCCTACACGGGCTTTGCCGACATCGTGCGTGCGGGCAAGCCGCTGCCCGCGTCGGTGTCGCTGCTGAAGATCTGGGCCAGCGAGACCTACCACCGCATCGGTGCCTTGCTGGTCGAGGCCGGCGAAGAGCAGGGCGCGGTCGCGGGCGACCAGGTGCTCGACGGGCAGAGCTTCAACGTGCTCTCGCCGCTCATCGGCGCCACCGCCGCCATGATCTACGGCGGCACGAACGAGATCCAGCGCAACATCCTCGCGCGGCAAGTCTTGGACTTGCCGGCCTGAGCGATGTGAGCCGCCAAAGACATACACAACTGGAGACAACGCTCATGCAATCCCTCGACCTCTTTTCGCGCCGCCAGCTCATGGCCGCGCTGGCGGGCGGCGCGGCGCTGGCCGCACTGCCGCACCGCGCCTTCGCGCAGCAGCCGCTGCCGCCGCTCATCAAGCTGGTGGTGGGCTATTCGGCCGGCGGGCCGGTGGACGGCGCCGCGCGCCTGCTCGCGCCCGCGCTGGGCCAGGAGCTGGGCACGCAGGTGATCGTGGACAACCGGCCCGGCGCCGCCGGTTCGCTCGGCGGCAACGCCGTGGCCAAGGCGCCGCCCGATGGCGCGATGCTGTTCTTCGGCGCGAGCCCGACCATCACCATCAACCCGAACGTGCAGCGCAGCATGCCCTTCGACCCGATGAAGGACCTCACGCCGCTGGCGCCGCTGGTCGACTACACCAACGTGCTGGTGGTCAACAACGACCTGCCGGTGCGCAACGTGGGCGAGCTGCTGGCCTATGCCAAGGCCAAGCCCGGCAAGCTGTTCTACGGCTCGGCGGGCGTGGGCGCGTCGAACCACCTGAGCGGCGCGCTGCTCGAGAAGATGAGCGGCGTGCAGCTCACGCACGTGCCCTACAAGGGCAGCGCCCCGGCGCTGGCCGATGTGATGGCCGGCACCGTGCCGATGATGTTCGACATCATCGCCACCTCGCGGCCCTTCATCCAGTCGGGCAAGCTGCGCGCGCTGGCCGTCACCTCGCGCCAGCGCAACCGCATGCTGCCCGACGTGCCGACCATGATCGAGTCGGGCGTGCCCGGCTACGACGTGGGCGGCTGGTTCGGCCTGTACGGCCCGGCGCGCATGGACCCGGCGCTGGTGGCGCGCGTGAATGCCGCGGCGCAGAAGATGCTGGCGCGCGAAGACATCGCGCACCGCCTGCGCGAGCAGGGCTACGAGGTCTGGACGGGTGCGCCGGAGGTGCTGGCGACCAAGGGCGTGTCGGACCGCAAGCTGTGGGCGAGCGCCTCCAAGGGCATCGAGGCGGAATAGCCGATGCCCCCCCGCATTCATCACCTGCTCGAAGACCGCGCCGCCCGCACACCGGACGCGGTGTTCCTCCACGAACCCGATGGCACCACCACGTATGGCGCGTTGCAGGCCATGGTCGAGACCGCCGCGAACGACCTGCTCGCCGCCGGCGTGCGGCCGACCGACCGCGTGCTGCTGGTGGCCGAGAACTGCGCCGCCCACATCGCGCTGCTGCTGGCCTGCAGCCGCGTGGGCGCGTGGTCATGCGGCGTCAACGCGCGCATGTCGCCGGGCGAGATCGCGGCCATCGCCGAGCGCGCCGACGCGCGGCTGTGCTGCTTCACCATCGAGGCGTCCGACGCGGCGCGCACGCATGCGCAGCGCGCGTCGGCCGTGCCGGCCACGCTGCCCGGCGTGATGTTCACCGCCGCGCGCGCCGACGCCCGCCCCGAGCCCGACCCGGCGCTGGCCGATGCCGCCGCGATCATCTTCACCTCGGGCACCTCGGGCACGCCCAAGGGCGTGATGGTGTCGCACCGCGGGCTGCTGCACTTCGGCCGCGTGTCGGCGGCGGTGCGCGCGCTCGACACGCGCGACCGCGTCTACGCCTTCCTGCCGATGACCCACATCTTCGGCATCGGCACCGTGCTGATGGCCGCACTCACGGGCGGGGCCGCGCTGGTGCTGCGCGGCAGCTTCTCGCCGGCCGACATGCTCGAGGCGCTGGCGCACGGGCAGGTGTCGAACCTGCTCGGGCCGCCGACCATGTACGCGCGGCTGCTGGCGCACATCGAGGCGCAGCAACTCGTGCCGCGCTTTCCGCAGCTGCGCTACGTGTACACCGGCTCCGCGCCGCTCGACCCGGCGCTCAAGCAGCGCGTGGAACGGCTGTTCGGCCAGCCGCTGCACTACGGCTACGGCCTGTCTGAGTACGCGGGCTCGGTGTTCCTCACGCGCACCGAGGCGCCGCGCGCCGACACCTCGGCTGGCTACGTGGTCGACGGTGGCGAGGGGCGCATCGTGACGCCCGAGGGCACCGAAGCGGCCATCGGCGACACCGGCGAGATCTGGCTGCGCGGCCCGGGCCTGATGCTGGGCTACTTCCGCGACGCGGCCGCCACCGCGCAGGTGATGCGCCCCGGCGGCTGGTACGCCACCGGCGACCTCGGCCGCTTCGACGCCGACGGCGCGCTGTTCGTGGTGGGGCGGCTGAAGGAAATGATCATCCGCTCGGGCTTCAACGTGTACCCGGCCGAGGTCGAGGCGGTGATCGGCCGCTTCGCCGGCGTGCACCTGTGCGCCGTGGTCGGCGTGCCCGAGGCCGACGGCAACGAGCAGATCGTCGCCTTCGTCGAGCTGAACCCTGGCGCGTCGCTCGACGAAGCGGCGCTGCGCGCGCACCTGGCCGAGCACCTGTCGCCCTACAAGCGGCCGGCGCGCATCGAGGTGATCGACGCGATGCCGACCACCGCCAACGGCAAGCTGCTCAAGCGGGAACTGCAATCACGGGCCCGGCAAGTCTGAGATCCGCCGGAAGGTCGCCGATGACACTGCAGCGGCCTTTCTGCGTGTCCATGTACTCGCGCATGCGGGCGATGCGGCCCTCGCGCAGCTCGAGGATGAAGCAGTAGTCGTTGTCGTAGTGCCGGCCGCTGGCGAGCGTGGCCTGCAGGCGCATTTCCAGCACCACGGTGTCGCCTTCGCAGAGCAGGTGGGTGAAGTCCACCGACACGTCGGCCACGAACAGCTTCGGAAACTCCTCGACGAGAAAGCGAACGATCGTGTCCGGCCCGATCATGTGGTCGGTGAAGCCCAGGGCCACGCCGGTGGCGTTGTCCTTGGGCGCCAGCCATTCGGCGTCGTCGGTGAAGGCGGCGCGCACGCGTTGCGGGTCGCGGCTGGCGAAGGCCTTCCAGGCGTCGACGACGGCGCGCTTGTTCTGCTCGGGGGTCATGGGGTGCGGCGGATGAAGTGAAGGAGCGGCGACGATAGGGGCGCCGCGTGGCGCCGGCCCGCTGCTTCCGGACATCTGCAACGCGCTCTCGGACTTATCCTGCAAGGAGCCGCGCTGCTGTCCGCCAGCCGATGCGCCGTGCAGGCCGCATCGTGGAAGCCTTCAACAAGGAATCCACGCCATGGCCGATGACCTGAGCAAGCGCGGACCGCAGGATGCGGCCCGCATCAATGTCAACGAACTGCACGAGGTTCGCTACTGGACCCAGACGCTGGGCGTGACCGAGGCGCAGCTGCGCTCGGCCGTCGCGGCCGCCGGGGTCGAGGTGAAGGACGTGCGCACCTACCTCGGCAAACCCTGAGCGCGCGCTGCAGGTGCGGCCCGGTGGGCAGGGCGCGCGTAGGCAGGCTCCTACAGCCGCGGCGCGGAGCGGGGCCGATACTCGTGGCCTTGTTCCCGCCTTCAGGAATCCTGCCTTGACCGTGCTCCCTGCCGCCTCTCGTCCCACGGGCCGCGCGCCCTTGCGGGCCGCTGCGCCGCGATGAAGTCGTCTCCCAGCGCCCGCAGCTGGATTGCGGCCGGCGTGCGCCACGAGCTGCTCACGCGCGCCCTGCCGGCGCTGCGGCACGACATGACGGCGCCGGTCTCGGTGATCCGCATGGCGGTGCTGATGCTCAAGCGCCAGGTGGCGGCCGACCCCGTCGACCCCGCGGCCTGCGAGGAGCGGGTGAACCTCATCGACAGCCAGGTGTCCGAGCTGGTGGCCGCGATCCGCTCGCTGCGCGACTGGGAACTGGCCACCACCGACGACGGCATCACGCGCAGCGCGCTGGTGGCGCAGTGCATGACGCTGATGCGCTCGGCCTTCGACCTGCACGGCGTGGCGCTCGAGGTCGACGAGGCGCTCGCCGCCCCGCAGGACGACGAGCCGCGCTGGCCCAATGCCGCCGCGCTGCGCTACCTGTTCCTGGGCGCGCTGGGCTACCTGCACGACGGCGCGGACGAGGCCGGCACCATCCGCATCGAGCCCGACGGCACCGACGCGCTGCGCCTGCACGCCCGGGTGCGCGAGGCCGGCGGCGCGAACGCGGTGCTCGACGCCCATCGCGCGCCGCGCGCGCTGGCCATCGACACCGTGGCGCTGCAGAACCTGGCCGAAGACCTCGGCTACGCCGTGCTGCTCGACGCCGACACCGTGCGCTTCGCCCTCGCCGCAGGCTGAGGCACCCGCAGGAAGGCGAGCAATCGCCGCTCCGCCGCCACCAGGCCACGCGCCGGGCCGGCCGTGGCGGCACGGGCCGCGATCTTCTCCAGCAAAGTGCCCGTCGTCGCCGTGTCGTCCTCGCGCGCCAGCGCCTCGCCCAGCGCCAGCACAGCGGGGTGCACGTAGGCCTTCTTGCAGACCGCCGGCGTGTTGCCGAGCTGCCGCGCCACGGCCGCGAGGATGTCCCTGGCGCCGGGCCGGTGCCCGCCCTCCCAGGCACAGGCCCGCCGCGTGAGCTCCAGCGCCTGCACCGTGCCGTGCCAGGTGCGGAAGTCCTTGGCGGTGAAGCGTTCGCCTTCACCCTTGCCTGTGTCGGTGGCGTCGGCGATGTAGTCGTTCACGTCGTTGGACGACACGCCGCGCACCTCGCCCGCTTCGTCCGTGTACTGGAACAGCGCCTGCCCCGGCAGCTGCTGGCACTGGCGCACCACGCGGGCCACGCGCGGGTCGTCGACGCGGGCCTCGTGCGCCACGCCGCTCTTGCCGCGAAAGCGCAGCCGCAGCGCCGAGCCCTGCACCGCCGCGTGGCGGTTGCGCAGCGTGGTGAGGCCGAACGAGCCGTTGCTGCTGGCGTAGGCCTCGTTGCCCACGCGCAGCAGCGTGGTGTCGAGCAGGCGCACCAGCGTGGCGATCACCTGCGCGCGCCCGGGTGTCTTGGTGCCGGCGCGCAGGTCGCGCGCCACGCGGGCGCGCAAACGGGGCAGGGCGCGCCCGAAGGCCGCGAGGCGCTCGAACTTGGTGCCGTCCTGCAGCGCACGCCAGTCGGGGTGGTAGCGGTACTGCGTGCGGCCGCGCGCGTCCAGGCCCGTGGCCTGCAGGTGGCCCTGCGGCAGCGGGCAGATCCACACCTCGGTGTAGGCTGGCGGAATGGCCAGGCTGCGGATGCGCGCGAGCGCGTCGGTATCGCGCAGCCAGCGGCCGTGCGCGTCGCGGTAGCGAAAGCCGTCGCCCCACTTCAGCCGGCGGATGCCCGGCATGCCGGGGTTCACGTAGACCAGCCCGCCGGCCAGCGCTGAGGTGGCAGCCGGTGTGGGCCGGCATGGGGTTTGCATCGAAGGCATGTCATCGCGCTTGTGCCAGCATCGACAATCGTGCGGTGTAGGACGCCGCACGCTGTTGCCGAGGCGCGCTTTCCTTTCCTTCCTTCTCTTCGGATTTCACCCATGTCCCTCCTGAACTCCCGTCGCTTCTCCCTGGGCAGCCGCGGTCTGACGCTGTGCGGCGCCGTGCTGCTCGCCACGGCCTGTGCCTCCACCTCGCCCACGGCCGACACGCGCGCTGCCGCCGCCGCCCCCGTCAAGGTGAAGGTGAAGGTGTTCGTGGCCGCCATGTTCGAGATCGGCCAGAACACCGGCGACCGCGCCGGCGAGTTCCAGCACTGGTACGAGCGCTACTGGAAGGGCGCGACGCCCGTGGCCGTGCCCGGCGCGCTGCAGCCCGTGTACTGCAACGCCGACGGCGTGTGCGGCGCGGTGCTGGGCATGGGCAAGGTCAACTCGTCGTCGTCGATGCAGGCCATCCTGCTGAACCCGAAGTTCGACTTCTCGCAGGCCTACTACGTGATCTCCGGCGTGGCCGGCACGCCGCCGCAGCGCGGCACCATCGGCGAGGTGAGCTGGGCCACCTGGCTGGTCGACTACGACCTCGGCCACCGCTGGGCCCCCGAAGAGAACAAGCCCGGCGAACCCACCTTCATGCCGCGCAAGGGCTACGAGGAGTACCGCCGCTTCAAGCTCAACCCCGACCTCGTCGGCTGGGCCATGAAGCTGTCGGCCGACACGCCGCTCAAGGACGCGGAATCGGCGCGCAAGTACCGCCTGCGCTACCCCGACGCCGCCGCGCGCCGCGCCCCCTTCGTGGGCACCGGCACGCACATGACGGGCGACACCTTCTTCCACGGCCCCGGCATGTCGAAGCAGGCGCAGTACATCGCCAAGCTGTATGGCGCCGACGACTACGTGATCACCGAGATGGAAGCCGCCGCCATCACCCTCGTGATCAAGCGCACCCACGGCACCGACCGCGTGATGAGCCTGCGCGGCGCGGTCAACTTCGACCAGGGCCATCCGAAGGAAAGCACGCTGCAGCACCTGGACCCGGCGCCGGGCGAGACGGCGGGCGGCTTTGCCGAGACGGTGGAGAACATCGCGCTGGTGGGCACGCGCGTGGTCGACCACATCGTGAAGAACTGGCCCACATGGTCGGTGGGCGTGCCCAAGCCCTGAAGATCGTCAGGGCTGCAGCACCGGCTGCAGATGCCAGGTCACGTTGAAGTCGAAGGGCGTCCAGCGGCTCACCGTGACGCCCGCCTGGCGCAGGCCGCGGCCGGTCCAGGTGTTGCAGGTCTCGAACAGGTGGTAGCTGCCCCGGGCCTCGTAGAAGGCATCGTCGTTCGCGTAGTGCGCACCCCCGATCGGCACCGCGCGGCCTGAGGGCAGCGTGGCGCGCACGTAGGCCACGAGCTGCGCGTACTGCGGCTGCGAGAGCGGCAGCTTGTAGGCCCCGCGCCGCAATTGCGCGCGCTGCAGGTAGGTCACGTGCAGCAGCGATCGGTTGCCGCCCGACAGCGCCCCGAAGGCGCGCGCGGCTGTCAGGTCGCCCCAGGTCGGCGTGTGCAGGTAGAACTCGCGGTCGCCCCAGCCGATGGCGACGAACTCGGCATCGGGCGGCGGCGCCTTGAAGTCGGACAGCGCAAAGAGCTGCCGCCAGTCGACGGTGGCCGAGCGGACCGGAAACACCAGGTCGGTGTGCACGCCGTTGCTCAGCACCCAGGCCTCGACGGTCGCAGGCTCGGCCGGCGGTTTCGTGTTGGCCGGCAGGAAGACCAGCGCGCAGGCCACGGCCACGTACAGCGTGATGGCCAGCAGCAGCCCCAGCAGGGTGAGGGCGATGCGTCTCAGCCAGCGTCGGATCATGGTGGTGTCAGAAGAGCGACGCCGTGGTCGCCACCGGCGCCGCGCTGCGAGCGTTGCCAGCGGGCGCCAGCGCCTCGGGGCTGCCGGCCTTGGCCAGCGCGCCCACGCGCACGCCCAAGAGGCGCAGCGGCCGCTCCAGCGGCACGCGCTTCAAGCACTGGCCACCGACCTGGCGGATGGTCTTGCCGTCGTCGGTGAAGCGGTCGATGGTCTGGTCGCGCGTGGCGATCTTGAAGTCGTCGTAGCGCAGCTTGATGCCGATGGTCTTGCCCACGTAGCCCTTGCGCTGCAGGTCTTCGGCCAGCTTCTCGCACAGGTGCGTGAAGATCGCGCCCAGCTCGGCGCGGTCGCGCACCGCGTGCAGGTCGCGCTCGAAGGTGGTCTCGCGGCTCATCGACACGGGCTCGCTCTCGGTCACCACGGGGCGGTTGTCGCGGCCCCAGGCCACCTCGTGCATCCACGCGCCGGTGGCCTTGCCGAAGGTGTCGATGAGCCAGCCGCGCTCGCGCGCCGCCAGCTGGCCCACGGTCTCGATGCCGAAGCGCTTGAGCTTCTCGTCGGCCTTCGGGCCGATGCCGTTCACCTTGCGGCAGGGCAGGGGCCAGATGCGGCTTTCGAGGTCGTGCTCGTAGACCACCGAGATGCCGTTGGGCTTCTCGAACTCGCTGGCCATCTTGGCGATGAGCTTGTTGGGCGCCACGCCGATCGAGCAGGTCAGGCCTGTGGCGTCGAAGATCGATTTCTGGATCAGCCGCGCCAGCGAGCGCCCGCCGTCGCGCTGGCCGCCGGGCACGTCGGTGAAGTCGATGTACACCTCGTCCACGCCGCGGTCTTCCATGAGCGGCGCGATGTCCAGGATCACCTGCTTGAAGGTGCGCGAGAAGCGCCGGTACTCGTCGAAGTCGACCGGCAGGATCAGCGCCTGCGGGCACAGCTTGGCGGCCTTCATGAGCCCCATGGCCGAGCCGATGCCGAATTGCCGCGCGGGGTAGGTGGCGGTGGTGATCACGCCGCGCCCCGTGTAGTCCTTCAGGCGCGGAAAGGCATCGATGGGAATGTCGGCCAGCGTGGCGCCCTCGGGCAGTTCGCGGATCGCCTCGTCGACGCGGCGCCGGCCACCGCCGATGACCACCGGCAGCCCCTTGAGCTGCGGGTAGCGCAGCAGCTCGACGGACGCGTAGAACGCGTCCATGTCGAGGTGGGCAATGCGGCGGATCGGAGGGGCCGGGGGCGGCGCGGGCTGGAAACTCACGGTGACAATTGTCTCGCTCTCCGGGCATGTTCGCCCGCCCCCGTGTCGCGTGCAAGAATGCGGCGGAATTTCAATCCCCACGCAGGTGGCGAACGGAAAGGAATGCACGATGGGTGACGACGAGGTGGAAGGCGGCCTGTCGGTCGCGCTGACGCCGGTGCAGATGGCGGCGGTGCTCGGCGGCGAAGACGTGCCCGAGTCGGCCAGCCTCAGCAACCGGCTCTGGGGCACGGCGGCGCTGATCGGCGGCGTGATCGAACTGGTCGGCGCCGGCGTGCTGTGCGTGGCCCCCGAGCCCACCATGGCCAGCAAGGTCGGCTGCGTGGTGCTGGGCGCGCACGGCAGCGACGTCACCGCCACGGCCGCGCGCCAGATCTGGACCGGCCAGACGCAGCGCACCGCCACCGCGCTCACCGCCGACGCCACCGCGCAGGCGCTGGGCGCCTCGCCCGAAACCGGCGCGCAGGTGGGCCTCGCGGTCGACGTGGCGGTGCCGCTCTTCGTGGCCGGCGGGCTGGCCGCATCGCGCGTCATCGCGGTGCGCGCGAGCCGCTTCAAGCTCGAGCCCGTGCGGCTCATCGAGCACGAGGGCATTGCGGGCTCCAAGGCCGGCGGCCACACCATCCGCGAGCACGTGGGCAAGTCGGCGCAGGAGCTGCTCGACCGCTTCGCGAAGAAGCCCAGCCTGCAGCGCTCGTCGTCGTTCTTCGACCTGGCCACCGCCGAGTCGGCCATCAGCCAGACCGTGCGCGCCAACGCACGGGCCATTCGCGCGTGGTCGCGCTCCGCGGCGGTGGGCTCCAAGCCCGTGGCCTTCGAGCACGACATCGGCACCGTGGTCGGCATCGGCGTGCAGCGCGGCAGCACCGCCGTGAGCCAGCTCACCAAGGTGCGCGTGACGCTGAACATGCGCACGTACAACGGCAAGCCGTTCTACATCCTCACCGCCCATCCGTTCTGATTTTTCCCCTACGACCCACGATGCGATTCGAACTGATCGACCACCTCACCAAGGTCTACTTCGGCCAGGACGCCGACATCCTCTTCGGCGAGACCGGCGCCGAGATCATGGCCTCGTACCGCGAGTCGAGCACCGAGGCCGAGCTGGCCGCGCTGCGCGCCGAGATCGCGGATTACCTCGGTTCGCACGACGACCTCGAAGCGGCGTTTGCGCGCGACTTCTCGCGCGACTACATCCCTGAAGATTTCGGCACGCCGGCCAGGCAGTTTCTCGACAGCGTGCTGGCTGCGGTGCGCTGAAGCTGCTCAGCGCGACTCGACCGTCACCAGCAGCGGCGAGTCGAACATCGCCACCGGCGAGATCACCGGTTCGTCCATCGGCACGGCGTCGCCGTAGCGCTCGCGCATCTTGGCGCGCACGGCCGGGTCGGCGAGGTTGAAGCTGCGGATCTTCTGCAGATCGCCGATGCGCACGCCCAGCGCGCGGTCGTACAGCTTCCACACCAGTTCCGAGCAGTAGATGCGCGAATCCGACCATTCGAAAGTCAGGTCGTACGGGCGGCCCGCGAAGTCCGAGGTGCGCGCATGCAGGCGCGCCACGGCGCCGGGCGTGAGCCGCGTGTCGGCATCGCGCAGCCGCTTCACCACGTAGCGCCCGCCGTTGCCGCGCGCGGTCCATTGCGCCAGCGGCGTGTAACGCACCGTCGAGACGGCCTCGAACACGTAGGGTTTGCCCTCCCGCAGCAGCACGATGCCCATGTGGCTGTAGCGCGAGCCCGTGGCGCGCTGCACGGCCAGGCTTTGCGCCGAGCGCGAGGTGTGGAAGATGATGTCGCCGTCCTTCAGTGCGGTGGCCGCATGGCCTGCGCCGGCTGCCAGGAGGGTGAAAAGGGCAGACAACGACGTGTAAAGGGCTTTCGACATGCAGGGCATTTTGCGGGATGCCGCTTGCGCCCCGCGGCATGCCGGTGCCATGATCCGCGCCATATGCAAACCGTCGCCTCCATCCTCTGGCGCAGGCTCGATGCACCGGGCCACGATGCCTGCCGCCTCGAACGCAACGCCTCGGCCTGGCAGCTCGACGGCGCGGCGGTGTTCCGCACCGAGGGCGGACGCATCGCCCAGCTGCACTACCGCGTGCGCTGCGACCTGCTCTGGCACACGCAATGGGGCACCGTGCGCGGCTGGCTCGGCGAGTCGGCCATCGACCTGTCGATCACGCGCGACGCGCGCGGCCACTGGAAGCTCAACGACGAAGCCGTGCCCGACATGTCGCACTGCGTCGACCTCGACCTGGGCTTCACCCCCGCCACGAACCTGCTGCAACTGCGCCGCCTGAACCTCGCAACGGGCGAAAGCGCCGACGCACCGGCGGCCTGGGTCGATATCGAAGACGGCGGGCTCAGCGAGCTGATGCAGCGCTATGAGCGGCGCGGCGAGGGCACGTACGCGTACGAGGCCAAGCGCTTCGATTACGCGGAGGTGTTGGGCGTCACGGCGGACGGGTTCGTGAGCGACTATCCGCGGCTCTGGCGCGCGGAGGACTGACCCGTTGCTTGGAGTTGTCGGGCGCTGCGCCTGAACGCAGCGGCATGGGCTTTTTGAGTTTCGTTTTCAACGCAGCCACCGTGCTGCTGCTGATGGTCGGCGTCGTGATCGTCGGCGTCGTCCTGCTGCGGGTCTTCGGGGCGCTGGAGCGGCGGATGGACTCCCGCGCGGCCGGGCGTTTCTTCAAGTTCACAGGCTACTTCACGCTGGCGACCTGCGTTGTTGCGCTGGTGGGCGGGTTCGTTCTCTACGTGACGCGCGCGCCGGACAAGGCGGAACTCGAGCGAGGCATGGCCAAGCTCTTCACCTACCCGTCCAACCGCATCCGCATCGATCTGAACGATGTCAGCGACGCTCAGCGCCAGGAACTGGTGCGCGTGCTGCAGCCGCTGCTGAAGAGCACATCGCGCGAGTTTCACCAACGCGTGACCACGCGCCGCGGCGGCTACGCCGTCGAGGCGACGCTGCCGAGCTACTACCGCCTGACCGCCGATCGCCTGGAGATCGCCACGGGCGAGAGCTTCGGCAATGGCAAGACGATGCCTGTGCTGTTCCCGCAGGTGCTGGCGCATGCGGCCAACGCCGCCACCGTGCCGACGTTGCCTACCGCGATCGACGCGCAGATCGTGGCGGGCGACCAGGCACTGGTCCCGTTGTCGCTGGTGTCGAAGACCGCCGAGCTGATGGTGCTCACGCGCCAGACGCTGCGGGGCACGCAACCCTTGCCCGCGCCCTGCCTGATGGCGATCCAGGCGCAGGTGCCCACCGATCACTTCGAGTGGCTCTTCGGGGCCGACCGGAACGGCCTGGGCAAGGACGTGCGCTTGCAGGTGAACGCCGTGCCCGGCGTGCTGCCGGCCGGCACGTACGAACTGCGGCAGCTGACGCTGCTGGGCTCCGAGCGCCGGCGCGTGCTCTGGGAACGCGCCGCCGCGCAGGGGCATGTCGCCGTGCAGCTGGGCCTGGCACCTGTCGGCCTGCGCGAGAGCCCCGGCTGCGAGGCCCGCCTGCTCAAGCAGCTCGACCGCGCATGGACCGTGACGGCATTGCGCAACGTGTCGCCGGCGCTGGCCACGGCGGTGAAGCAGGTCGACATCGAACAGCGCCCGGCGCGCTTCAGCCCCTGGTACGCGGGCTTCGGCTGGGTGGCCGCGCAGCCCTAGTCGAACTGCGCCCGCGCCCCCGCCACCAGCGCGCGGTTGCGCCGCCGGTCTGCCGCAATCTCCTGCGCGAAGTCCTCGATGCTCCCGCCGGCCGGCAGGTTGTAGGCCTCGCGCAGGCGCGCGCGCAGCGGGTCGCCTTGCAGCAGCCGGTTGATCTCGGCGTTGAGGCGCTGCACCACCGCCGCCGGCGTGCGCGCCGGCGCGAAGATGCCGAAGAGCGAATCGCGGTTCGCCTTCTCGTAGCCCAGCTCCGCGAGCGTGGGCACCGCCGGCAAGGCTTCGATGCGCGCGGGCGCGCCGACCGCCAGCGCCTGCAGCCGGCCGCTCTCGATGTACTGCAGCTGCTGCGCCGCGACGTTGGTCGACAGCACCTCGAACTGCCCGCCGAGCGCATCGTTGAGCTGCGGGCCGCCGCCCTGGTAGGGGATGTGCGTGATGTCGGTGCGGCTTTGCAGGCGCACCTGCGCGAGCACCATGTGGCCGATGGTCGCCACGCCCGAGGTGGCCCAGCGCACCGCGCCGGGCTGGCGGCGCGCCAGCGCGATCAGTTCCGCAAAGCCGCGGCCCGCGAAGGCCGGCGTGCCCACGACCAGCACCGGCGTGCGCATCACGCTGGCCACGGGCACGAAGGCGCGCAGCGGGTCGTAGGGCGCGCGCGCGAGCAGCGGGTGCAGGGTGAGCGGGCTGATGGCCGAAAAGGCCAGCGTGTGGCCGTCGGGCGTGGCGCGTGCGAGCGCATCCATGCCCAGGCTGCCGCCCGCACCGGCGCGGTGTTCGATGAGCACCGGCACGCCCAGCGACTGCGCCAGCGGCTCGGCCAGCGCGCGCGCCATGCCGTCGCTCACGCCGCCCGGCGGGTAGACGACGATCAGGCGCACGGGGCGGCTGGGCCAGGGCGACGAGGCTGCGTGCGACAGATGCGGCAACGCGCACGCAGCCGCGAAGCCGATGCGTTGCAGGAAGTGGCGGCGCGGCAGCGGCAGGGTCATGCGGCGGGCTTCCCCTCGGCCAGCCCGCGCAGCAGCGCCGCGAAGTGCCGCGCCGGCAGGTTGTCTTCATCGGCGCGCGACACCAGCGTGAGCGGCGCGTCGAGCTGGCCGCCGTCGGCCAGCCGCGTGTAGGCGATGGCGTGCGCGTGCACGCCGGTCATCGAGGTCGGCACCACCGACAGGCCGACGCCTGCGGCCACGAGGTTCAGGTTGGTCATCATGCGATCGACTTCGGCCACCACGCGCGGGCGCAGGCCCTGCGCGTGGCACAGCGCGAGCAGCTCGGCATAGAGGCCGGGCGCGCCCGGACGGCGTACGAGGATGATGCCTTCTTCGCAGAGTTTCGACAGCGGCAGCGGCTTCGCGGGCTTCTTGCCATTTGCAGGTGGCGCGAAGCGGTGATCGCTCGGCATCGCGACCCACACGGGCTCGCGCAGCAGCGTCTCGAACACCAGCCCCTCGGGCCGCGCCACCGGCACGCGCAGCAGGCCGCAGTGCAGCCGGCCCGCGGCCAGCGCCTCGGTGAGCTCGGCGGCGTTGTCTTCGCGCAGCTGCAGCTCCACGCCGGGGTGCGCGCGGCGGAAGGCGCGCAGCGCCTCGGGCATGAAGCGGTGCGCGGCGGCCGAGCTGGTGAAGCCGACCGCGAGCGTGCCGGTCTGGCCCTGGGCCACGCGCGCCATGCGCTGCTTCATGGCCTCCATGTCCTGCAGCATGCGCAGCGCCTCGGCCTGGAACAGCCGGCCTGCGTCGGTGAGCGCCACGCCGCGCGGATGGCGCTTGAACAGCAGCACGCCCAGCTCGCGCTCCAGCGCCTTGATCTGCAGGCTCAGCGGCGGCTGCTGGATGCCCAGCTGCTCGGCGGCGCGCGTCATGTGGCCGGTGCCGGCCACGGCCACGAAGTACCTCAGGGCGCGTATATCCATATGTTTTTTGTATTGAATAGGCCTTGTTATTTTATTTGACCCTAGGTCACACGGAATCTATCGTCCGGCCGCCTATTCAAAAAGCAGCCCACCGAGGCTGCATGCCGGAGACAAATCCATGCGCACACCGCGCCCTGCCTCGAAGTTTCGTGTCGTCGTTGCGCTGATTGGCGCGTCGTTGGTCCTGGCCGCCTGTGGTGGCGGCAGTGGGGGAGGAGGAAGCCCCGGCTTCTTCCTGCCGACCGTGCCGCCCGCCAGCGGCGGCACCCCGCCGGCCGAGGAGCCGCCCGGCACAGTGCCCCCGCCCGTGCTGCCCGTCGTGGCCTGCGCCGACCTGGCCGGCAAGAGCCTGCCCGCCGCGCTGATCAGCCTGCCCACGCAGGGTGCCACCGTCACCAGCGCCACGCCCGTGGCCGCCGGCGACGCGGGCAACGCGCTGGGCGATTACTGCCGTGTGCGCGGCACCATCGCGCCGGTGGACCCGGCCTCGCAGCTCATCCACTTCGCGGTCAACCTGCCCGAGCAGTGGAACCAGAAGACCATCCACTTCGGCGGCGGCGGCTTCGACGGCGTGCTCATCGACGGCACCGAGGTCATCCGCTTCGGCCCCGCCGGCAAGCCCGCGCCGCTGGCGCTGGGCTACGCCACTTACGGCGACGACTCGGGCCACCAGTCGAGCAGCATCACCGACGGCAAGTTCGCGGCCAACGACGAGCAGCTGGCCAACTACGGCGGCCAGTCGCTCAAGAAGACGCGCGACGTGGCGCAGGCGTTGGTGTTCGCGCGCTACGCAGTCAAGCCCAGGCACGCCTACTTCCTCGGCACCTCGACCGGTGGGCGCGATGCACTGAGCTACATCCAGCGCTGGCCGCAGGACTACGACGGCGTGATCGCCAACGAGCCCGCGCTCAACTACACCGGCACGCGCCTGTCGAACGTGGCGGTGGGCCGCGCGCTGTACAACGACGGCGGCAAGGGCTGGCTCAACCTGACGGAGACGCTGCTGGTGCAGAAGGCCGCGATGCAGGCCTGCGACAAGCTCGACGGCGCGATCGACAACATCGTGAGCAATGTGGAGAGCTGCCGCCAGCTCAACACGCAGATCCTCGCGTCGCTGCGCTGCCCCAACGGCGCCGACACGGCGGACACCTGCCTGTCGGACGCGCAGATCGACACGGTGCACGCCATCGAATCGCCGCTCGAGTTCACGAGTTATTCGCTCGCCAACGGCGTGAAGCGCGCGGGCGGCTACAACCTCCTCGAAGGCGCACTGGTGGCCGGCCCGTACACCACGCGCGACCTCGGCACGCGCAAGGCGCCGGGCAACCCTGCCACCTCGGCCGACGCCAACATGTACGTCACGGGCGACCAGTGGGTGAAGTTCTTCGTCACGCGCGATGCCGGTTTCAACACGCTCACCTTCGATCCGCAGAACCCCGGTGCGTACGCGGCGCGCGCGACCGAGGTGTCGAAACTCACCGACGCGACCGACCCGAACCTCGCGCCCTTCTTCGCGCGCGGCGGCAAGCTGATCATGCTGCACGGCCTGGCCGACGAGGTGATCAGCCCCAACTCGACCATCGACTACTACCGGCAGCTCGTCGCCACGCTGGGCCAGGCCGCGGTCACGCAGAACGTGCGCTTCTACACCGTGCCCGGCATGGGCCACGGCACCGGCAGCTTCATTCCCAACTGGGACTCGCTCGCGGCGCTCGAAGGCTGGGTCGAGGCCGGCCTCGCGCCCGCCACGCCCGTCGCGGTGGACGCCGTGGCCGGCAGCTACGGTCGCACGCGCCCGCTGTGCCAGTTTCCGTCGTGGCCCAAGTACCGCGGCAGCGGCAGCCTCGATGCGGCCGTCAACTACAGCTGCGTGACCGAGGTCGGCGACCCGCTCGCCTGCCCGAACCTGCCGGCGAGCGCGACGCGCTACAAAGGCGGCAACAGCCTCGGCGAGGAACTGCAGGTGCAGATCGACCCGGCCACCCTGGCCTACACCGTCACCATCGACGCGAGCCACGAACCCATGCGGGTCGGCACGCAGCGCAGCGGCTCGCTCGTGTCGCAGGGCAGCTGCAGCTACACGAGCGGCGAGAGCGGGGCGGTGTTCAGCTTCGGTGCCGGCGGCGTGCTGCTGGGCGGCGTGAACCCGCCGAGCGGCAGCGGCTTCTCGCCGCTGGTGGCGTTCCAGAACACCTTCCAGAATGTGTCGCCGTCGACGGACTTCCGCTCGGTGTCGCTGATCTTCAATGCGGCCGGCGTGGAGCAGCTTGGCGCGGGCACCACGGCGGCGTTCTCGTCGGCGGGGCGGCTGCGCAATGCGGGCACCTTCCAGTTCTGCCGCAGCCCGGCGTCGAACAGCTTCATGACCTACGACCAGACCTGCAAGAACACCGAGAAGGGCTACCTCCGCTACAGCACGGCGCGCGGGGCCTTCGACATGTACACGACCTCGACCTCGTCGAGCGGCACCGCCGAGACCGAGGGCGGCACGCTCACCGGCTCGGTGGTGATCGGGCTGGTCAACGGCGTGTCGACGCCGCTGTACCTGCGGCGCGTGGCCACCGCCGTGCCGGCGGGCGACACCTCCAGCGGCGTGGCCACCGTCATCCGGCCGGGCCTGCGCCTGCTCGCGGTGCAGCAGACGCTGATGCCCGGCGCGGCCGACGGCAGCTACGCCATGGCCAGCGTGAAGGGCGAGAGCCGCGAGGCCACCGTGGTCGGCACGGCCTTCAACCTCGGCGGTGCGGCCACCACGCTGGGCTACGACACGCCGGTGCTCGGCGTGGCGCAGGCCGGCGCCGGCCGGCCGGGCCATCTCATCTTCAACAGCGGCGTCGTGGGCTTCGTCACCACCGACGGAGCGAACGCGACGCTGGACCTCGGAGTACGCCATTGAAAAAATACCTCTCGCAACTTGCCGCCTTCGCCTTGCTGGGGGCGGCGCCGCTGCTGTCCGCGCACGCGGCACCCGCCACCGCGCCGAAGCCCACGGCCTGCCCGTCGCCCGTGCCGGAGAGCGCGCGCTGCTACACCGGTGAGGACGGCGTGGGCTCGTTCTACTGGATCGCCATTCCGAAAGACTGGCAGCGCGGCGTGCTCGTGATGCATGCGCACGGCGGCCCCGAAACCGGCGCGCCCAAGCTCCCACGCAGCGAGGAAGACCTCAAGCGCTGGGCCGTCACCGTGAAGGCCGGTTACGCGTGGGCCGGCTCCACCTACCGGCGCGGCGGCTACGGCGTGACGATGGCGGCCGAAGACACCGAGCGACTGCGGCAGATCGTCGTGCGCCACTTCGGCACGCCCCAGCGCACGCTGCTGCACGGGCAGAGCTATGGCGCGGGCGTGGCGGCGAAGGCGGCCGAGCTCTATGCGCCGGTGGGCGATGCGAAGAGTCCCTACGACGGCCTGCTGCTCACCAGCGGCGTGCTCGGTGGCGGCAACAGCGCCTACGATTTCCGGCTCGACCTGCGCGTGGTGTACCAGTACGTCTGCCGAAACCATCCCAAGCCCGACGAGCCGCAGTACCCGCTGTGGATGGGCCTGCCGATGGACGCGAAGCTCACGCGCGCGGACCTCGCTGCGCGCGTCAAGGACTGCACCGGCGTCGGCATGCCGGCCGCGCAGCGCACGCCCGAGCAGGCGGCGCGGCTGAAGACGATCCTGTCGGTCGTGAAGATTCCCGAACGCTCGCTCGTCGGCCACCTCAACTGGGCGACCTGGCTGTTCCAGGACCTCGTGCAGCAGCGCCTGAAGGGCCGCAACCCCTTCGGCAACATCGGCGTGGTCTACAGCGGCTCGGCCGACGATGCGGCGCTCAACGCCGGCGTGCTGCGCTACGCGGCCGACCCGCAGGCCCAGGGCGCGCTCGCGGCCGACAGCCAGCCCACCGGCCGCACCTCGCTGCCCACCGTCGGCCTGCATGCCATCGACGACCCCACGGCGTTCGTTGAACTCGAGAACGCCTACCGCCGCATCCGCGATGCGGCCGGCACCGGCGGCAATTTGGTGCAGAGCTTCAGCGCCGAGCGCGAGCACAGCTACCTCAGCGATTCGGAATACCCCGCGCTCTTCGGCGCATTGCTCGACTGGATCGACAAGGGCGAGAAGCCCACGCCCCAGAGCCTGGCGCAACGTTGCGCGTCGCTCATGCCGCGCTACGACACCGACGGCAAGAACGGCTGCCACATCCAACCCGAGTGGCAACCCCCGACGCTCGAAAGCCGCGTGCCTTCGCGCGCGCCCTGATTCTTCTTTTTGACCTTGACGGAGACTTCCATGAAACAACTGTTCGCCCTCGCGGCCGTGGCCCTTGCCGTGTGCGCCCACGCGCAAGACTTTCCCGCGGGCAAGCCCGTGACCATCGTCGTGCCCTTCGCGGCCGGCGGCCCGACCGACCGTGTCGCGCGCGACCTCGCCGAGGCGCTGCGCAAGCCGCTGGGCGGCGCCAGCGTCATCATCGACAACGTGCCCGGCGCGGGCAGCTCCATCGGCGCGGCCAAGGTCGCGCGCGCCAACCCCGACGGCTACACGCTGCTGCTCAACCACATCGCGATGGCGACCGTGCCGACGCTGGTGCGCAACGTGCCGTTCAAGGTCGAGACCGACTTCGAGTACCTGGGCATCGTCAACGACGTGCCCATGACGCTCATCGCCAAGCCCAGCCTGCCGGCCACCAACTACAAGGAACTGACCACCTGGATCGCCGCCAACAAGGGCAAGATCAACTTGGGCAACGCGGGCATCGGCTCGGCCTCGCACCTGTGCGGTTTGCTCTACCAGAGCGCTACCAAGACCGAGATGACGCCCGTGCCCTACAAGGGCACGGCACCCGCCATCACCGACCTGATCGGCGGCCAGATCGACCTGCTGTGCGACCAGAGCACCAACACCTCGCCGCAGATCGAAGCGAAGAAGGTCAAGGCCTATGCAGTGACCACGCCCAAGCGCCTGACCACGCCGCTCTTGAAAGACCTGCCCACACTCGACGAGGCCGGCCTGAAGAACTTCCAGGTGACGATCTGGCACGGCCTGTACGCGCCCAAGGGCACGCCCGCGCCGGTGCTCAAGAAGATCAGCGATGCGCTGAAGGCGGCACTGAAAGATGCCGACTTCATCAAGCGCGAGGAAGCGCTCGGCGCCGTGGTCGCCACCGACGGGCGCATCGAGCCCGAGGGCCACAAGAAGTTCGTGGCGGCGGAGATCGCGAAGTGGAGCCCGATCATCAAGGCGGCGGGGGTGTACGCGGACTGAGCTTGTCGGCCGCGCGCATCGCGCTCAGAGCCCGTGGATGGCAACGGTGGCCCAGAAGGCGGCCCACACGCCGATCAGCCCCAGCAGTGCCATGACGGCGACGTAGGCAATGAAGTACGTCACGCGTCTTGCGATGCTGGGGGTGGCTGGAACCTGCCATCAGTAGATCAACCCTGCCCACAAGAGCAGGGCGCTGGCGACGAGGGCTACACCGGTTCCTGTCAATGTCAGGACCTGGCGTCGCGCCAGGCCGGTGAGCAGGACATTGAGGACCGGGATCGAAACGACCCACGTCAGCACGCTCAGCACCAGCCGTAGGCCGGCATTCATCGAATCGCGTCGCGCGGTGCTGCGTGAGTTCTGTACTGTCATTTTTCTCTCCCTGTTGGACCGTTGTGGCCTCCTCAAAATCTTAGGGAGAGCTGTCTCATGCACATGCAGCAGGTCGCGCTGGAATCAGCAATGACCGTGACGCAAGTAGTTTGCTTGCCGTGGCAATCGCAAACCGATCGTGAACGAGTTAGCCCCACCGCATCGAATGCACCAGGGCGCAGCTCAGAGCCATTACCCTCGTCGATCCTGTTCATCAGAAATCGGCTCCATGAGCTTCAGCATCTACTACGACGCAAGACGAGACAGTCCCCTGACCCGCGAGGAAGCGCAGCGCCTGGACGCGATCGTGGCTGCCTTCGACAAAGTCGACGAAGCCGACCGCCATGCGCATTCAGGTAAGGGCCTCAACTGGGAGACCTTCACGCTCTACGAGGCGTCCGGACTCACCGGGGGAAAGGTACTGGAAGGCGCCACGAAACTCCCCGACAACAAGGCGTTCGCCATGCACAAGGGGGCCAGCCACTGGGTGGCCTGCCTCAACCGGATTCGCCGCGAAGTGCTGCCGGATGCCAGGTGGAGCGTGAGCATCGATGACAGGATGCTGCTCTGGAACGACAAGAGCGGCTGGCACGACGAGGCATCGGACGGGCTGGCGACGCTCTGGCTGGGCTGCCTGTTGAGCGCGCCGTTCCGACGGTTCACGAAGTGAGCGGGTAACCGTCGGGCGTGGCCCTGCCAGACCGCGTCAGAACGTGCCCGGCAACAGGATGTCCGACTTCACATCGTCGATCTGCGTGCGACCGCAGAAGGCCATCGTGATGTCCAGTTCCTTGTGGATGATCTGCAGCGCGCGCGTCACGCCTTCCTGGCCGTAGGCGCCCAGGCCGTACAGGAAGCTGCGCCCGATCAGCGTGCCGCGCGCGCCCAGGGCGCGGGCCTTGAGCACGTCCTGGCCGCTGCGCACGCCGCCGTCCATCCACACTTCGATCTGGCTGCCCACGGCATCGGCGATGGCCGGCAGCGCGGCGATGGAGGAGGGCGCGCCATCGAGCTGGCGGCCGCCGTGGTTCGACACGATGAGTGCGTCGGCGCCACTGGCCACAGCCAGGCGTGCGTCTTCTTCGTCCATGATGCCCTTGAGGATCAGCTTGCCGCCCCAGCGCTTCTTGATCCATTCGACGTCCGCCCAGCTCAGGGCCGGGTCGAACTGCTCGGCGGTCCACGACGACAGCGACGACAGGTCTTTCACGCCCTTGGCGTGGCCGGCGATGTTGCCGAAGGTGCGGCGCTTGGTGCCCAGCATGCCCATGCACCAGCGCGGCTTGGTCGCCAGGTTGATGAGGTTCTTGATGGTGGGCTTGGGCGGCGTCGACAGGCCATTCTTGATGTCCTTGTGGCGCTGCCCGAGGATCTGCAGGTCGAGCGTGAGCTGCAGCGCCGACACGTTGGCGGCCTTGGCGCGGTCGATCAGGCGTTCGATGAAGTCGCGGTCCTTCATCACGTAGAGCTGGAACCAGAAGGGGTGGCGGTCGGTGTGCTCGGCGATGTCTTCGAGCGAGCAGATGCTCATGGTCGAGAGCGTGAACGGAATGCCGAAGGCCTTGGCCGCGCGCGCGCCCAGGATTTCGCCGTCGGCGTGCTGCATGCCGGTCAGGCCCGTGGGCGCGATGGCCACGGGCATGGCCACTTCCTGGCCGATCATGGTGGTGCGGGTGGAGCGGCCTTCCATGTTCACGGCCACGCGCTGGCGCAGCTTGATCTTCTGGAAGTCGCTCTCGTTGGCGCGGTAGGTGCCCTCGGTCCAGGCGCCGGAGTCGGCGTAGTCGTAGAACATCTTCGGCACGCGCCGCTGGGCGATCGCCCGCAGGTCTTCGATGCAGGTGATCTTGGAAAGGTCGGGCAAGGGGAAGTCTCCAGGCTGGTGTTATGGGGTCAAGGCGGGCTGCAGCCTGTGCGGGCCACGGCAGCGCCGGGGGTCGAGTCTGCAGGGGAAACGCGCCGGCCACCTGAAAAAAGCCCACACCCCGGCTGAAAATTATTCAGCCCGGCTCGCGCAGCGCCTGGCGCAGCCATTCGACGAAGGTGGCGCATTCCCAGCGTTCCATGGTGCCGGGGCGCCAGCACAGGAAGTAGGCGTTGGGCGAAGGCGCGCTGTGCGGCGACAGGCGCACCAGCCGGCCGTTGTCCAGCCAGGCGCGGCCCAGCCGCAGGTGCATGAGCACCACGCCGAAGTCTTCGGCGGCCGCATCGAGCGCCAGGCCCAGGTCGTTGAACTGGTGGCCCACGGCCGGCTCGGGCAGGCCGATGCCGCAGGCCTTGAACCAGATGCGCCACGACTCCAGCGGCGTGCGCAGCATCTGCACGCGCGCCACCTCGGCGTCGGTCGAGAAGTGCTGCTCGAAGGGCCCGTGGCGTTCCAGGTAGGCCGGGCTGCACACCGGCGAGACGTCGTCGGCGAGCAGCTGGCAGAACTCGCGGTCGTGGAACGGGCCGGTGCCGAAGCGCAGCTCGATGTCGGCGTCTTCGGCCGTGAAGTTGCGCACCGGCATGGTCACCTGCAGCATCAGCTCGATGGTCGGGTAGGCGTCGCGGAACTCGGCCAGCCGGGGCAGCAGCATCTGGCGCGAGAAGGTGGGCGTGACCGCCACGCGCAGCCGCCGCACCTGCGACGCGGGCTCGCGCCCCGGCACCTGCTGCAGCGCCGCGATGGCCTCGCGCACGCGCGCCAGGTAGGCCACGCCGTCGGCGCTCAGGCCGAAGTCGTTGCCCGTGAAGAGCTTGAGCTCGAGCTGCGTCTCGAGCTGGCGGATGCGATGGCTCACGGCGCTGGGCGTCACGCTGAGCTCCTCGGCCGCCAGGTTCACGCTGCGCAGCCGCGCGACGGCCTCGAAGGCCTGCAGGCCCTGGGTCGAGGGGAGTCGCGTCGATGCCATGTGTTTCTTGGAAGGAGTGAGCGATGCGATGTTATCGAAGGGCGACCAGCGCATCGAGCAGCCGCCGCAGGTCGTCGACCGCTTCGTGCGCCAGCGCCGCATCGCCCATCTGTGCCTTGACGATGGCGCCGTCGACGCCGAGCGCGGCGGCCTGTGCAACGGCCATGCGCTGCGGGCCGTCGGGCAGCAGGCCGGCGATCACCTCGACCATCTCGCGCTTGTGCTCGCGCGCGATGTCGGCGGCACCGGCCACGCTGGCCCCCACTTCCACCACCGAGTTGATGAAGGCACAGCCCCGAAACAGCGGGTCGGCGAACCACTCGGCCATCACGTCGGCCAGCACCGGCAGCGCCTGCCCCTGCGCGATGCGCTGCTGCGCGTCGCGCCGGCCCAGCGCATCGACGAACCAGGCCATCCACACGCCGTGCCGGTGGTCGAGAAAGGCACGCACCAGGTCGTCTTTCGACGGGAAGTGCCGGTAGAAGGTGACCTTGGTGACGCCCGACGCGGCGATCACGCGGTCGATGCCGGTGGCGCGGATGCCGTCGGCGTAGAAGAGCTCGTGCGCCGTGAGCAGGATGCGCTCGCGCGCGGGCAGTGCAGAGATGTCCATGCGGCGATTGTAGGCATGTAGACAGGTCTGTCTACTCGTGGCACATTGCGGGCCTTCATCACTTCATTTCTTTGACTGAAAGACCGCCATGGAATCCCGCCCGCCGCTGCCGCCCTTCACCCTCGAATCCGCCCTCCAGAAAGTCCAGGCCGCCGAAGACGCCTGGAACTCGCGCGACCCCGCGCGCGTGAGCCTGGCCTACACGCCCGACACCGAATGGCGCAACCGCGCCGACTTCGTCAACGGCCGCGCGCAGGTGGTGGCGTTCCTGTCGCGCAAGTGGGAGCGCGAGCACGACTACCGCCTGAAGAAGCAGCTGTGGGCCTTCATGGACAACCGCATCGCGGTGCGCTTCGAGTACGAATGGCACGACGCCGCGGGCCAGTGGTTTCGCAGCCATGGCAACGAGAACTGGGAGTTTGCGCAGAACGGGTTGATGCAAAGGCGCTACGCGAGCATCAACGACCAGCCCATTGCGGAGTCGGAGCGCAAGTTCCGCTGGGAGCGCTGAGGCGCAGGGGCCGACAACGGGCATGCCTGTTGCTTGCCCTGTCGCATCCCTTCATACCCAGGAGCCAAGCCGCATGAACCGCAACGACGTCACCGAGAAGATCATCACCGTGAAGGTGTCCAAGGGCATCCAGTGGTCCGATGTGGCCAGGAAGGTCGGCCTGTCGAAAGAGTGGACCACCGCCGCCTGCCTCGGTCAGATGACGCTCGACGACAAGCAGGCCAAGACCATCGGCAAGATCTTCGGCCTCACGCCCGAGGAGCAGAAGTGGCTCCAGGTCGTGCCCTACAAGGGCTCGCTGCCCACGCCGGTGCCGACCGACCCGCTGATCTACCGCTGGTACGAGGTGGTGAGCGTGTACGGCACCACCATCAAGGAGCTGATCCATGAAGAGTTCGGCGACGGCATCATGAGTGCCATCGACTTCAGCATGGACATCCAGCGCCAGCCCGACCCGAAGGGCGACCGCGTCAACGTGGTGCTGTCGGGCAAGTTCCTGCCGTACAAGAGCTACTGACGTTCGACGCTCAGTCAGTACACCGGTGCCGCCGGCTTCGGCCGCGGCGTCGGGGCCGGACGCCAGCCGGGGCCGGCCATGCCGTAGCGTGCGCCCTCGATCGCACCCGCAATGGCACGCGCCACGCCGTCGACCGGCGTCGTCAGCCGCCGCCGTGTGCGCATGCGCTCGAAGGCGTAGCTGTCGGCGATGCGCTCGGCCAGCGGGTCGGCGGCCTCGGCCACGTCGGGGCTCACCAGCGAGACGTGCACGCGCCCCGCGTGTTCCCGCCGCAGTCCTTCGGAAATCGCCTGCACCGCGTACTGCGTGCCGTGGTACACGGCCGAGTCGGGCGTGGCGCCGCCCATGGCCACCGGCGCGACGTTGACGATGTGGCCCCAGCCCTGCTCCTGCATCGTGGGCAGCACGGCCGCCACGCCCAGCAGCATGCCGCGCAGGTTGACGTCGATCATCAGCTCCCACTCCTCGATCTTGCGCTGCCACAGCGGCGACAGCGGCATCACGCCGGCGGCGTTCACCAGCACGTCGATGCGGTCGTGCGTGTCGAGGGCGAACTCGGCAAAGGCCTCCATGTCGGGCCGGTGCGTCACGTCCAGCCGCCGGAAGCTCGCCGAGCCGCCGGTGGCATTGATCTCGGCAGCGAGCGCCGCGAGCCGTTCGGTGCGGCGCGCGCCGAGCACCACATGGGCGCCGCGCCGCGCGAGCCGCCGCGCCGTCGCCTCGCCGATGCCGCTGCTGGCGCCGGTGACGAGAACCACTGTGTCCTGGATTGCACTCATACAAAACTCCTCATGCGGGTCGATGCGCCACGGCGCGAAGGGTGCGCCGGGCATGCAGAGGAGTCTCGGGCCGAAGGGGCCGGAGGCGGTATCCGGATCGAACGAGGTTTTTGCCTGATCCTGCGAAATGCAGAAACAGGCGGGTCGTGCGCGGGGCCGCGTCAGGCGCGCCGGCCCAGCCGGTTCCCCAACGCCAGCAGCCCCCATCCCGTCAACCCGAAGGTCAGCGCGATGCCTGCTGCGTAGAGGGCCACGCCGCCGTAGCCGCCCACGTTGGCGGGGTTGAGGAAAGGGTAGGGGTACCAGCCCGTGCGGCTGCCGCGCACCAGCGTGTAGACCAGGTAGGCCATCGGGAAGACCAGCGTCCACAGCAGCTGCCGGCCGCCGAGGCGCGTGCGCGGCGGCTGCAGCAGCCAGTCGAGCAGCATGACGCAGGGCATCACGTGGTGCAGCAGCGTGTTGATCCACGGCCGCAGCGCGCCGAGGTCGACGTCGCGCAGCAGCAGCGAGAAGACGATGCCGACCACCACCATGTTCACGGCCGACAGGGCGCGCAGCCCTTCGTCGGGTCCCGTCGACGCCGGCCGCCAGAGGCGGCGCGCCCCCAGAACCAGCACGATGGCCGCGAACAGGTTCGAGAGGTTGGTGAAGAAGCTGAAGAAGTTGACGACGTCGAAGCCCATGCGGACATGGATCGCCAGCTGCCAGCCGATCGCCACGAGGGTCAGCAGGCCGAAGAAGAGGCGCAGGGCGGACCAGGCCATGGGATGCCGGTCCTCAGGGCCTGCAGCTGCCGCCCATGGACACCGAGCCGTCCTTGCATTCGGTGAGGATGGGCTCGCCGCGCGATGCGGGCGCCGAGGTGGCGCTCGGGGCCGGCGAGGCCGCGCCGCCTTCGCGCTGGTAGACGATCTTCTTCGTGCCCAGCTCGCAGCTGCCCACCACCTGGCCGCTCGCCGTGGCGGCGGCATCGACGGTGACGACGCTGAAGTTGATCACGCCCGAGGCGGCGATCTTGGCCTCGATCTGGGTGCGCAGCGTTTCGCAGTTGCTCTGGCTCGGGCTCTGGGCATGGGCGCTGCCGGCGGCCATGAGCAGGGGCCAGGCGGCGGCGGCAACAGCAAGCCAATGGCGTTTCATGAGGGGCCTGCCTTTCTTTCTTGCGTGCAGTGGGGGCGGGAGAAATCGGAGTCTAGTCGCGCACAAAGACCAACGGCCCGCCGCGCGAGCGACAGGCCGTTGGTGTGGGCACTTCCGGGCCTGGTCAGGCCCGGGAGGCGCAACGCAGCGGGATCAGACCGCCGGTGCCAGCACCGCGTTCAGCGTGGCGCTCGGGCGCATCACGGCTTCGTACTTCTTCGGGTCGGCCAGGTAGTAGCCGCCGATGTCCACGGCCTTGCCCTGCACGGCCGCGAGTTCGTCGACGATCTTCTTCTCGTTGGCGGTGAGCGCCTCGGCCAGCTTCTTGAACTTGGCCTGCAGCTCCTTGTCCTCGGTCTGCGCGGCGAGTTCCTGGGCCCAGTACATGGCCAGGTAGAACTGGCTGCCGCGGTTGTCCAGCTGACCGGTCTTGGGCGACGGGTTCTTGTTGTTGTCCAGCAGCTGGCCGGTGGCGGCGTCGAGCGTCTTGGCCAGGATCTTGGCCTGCGCGTTGCCGGTCTTCAGGCCCAGGTCTTCCAGGCTCACGGCCAGCGCGAGGAATTCACCGAGCGAGTCCCAGCGCAGGTGGTTTTCTTCCACCAGCTGCTGCACGTGCTTGGGGGCCGAGCCGCCCGCGCCGGTCTCGTACATGCCGCCGCCGGCCATGAGCGGCACGATCGACAGCATCTTGGCCGAGGTGCCCAGTTCCATGATGGGGAACAGGTCGGTGAGGTAGTCGCGCAGGATGTTGCCGGTGGCGCTGATGGTGTCCAGGCCGCGCACGACGCGCTCCAGCGTGTAGCGCATGGCGCGCACCTGGCTCATGATCTGGATGTCCAGGCCCGTGGTGTCGTGCTCGTGCAGGTACATCTTGACCTTGGTGATCAGCTGCGCCTCGTGCGGGCGGTAGGCGTCGAGCCAGAACACCACCGGCATGCCGGAGTTGCGCGCGCGGTTCACGGCCAGCTTCACCCAGTCGCGGATCGCGGCGTCCTTGACCTGGCACATGCGCCAGATGTCGCCCTTCTCCACGTCTTCGCTCATCAGCACTTCGCCGGTGTCCAGGTCGGTGATGTTGGCCACGCCGTCTTCGGGGATCTCGAAGGTCTTGTCGTGCGAGCCGTACTCTTCGGCCTTCTGGGCCATGAGGCCGACGTTGGGCACGGTGCCCATGGTCTTGGGGTCGAAGGCGCCGTGCCACTTGCAGAAGTTGATGATCTCCTGGTAGATGCGGGCGAAGGTCGATTCGGGCATCACGGCCTTCACGTCCTTCAGGCGGCCGTCGGCGCCCCACATCTTGCCGCCGTTGCGGATCATGGCGGGCATCGAGGCGTCCACGATCACGTCGTTGGGCGAGTGGAAGTTGGTGATGCCCTTGGCCGAGTCGACCATGGCCAGCTCGGGGCGGCCTTCGTGGCAGGCGTGCAGGTCGCGCTTGATCTCGTCCTGCGTGCTCTGGGGCAGCGTGGCGATCTTGTTGTACAGGTCGACCATGCCGTTGTTGACGTTGATGCCCAGCTCGTCGAACAGCTTGCCGTGTTTCTCGAAGGCTTCCTTGTAGAAGATCTTCACGCAGTGGCCGAACACGATGGGGTGCGAGACCTTCATCATCGTGGCCTTCACGTGCAGCGAGAACATCACGCCGGTCTTGTGCGCGTCTTCGATTTCCTTTTCATAGAAGGCCAGCAGGGCCTTCTTGCTCATGAACATGGAGTCGATGATTTCGCGGTCGAGCAGGGCGACCTTGGGCTTGAGCACGATGGTCTTGCCGCTCTTGGTGAGCAGTTCCATCTTGACGTTGCGGGCGCGGTCCAGCGTCATGGACTTTTCGCCGTGATAGAAGTCGCCGCCGTGCATGTGCGAGACGTGCGAGCGCGAGGCCTGGCTCCACTCGGCCATGCTGTGCGGGTTCTTGCGGGCGTATTCCTTCACGGCGCGGGGCGCGCGGCGGTCGGAGTTGCCTTCGCGCAGCACGGGGTTCACGGCGCTGCCGGTGCACTTGTTGTAGCGCGTGCGGATGTCCTTGTCCTCGTCGGAGGTCGGGTTCTCCGGGTAGTCGGGGATCTTGTAGCCCTTGCCCTGCAGTTCCTTGATGGCCGACTTGAGCTGCGACACCGAGGCGCTGATGTTGGGCAGCTTGATGATGTTGGCTTCGGGCTTGAGCGTGAGCTTGCCCAGTTCGGCCAGGTTGTCGGGCACCTTCTGGTCGTCGCTCAGGAACTCCGGGAACTCGCCCAGGATGCGGGCGGCCACCGAGATGTCGCTCGTCGTCACGTTGATGCCGGCCGGAGCCGTGAAGGCGCGCACGATGGGCAGGAAGGCGTAGGTCGCCAGCAGGGGCGCCTCGTCGGTGAGGGTGTAGACGATGGTGGGTTGCTTCGTGCTCATGCGCTTGCTTCCGTAGGTTCTGGGTTGTCGAGAGGGCTGAAATTTCATTGGGCGAAATGGACTTTCGCCGGAGCCCCCCATTGTCGCCCGGTCGGGCCGGGGCGCGGCCGGAGAAACCCCGATGACCCCTCTGCCAGGGCTTCCCGCGATGGCTACCATTGCGCCCCATGAAAAAGCTGCCTCTTGCCGGGATCGTCGGTCTTCTCGCGTCGCTGCCGGCCGGCCCCGTGCTCGCTGCGCCCGCGGCGCAGGTCTTCGTGGCCGTCAAGACGCCCGAGGCCGTCGACGCCATGTGGCGCGCCCACCTGTGCGCCTTGCTGCCGCAGCCCTGCGATGCGCAGGCGCTGAAGCTGCACCGCCCGCGCGACGGCGCCGCGCCCGACGACTACCTGCTCACCTCGGAAAAGCCCCTGGCCATGGCGCGCCTGAAGCGCGACGCCGGCACTGGTGGCTGGCAGCTCGCGCAACTGCACGATTTCTCGACCTACGTGGCCTCGCAGCAGCGCGACCGCCCCAGCACCGACCCCGAGCTGCACCTGGCCCTCGCGCCGGTGCTCTACCCGCTGGCCGAAGGCCGCTGGGCCGTGGCCGTGACCCAGCACGAATCGGAAAGCTATTCGGGCGGCGGCGCGTCCTATGTGACGGCCGACTTCGTGCCGCTGGACACGCCGCCCGGGCAGCGCGCCAAGGCCGCGCGCGAGGGCATCCCGTACTGGTGCTCGCGGTCGATCCGCGCCTGCTTCAGCGAGAAGGAATACAAGACCTCGAAGCACTGCCACGACGAAAGCCGCGGCAGCCTGCGCATCGCCTACGACGCGCCGGCGAAGGCCGGCGGTCCCTATGTGTGGCGCTACACCTGGCTGCAGAGCGAATGGCCGGCGCACACGGGGCCGGCCGGCAACAAGCGCACCAGCGTCGACTTCACCGACGACAGCGCCCGGAAACCCACCGCCTGCGACGGCGGACTGCAGTAAGCAAAACGGCGGATCAGTGCCGCGGCACCGTCACCGCGCCCACGTGCAGCGTGCGCCCCGCGCCCAGCCCCGCCATGACCAGCACCACGCCCAGGCCGACGAACAGCCACGCCGAGGCGTGGAAGCTGCCGGTCCAGCCGTGCAGCAGCCCGGCCAGCAGCGGGCCGAAGGCCGCCACCATGTAGCCCACGCCCTGCGCCATGCCCGACAGGTGCGCGGCAATGTGCGAATCGGGCGAGCGCAGCACGATCATCGTGAGCGCCAGCGCGAAGGTGCCGCCCTGCGAAATACCCAGCACCACGGCCCAGGTCCACATGCCGCCGGGGGCGTCCAGCGGCGCGAACAGCATGGCCAGCATGGCCGCCACCGTCATCGCCGAGAGCACCACCGCCAGCGCGCGCTGGTTGCGCAGCTTCACGGCCAGCGCCGGCACCACGAGGCAGGTCACGACCTGCGTCATGACCGACAGCGACACCACGTAGCCGGCCATTTCGCCGCTGAGCCCGCGCTCGCGCAGGATCGGCGCCAGCCAGCCCATCACGATGTACGCCAGGGCCGACTGCAGCCCCATGAAGAAGGTCACCTGCCAGGCCAGCCGGTCGCGCCACAGGCCGCGCACGGTGAAGCCCGACTCGCTGGCCACCGGCTTGAGCGGCAGCGCCTGCGGTGCCCAGATGAACGTGACCAGCGCGGCCGGCACGGCCCACATGGCGAGCGCCAGCGTCCAGCCGCCGCCCAGCGCGTGCTCCAGCGGCACCGTGAGGCCCGCGGCGCTGGCGGCACCGCCGCACACGGCCATGGTGTACAGGCCCATCATCAGCGCGGCCTGCTTGGCGAAGTCGCGCTTCACCAGGCCCGAGAGCAGCACGTTCGACACCGCGATGCCGCTGCCCGCGATGGCCGAGGCCAGGAACAGCAGCGGGATGTTGCCGGTGCCGCGCAGCACCGTGCCCACGCCGATCAGCACCATGCAGCCCAGCAGCGTGCGTTCGGTGCCGAAGCGGCGCCCGAGCCAGGGCGCCAGCGGCGCGAACACGCCCAGGCAGACAATCGGCAGCGTGGTCAGCAGGCTGGCGGCGGTGGCCGACAGGCCGGTGGCGCGGATGATTTCCGGCAGCACCACCGACAGGCTGGCGAACACCGGCCGCAGGTTGAAGGCGATGAGCACCACCGTCAGGCCCAGCAGCAGCCGGCGGCCCCGGCTGGGGGTGGGCGTGGGGCGCGGCGCGGGCAGGCTGTCGACTTCGGCGTCGATCAGCAGTTCTTCGGCGCCCGATGGCGCCGCCTGGGTGCGCGCAGCAGCACCCGTGGGCAAGGTCATGGAGTTCATGCCGTGCCCAGTGCGAGCGCGTTGAGCGTCGGCGCCATCAGCTCGCGCACGGCGGCGGCGGCGCGCTCGGGGTCGCGGCTGGCAATGCCTTCGACGATGGCGCGGTGCGCCGCCTCGTCGGGCTCGGGCAGGCTGGCGCTCAGCGTGCTGGCGATGGTTTCCTTGATGTAGCCGGTGATGAAGCGGCAGGTTTCGACCAGCGCCAGGTTGCCCGACACGTCGACGATGGCCAGGTGGAAGGCCAGGTCGCGCTCGATGAAGGCCGCGCCGCCGTCGGCCAGGTCGGGCTGGCCGCGCTTGTCGAGCAGGGCGTTCAGCCGGCGCAGGTCTTTCGCGGTGTGGCGTACGGCGGCGAGCCGGGCGGCCTCGACCTCGAGCGCGCGGCGCACCTCGAACTGGTCGCGCAGGCTGGCCAGGCGCAGCTTCTGCAGGCTGGCCGAGGGGTCGAAGCCCGAGCGCACGTAGGTGCCGGAACCCTGCCGCACCTCGAGCAGGCCGCGCGAGACCAGCGTCTTCACCGCCTCGCGCACCGTGCCGCGGCTCACGCCCAGCAGCTGCGCCAGCTGGGGCTCGATCGGAATGCGCGAGCCGATGGGCCAGCGGCCCGCCGCAATTTCGGTGCGGATGCTGTTCGCGGCGGCGTCGGCCAGGGAGGTGCGGGGCGGTTGGACGAGCATGGGATCAGGGTGGCTTATTCATTCAATGATTGGATGAATTTAACCATTGTCAAAAAGACGCGGTCGGCGGGAGGGGCATGAAGGCGGCGCGGCGGGTGTCCGGCCGCCCGCTTTACCAGCTGCCCGAGGCGCCGCCGCCGCTGCTCGAACCGCCGCTGTCCGAGGAGGACGAAGACGACGACGAGGAAGAGGACGAGGAACTGCTGCTCCAGCCGCTGTCCCCATCGTCGTCGCTGCTGCCCGATTCCCAGACGCCGGGCGGCAGGAAGCCGATCAGCATCGAGAAGAACGCCGCCAGCGCAATGGGAATCCACGAGGTGTCCGGCACCGGGCCGGGCGAGGTGATGTGGAACACGTAGCCGCAGATGCCCGCCACGATGGCCAGGCGCACGAGGAAGCTGACCACGCTGCGCTGGAAGGTGTTGACCATGCAGCGCACGATGATCACCGCGAACAGCGTCACGCCGCCGATGCACAGCGCCCACAAAAAGCCCCACCAGAAGCGGTCGGCGCCGACCGTCCACGCAATGGCGACCAGCGACGCGATCACGAGCACGAAGCCGCCCATGAAGATGGCGGCTGTGCGCGACATGCCGCAGAGAAAGCCCAGGCCGTAGCCGAAGATCGCCGGCATCGCCAGCACCAGCGCGATGGCCGGGTTCAGCAGCGCCGCGCCGGCCGCCAGCGGGCCAGCCCCGAGCAGGCCGAGCACCAGGCGCAGGTCGCGTGGGGCAGGGCGCGCACGCGCCGGTTCGGGCTTCATTGCCGCCAGGGCGTCGGCCCAGGGTTCGGGGCGCGCGCTGCCCTTGCGTTGGCCCTTGCGTTTTTTCTCCTCGGCACGCCGCGAGGCCGAGCTGCCGCGCGACGCGTCGCGCGGGACGCCGCGGCCGTGGTAGATGCCCAGGCCCAGGCCCCACAGCACCACGCCCAGCAGGCCCCAGCCTTCGGGCGTGACGTGGCCGCCGCGCGTCAGGCTGGTGACCTTCTCGTCGTCGGGTGCGGCGGCGTGGTCCACGACGATCTGCTGCGACTCGGGCGCGACAACGCCCACCTCGCCGTCGAGCAGCCGCGCGAGCGCGCCCACGGCTGCCTGCACGCCGCCGGCGAAGTCGCCCTCGCGAAAGCGCGGCACCATCTCGCGGTCGATGATGCGGGCCGCCTGGATGTCGGTCACCGTGCCTTCGAGCCCGGTGCCGACCTCGATGCGCATGCGGCGGTCTTTCTGCGCCACGAGCAGCAGGATGCCGTCGTCGGCGTCGCTGCGGCCCAGCCGCCACTTCGCGAACACGCGCGTGGCGTAGCTCTCGATGGTGTCCTCGCCCGTGGTCGGCACGATGAGCACCGCGAGCTGGGCCTGGGTGCGGCTCTGGATGTCGGCGATCTGCGCGCGCAGCGCCTCGGCCTCGCCGGCCGGCAGCGCCTGCGCGAGGTCGACCACGCGCGAGCTCATCGGCGGCACAGGCACGGGCTTGGCCTGCGCGGCGCGCGGGCCGGCCAGGCACAGCACCAGCAGCAGGCCCAGGCACAGCGACAGCCAGCGAGGCATCGACAGCGACACGCGCACCGGCGCGTTCATCGGCGCGCGCCCTTGGCCGCCACCACGCCCGCGCCGCGCACCTCCACCCGGCGCTGGTCGACCACCTTGCCGCTGGCGTCCACCAGCTCGATCAGGTGCCGGCCCGGCCACGGCAGCCACTGCGCGCTGTTGCCGCGCGCGTGGAACTTGCCGTCGATGCGCCACTGCACGCCGCGCCCTTCGGATTCGAAGCGCACGCGCTGGCGCTGCGGCGGAATGTCCGGGTCGAGCGCCAGGATCGTGCCGTCGGACGGCGCCGTGATGCGCGCCGAGGCGGCGTCGCTCGCCATGCCGGTGTCGAGCGCGAACAGCGGCTGCTCGGTGCCCTGCAAGAACCATTCGCTGCGCGCCGCTTCGAGTGGGCTGCCGTCGGCGCCCGGGCCGAAGCTCACGCGCGCCTCGACCAGCCCGGCGGGCGGCGCGGGCGCGCGGCTGGGTTCGCGCGCGTGCAGGAAGCGCATCACCTCGGCCCACACGGGCGCGGCGCCGCTGGTGCCGCTCACGTCCCACATCGAGGCGCCGCTGGCGTTGCCGACCCACACGCCGACCGTGTAGCGCTGCGACCAGCCCACGGCCCAGTTGTCGCGCATGTCCTTGCTGGTGCCGGTCTTCACGGCGGTCCAGAAGCGGGTCGAGAGGATGCTGTCCAGGCCGAAGGTGCGCGTGCGCGCGTTCGGGTCGGAAAGGATGTCGCTGACGATGAAGGCGGCGCGCGGGTCGAGCAGCGGCACGGCTTCGGCAGGCTTCTGCTTGCCGGCCGGGGCGGGTGGGCGCGGTGTGAGCGTGGTCGCGCCGAAGCGCCCGCCGTTGGCCATCATGCGGTAGGCATTGGCCAGCGACAGCAGCGACACCTCGGCGCTGCCGAGTGCCAGGCTGTAGCCGTAGTAGTCGCCGCTCTCGCGCAGCGGCAGGCCGGCGGCGCGCAGCTCGCGCGCAAAGGCTTCGGGTGACACCATCACCAGCGTGCGCACGGCCGGCACGTTGAGCGAGGCGGCCAGCGCGGTGCGCGCCGACACCGGGCCCTTGAAGCGGCGGTCGTAGTTCTGCGGAATGTAGAGGCCGCTGGCGGTGCTGATCTGCGCCGACGAATCCTCGATCAGCGAGGCCGCCGTGATGCGCTTCTCGGCCAGGGCCTGCGCGTACAGCAGCGGCTTGAGCGTGGAGCCGGGCTGGCGCAGCGCGGTCACGCCGTCGACCTCGGCGGCCTGGCTCAGCGGGCCCGAGGAGCCGACCCAGGCCAGCACCTCGCCGCTCGCGTTGTCGAGCACCACGAGCGCGCCGTCTTCCACGTGGCGGTCGCGCAGCTCGCGCAGGTGGCGCTGCAGGCTGTCGAGCGCGTAGCGCTGCAGCGGCGCGCGCAGGGTGGTGCGCACGCTCGTGGGCGCGGTGGACTTGTCGTTCCCCGCATCGCGCAGTTCACGCAGCACCCGCCGCGCGGCATGCGGCGCGATGCCTTCGTTGGGCTCGAACGCACGCCGCTGCACCACGGCGCTGGTGAACATGTCGAGCGCCTCGCAGTCGGTCTTGGCGCCGGGCTCCATCACGCGCAGCACCTCGCAGGCGCGCTGCGCCACCAGGGCGGGGCGGGCGTTGGGCGCGCGCACCAGCGCGGCGGCCACGGCGGCTTCGCGCGCGTCGAGCCCGCTCGGGGCCTTGCTGAAGAGCGTGCGCGAGAGCGCGTCGATGCCGACGATCTCGCCGCGGAAGGGCACCGTGTTCAGGTAGGCCTCGAGGATCTGGTCCTTGCGCCAGCGGCGCTCCAGCTGCGTGGCGGCCACGGTCTGGCCGATCTTCTGCGTGAAGCTGCGCCCGCCCGCCGCGCGGCGCAGGTCGTCGTCGAGCAGGCCCGCCAGCTGCATGGTGATGGTCGAGGCGCCGCGCGTGCGCGTGTTCCACAGGTTGCCCCAGGCGGCGGCCGAGGCGGCGCGCCAGTCGACGCCGCTGTGTTCGTAGAAGCGCTTGTCCTCGCTCAGCACCATGGCCGCGCGCAGCGCGGGCGACACGTCGGCCAGCGCGGTCCACTGGCCGCGCCGCACCGTGGGGTCGGTGCGCACGCGCTGCAGCAGCTCGCCCTGGCGGTCGAGCACGGCAGTTTCGGAGGAGCGGAAGTCGCGCTTCACCTCCTCGAAGCTGGCCAGCGCCCAGGCGGAGGGTGCAGCGGCTGCCGTCAGCAGGACCACGACCAGGGTGTGCCGGGCGGTGGAAGAAAACGAGAACGCAAGAGGCATCGCAGCAGACGGGGCCGCGGGGCGGCAGGCAAAGCGGAGACGGCCCATTCTCCGCCATGCCTTGCGGGGCTCGCCCGCAGCGTCGTCAGGTGCCAACGTACGCCGCGAGGTGCTGGCCGGTGAGCGTGGCGCGCTTGGCGACCAGGTCGGCCGGCGTGCCCTCGAAGACCACGCGCCCGCCGTCGTGGCCGGCGCCGGGGCCCAGGTCGATGATCCAGTCGGCGTGCGCCATCACCGCCTGGTGATGCTCGATGACGATGACCGACTTGCCCGCATCCACCAGCCGGTCGAGCAGGGCCAGCAGCTGCGCCACGTCGGCCAGGTGCAGGCCGGTGGTCGGCTCGTCGAGCACGTACACGCCGCCTTTCTCGGCCATGTGCGTGGCCAGCTTGAGCCGCTGGCGCTCGCCGCCCGACAGCGTGGTGAGCGGCTGGCCCAGGCTCAGGTAGCCCAGGCCCACGTCGGCCAGCCGTTGCAGGATGGCGTGCGCGGCCGGCGTGCGCGCCGGGCCCTCGCCGAAGAAGGCCGTGGCCTCGGTCACCGGCATCGCGAGCACCTCGCTGATGTCGCGCCCACCGAAGCGGTGCTCGAGCACCGAGGCGTGGAAGCGCTTGCCCTCGCACTCTTCGCAAATGGTGGCCACGCCGGCCATCATCGCCAGGTCGGTGTAGATCACGCCCGCGCCGTTGCAGGTGGGGCAGGCACCCTCGGAGTTGGCACTGAACAGGGCCGGCTTCACACCGTTGGCCTTGGCGAAGGCGTTGCGGATCGGGTCGAGCAGGCCGGTGTAGGTGGCCGGGTTGCTGCGCCGCGAGCCGCGGATCGCGCCCTGATCGACCGCCACCACGCCCGTGCCGGCGGGAATCGATCCGTGCACCAGCGAACTCTTGCCCGAGCCCGCCACGCCGGTCACGACCACCAGCACACCGAGCGGAATGTCGACATCGACATTGCGCAGGTTGTGCGCCTTGGCGCCGCGGATCGGCAGCGCGCCGGTGGGTTGGCGCAGCTTCTTCTTGAGCGCAGCCCGGTCGTCCAGGTGCCGGCCCGTGAGCGTGCCGCTGGTGCGCAGCGCTTCCACGCTGCCCTCGAAGCAGACCGTGCCGCCCGCCGATCCCGCGCCCGGGCCGAGGTCGACGACGTGGTCGGCGATGGCGATGGCCTCGGGCTTGTGTTCCACCACCAGCACCGTGTTGCCCTTGTCGCGCAGGCGCAGCAGCAGCTCGTTCATGCGCTGGATGTCGTGCGGGTGCAGGCCGATGGTCGGCTCGTCGAAGACGTAGGTCACGTCGGTGAGCGAGGAGCCGAGGTGGCGGATCATCTTCACGCGCTGCGCCTCGCCGCCCGAGAGCGTGCCCGAGGGGCGGTCCAGGCTGAGGTAGCCGAGGCCGATTTCGACGAAGGAATCGAGCGTGTGCGCCAGCTTGGCCAGCAGCGGCGCCACCGAGGGCTCGTTCAGGCCGCCGACCCACGCGGCGAGGTCGCTGATCTGCATCGCGCAGGCCTCGGCGATGTTGAGCTTCTTGATGCGCGACGAACGCGCCGCTTCGCTCAGCCGCGTGCCTTCGCATTCGGGGCAGGTGGTGAAGGTCACGGCGCGTTCCACGAAGGCGCGGATGTGCGGCTGCATCGCCTCCACGTCCTTGGCCAGGAACGACTTCTGCACCTGCGGAATGAGGCCCTGGTAGGTGAGGTTGATGCCGTCGATCTTGATCTTGGTCGGCTCCTTGTGGAGCAGGGTGTCGAGCTCCTTCTTGGTGAACTTGCGGATCGGCTTGTCGGGGTCGAAGAAGCCGCAGCCGTTGAAGATGCGGCCGTACCAGCCTTCCATGCTGAAGCCCGGGATGGTGAGCGCGCCTTCATTGAGCGACTTGCTGTCGTCGTAGAAGGCGCTCAGGTCGAAGTCGGTGACCGCGCCCCGGCCTTCGCAGCGCGGGCACATGCCGCCGGTGCGGCTGAAGGTCTGCTTCACCGTCTTGCTGGCGCCGCGCTCCACCGTGATGGCGCCGGTGGCCTTCACCGAAGGCACGTTGAACGCGAAGGCGCTGGGCGAGCCGATGTGCGGCTTGCCCAGGCGGCTGAAGAGAATGCGCAGCATCGCGTTGGCGTCGGTGGCGGTGCCGACGGTGGAGCGCGGGTCGCCGCCCATGCGTTCCTGGTCCACGATGATCGCGGTGGTGAGGCCGTCGAGCACGTCGACCTCGGGCCGCGCCAGCGTCGGCATGAAGCCCTGCACGAAGGCGCTGTAGGTCTCGTTGATGAGCCGTTGCGACTCGGCCGCGATGGTGCCGAACACCAGCGAGCTCTTGCCCGAGCCCGAGACGCCCGTGAACACCGTGAGCCGGCGCTTGGGCAGCTCGACGCTGATGTCCTTCAGGTTGTTCACGCGCGCGCCCTGCACGCGGATGAGGTCGTGGTGGTCGGCGGCGTGCCTGTTCTGCGTGTTTTTCGCTTCCTTCTTCGGGGCCTTGCTGCTCATCGGGTGTTTCTCTGGAAGGGACACGGGGCCGCCGCGGCGGCGGCGCCCGTGCAGGAGGTCAGGGGGCTGCGGCGCCGGCGGGCCGGCTCAGCGCGTCTGCTTGATGCGGATCAGGTTGCCCGCCGGGTCGCGCACCGCGCAGTCGCGCACGCCATAGGGCTGATCGGTGGGCTCTTGCACGATCTCGGTGTTGCGGCCCTGCAGCCGCTCGAAGGTGCCGGCCAGGTCGGGCGTGGCCAGCAGCAGCGAGGCGAAGGTGCCCTTGGCCATCATCTCGGCGATGGTGCGGCGTTCGTCGTCGGTGAGCCCGGGCGTGGCGGCCGGCGGGTACAGCACGATGGAGGTGGCGGGCTGGCCGGCCGGGCCGACCGTGATCCAGTGCATGCCGCCGTAGGCGACGTCGTTGCGCACCTCGAAGCCGAGGGTGTCGCGGTAGAAGGCCAGCGAGGCCTGCGGGTCGGTGTGCGGAAGAAAGCTCGAGTGGATGCTGAGGTTCATGGTGACGAGGGTCCGAAGTGTGTACGGGCCGTCATGCTAGGTGCGACTCGGGGTTTCGCGCTTCTCGATTCCTGATCGGGCGCGTCACTTGTTTGGCGACGCACGCCGGCATGCCCGCCGTCGCCTGCGCCGCCTCGCGCCGGTAGACGCCGGGCGACACGCCCACCAGCTCGGTGAAGCGTGTGGTGAAGGTGCCCAGCGAGGCGCAGCCGACCTCGAAGCAGACCTCGGTCACGCTCAGGTCGCCGCGGCGCAGCAGCGCCATCGCGCGCTCGATGCGCCGCGTCATCAGGTAGGCGTAGGGCGACTCGCCATAGGCCAGGCGGAACTGACGGCTGAGGTGGCCGGCCGACATGTTCGCGTCGCGCGCGAGCGCTTCCACGTCCAGCGGCTGCGCGTGCTCGCGGTCGATGCGGTCGCGCACGCGGCGCAGCCGTGCGAGGTCGGGCAGAGAGGGCTGGGGCTGCGTGGCGGTCATCGGCGGGATCGTGCCACGTCGCTACGACGTGCTCAAGCGCAGGCAAAGGTTCCACATCCGGTAACGAACTTCACACAAGCGCCTGCATCTGGACACCCGATGCGCACGCGGCGGGGCTTCAATACGGTACGGGCTCGCAGGAGGCGGGCCCGACCGTACAGCCCCACCCAAGGAGAACTCCGCATGACGAAAACACTCGCGCTTCTGCTGGCCGCCTCGGCCATCCTGGCCGGTTGCGTGGTCGCACCCTACGACCGGGGCCCGCCCCCGCGCGGCCACGGCTACGACCGCGACCGCGACGGCGTGCCCAACCGCTACGACCGTGACCGCGACAACGACGGCGTGCCCAATCGCTACGACCGCCGGCCGAACAACCCCTACCGCTACTGACACCGGGGCCGAAGGCCCCCAAAGAAAAAGACCGCGAGGCGCGCAGCCCCGCGGTCTTTTTTCTTGTGCGCGTGTGGATGTGCTCAGGTGGTGCGGCGCGCCATCAGCGCCCACAGGCCGGCCGCGCTCAGCAGCGAGCCACCAGCGAGGTGGAAGCGCCGCTGCGCGCGCGGCGAGGCGAGCAGCCGGCCGGCCGAACTCGCGAACACCGCATAGAGCGTGGCGTTGAGCGTGGCCAGCGCCACGAAGGTCAGGGCCAGCACCCACAGCTGGTGCGACACGTCGGCGCCCGGGCGGATGAACTGCGGCAGGAAGGCCACGAAGAACACGATGCCCTTGGGGTTCAGGGCCGTCACCAGGTAGGTGTTGGCGAACAGGCGCCAGCGCGAGGCCGGTGCGACCGGCGCGGCGATCTCGGTGGACGAGATGCCCGCGCGCAGCAGCTTGATGCCCAGGTACAGCAGGTACAGGCCGCCGACCCACTTCACCACCGTGAACCAGAACGCCGACGCGGCCAGCAGCGCGCCCAGGCCCAGCAGCGACACCACCAGCGCGGTCGAATCACCCAGCGCCACGGCGGCCACCAACGGCACGTTGGCGCGGCGGCCGTGCGACATCGAATAGCTGATCACCGTGAGGATGGTCGGCCCCGGAATGATCAACAGCAGCGCCGAAGTGGCGACGAAGGCGAGCCAGAGTTCGATGGGCATGGGTGTTCCTGAAAGAGGGAAGGATAGAGGGAAGGGCGGCGCGCCGTTCAGCGCGGGAACGAAGTCTTTTTCATGCGTCCGAGGTCGAAGCAGGTGCGCCGAAACGCAGCGCGGACCGCGCCTTGGCACGCTCGGCCTCGATGGCCCGGTCACGCGGCTCGGCCGTGGTCACCAGCGATTCGATCAGCCGCGCGGCCGTGGCGGCCACCTCGTCGACGGCACGCTCGAACGCCTGCTCGTTGGCGCGCGAGGGCACGCTGAAGCCGCTGAGCTTGCGCACGAACTGCAGGGCGGCGGCGCGGATCTCCTGCTCGGTGGCAGGGGGCTCGAAGTTGTAGAGGGTCTTGATGCTGCGGCACATGGCGAATGCTCCGGTCAGGCGCGGCGCAAGGGCCGCGCGGCCAGTCTAGCGAAATCGCGTTTTCTTGCGCACCCGCCGGGGAAGGCCTGCTGGAGGCCCGGCCCCCCCGTTCAGCTGCCTTCGTAGAAGAACTCTTCGCGCACGATCTTGCCGTCCTTGACGGTGTACAGCGCCATCTCTTCCATCGTGAAGCGCTGGCCCGTGGGCTTCATGGTCACGTCGAAGCGAAAGCCGACGATGAAACGGTCGTCGTGCGGCCAGGGGCCGGCCACCTGGAACGAATGCACCTCGTGGTTGGCGACCCACCATTCGCCCTTGGCGCGGATGGCCGACAGGCCCACCGACTCGCGCGACATGCCGGGCGGCGCGCTGGCCTCGACGCTGACGGCCTCCGGCGCGTAGAGCGCCTGGGCTTCATCGAATGTCCCTGCTTTGCACAGCGCCACGAGCTTGGCGGCGATTTCCTGGGTGTTCATGCGTTTCTCCAGTGAGTTGGGGGGATGACGGGAGGCGCAGTGTAGGCCCGCGCACCGTGCGTCGTCGACAGATGTTCAACGCGCTGGTTCGTTGAGCGCGCGCAGGCTGTCGACGCCCTCCGGCGAGAGCCACAGCAGTGTGTTCAGGTAGGTCTCGATGCGGTCGACCAGTGCGCTGCGCGGGCCCTCGCGCCATTCGGTGGAACCGTAGAACGCCGCCTGCTCGGCCTCCAGCGCCTCGCGGCTCGCGTAGGCGCGCACGAGGTGGTAGCTCTCTTCCTCGTGGTCCGACTTGCCGTAGCTCACCACGTCCATGCCCTTGCCGCGCAGCATGGGCACCGCGCGCTCATGCATCGCGCGGTGAAAGTCGTCGAGGGTGCCGGGCTTGAGGCGGTAGGTGCGGATTTCGAGCAGGCGGGTCATGAGGCGTCTTTCGCTGCAGCGTGAGTTACGCGTAGAGAAACGTAACCACCGTGAAATACAGAACCAGGAGACATGCCAGGATGCCCTTGGCGTTCTTCGTGACGAAATCAATGTAGCGTGACATGGCCTCGTCCGTGAGCCGAGCCTGCAGCGCATGTTCTGCAGGCAGAACAGCACGCAGCAGATAGCCGCCGAAGAAGATGATGGCCACGAGCACGACCATGAGGAGCAGTGGCAGAAGGAGGAACATGAGGGCTTGAGCGTATTCCGCTGGTTTCTACAGCCGGTCGTCAGAGGTCGACGAAGTCATCGGGCATTGCGGCGTGCGTAGCGACACAGTACCGCACGATGCTCTCGCGTGGAATGTCCCGGGAGAACAGGACTTCTGATTCCAGCTCGAATGTCGGGACCGTCTTCCCTCAGGACACCACGTCAATTCCGCCTCGAGACTTGATCTTGTAGAAAAAACCCCGTCCGTTCAATGCATGGTCAAGTGCAATTTCAAAACGTGTGGATGTGCATCACGTAGATGCTCGCACCCGTCTCTCGCATTGGAATTCGTCGTGGATATCGACCACTATCCCTCGCGGTGCTTGCTCAAGCAGGCCTTGATACTCGTCTCTTCGCGATTGAACTTCACGACGCCACTGTAGTCCGATGTGTCGAGTTGGAAGCGACCGTCGTCGCGGACATAGGCGACCAGAAACTGCGAAGCGGCGACGACAAGGTCCACGCGGTAGCCGTCGGCGCGTTTCGTCTGCCGAACGTGTGGCAGCAGGATGTTTTCCGAGGGGGAGGCCATCGCATCGTTGACGCAATCCACCATTGCTGCCTGCTCCGACTTTCGATAGCGGCCATCCACGATGGTCCGAAACTTCGACGGAGTCGCGACGGTGTTTACGCTCGTGGTGAACTCCCCGGTCGACACGGTGGTACAGCCAGACAAAAGGGCCACGATGGTGAGGGAGGCGGCAAGTTTCACAGGTTCCTTCGCTTGATTGCTGGACGTTGGTACTTCATGCCTGGAAGAGGGCGTCGAGTACGCATTTCTGACGTTGCTCAGTCTACCCACGTGCCGACGGCGGCAACGAGCACTTTGAGCTTCCGGCGAATTGGATCGTGAGTGGGGCAGGGGCGTGAATCACTGTTGCTCTTGTCGAGACCTCAAGAGCCAATCATTGCGGTAGTCCAGCTGACAATGCTGCCGCGGCTGTTGAGCGGCGCGTGTCTGGGGAGCAGCAGATCAGGCTTCCTTCATCGGAACTGCGCTCGGCATCGCTAGGACGGTTGCGTACGGAGTACGCAAGAGCTGATGTTGGGGCGCTTCGGACAGGCATGTTTGTCGGCTTGAGACAGTGAACCCGCTCAGCACGGTGGTGCGCACGCTGTCGTCGCACATGGGGCGCCACATCACGACGATCATTGCGGCCGCGGACCCCGACACCGAGCTGTCGAAGGCCCTTCGCAACCACTTCATCCTGTCGCGCCGCGACGAAGGGCGGGTGCTGTTGCAGCAAGCGGCCGAGGCGGGCGAGATCCGGCCGGATGCCGACCTCGAGATCGTGCTCGATCAGACTTACGGGCCGTTGTTCTTCAGGCCGCTGATGGGGCACGCGCCGCTCGATGCGGGCTTGGCACGAGCCCCGCGAGCGGCAAGCGCAAGCCCGCAACGCGTGCGTCACGGAACAAGGCGGCCTGAAGCGGTGGAGGTGTCGGTGGGCTGAAGCAGGTCCCACTTGTTGCCGCAAAGATCGAGGAAGACGGCAACCGTACCGTGCGGCTCGTGGCGTGGCGCTTCGAGAAAGCGCACGCCGTGGGATGTCATGTGTTCGTGATCGGACGCGAAGTCCGTGGTGTGCAGGAACAGGAACACGCGTCCGCCGGCCTGCTTGCCGACGCTGGCGCTCTGCTCGTCGGTCACGGCCTTGGCCAGCAGCAGCGCGGTGCCGGCATTGCCGGTGTTGCGTGCTGGCGCAACCACCACCCAGCGCTTGCCCGGACCGCGCGGCGTGTCTTCGACCAACTCGAAGCGCAGCGCCTCAGTGAAGAAGCGGATGGCTTCGTCGTAGTCGTGGACGAGGAGGGTGACGGTGGCGAGTTGGCGGGTCATGGGAGGCGTTTGCGTTGCGCTGTCGTGTGTGCTGGCGCTGTCGTCCGCGACCGCGACGCAGCGCGCCAGCAGGGCGGCCTCGCGCACCTCTTCGGTGGTGTTCACCTGGAACACGTTCTTGCCGCAATCGCTGCAATACCGGACGCCGGGCGTGGCGGTGGCTTCGAGTGCGTCCCAGGGCTTGGGGCATGAGAGCGATCCGTCGTGCCCGCTTCCCGGCGGCGCCTGTGGATCGACTGGCGCGCGACCGATGCGGATCGACTTCTTCATGGGGGCGCTGGGCGGTGGGTGCCGAGGATGTACTGCGCGACCCATTCCGCCTGTTCCGGTGTATCGGGCATGTCGACGCCCCGGGAGCGGCTCAGCAGGTGGAAGATGTTCTGGCGCGGAACACCGAGCCCGTGCAGCAGGCTGCCCGCGATGAGGCCCGTGCGGCCGATGCCGGCGCGGCAGTGGATGGCGATGGCCTTTCCGCTCGCCAGTTCGGCGCCCAGTTCGGCAATGAAGGCCGCCGCGTCCTGCTGCGATGCCGGCAGGCCCCGGTCCGGAATCGGGAAATGCCGGAACACGATGCCATGTTCGGCGCACAGCGCAGGCTCTTCCCGGAGTTCAAGTGCCCTGATTTCCTGCGCCTCGAGCAGGGAGACCACCATGTCCAGCGAGGCACGCTGCCAGGACGCCACCTCGGCGCGCAGCTGGTCGCCGCCGCGCGGGCGTGCCATCAGGCCCAGCCGATGCGGCGGTATGTCGCGGACCCAGTGGATGGTGGTCTCGAACATGGTCTGCGGACCTTACAGCCGATCGATCAGCCGCATCGCCCTCAGGTGAAAACGATCGCCGTCTTGTGCGCGATGCTCAGCCGCGCCGATTCGTACAGCAGCAGCCACGATTCGATCTCCCGGTAGAGGCCTTCGTCCTCGCCCATGCTGTCGCTGAGCCGCGCGGCTTCCTCGTCCGACAGCTCGCCGTCCGAAAGCGTGATGCCGAGGGCGGGCGCCACCAGCACCAGTTCTTCGAGCAGGCGGTACGACGAGCCGAGCATGCCGCCGGGCAGGTCGGTCTCGTCTTCCCCGGCAAAGATCACTTCGTCGAAGTCGACCGGCAGGTAGAAACCTTCCGCGTCGGAGTGGCACAGCAAGTGGCTTTCGAACATGCCGGCCACGTCTTCGAGCGTCTCGTCTTCCGTGGGGTCGGCGTCCTCCGGCAGGGGCGTGGCGATCCAGTCGGGCGTCGTCACGCGGTGCGCGTAGGCGCGGCGCAGGTAGTGGATGAACGAATAGGGCAGGCCGTCGAGCGGCGCGCGGGATTCGAGCGGCGGCAGCGTGCGAGGCTCCACGTGCGGCGGCAGGCCGGCTTCGGCGAGCTTGCGGTTCGCGGCGGCGAAATCTGCCTCGAAGTGTTCGACGCTCTCGGGATCGTTCTCGATCAGGTCGGCGAGGATGCCGACGCAAATGGCCAGGCCCATGGGGTTCTCCAGGTTGTGGGTTCGCGCGATGGTGATGAACGCAGATGAAGGCGGGATGACCGGCGGGTTTCAGTGCCCGCCGGTGATCTGTTTCACTTGGCCTTCGCCCTGATGGGGCGTCGGAATGCTTACTGGAGTACGCAGGACCAGTCTACGGCTGGCGTGTTGGCTGCGACGTAGTTCTTCACCGTGACGACGGGTGCCACATAAAGATCGGCTTGGCGCGAAACCAGGTAGTCGGCGATCTGCGTGTAGGCCGACTGGCTGATCGAGTAGCCGTCACCGGTGTCGCCCAGCGAATGGAAGACGAGGACTGTCCAGGTGCCCTTGGCAATGCCGTTGTCGATCGCCTGCTTGGCGGTGCTGACTGCGATCGCGTCGCTTCCTGCGATCGAAAGTCCGCTGATGTTGAAGCGGCGCCGAACCACCGCGCTCGGCTGGTTTTCTCCGGAACCCAACCCGCGCGCGCCTGTAACCGACGAGGCCAGCAGGCCTGCATATTCGCAGGCACCGACCTGTGTGCTTTGACCGCTCGCCTGTGACCCGACCACATAGTTGCCTTGCGGGTACGCGTAGGTGTGATCGGCGGGCGTCATGCCGTAGATGTTGCTCAAGAGCCACCATTCCATGTTGCCGACTTCACCAGCGACTTCCTGCCACGTCTTCGTTGCCAGGATCTGGTCGCTCCAGTGGGTATACGAGTGGTTTCCCACCTCGTGCCCGCGCTGGTAGACCTGTGCCCATTGCCCCGCATTGGCCGGGACCGAGGACAAGCCCATCGCGGTCAGATAGAAGGTCCCCTTGAGTCCTCTGGCATCCAGGATGGCGGCCTGCGTGAGTTGACTGGGCCATCCATCATCGGCCGTGATGCTGACGGCGCTCTTCTTGTTCGCCGGCCATTGAAACGCCATCGCAGTGCCGGAGAAAAGAACAGCCAGCGCGAGTAGCGATTTGACGGGGACTTTCATTCTCAGAACCTTTCAACAGAGGATTGATTCCTCAGGGACACGAACTGGCGGACGACCTGAGGACCCCTCTGGATTTCTTGCTTCTTGAGCCTCACTTCGCCGCCTCCACCTTCACCCGCGCATTCGGCGTCTCGCCGAACATCTCGGGCGCGTACATCGCTTCCACGCGGCTGGGCGGCAGCGCGAAGTCGCCGACGTTGTTCAGGCGCACGGTGTATTCCATCTTCACGACGCCCTTGGGCAGGTACTCGTAGTAGCTGCGGAAGGCCTCGAAACTGCGCTCTTCGAACGCCGGCCAGCCGGCGCCGCTCTTCTTCTCGCCCTGCGTGGCGATCTGCGAGTCGCGGCCCAGGCCGCTGCCCAGGATGGTGGCGCCGCCCGGGACCGGGTCGGTGATCACGACCCAGGTCATGTCGGTGCTGGCGTTGACCTCGATGCTCACGCGCAGCACGTCGCCGCGCGTGTACTTGCCGGCCACGGCCTGCTCGACCGGCGTGACGGTCTTCTTCAGCGCGTAGCCCGCCGCGAACGGCGCCTTCAGCTGCACGGCGGCCAGCGACTGCAGCGTGAGCCACGGCTTGCCGGTGCCCTGCTGCGTGACCAGGAGCGTGTCGCGCACGGGCGCACCCGTGGGCGATGCGGACCAGGGCAGGAACATCGTGTTGTTGCGCAGGTTGCCCGGCGAAGCGGGCGCGCCGAACATGGTGGTCTGGTTCGGGGCGCCGGTCGCGTCGCTGGCCTTCACGCGCTCCACCTTGCTCCAGTCGACCTGCGCCTTCACCGCGCCCAGCGTGGCGGCGGTGACGCCGGCCACCGGCGTGCTCTCGAACACCTTGCTGAACTTCTCCAGCGCCAGCCCGCCCCACAGGTTGGCGGTGGTGGTGTGCCAGGCGCCGTTCTGCTGGCGGCCGATGAAGCCGTTGGCGAGCTTGCCGATGTCGTCCTTCCAGGCCGGGTCGTCCATCACCGTGAGCAGCAGGCGCGCGGTGTTGACGTCGCCGTTGGTCATGAGCCACCACCAGTAGTCGTCCTGCTCGGTGCTGAAGATGAGCTTGGTGCCCTGGTAGGACAGGCGCGCCTTCAGCACGTTGTTGGCTTCGTCCAGGCGCTGCTGGCGCTGCGGCACGTCGTTCACGCGCTTGAGGATGCTGACCCAGTCGATCACCGCGCTGGTGGGCCACTGGTTCGGCGCGATGGTGATGCTGCCGAGCATGCTGCCCTTGGCCTTGCCGTAGCGCGAGAGCGCTTCGAGCGCGGCGAGCTTGCGCACGTCCAGGTCCTTGCGCGGGCTCCAGAACTCGCGCGTGACGCGGCCTTCGACGAACGCGATCAGGCCCGATTCCATCGGTGCGCGCGCGTCGTCGGCGAGCGCGAAGGCCGGGTTGAGCTGGGCTGCTTCGTGCGTGGCCGCGAGCAGGTACGACGTGAGGATGTCGCTGCCGCGGTTGGCTTCGCCGTCGCGCGGCGGGAAGTAGCTGGCCAGGCCGTCGCTGTCCAGGTAGGTCGGCAGCGTGGCCAGCACGCCCTGCCACATCTTCGCGTCGCGCAGGCCGACCGCCTTGCTGGTCTTCTGCTCGAGGCAGCTGAAGGGGTAGTTGGCGAACCAGTCGCGCACGCCCGGCAGGCCTTCGGCCAGCTTGGGCTGCAGCGACATCTTCAGGCCGCCGCGGCCGGGCAGGGCGTCGGCGGGCGGCGCCACGTCGAGCGTGAACGGCCCGTCGACCTGCACCAGCGTGGCCTGCTGCACCGTGAGCGGCACGGCGGGCACGATGCGCTGGCGCACCTTGAGTGCGTCGCGCGCGCCACCGACCGTGTCTTTCGCCTCGATCTCCCACAGGATCGCTTCGGCGCGCGTCTGCGCGAGCTGCGCGGGCGCGGTCACGTTCCAGGCCACTTCACGCGATTCGCCCGCCGGAATGTCCACGGTCTGCGTTTCGAGCGTGAGCAGCGTGGCGCGCGGCGTGGCTTCCACCTTCATCGGTTTCTGCGTGGTGTTGCGCAAGGTGATCTGCGCGCGGAACTGGTCGTCCTCGCGCACCAGCGGCGGCAGGCCGCTGATGATCTGCAAATCTTGCGTGGCCTGGATGCTGGCCTGGCCGGTGCCGAACAGGCTGGTGCCCGCATCGGCCACGGCCACGATCTTGAAGGTGGTGAGTGCGTCGTTGAGCGGCACCGTCACCACGGCCTGGCCGTTGGCGTCGAGCACGATCTTCGGGTTCCACACGAGCAGGGTGTCGAGCAGTTCGCGCGTCTGGCCCTTGCCGCCGCCGCCGCCCGCGGGCACGGCCTTGCGCCCGTAGTGGCGCCGGCCGACGATTTCCATCTGCGCGGTGGAGGTGCTCACGCCCCAGCTGCGCCGCTGCAGCATCGCGTTGAGCAGGTTCCAGCTGTCGTTGGGCATGAGCTCCAGCAGGGCCTGGTCGACCGCGGCCAGCGCCACTTCGGCGCCGGCGGCCGGCTTGCCGTCGGGCAGCTTGGCGGTGATGGTGACCTGCGCCTTGCTGCGGATCGGGTAGCTGGGCTTGTCGCTGGTGACGGTCACGTCGATCTGGTGCGCGCGCGTGCCGACGCGGATCTCGGCCATGCCCAGGCGGTAGGCGGGCTTGCTCAGGTCGACCATCGCGGTGGGCGCGACGTATTCCTTGCCCTCGTACCAGAAGGCGGTCCACCACTCGCGCGGCGCCTTGAAGCCCCAGGTGAAGAAGCTGTACCACGGCACTTCGCGCAGGCGCCCGCGCAGCGCGAGCACGCTCACGTAGGCGTTCGGGCCCCACTCGGGCTTGACCTGCAGGCTGACCGTCGGGTCCTTGCCGTCAAGCTGCACCACGTGCGTCTCGATGATGCCTTCGCGCTCCACGGCCACGAGCGCGGTGGCAAAGCGGAACGGGCTGCGCACCTGGAACTTGGCGACCTCGCCGGGCTGGTAGCTCTTCTTCTCGGGCAGCACGTCGATGCGGTCGTTGTCCTCGCCGCCGAACCACAGTTCGCCCTGCTTGGTCACGTAGACCGAGCTCACGGCGCTGGCGCTGCGGCCGTCGCTGTCGGTGGCACTGGCCACCAGCTCGACCTCGCCGGCTTCCTTCAGCTCCGACTCGCAGAGCAGCAGGCCGCGCGAATCGCTCTTGCCGGAGCAGACGGTGCCGATGTCCTTCGTTTCGGTCTTGTTGTCGTAGGTGTAGAAGCCGCCCACCATGCGCTTGCGGCTGGTGGTGGTGATGCGCGCCACGGCGCGCACATTGAGCGTCACGCCGGCCTGGGGCTTGCCCGTGAGGTCGAGCGCAAGCGCCTGGAACTTGAGCTTCTGGCTGGTCGAGACCCAGCCCTCGGTCTTGATGCCGGCGATGACCGACGCGGGCCACAGCGTCTGCGTGCTGCGAATGGTCTGCACCTCGCCGTTCGGGTCGGCGTAGGTGGCTTCGAGCAGCAGCTCGCGCGCCGCCTTCACCTTGGGCACCTTGTCGATCGTGACCTTGCCGGCGCCGTCCTTGTTCAGCGTGAGCGGCAGCTTGTCGGCGATCACGCGGGTGTCGTTCACGCTGTTGAGGTCTTCCTCGCCGGCGCTGGTGTCGGCCGCGGTGGCGGCTTCGCTGCCGTCGCCGGAAGCGCGCGGCGGGTTGAAGCTGAAGGCGTCGTAGTCGGAAAAGCTCAGGCCCTTGCCGCGCACCATGGCCGACACGCGCACCGGCAGGTTGGCGGCGCCGCCGCCGGCCACGTAGTTGATCTGCACGTCGGTGGGCACGCTCGTGGCGGCCACCAGCGGCTTCTTCTCGGTGGGCGCGATGCGGCCTTCGAGCACGGGCAGGCGGAACTCCTCGACGCGGAAGATGCCGGTCGAGTAGGTGCGGTTGTTGCCTTCGTCGCTGGTGCCGTCGCCGCTGCGCAGCTCGACCTGGTACACGCCGAGCTTGGCGGCCGGCGGAATGGCAAAGCTGTTCTCTGCGCTCAGGCCGCCGGTGGCGGTCTTGCGCCAGGCCAGCGGCTGGGTGAAGCGCTGGCCGCTGCCCATGTGGGTGACGACCAGCGTGTCGGGCCGGTCTGCCGGCAGGCCGAAGCCCTTGCTGGTCTGGGTGCGCAGCAGGCTCTTCATCGACACCGTCTCGCCGGCGCGCAGCAGCGTGCGGTCGAAGATGGTGTGGGCGATGCCGTCGGGGCGCACGTCCAGGCTGGTGGGCACGTTGAAGCGCCAGGGCTCGATGCCGCGCTGCCAGTCGCTCCAGGTGAAGGCCAGGTCTTCCACGCCCTTGTCGTCCTTGGCGCGCGCGCTCACGAACCAGGCACTGGTCTCGTACTCGTTCGGGCCGTTGCAGCTCGGTGCATCGGGCGACACGCCGTTGAGCATCACGATGCCGCTGGCGTCGGTGGTGCCGGTGGCCACGGCCTTGCCGTCGCAGCTGGACACGCGCACTTCGGCGCCCGCCACCACCTTGCCCTTGTCGAGCGTGGTGACCCAGGCCATGGAGTTCTCGCGGCCCAGCTTGAAGTGCACCGCCAGGTTGGTGGCCAGCGCGGTGGTGCGCACGTACATCGTGCGCCCGGCGTTGTAGCGTTCGTCGAGCAGGGCTTCGCCGAGTTTCTGCGAGGCGATCTCCAGCACGTGGAAGCCCGGCGTGAGCGGGATGCCGACCACTTCGAAGGGGCGCGGGTCGCCGCTCTCGGCCTTGGGCATGTCCAGGGCCTTCACGCCCGGCTGGCCGCCGAGCAGCGACACCATGCGCGTCTGCACGTGCGAGCGTTCGTTCTTGTCGATCACCGGGGGCAGGGCGCCCTTCACGTCGCGGCGCGCGGTGTCGCGGCTGACTGTGTAGTTGTCGTAGCGGCGCACCTTGCGGTACCACGCGATGATCTCGGCGTCGGTCTTGGGGTTGAGGTCGCTCACCTTGCCGGGCGTGAGCGCCTGCACCATCAGCTGAGGCTCCACGCGGCGCACCGTGACCGGCATCATGGCCGGGGTGCCGGGCTCGGCCAGGCGCTCGATCACGCCGAAGGGCGAGGCCGCGAACTTGGCCAGCGGCGGCATCGCGCCGGTCGCCACCTTCAGCGGAAAGCTGCCGGGCGTGCCCAGCGGGCGACCCGAGGCGTCCTGGAAGCCGGAAGGCAACTCGATGCTGAACTGCGTGCTCTCGGCCAGCGGCGGGCCGAAGCTCGCGCTGTTGACCACGTCGTCGTCGTTCTGCGAGCCGCCGCCGCTTTCGAGCGTGGCCTTGATCGTCTTGCCGTCGCCCTTGAGCACGATCTGCGAGGCCACCTTGCGCGTCACCGGCGCGTTGAACTGCAGCTGCATCGGGCGCAGCGGCAGGCAGGCGGCCTGCGCGTTCTCGCGCTCGCAGGTGAAGGACACGGCGAAGGGTTCGCGCACCTGGTAGTCGAAACGGCGTTCCACGTTGTTGGCGACGCCCGACGGCGTGGCCACGCCCTTGCCGTAGACGACCTGCACCTTGGCGCCGGGCGTGAGCGTGCGGTTGCACTGCATCGTGATGAAGCGCAGCGGGTCTTTCGCGGCTTCCTTCTCACGATGGAAGGCCTTGAGCAGTTCGGTGCGCGCCTCGCCCTCGAGCAGCTTGGCCGGAATGCGTTCGCCGACACCGTCGGCCGCGCACCAGACGTTCTGGCGCACGCTGTCGATGGTGGCCGCGCCGTTGAGCTCGAGCACGAACATCTGCTGCTCGTCGATGCGGGCGTAGGTGCCCGGCATGTAGTTGCGCACGAACGGGCCGCCGCTATTGAATTGATAGCGTTCGGGGCCGGTCAGCTCGCCGCCGCCGGCCGGCTTGAAGGTGGGAACGCGGGTGACCGAGCAGCGCACGCCGGGCGGCAGGTCGTTCTCGAAGTCGTAGACCCAGGCCTTGGCGTCGGTCCAGCGGCCGGTGCCCTTGCCGGCCTGCGCGTCCGAGCAGCTCACGGTGAGCGGCGCGGGCGCCTTGGGGTCGCCGAAGTTGACCGCCGCCTGATCGAATTTGGCGACGACCTGGCGCACGCGCGCCACTTCGCCCTGCGGGGTCAGGCTGGTGATCTGAAGTGCAAAGCCCGGGCCCGCCGCGAGCGCGCCGGCGGCCAGTAGCAATGTCGGAATGAAACGGTTCACGGAGTTCTCCACCTTGAGGCAGCGCGCAGCGTAGCCGATTTGCATGGCGCTTCGGGAGTGCCAAGGGTCATAGGCCGTCCGTGTTTGAAGCGCGCGTTCGGTCGACGTACGCCGGTCTTCTTACAATCGCTGACGTCGTGCGTGCGCTGCGCAGACCGCCACCAAGACCTCGCCGCCGACCGAATGAAACGCTACTGGGAAATAGACGCCTTGCGCGGGCTGATGCTCGTGCTGATGACCGTCACCCACCTGCCCACGCGGCTGACCGATCCACTGGGTCAGCCTTTCGGCTTCGTGTCGGCCGCCGAGGGCTTCGTGCTGCTGTCGGCCTTCGTGGCGGGGCTGGTCTACAGCCGCATCGGCCACGTGCGCGGGGTCGACTCGATGCGCCAGGCCTTCTGGCGGCGTGTGCTCAAGGTCTACCTGTGCCAGGCGGCGATCCTGCTGTTCCTGTTCACCGTGATCGCCGCGCTCGGCGTGCACATCGACCAGCCGGCGGTCAAGAACCTCGTGTCGTACTACCTGGCCGAGCCGCGCGACGGCTTCCTGTTCGGGCTGCTGCTGATCTACGAGCCGCCGCTGCTGGACATCCTGCCGATGTACATCTTCTTCATGCTCATGAGCCCGTGGGTGCTGGCCTTCGCCATGCGCCACGGCTGGACGCTCGTGATGGTGGCCAGCGCCACGGTCTGGGCGATGGCGCAGTTCGGGCTCAGCGAATGGGTCTACGGGCTGGCGGTGCGCTACCTCGGCGTGCCGGTGCCGTTCCACGAGATGGGCGCCTTCAACACCTACGCCTGGCAGTTCCTGTGGTTCGCGGGCCTGTGCCTGGGTGCCAGCCGCAACGCGCCCGAGGCCCGGCCGCTGCGCTTTCCGGCCTGGCTGCTGGTGCTGGCGGCGGGCATCGCGCTGTACGGTTTTTACTGGCGCCACACCGGCATCAACGGCCAGGCGCCGTTCGGCGGCGATGTGGAAATGAACCTGCTGTTCGACAAGTGGCAGCTCGGCCCGCTGCGGATCGTGAACCTGGTGGCGCTGGGCATCCTGGCGGTGCGCTTCGGGCCCTGGCTCATGCGCAAGATCCCGCGCCTGCACTGGCTCGAAGCCATGGGCTCGGCCTCGCTGCCGGTGTTCTGCGCGCACCTCGTGGCGGTGCTGCTGGTGCTGGCCTTCTACGGCGACAACCAGATGGCGCGGCCCTGGTGGGGCGACGGCCTGCTGCTGGCGGCGGTGTTCGCGGGGATGTACTTCGTGGCACGCTTCACGCGCGGCGCCGACGTGCCGCCGCCGGCGGACGATGTGCCTTCGGAGCCGGCGCCGGCGTAGGTGTCTGCAGGGAGCACCGCTCGTTTTTTTGAGAAGAGGGGGAGGGCGATGATCGATTCCGTTGTCTGGCAACGTGCACTGGCGGCCTGCGTGCTGGCGTGGGGTGCGGCGGCGCATTCGGCCTTGCCGCAAGCAGCGCAACAGGACGTGCAACGGCGGCTGGATTGCTACGGCGCCGCCAACCCATCGGCCTGCGAAATCACGCTGGCCGACAGCGGCACCCCGTTCGGACGCGTGTTCCGCGGCTCGGCGCTCATGATGGGCGTGGAGGTCGATGCCGCGACCCGTGCGCGCGCGATGGAAGACCTTCGCTCGGCGGCAGCGGAAGGCTATACGCCGGCCTATGAATCTCTCGCGGTCTTTCTCAGGCGCGGTGCTGGCCGAAGCGAGAGCCTGCAATGGCGCTGGCTGGCCGCTGAGCACGGCCACGCCGCTGCGGCGAAACATCTGGGCGGAAGCATCGACTTCGACGGGACAGACCGCCAATCGGCGGCCGACCGGATGTTCCTGTCGTGGGTCCACTGCCATCCGGCCTCCTTCGACAGCGACGGTCCCGCGATGAGCGAATTGAACACGGCGCGCAAGGCCTCACCGGGCACGGACCTGACGCAGGTGATCGCCCAGGTCCATGCGAAGCGGCTCAACGAAGCCAAGGCCAAGGCCGAGAACTTCCTGCACGGCTGCGTGCCGGGCGCCTACTACCTGGCCAGCCTGTCGCCCGACGACCAGGCCTGGGTGCGCAAGACGGTGCGCGCCCGCATGGCGCGGACGCTGAAGAACATCAAGGAGGCGGTGCGCAAGTTCCCCGACCTGGAGCTGCTCACGCTCCCCGAATACCAGGACCTGCTGCCGCCGCCCTGATCAGGGCGCGTTGGAAGGCGAGGTCGGCACCGCAGGCGGCATCGGAAGGTGCGGCGCCACCACCGACTGCCACAGCCGGTAGCCCTCGTCCGTCAGGTGCAGCCGGTCGCCGCGGAACAGCTCGGGGCGCGGGCGCCCGTCCGCGCCGAGCATCGGCGTGTGGATGTCGATGTACTCGCTGTTGGGCAGCAGGTTCAGGTAGGCCGAGATCACGTGGTTGGTCTCGCGGATCTGTGGCATCAGCTGCTCGCGCGACGGGCTGGGCTTGACCGAGATGAAGCTGATGCGCGCGTCGGGCAGCTCGGCGCGCACCGTGTTGGCAAAGCGCGCGAAGCTGTCGAGCACCTGCAGCGGCGTGCGGCCCTCGGCCAGGTCGTTGTCGCCCGCATAGAGCACCACCTGCCGGGGCTTGTAGCGCACCACCAGGTCGCGCGCGAACAGGGCGCAGTCGGCCAGCGTCGAGCCGCCGAAGCCGCGGTTGACGATGCCGCCCGGCACGCGGGAAAAGTCCTGCGACAGGCGCGTCCACATGCGCACCGTGGAGCTGCCCACGAACACCACGCCGCCAGGGGCCGGAAAGCGCTCCTGGTCGGCGCGCGCGAAGGCGGCCAGTTCGTTGTGCCAGCGGGCCTTGGCGGCGAGGTAGGCGGAGGTGGTGTCGGCGGCCGTGGCGCCGTCGGCTTCGTAGGGGAAGGCGGCGGCCGCGGTCTGGGCCTGGGCGGTGAAGGCGGCGGTTGCCAGCAGCAGGGCGGCGGTGGCCGCCAGCGCGGATTTCATCGAAGGCATCGGAAAGAGAACGGAAGCGGAGAAATTCAGGACAGGGTCAGAGCGTTTTTTCGATCAGCGGCCCATGGAACAGCACCGGCCCGGTCGGGCCGCCCGCGCTCGGCACGCCGCCCTTGGGCTCCAGGCTGATCGCCAGCGCCGGCACGCGCACATCGGATTCCGAGGCGGCCAGCCGCAGCGCCGGTGCATTGTCCAGCACGCCGAGCGAGCGCGGCGCGCCGCCGGGCGGCAGGGCCCACAGCTGCAGCGACTTGTCGGCGCCTTCGCGGAAGCTGCCCACGCGCTGCAGCACGAGCTGCTTCTTCTTCGGGTCGAAGGTCACGAGCATGGAGGCGGCGGCCTTGTCGTCGGACAGCACGGCCACGTACTGCACGGCGGGCGCATTGATCAGCTGCTCGCGCAGGTTCAGGCCCACGCCCACGGCCAGCACGGCCACGAGCGCGCCGGCCGCGGCGGCGCCGCGCCACAGCGCGAGGCTGCGCAGCCAGCCGCCGGTCGATGCAGACGCAATGGGCGCGGCGTTGTCGCGCTGCCGCTCGAGGGCCTGCTGCGCCTGCTCGGCGTCGATCAGGTTGCGGATGCGGGTCCAGACGGCCGGGTCGGGCGCGACGGGCTGCTGCAGCTCGGTCATGCCGGCCAGCCGGCCCTGCCAGACCAGCGCGGCGGCGCGCACGGGCGCCTGCTCGCGCGCCAGGGTTTCGAAGCGGCGGCGGGCGCCGCCGCGCAGCGTGCCCAGCGCATGGCTGGCGGCCAGCAGTTCGAGCAGTTCGGGGTGGGCAAGGAGGTTCATGGGGCGGGTCTCGTGGTCAGGCGAAGCGGCCCATGCAGGTGCGCAGCTTCTCGAGCCCGCGCCGGATCCAGGTCTTCACGGTACCCAGCGGCAGCTTGAGCTGTTCGGCCAGTTCGCCGTGGCTCATCTCGCGCAGGTAGGCCAGGCTGACCACCTCGCGCTGGCGGCCCTCGAGCTGGCTCAGGCACTGGTGCAGCGCCCAGGCCTGCTCGCTCGCATCGGCCATGTCGGCCGGGTTGGGCGTGTCGGATTCGAAGGTGTCTGCCATCAGCTCGTCGAACTCCTGCGTGAGCTGGGCGCGGTCGGCGGTGCGGCGGCGCAGCAGGTCGAGCGAGCGGCTGCGCACGATGAGCCCCAGCCAGGCCAGCGGCGGACTCAGCGAGGCACGGTAGTCGCCGGCCACGCGCCAGATGGTGAGGAAGGACTCCTGCAGCACGTCTTCGGCCCACTCGCGCTGGCGCACCACGCGCATCGCCAGGCCCATGAGGCGGGGCGCGGTGCGGTCGTACAGCTGCCGCAGGGCGGCTTCGTCGCGATGGCCGATCCGGTCGATCAGCGCCATCAGTTCGGCGTCGGGGCTGGGTGCGGTCATCGGCGGATTGTGGGGCATCGGTGCGCATGTCCGAGGTACGGCCCGGCCGGGGCGGCGGATTCAGCGCGGCCCACCTGAATCCACCGGCCGCCGGGCTGCGTACACGGGGCAGGGGGCGTCGAGATGCAGAACTCCAGACGGCGGCTCTTTCTTTTTCACCACCGATCCGACACCGAGGAAACGACCATGCACATCCGCACCCTGACCGTCCTGGCTTCCACCACCGCAGCGGCGCTTGGCCTGGCCGCCTGTTCCGGCATGGGCGCCAAGCCCCTGCCGATGTTCTCGCAGGCCAGCCTGCCCGACGCCGTGAAGGTGCCCGCCGGCCACCGCGTGGCCATGGAAACCGTGGGCGCGGGCGACATCACCTACGAATGCCGCGCCAAGGCCAACACGCCGGGCGAGCACGAATGGGTCTTCGTCGGCCCCGACGCCAAACTGATGGACCGCGCCGGCAAGCAGGTCGGCAAGTACTACGGCCCGCCCGCCACCTGGGAGAACGCGGACGGTTCGAAGGTGACGGCCACGCAGGTGGCGGTGGCGCCGAACGGCACCGGCAACATTCCCCACCAATTGGTGAAGGCCAACCCCGCCACCGGCATGGGCGCGATGCAGGGCGTGAGCTACATCCAGCGCGTCGCCACGCAGGGCGGCGTGGCGCCCGCCGCCGCCTGTGGCGCCACGAACATGGGCCAGAAACAGGTCGTGAAGTACCAGGCCGACTACATCTTCTATCGCGCCAGCTGACGCGTTAAGAGCCCTCATCCCGCCGCCGTTTGGAAACATTCGGCAACGTATACTGCGCCGCAAAACGGAGCGGGACCGCGTGCGCGCGGGGGCGGGAATGAAGCAAATTGCGATCGTGATCGCGCTCTGCGTGGGCGCGTGGTATTTCTTTATCGGCGGCCGCAAGCTCGACGAGGCGATGGCGCGCGACTACTACCGCAAGGAAGCGCACGCCATCTATTCGCGCGATGCGCAAGCGCTGTGCAAGCAGCTCAGCCGCAAGGCCGTGATCGAGAGCAAGGTCACGATGATGGGCCGCACCGTCGAGAGCAGCCACAACCGCGAGGAAGCCTGCGAGGCGGTCGAGAAGACCTTCGAGCTGTTCCGCACCGTGGGCGACCGCATGGGCGGCATCCTCACTATCGAGTACGAATACCACATCGACGCCGTCGAGGTGGCCACCGACCGCAAGAGCGCCGTCGTCACGGGCACCAGCGTGCTCAAGATGGGCGAGGCCGCGCTCCAGTACAAGACCAGTTTCAGCCAGCGCCTGGAGCGTGAGCTCGGCCAGATGCGCCTCGTGCATTCCAGCGACGCCACGGTCGTGCGCCTGGGCGGCGCGGGCGCGATGAGCCAGAGCGACTTCTTCCGCAAGTAGCCGCATCAGCACCCCAGGCCCCGCCATGATCGACCGCGACTCCCTGCCGCCGCCCCCGCCGTTCTGGCATCGCCTCAACAGCTTCTTCGCCTTTCCGCTCCAGCTGCGGCCGCTGGCCTACGGCCTGGTGCTGTCGTTCTGCAGCCTGCTGTTCGAGGCCGTGTTCTTCCTGCCCGATGCGCTGGCCTTCATCGTCATCGAGGTCGGCATCATCCTGGCGGCCAGCCGCTACGGCTTCAAGGTCATTGCGCTGGGCGCGCGCGGCATCCGCGACTCGGCCGACTTCGGGCGCGAATCGAGCGACGAGTGGACCTACCTGCCGTGGAAGCTCTTCGCCATCTCGCTGGTGCAGACGATGCTCATCGGCTGGCTCGCCTGGTACGAGCCGGTGCTGGGCACGGTGGGGCTGTTCATCATGTCCTTCACCTTCCCGGCGGCGGTGATCGTGCTGGTGCAGTCGGGCAGCTTCTTCCAGGCCATGAACCCGGGCTACGTGATGGACGCGATGCGCACCATCGGCTGGCCTTATGCGCTGCTGTGCTTCTTCCTGTTTTTGCTGAGCACGGGCGCGCAGGTGGCGATCTCGATGGTGCTGCCGGTGTTCGACGGGCGCATCGTGCTGCCGATCGTCAACTTCGCGTTCATCTACTTCGGCTGGGTGATGGCGAGCCTGCTGGGCTACGTGATGTACCAGCACCACGACGCCTTCGGCATCGACCTCGTGCCCGGTGCGGGCGCCGATATCGGCGCGCCGGTCGACCGCCGCACGCCTGCGCAGATCGCCGCGCAGCGCACCGACGCCGAGGTGGCGCAGTGCATCACCGACGGCGACCTGGCCGCCGCGCTGGGCATCGCCTACGAGGCGCAGCGCACCGCCGACGCCGACGACCTGGCCGCGCAGCGCCGCTACCACCGCGTGCTGGCGCTCATGCCCGAGAAGAAAGACACGCTGTTCGACCACGCGCGCCGCTTCATTCCGCTTTTGATGCGGCGCGACCTCGCGTCGGATGCGCTGAAGGTCTTCAAGGCCTGCCGCGCCATCGACAAGAGCTTCGTGCTCGACGACCCGGCCATGGTCATCGCCATGGCGCGCGCCGAGTGGCGTAGCGGCGACGCCCACGGCACGCTCGCGCTGCTGTCGGGCTTCGACAAGCGCTTCCGCGGCCACGCGGCGATCCCGCAGGCCTACGAACTCGCGGCCCGCGTGCTGGTGCAGGGGCTGGGCCGCACGGACATGGCGCAGCCGATCCTGACCACGCTCGAGGCCCGCTACCCCGAGAGCGAGCAGACGCAGGAAGTGCGCTGGCTGCTGCGGCCGGCGGCCTGAGGGAGGGCCGGCCCGCGGATCAGGGCAAAATTCCGCACGCCGCGCCGGCCGGACCTGCGGACCCGCCTCCCATGCCGCCCCTCACGCCCGAACCGTCCCTTCCTGCTCCTTCATCTCCATCGCCGACGCGCTCCCGCCGCCGCGCGCTGGTGGCCTGGGCGGCTGCCGTCGCGCTGGCGCTGCTGCTGATCGCCGTGGCCGGCCAGTGGGCCGCGCGGCGCGAGGCGAACTTCCAGGCCGACTCGATCCGCCGCGCCATGGAAGTGCACGTGCTCGGCCTGCGCGACGCCGCCGGCAAGTACGGCTACCTGCCGTTCACCGCCGGCATGCACCCCGACGTGCTGGCCGTGCTGGCCCACCCGCAGGACCCCGCCGCGCGGCAGCGCGCCAACCACCACATCGAGGAAGTGAACCGCCTCGCGGGCTCCGACGCGCTGTACCTCACCGACCCGCAGGGCCTCACGCTGGCCGCGAGCAACTGGGCCACGCCGCAGAGCTTCGTGGGCGAGTCGTATGCCAACCGGCCGTACTTTCTCGATGCGCGGGCCGGGCGGCGCGGCCTGTTCTACGGCGTGGGCCAGACCACGGGCGAGCCGGGGCTGTTCATGTCGGCGCCGGTGCGCGCCGAGGGCGGCGGCGAGGTGCTGGGCGTGGTCACCGTCAAGGTCAGCCTGCGCCAGCTGCACGACGCCTGGGCCTTCGTGCGCGACCCGATCCTGCTGACCGACGCGCGCGGCATCGTGTTCCTGAGCTCGGTGCCGGGCTGGATGTACCAGGCCACGCGGGCGCTGAGCCCCGCCGACCTGGCCGGCATCGAGCACGACCAGCAGTACGGCGCGCGCACCCGCTTCGCGCCGCTGCCGTGGCGCGTCGAGCACATCGAAGGCGCGCCGGGCTACCTGGTGCGCACCACGGTCGGCGGCAAGGCGCGCCGTTTTCTCGCCGTGGACGAGCCGCTGCCCGACCTGGGCTGGACCCTGACGGTGATGGCCGACCACGCCGAAGTCACCCGCGCGCGCGAGCGCACCTGGATGCTCGGCCTGCTGGGCGCCGGCGTGCTGCTGCTGGGGGCGCTGTACTGGCGGCTGCGCGAGCGCCGCTTCGCCGAGCAGCGCGACGCGCGGCGCGACCTCGAGCTGCGCGTGCGGGAGCGCACCCACGAGCTGGACCAGGCCCATGCCTTCCGCAAAGCGATGGAAGACTCGCTGCTGGTCGGCATGCGCGCGCGCGACCTGCAGGGCCGCATCATCTACGTCAACCCGGCCTTCTGCGAGATGACCGGCTACGGCGCCGACGAGCTGCTGGGGCGGCTGCCGCCGTACCCCTACTGGCACCCCGACGACGTGACGCAGCACTGGTTCCACTACGAGGCCATGATGAGCGGGCAGCCCGCGCGCTCGGGCTTCGAGTCGCGCCTGCGGCACCACGACGGGCACGAGGTCATCACCATGGTCTACACCGCGCGGCTCATCGACGCCGACGGCCGCCACAGCGGCTGGATGAGCTCGGTGGTCGACATCACCGAGCAAAAGCGCGCCGAGCTGCGCCAGCGCCAGAACGACGAGCAGCTGCAGCATGCGCAGCGCCTGGCCAGCCTGGGCGAGATGGCCTCCACGCTGGCGCACGAACTCAACCAGCCGCTGATGGCGCTGAGCAACTTCGCCAGCGCCGCCAAGGCCTTCGCCGCGCAGGGCAACCAGCCGCTGCTGGCCAGCAGCCTCGACGAGACCGTGGCGCAGGCCAAGCGCAGCGCCGAGATCGTGCGGCGCATCCGCGGTTTCGTGCGCCAGCGCACCGCCGGCACCGAGGACTGCGCCGTGGCCGCACTGGTGACCAATGCGCTGGCGCTGCTGCAGGGCGAGATGCGCCAGCGGCAGGTGCGCGCCGAGGTGCGCATTCCGCCCGCGCTGCCGCCGGTGCGCGGCGACCGCGTGCTGCTCGAACAGGTGCTGCTGAACCTGCTGTCGAACAGCCTGCAGGCGATGCAGCAGGGCACCCCGCCCGATCGGCGCGTGGTCGAGGTCGAGGCCGAGTTGCATGAAGGCCGCGTGCACATCCGCATCGCCGACCACGGCCCGGGCATCGACGCCGCGCTGGCCGAGCAGGTCTTCGCGCCGTTCTTCACCACCAAGGCCGGCGGCCTCGGGCTGGGCCTGAACATCTGCCGGACCATCGTGGAGGCCCACCGCGGCCGGCTGTCCTTTGCCGACCGGCCCGGCGGCGGCACGGTCTTCACCCTCGAACTGGAGGCTTCCCCGTGAACGCACCCCTGCTTGCCAACCACCTGTGCGTCGTCGACGACGACGAGGCCGTGCGCCGCTCCCTGGGCTTGCTGCTGCTGTCGCGCGGCCATGCGGTGCAGGCCTTTGCCTCGGGCGAAGCCTTCCTGGCCGGCGCCGACCTGCAGCGCCCCGGCTGCGCCATCCTCGACCTGCGCATGGAGGGCATGAGCGGGCTGCAGGTGTTCGACGCGCTGCGCGCGCAGGACAGCCCGTTGGTCGTGATCTTCCTGTCCGGGCACGGCGACATCCCGATGGCGGTCGAGGCGGTGCAGAACGGCGCCTTCGGCTGGCTGGAAAAGCCCTGCAACGACGAGCGCCTGCTCGACAGCATCGCGAAGGCGTTGCAGAAAGCCGAAGAGATCGCCGTGCGCCGCCAGGCCCGGCAGGCCGCGCAGGCGCTGTGGGCCAAGCTCACGCCGCGCGAGATGCAGGTCGCCCGGCTCGTGGCCGAAGGCCTGCCCAACAAGCGCATCGCGCAGGAACTCGCGCCGCTGGAGCTGCGCACGGTGGAAACGCACCGGGCGCACATGTTCGCGAAGCTGGGCTTTTCGAGCAGCCTGGAGCTGGATCGCTTCCTGCGCGAGCACGGGTTGTAGGGGCCGTTCAGGGCGCGTGCCCAGGCCACCGGGTACTTCCCTCCGCGAATGTCCCCCGGCCTGCGGCCTCCTCCTTGATTTCGCTGCGGGAAGCACCCGGTGGCCTGGGCACGCTGGGCGCTGTCGTTGTGCTGGCCCGATCAACGACTGCACTGAACACGCTCACGCCGATGGGGTGCCTTGCGCAGCGAAATCAAGGAGGAGCCCGAAGGGCGGGGGACATTCGCGGAGCAAGGTGCCCCGTCGGCGGGAGCGTTGCCCTGAAGGCGCCCCAACCTCTGGCTAGAACTTAGGGTTTACCCCTGCGTACCGGTACGCAGTCCCGCGGCGGGGGCCCTACGGACGACAGCGCGCCCCCGGCGGACCAGACTCCCCGGCACGGCTTTCCGCGGGCTTCGCGGGGGCTGCAGCCAGAGACAAGGACCCCCCGCATGACCGCCATTGCCAGCAGCAGCACGAGCGCCGGCGCTTCCATCCCGGACGCGACCCGCGACACCACCCCCTACACCTTCGAGGAAAAGCGCAAGCGCATCTTCGCCATCTTTGCCGCCTCGTCCGGCAACCTGGTGGAGTGGTTCGACTTCTACGTCTACGCCTTCTGCGCGATCTACTTCGCGCCCTCGTTCTTCCCCAAGTCGGACCCGACGGTCCAGCTGCTGAACACCGCCGGCGTGTTCGCCGCCGGCTTCCTGATGCGCCCGATCGGCGGCTGGCTGTTCGGCCGGCTGGCCGACCGCAAGGGCCGCAAGACGTCGATGGTGACCTCGGTCGTCATGATGTGCGTCGGCTCGCTGGTCATTGCCTGCCTGCCCACCTACGCGCAGATCGGCGCCTGGGCGCCCGCGCTGCTGCTGGCCGCGCGCCTGCTGCAGGGCTTGTCGGTCGGCGGCGAATACGGCACCACCGCCACCTACATGAGCGAAGTGGCGATGCGCGGCCAGCGCGGCTTCTTCTCGTCGTTCCAGTACGTCACGCTGATCGGCGGCCAGCTGCTGGCCGTGGTGGCCGTGGTGGTGCTGCAGCAGCTGCTCACCGAGGCCGAGCTCAAGGCCTGGGGCTGGCGCATTCCCTTCGTGCTGGGCGCCTTGGCCGCCGTCGTGGCGCTGATGCTGCGCCGCACGCTGACCGAGACCGCCAGCACCAAGACCCGCGCCGCCAAGGGCGCCGGCAGCGTGGCCGAGCTGTTCAAGCACCACAAGCGCGCCTTCCTCGTGGTGCTGGGCTACACGGCCGGCGGCTCGCTGATCTTCTACACCTTCACCACCTACATGCAGAAGTACCTGGTGAACTCGGCCGGCATGTCGATCAAGACCGCCAGCAACGTGATGACGGCCTGCCTCTTCCTGTACATGTGCATGCAGCCGCTGTTCGGCGCGCTGTCGGACCGCATCGGCCGTCGCAGCAACATGCTGCTGTTCGGCGCCCTGGGCGCGCTGATGACGGTGCCCGTGCTGAGCAACCTGCAAAGCGTGAGCAGCCCGCTGATGGCCGGCGTGCTGATCACGCTGGCGCTGGCGGTGGTGAGTTTCTACACCTCGATCAGCGGCATCGTGAAGGCCGAGATGTTCCCGCCCGAAGTGCGCGCGCTGGGCGTGGGCCTGTCGTACGCGGTGGGCAACGCCATCTTCGGCGGCAGCGCCGAGTACGTGGCGCTGGGCCTGAAGTCGATCGGCCACGAGTCGTATTTCTACTGGTACGTGACGGCGATGATGGGCGTGGCCTTCCTGGTCAGCCTGCTGCTGCCGAAGCAGGCAACGTACCTGCACAACGACAAGTAAGCGCTGCGGCGCTTCATCAACGAACCCGGCCGCGTGCCGGGTTTTTTACGTGCGCTGCAACGCGCGCGTGACCATGTCGTTGGGCGCCAGCCGCAGCAGGTGCGGCAGCAGGCCCAGGGCGCGATCGCGTTCGCCCGCGTGCAGCAGCCCGTTGGCGCACACCGAGAGCGTGTCGGCCAGCTCGGGGTGGTCGGGCGCGGTCTTCAGCAGGATGCGGCAGAGCTTGTCGGCGTCGCCGAACTGGCGGATGCGCGCGAAGCGGCGCGCCAGCCGGGCCATGTCGTCGGGCTTCAGGCGCACGCCCGGTTTGGCTTGGTCGAGGTAGGTCGTGAAGCTGGCGTGCTGCAGCGCCAGCGTGTCGGCGTCGGTGGCGGGCAGGCGGAAGATGCGGCGCGCGGCCTGGTGGAAGTCGTCGCTCGCGGGCTGCAGGCGCGCGGTGTGGAACCAGGCGCGCAGCGTGTCGGTGTCGCCGGGGCGCAAGGCGGCGGCGGCGCGCCATTCAACGCACGCGGGCTCGAACTTCATGGCCGCCGACAGCTTGCGCGCGGCGGCCACGTGCTGCTCGAAGCGGTGGTCGTCGGTCACCATTTCCGACTTCACGGTCTCGGGCGTCTTCACGCGGCCCAGCCACATCGCGCCGGCCATCAGCGCCGCGCCCGTCAGCAGGCCGCCCAGGTGGGCCATGTAGGCGATGCCCTGGCCGCCGATCCAGTGCTGCACCAGCTCGTTGGCGATCCAGGCCGGCAGCAACAGCAGGGCGGGTGCCGTGACGTAGTTGAAATAGAAGAACAGCTGGTAGAAAAAGCGGATGCGCCGCAACCGGTACATCACGGCGTACATGCCCATCAGCGCCGAGATCGCGCCCGAGGCCCCCAGCCCGTAGCCGCCCTTGCCCGCGTAGGCCCAGCCGGCCAGCAGCGCGGAGCCCACGCCGCCCAGCAGGTAGAAGCTCAGGTAGGTGCCGCGCCCCAGTGCCAGCTCGACCGAGAAGCCGAACAGAAAGAGGAACAGCATGTTGCCCAGCAGGTGGCCCGTGCTGCCGTGCAGGAAAGTGGCGGTGAGCCAGGTCCAGGGCTTGAACTCGGCGTCCTTGCCGTAGTCCTGCGACCAGCGCGCGGTGAACGGCGCGGGCAGCATCGCCTCGTACTGGCGGCGGTCGCGCTGCCATTCGTCGAAGCGCGGATTCGCGGGCGTCACGACCTGGTCGGCGCGCAGTTTCTTCAGGAAAGGCTGGTCGTTCTGCAGGCCTTCGAGCAGCTGCGGGTAGGCCTCTTCATGCGCCAGCATGCGGCGCGCCAGCTTGCCGCGCTTGGGGTCGGTTTTTTCGAGCCACTCGACGAAGGGCGGCAGCTCCAGTTCGGGCAACACGCTCTGCACGTAGAACTGCGCGGCGCGCTCGCGGCCGTTTTCTTCGATGCGCTGCGGCCCCCAGAACACGAGCATGTTCAGGAGGATCAGCAGCACCGTCATCCACGGCGGGTTGCGCCAGCTCGGCTTGTTTTCGAGCGGGATGGCGTAGAACATGAAGCGCGGCCCTCAGTGGTGCGGCCGCGGGCTTCAGCCGAGACGGGCGCGGTGGCGGGCGACTTGCGCTTTGACCTGCACGGGCGCGGTGCCGCCCAGCACGTTGCGGGCGTTGAGCGAGCCGCGCAGGCTCAGCACGTCGTACACGTCCTTCTCGATGTTCGGGTTGAACTGCTGCAGCACGGCCAGCGGCAGCTCCGACAGGTCGACCTGGTGCGAGGTGGCGGCCTTCACGGCATGGGCCACGGTTTCGTGCGCGTCGCGGAAGGGCAGGCCCTTCTTCACGAGGTAGTCGGCCAGGTCGGTAGCGGTGGCGTAGCCGCGCAGCGCGGCGGCCTCCATGGCCTGCGGCTTCACGGTGATGCCGCCGATCATCTCGGCAAAGATGCGCAGGGTGTCCTTGAGCGTGTCGACGGTGTCGAACAGCGGCTCCTTGTCTTCCTGGTTGTCCTTGTTGTAGGCCAGCGGCTGGCCCTTCATGAGCGTGATGAGCGCCATCAGGTGGCCGACCACGCGGCCGGTCTTGCCGCGCGCCAGCTCGGGCACGTCGGGGTTCTTCTTCTGCGGCATGATCGACGAGCCGGTGGTGAAGCGGTCGGCGATGTTGATGAAGCCGAAGTTCTGGCTCATCCAGATGATGAGTTCTTCGCTCAGGCGGCTCACGTGCACCATGCACAGGCTGGCGGCGGCGGTGAACTCGATCGCGAAGTCGCGGTCGCTCACGGCGTCCAGGCTGTTCTGGCAGACGCTGTCCATCTTCAGGGTGCGCGCCACGAGTTCGCGGTCCAGCGGGTAGCTGGTGCCGGCCAGGGCGGCGGCGCCCAGCGGCAGGCGGTTGACGCGCTTGCGCACCTCGCCCATGCGCTCGGCGTCGCGGCTGAACATTTCCACGTAGGCCAGCATGTGGTGGCCGAAGCTCACGGGCTGGGCCACCTGCAGGTGGGTGAAGCCGGGCAGGATCACCTCGACGTTCTTCTCGGCGATGTCCACCAGCGCCTTCTGCAGCTCGACCAGCAGGTCGCCGATGAGGTCGATTTCGCCGCGCAGCCACAGGCGCACGTCGGTGGCGACCTGGTCGTTGCGGCTGCGGCCGGTGTGCAGGCGCTTGCCGGCGTCGCCCACGAGCTGGGTCAGGCGGGCCTCGATGTTCAGGTGCACGTCTTCGAGGTCGAGCTTCCATTCGAAGCTGCCGGCCTCGATCTCGCCGCGGATCTGCGTCATGCCGCGCTCGATGGCGGCGTGGTCCGTCACGCTGATGATGCCCTGGGCCGCGAGCATGCCGGCGTGCGCCAGCGAGCCCTCGATGTCGGCCTGCCACAGGCGCTTGTCGAAGAAGACGCTGGAGGTGTAGCGCTTCACCAGGTCGCTCATCGGTTCGGAGAACAGGGCCGACCAGGCTTCGGATTTCTTGTCGAGTTGGTTTTGGGTCATGGGAGCCGTCCAGGAAGGCAATAATGGGTTGGTCACCCGATGGATCTGATGTCTGCGATGCGCAACCCGGCGATTTTATCGGCCAGCTCCCCCTCCACGTCCGCTTCGTCCCCGGAACGTGCGCGCGCGCCCGTGCGCGGCGGCCCGGCGCTGTTCGACGCCTGCCAGATCGGCGTGGTGCTGCGCACCGTGGTGTTCGTCGAAGCGGTGGTGGCGGTGGCCACGCTGTTCGTGGTCGGCTCCTTCGGCGAATGGCTGGTGCAGGCGGCCACGGTCACCGGCGGCGCGCTGCCCGCCACGCTGCTGTGGCTGGTGGCGGCCTGTGGGCTCAAGAAGCAATTGCGGCGCCTGCCGCCCCCGGGCCAGTACGCCGCGGGCGCCGTGCTGGGCGCCGTGGCCTCTCTCTACGGCTGCGGCCTGCTGCGCCTGACCGGCGTGATCGCCAGCGCCCCCTGGCTGGCCAGTGCGCTGGCCGGCGGCCTGTTCGCGGGGCTGGTGATGGCGGCGATGGTGCTGCGCGCGCGCGGCCAGACGCCGGCCGCCACCACGGCCCGGCTCGAAGAGCTGCAGTCGCGCATCCGCCCGCACTTCCTGTTCAACACGCTCAACAGCGCCATCGCGCTGGTGCGCGAGGAGCCGGCCAAGGCCGAGACCATGCTCGAAGACCTGGCCGAGCTGTTCCGCCAGGCGCTCACCGTGCCGGGCGAATCGGGCACGCTGGCCGACGAGATCGCGCTGGCCGAGCGCTACCTGGCCATCGAGCAGGTGCGCTTCGGCGAGCGCCTGCGCATCCGCTGGGACCTCGATGCCGCCGCCAGCGACGCGCGCCTGCCGCCCCTGCTGCTGCAGCCGCTGGTCGAGAACGCCATCAAGCACGGCGTGGAGCCCAGCCCCGAGGGCGGCAAGCTGCGCATCCGCACCGAGCGGCGTGGCGGCATGGTCGTGATCGAGGTGGTCAACAGCCTGCCGCCGCTGCGCTGGGCCGACGAGCCGCTGCCGCGCGGCCACGGCATCGCCCTGGACAACGTGCGCGAGCGGCTGCGCCTGCTGCACGACATGCAGATGCAGTTCAGCGCCGGCATGGACCAGAAGAACTACCGCGTACGCATTGCCATCCCCGCCGAATCATGAGCCTCAAGACCCTGATCGTTGACGACGAAGCCCTGGCCCGGTCGCGCCTGCGCACGCTGCTGCGCGACTGCACCTCGCCCGCCGCCGAGGTGACGGCCGAGGCCGCGCAGGGCGAAGAGGCGCTGGCCCACCTGGCCGCGATGGACCTCGACCTCGTGCTGCTCGACGTGCACATGCCCGGCATCGACGGCATCGAGGTGGCGCGCGCGCTGCGCAGCCGGCCCGACGCGCCGGCCGTGGTGTTCGTGACCGCGCACGCCAGCCACGCGGTCACGGCCTTCGAGCTGGAGGCGGTCGACTACCTCACCAAGCCCGTGCGCGCCGAGCGGCTGCAGCAGGCGCTGCAGAAGGTCGAGCGCTTCCTGAAGGAGCGCCGCGCCGCGCAGCCGGCCCCCGAGGCCACGCCCGAGTGCGTGCTGATCCAGGACCGGGGCCGCGCCGAGCGCGTGCCGCTGTCCGAGGTGCTCTACCTCAAGTCCGAATACAAGTACCTCACGGTGCGCACCGCCACGCGCAGCCACATCCTCGATGGCTCGCTCAACGATTTCGAGGAGCGCTACCCGAACCGCTTCCTGCGCGTGCACCGCAATGCGCTGGTGGCGCGCTCGGCCATCCGCGCGCTCGAGCGCTACGACGACGGCGAGGACGCCGATGGCTGGGCGCTGCGGCTCGATTCGGTGCCCGAGCCCGTGGCGGTGTCGCGCCGCCAGCTGGCCGCGGTGCGCGAGATGCTGAAGGAATCGCGATGACCGACGACACCCCGGCCGGCCCGAAGCCGGCGCCTGAACGGCCGGTGGCTGCGGATGAGCCGCCGCCTGCGCCCGCACCGGTGCCGGCGCCGCCGGTCGACCCCGTCGAGCCCGCAGCGCCGGTCGAGCCGAGCGCGACCGCCGAAGAGGCGACCTCCGCCCTGCGCAGGCGCTTCGTGCTGCACATGCCGGTCGACGTGCGCAGCGCCTCGCTCGTGGTGCTGGCCGTGCTCGCCAGCGTCTTCGCGCTGCGCTGGGGCCAGGCCGTGTTCGTGCCGCTGATGCTGAGCCTGCTGCTGAACTACGCGCTGTCGCCGCTGGTCGAGCGCCTGCACCGCTGGTACGTGCCGCGCTGGATCGGCGCGGCGGCGATCCTGCTGGGCCTGTTCGGCGGGCTCGGGTGGACCGGCTACTCGCTCTCGGGCAGCGCCTCGCAGCTGCTCGACTCGCTGCCGGTCGCCGCGCAGAAGCTTGGCCAGGCCATGCGCCGCGACAAGAACGCCAGCGCCACGCCGCTGGACAGCGTGCAGCAGGCCGCCGCGCAGCTGGAGAAAGCGGCCGAGGAAAACTCCGCGCGCGTCGCTTCGCGCAAGGGCGTGGCGCGCGTCGTGATCGAGCGGCCGGGCTTCAACGTGCGCGACTACCTGCTCAGCGGCACCGTCGGCCTGCTCAACGCCTTGGGGCAGCTCACGCTGGTGGCCTTCCTCACCTACTTCGCGCTGTGCTCGGGCGACACCTTCCGGCGCAAGCTCATCAAGATCACCGGGCCCAGCCTGCAGAAGAAGAAGGTCACGGTGCACGTGCTGGACGACATCACGCGCAACATCGAGCGCTACCTGCTGGTGCAGATTTTGGTGAGCGGGCTGGTGGGGCTGACCACCGGCCTGGCGTTCTGGCTGCTCGGCGTGGAGAACGCGGCCGTGTGGGGAATCATCGCGGCCGTGACCAACCTCATTCCCTACATCGGCTCGGTGATCGTGCTGGTGGCGGCGGGGCTCATGGCCTTCCTGCAGTTCAGCAGCATCGAGATGGCGCTGCTGGTGGGCGGCGTCTCGCTGGCCATCCACACGGTGGTGGGCAACCTGCTGATGCCCTGGCTCACCAGCCGCACCAGCCGCATGAACCCGGTGGCGGTGTTCGTGGGCGTGATCTTCTGGGGCTGGCTGTGGGGCATCTGGGGGCTGCTGCTGGGCATCCCGATCACCATGGTCATCAAGTCGATCTGCGACCGGGTGGAAGACCTGCAGCCGATCGGCGAACTGCTGGGCGAATGAACCGGCCCTTCAAACCCTTCAGGAGGGTGCATCGTCCGATGCTGTAAATTATTGCGAATTAATTCGCAATAATTAAATGCCCGACGTTCCATCCGCTTCCTTGCCACCCGGGGCCGGCGCCCCGGCCCGGCTGCTCTCCATCGACGCGCTGCGCGGCCTCGTGATCCTGTTCATGCTGCTGGACCACGTGCGCGAGACCTTCTACCTGCACCACCAGGTGCCCGACCCGATGCTCGTGGCGCAGACGCCGCCGGCGCTGTTCTTCGGCCGCCTGCTGGCGCACCTGTGCGCGCCGGTGTTCGTGTTCCTGACCGGGCTGTCGGCCTTTCTCTACGGCGCGAAGCAGGCGGACGGCCGCGCGGCGGCGTCCTCGTTCCTGTGGAAACGGGGCCTGTTCCTCGTGCTGCTGGAGGTCACGGTCGTCAACTTTGCCTGGACCTTCCAGTTCCCGCCGGCCACCGTGTTCCTGCAGGTGATCTGGGTGATCGGGCTGTCGATGCTGGCGTTGTCGGCGCTGGTGTGGCTGCCGCGCCGGGCGCTGGTCGTGTTGGGTGTGGTGCTGGTGGCGGGGCACAACCTGCTCGACGGCGTGCACTTTCCCGTCGGCCATGTGCTGCACGTGCCCTGGGCCGTGCTGCATGACCGGGGCTGGATCGAGGTGTCCGAGGCCCTGAGGCTGCGCACGTCGTACCCGCTGCTGCCGTGGATCGGCGTGATCGCGCTGGGCTACGTCGCCGGGCCGTGGTTCCTGCCCGGCGCCGATGCACCGCAGCGCCAGCGGCGGCTGCTCGCGTGGGCTGCGGGCCTGCTCGTTGGCTTCGTGGGGCTGCGTGCGCTCGATGTCTATGGCGACAAGCCCTGGGTGGCGGGCGACAGCGCGCTGACGACCGTGATGGCCTTCCTGAACATCACCAAGTACCCGCCGTCGCTGCTGTTCATCGCGCTGACGCTCGGCGCGGGGCTGTGGCTGCTGCGCCTGTTCGAGCGCCGGCAGGGCGCGGCCTGGCTCGCGCCGCTGGCCGTGTTCGGCGCGGCGCCCATGTTCTTCTATGTGCTGCACCTGTACGTGCTCAAGTTCCTCTACCTGGGGGCCGAGGCGGTCTGGGGCCCCAACCAGGGCCGCTTGTTCGGCTTCGACGCCGTCTGGATGGTGTGGCTGGTCACCGGGGTGCTGGCCTTCGCGCTGTATCCGGCGGTGCGCGCCTTCGCCGCCCTGAAGGCGCGGCGCCGCGACATCGCGTGGCTCAAGTACCTGTGAGCGGCTGGCGATGAGGCGGTTCTGCGGCGCGGCCCTCGCGATGCTGGGCACGTCCGTCCTCGCGGCCGAAGGCGGCGGCTTCGTCGAGGACACGCGCTGGCACGTGCTCCAGCGCAGCGTGTACGAGCACCGTAACTACCTGCACGGCGATCGCAGCAACGGCGGGCGCAATGCCTCGCTGCCCCGGGCGCGGCGCAGCGATCACGCGCAGGAGTGGGGCTACGGCGTCATGGGCACCCTCGCGTCCGGCTTCACGCCGGGCTGGATCGGCTTCGGCGTGGACGCGCATGCCTCGCTCGCGCGCAGCCTCGACGGCGACGATCTGCGCGTCGGCAAGATCCGCATGCTGCCGGTGGACGGCGCGGGCTACGCGCAGGACGGCATCGCGCGCGGCGGCGTGGCGCTGAAGGCGCGCATCTACGCCACCGTGCTGACGGTGGGTGAGCAACGCGTCAAGACGCCGGTCTTCAGCGCGTCCGATTCCCGCCTGCTGCCCGAGACCATGCGCGGCTGGCTGCTGACGAGCCGCGAGTTCGACACGCTCACGCTGCAGGCCGGCCGCTTCACCGGGTCGACCGACCGCCACGCGCGCGGCACGAACCACCCGTTGATCGTCAATTACCTCGACCCGAAGTCACCGCGCGGCGACGTGTTCGACTTTGCCGGCGGCACATGGAAGGGCAGCGCTTCGCTGTCGCTCACGGCCTACGTCGCACGCCTGCAGGACACCTGGCGCACCGGCTACCTGGGGGCCCAGTACACGGTGCCGCTCCCGGAGAAGCGTGCGCTGTCCTTCGACCTGCAGGTGTACCGCAGCAAGGACACGGGCCGCGCGCTGGCCGGCCCGGTGGACAACACCACCGCGAGCCTCATGACCAGCTACACCCACGGCCCCCACCGCGTGGGCCTGGGCTGGCAGAAGGTCGCGGGCGACACGCCGTTCGACTACGTGACGCGCGGCGCCGTCTGGCTCGGCAATGCAGCGCAGCTGTCCGACTTCAATGCGCCGCATGAGCGGTCGTGGCAGCTGCGGTACGAAGTGGATGCCGCGCGTTGGGGCGCACCCGGGTTGAGCCTGGGCGCGGCCTACATCCGCGGCAGTGGCATCGACGGCAGCCGCGTGCCGCCGCGCGGAGGCTACGCATGGCTGGGCTACGGGCAGGGCGGCCGGCACTGGGAGCGCGACCTCTGGCTGCGCTACACGGTCCAGCAAGGCAGCGCCAAGGGCCTGGCCCTTCTGCTGCGCTACGGCGAGCACCGCAACAACAAGGCGCAGGCCGAACTCAACACGCGCCAGATCCGCGTCGCGCTGGAGTACCCAATCGGCAACGACTGAGCGGGCGGCGCTGTCAGGGGGCCGTGACGGGCAGCTTCTTCACGAAGGTCGCGGCGGGGTCGAGCGGCTGGCCGTCGCGCGTGCGCAGGTCGATCGGGGCTACCGGCTCACCGTTCTCGCGCTCCAGCAGCACCGAATGCGGCTCGCCCGGCGCGAACAGGTTCGCCTCGCCCCAGTGCCGCAGGCCGACCACCACGGGGAACAGGCCGCGGCCCTTGGCCGTCAGCGCGTACTCCTGGTAGAGCGAGCCGTCCGAGGCGGGCACGAGGTCGAACACGCCTTCCTGCACCAGCCACTTCAGCCGGTCGGCCAGGATGTTCTTGGCCACGCCCAGGCTCTGCTGGAACTCGCCGAAGCGCCGCATGCCGTCGAAGGCGTCGCGCACGATCAGCAGCGACCACTGGTCGCCGACGATCTCGAGCGCGCGCGCCATCGGGCAGGCGTCGAACCTCAGACTTTTTCTCCTGGCCATCGTGTGTTTCCTGTGCGTCCCTGGGATGGCGGGATTAGACCGTAGCGTTTGATTGGTTGCAAATTAAAACCGATGCGACTAGCATCCGCATGGTTTTAATTTGAAACCTGAAGCGACCATGACCCTCCCAACCCCCGCTCCCCACGACATCCCTTCCGGCGGCGACGCCGTGCCCGGCCTGCGCGCCAGCCCCGTGCGCGTGGCCGTCGTGCAGTTCGACCCGCAGGTCGGCGTCGAGAACCTCGCGCGCAACGCCGCTGCCGTGCGCCAACAGCTCGAGGCTGCGGTGACCGGCGGCGCACAGCTCATCGTGCTGCCCGAGCTGGCGACCTCCGGCTACTGCTTCAACGGCCGCGCCGAGGCCTTCGCCCACGCCGAGCCCGTGCCGCACGGCCCCACGGTGCAGGGCTGGGTCGCGTTCGCGGCGCAGCACGGCGTGTACCTCGTCGGCTGCCTGGCCGAGCAGGACGGCATGCAGCTGTTCGACACCGCCGTGCTCGTCGGCCCCGAGGGCTACATCGGCCGCTACCGCAAGACGCACCTGTGGAACAACGAGAAGCTGTGGTTCACGCCCGGCAACGAGGGCTACCCGGTGTTCGAGACGAAGATCGGCCGCATCGGCCTGCTCGTGTGCTGGGACATCTGGTTTCCCGAGGCGCCGCGCATCGTGGCGCAGCAGGGCGCCGACATCATCTGCGTGCCCACGGGCTGGGTCTGGACGCCGCCGCCGCTGTACGACGCCAGCGGCGTGTGCATGGCGGCCTACCTGACGATGACGGCCGCGCACGCCAACAACGTCTTCATCGCCACCGCCGACCGCGTGGGCCAGGAGCGCGGCACGGGCTTCATGGGCAACTCGCTGATCGCGGGCACCAACGGCTGGCCGATGGGGCGCATCGCCGGGCCCGAGGAAGAGACCATCCTCTACGCCGACGTCGACCTGGGCGCCGCGCGCTCCGCGCCGATCTGGACGCCGCTCAACGACCTGCACCGCGACCGGCGAACCGATCTGTACGACGCGATGCTGGGCTATCGGGGGGCGCAGGCACTGCCGCGCTGAGTCGGGCAAAGCGGACGATCATCCAGGGGCCGAGCAGCGCCCCGAGTCCGACCGAGCTCCACGCCGCGACCCACGCGTACGTGCTGCCGAAACCGAAGCGCGCCTGCCCCCAGTCGAGCGCCAGCCCGAACACCCAGGGGCTGAGCGCGCCCGCGCCGAAGCCCATCACCGAGCGCACCGAGAACGCCACGCCGAGCCGGTGCGGCGCCACCACGTCGGCCAGCGCGGTCGAGTAGACCGACGAATCGGCGATGGCGAGCAGGTTGTACAGCGCCGCCATCGCGGCCAGCGCCCACAGCGGCCAGGTCCACATCCAGCCGAAGGTGAACGACAGGCTCAGGCTCGCGAGGGTGGCGATCATCATCACGCGCGCGCGGCCCAGCCGGTCGGAGGCCGCGCCGCCCACCACGCTGCCGAACACGCTCACGAGGTGCGCGAACGCCGCCAGCGCGATGCCCGCGGCCGGCCAAGCGGTCGCGCCGCCGCGCGACGAGGCCATGAGGTAGGCGGGCAGCCAGGCCCACAGCGCCATGAGCTCCCAGCAGTGGAAGGCGTAGGCCCAGTTGCCGGCCATCGCGGGCCGGTCGCGCACGGTCGCGTTCAGCGCCTGCAGCACGCCTTCGCGCGGCGCACCGGCGAGCCGTGGCGCAGGCGGTGCCATGCGCCGCAGTGCGAGCTGGGCCAGCAGCACGCCCATCACCGTGCAGCCCGCCGCCACCAGCAGCCCGGTGCGCCAGTGCGCCACCACGCTGAAGCCCGCCACGACCGCGAGCGACAGCGCATAGCCCATCGACGCCGCGCCGAGGAAGAGGCCCATCGCGCGCCCGCGCACCGCGGGGCCGGCGTTGAGCGACAGCAGCTGCAGCCCCGGCGTGTACGAGGCGCCCGCACACAGGCCCGCCAGGCCGTACAGCAGCAGGGCCGAGCGGTGGTCGTGTGCGAAGAGGGCGAAGGCCAGCGAGGCGACCGCGCCGATCACGCCACCGACCGCGAAGATGCGGTGCGGGCCGAAGCGGTCGGCCAGCAGGCCTACGGCGAACAGCGAGCTCATGTAGCCCACGTGCCAGGCGCTCTGGATGGAACCGGCCTGCGCGGCCGTCATCTGCCAGTCGTCGCGCATGAACGGCAGCACGCCCGAGTAGGCCGTGACGATCATTCCCTGCAGCAGCCGGCTCGCGCACAGCAGCGCGAGCCATCCGCGCTGCGGCGCTGGGGTGTGGTCAGCGCAGTGCACGCTGCATCAGCACGGTGTCGACCCACCGGCCGAACTTGAAGCCGACGTGGCGCAGCACGCCGACCGTCTCGAAGCCCAGGCGCGCATGCAGCCGCTGCGAGCCCGCGTTGCCGCTGTGGCCGATGCACGCGACCATCTGCGTGAAGCCGGCCTCGGTGCAGCGGTGGATCACCGCCTGCAGCAGCGCCGTGCCGATGCCGTGGCCGTGCATCTCGGGCGCGACGTAGATCGAGTCTTCCACCGTGTGCCGGTAGGCCGAGCGCGTGCGGTAGGGGCCGGCGTAGGCGTAGCCGGCCACCTCGCCGTCCTTCAACGCCACGAGGTAGGGGAGGCCGCGTTCCTGCACGTCGATGCGGCGCGCCTGCATCTGCGCGACGGGGGGCACTTCTTCTTCGAACGAGCACAGGTCGTGCTGCACGTAGTGGCTGTAGATGGCCTGCACGCGGGCCATGTGGTGGGGCTCGGCATCGGCGATGTCGAGCGCGGTGAAAGCAAGGGTGGGGGAGGACATGGCCCGATCTTGACGAGGCAATATCGATAAGTGAAGCTTGGTTAACCTATGCAGCGCATAAGGAATACTTTGGAAAAAAACCTCAACCTAGACCAGCTCGCCACCTTCGCCCTGGTGATCGACACCGGCAGCTTCTCCGCCGCGGCCGACCGGCTCGGCCTGTCGCAGCCGGCCGTGAGCCTGCAGGTGCGCCAGCTCGAACGCCGGCTCGCGGTGCGGCTCATCGAGCGGGTCGGCAAGCGCGCGCGGGCCACGCCGGCCGGTGCGGAATTGCTGCGCCATGTGCCGCAGATCGAGGCGGCGGTCGAGAACGCTGTCGACGCGGTGGCCGACCATGCGCGCGGCGTCACGGGCCGCGTGCGGCTGGGCACGGGCGCCACGGCCTGCCTGTACTTTCTGCCCTCTGTGCTGCGCCAGCTGCGCGAAGCCTTCCCGGCGCTCAGCGTGGTGGTGAGCACCGGCAACACCGACGAGCACGTGCGCAAGGTGGAAGACAACAGCATCGACCTCGCACTGGTCACGCTGCCCGCGGCGGGGCGCTCGCTGAGCGTGATCCCGGTGTGCGACGACGAGTTCGTCGCCATCGGCCGCGCCGACCTCGCGCCGCTCAAGGCCCGCGTCACGCCGGCCGACCTGGCAACGCTGCCGCTGGTGCTGTTCGAGCCCGCGGCCAACACGCGCAAGCTGGTCGATCGCTGGTTTGCGGCCGAGGGCATGCAGCCACAGCCCGTGATGGAGCTGGGCAGCGTCGAGGCGATGAAGGAGATGGTGGCCGCAGGGCTGGGCTACGGCCTGGTGCCCGGCATGTCGATGGCGGGGCGCGGCGCCCACCCGGCGCTGAAGGCCAGCCGCCTGGCCCCGCGCATGCACCGCACGCTGGCGGTGGTGATCCGTCGCGACAAGCCGCTCAACAAGGCGCTGCGCACGGTGCTCGAGGCGATCGTGGCGGCCGGCAAGAAGCCCGGCCGCCGTTGAAGGTACTTACTCCGGAATGGCCGCCAGCGGCGCCACGCCGCCGCGTGCGCGGCCCAGCGTGCCGACGATGAGCGCGGCGATCAGCACCAGCACGCCGCTGAGCACCATCGTGGGCGAGATGCCGCGGCTGTCGACCATCAGGCCGCCGATCAGCGCGCCCGAGGCGATCGCCACCTGGAAGCCCGTCACCAGCAGGGCCTGGCCGGCTTCCTGCGCGTCGGGCACGGCTTCCATCATCCAGCCGGTGAGCGCCACCGGGATCAGGCCGAAGGCCACGCCCCAGATCACCACCACCACCGCGCCGGCCACCATGCCGGTGCCGATCAGCGTCGACAGCAGCAAGGCCGTCGCGAGCATCAGCGCCGCCAGCAAGGTGGTGCCGCGCACGCTGCGCGCCACCAGGCTGCCGCCCAGGAAGGTGCCGATGAAGCCCACCGCGCCGTAGACCAGCAGCAGCGTCGAAACCGCGTTGGCCTGCAGGCCGAACACCTGCTGCAGCAGCGGCTTCAGGTAGGTGTAGGCCGCGAAGTGGCCGGCGATGAAGAACAGCACGGCGAGCAGGCCGACCTGCGCCATGCGGCGCGTGAGCGGCGTGAGCAGGTCGCGTGCACCGATGGCGCGTTGCGGCGGAATCGCGGGCAGGAGCCACAGCTGCACCAGCAGCACCGCCGCGGCCAACGCGCCGGTCACGGCGAACGAGGCGCGCCAGCCGAACATCGTGCCCAGCCACGAGCCCGCGGGCACGCCGAGCACCGTGGCGGCCGACACACCGGCCAGCACCAGCGACATGGCGCGCGCCTTCGAGGCGTCGGGCACCAGCTGCGTGGCGGCGGCGGGCGCGAAGGTCCAGAAGCCGCCCACGGCCAGGCCGAGCATCAGGCGCGCAACCAGCATGGTGGCGAAGTTGGGCGCGAACGCGGCCAGCAGGTTCGAGGCGATCAAGAGCAGCGTGAGCGCGATCAGCACCGTGCGCCGGTCGAGCCGGCCCGAGGCGACGATCAGCGCCGGCCCGGCAAAGGCGGCGAGCACGCCGGGCATGGTGATCATCAGGCCGGCCGTGCCGTCCGACACGTTCAGGCCGCGCGCGATGTCGGTGAGCAGGCCGATGGGCATGAACTCGGTCGACACCATCGCGAAGGTGCCGACGGCGATGGAGCCGACCGCGAGCCACGCGGAGCGGGTGGGGGCGGCCACAGCGTCGCGCGCGGGCGCCGCCAAGTCGTCGATGCAGGGGGTGCTGCCGGAAGAATTCATCATGGAGATGCAGTCCTTGAACGCATCGGCGATGAAGACGCCAATGCCGGTGAGGGGGCATTGGAGTGTGCGAGCCGGCCGCCTTGCGACCAAGGGGCGGTGGAGCAGTAGACAGTTTCCCTGCGGCGAACAATCGACCCCTTTGCTGTCTGCAGCCGCCCGGGGATGCGGCAATGGCGCCTTTCGCCATCACCGTCTTTTTGAGTTGCCGGGATTAGGTGTGGGCAGGGCGCAACTGCAGCGCCTGTCCGTCGGCCACGAACGATTCATCGACCAGCACGCGGAAGGCCGTGCCCTGCACGAACTTCGGCTGCGCCACGGCCGGCGAGAGAAATTCGATGTCGAGCGCGACCGGCGTGCCGCGCGCGAGCGAGGTGCCCTGCGGCACGCGCCAGCGCGCCGAGAAGCCTTCGGTGTCGAGCACCAGCGCGCCCCGGTATTCGCCGGGGCCCAGCGGCACGTCCTGCGCCGGCACCGAGGGGCGGCGGAAGGTGAGTTCCACGGCCAGGTGCGGCGTGAACTCGGGCAGCGCGTCGAAGCCTGCGGGCGGGGCCTGCTTGGGCGTGCGGCGCGGCAGCTTGCCGATGAGCCACCCGATCACGTTGCCGATGATCGGCACCCACAGCACCATCAGCAGCGTGGCGATGTCGCGCGTGGTGGTGCCGGGCGCCGCGTAGTGCCGCACGATGCCGCCGCCCACGGCCACGCACAGGAGGATCAGGACGATGACGCGTCGGCGGAACTGGATTTTGGTCATGAATGCGCGGGGTGAAAGCGGGTCCGGACCATAACCTACGCCGTCATCTGCCCTTTGCCTGCCGCTTGAGCGACCCGCAGCACCGCATCCGCCGGCAGCGCCTGCCAGTCGATCCATTCGCCCACCGCCACTTGGTGCGTGGGCGCGGCGGCGCCTTCGACGGTGCCCCATTGCAGCGTCAGCCGGTGCGTGCCGAGCCGCAGCGCGAGCTCGAAGCCCTGCCAGTGCGCGGGCACATGCGGCGTCATCGACAACTGCCTGCCCTTCACGTTCAGGCCCAGCAAGGTCTCGATGGCCGCGCGATGCAGCCACGCGGCCGAGCCGGTGTACCAGCTCCAGCCGCCCCGGCCCACATACGGCGCGGCGCCGTAGACGTCGCCCGCCATCACATAGGGCTCCAGCTCGTAGACCGGGCCGCGCGCGGGGTGCTGCGAACGGTGGGCCGGGCTCAGGCCCTCGAAGCTTTGCCAAGCGGCTTCATGGTCACCCTGCAGCGCCTGCGCCATCAGCGCCCACACGGCGCCGTGCGAGTACTGGCCGCCGTTCTCGCGCACGCCCGGCGGGTAGGCCTGGATGTAGCCCGGGTTGGGGGTCGACTGGGCAAACGGCGGCGCCAGCAGCCGCAGCAGGCCGGCCGGCTCGTCGTGCAGGTGCTTGCCGATCGCGGCCATGGCCGGGCCGGTGTGGGCCGCGTCCGAGGCGCCCGACAGCACCGACCAGGCCTGTGCGATCAGGTCGATGCGGCACTCGCTGTTGATCGACGAGCCCAGCGGCGCGCCGTTGTCGAAGAAGGCGCGGCGGAACCAGGCGCCGTCCCAGCCGGCGTCGTGCAGCGCGGCGATCCAGCCCGTGCGCGCTTCGGTCCAGCGCGCGGCGCGTTCGTGTTCGCCGCGCGCCTGCGCGAGGGGCGCGAAGCGCTCGACCACGCTGCACAGGAACCACGCGAGCCACACCGATTCGCCACGACCCTCGTGGCCGACGCGGTTCATGCCGTCGTTCCAGTCGCCGGTGCCCATCAGCGGCAGGCCGTGCACGCCGGTCTTCAGGCTGCGGTCGATGGCGCGCGCGCCATGGTCGAACACGGTGGCCATGCGGCCGCTGTTCTGCGGCGCGTAGTAGGCGTCTTCGGCGCCCTCGGGAATGCCGGGGCCTTCGATGAAGCCGACCATTTCGTCGAGCAGCGAGGCATCGCCCGTCACCTCGACGTAGTGCGCCGACGCATACGGCAGCCACAGCAGGTCGTCCGAGAAATGCGTGCGCACGCCGGCGCCGCCGGGCATGTGCCACCAGTGCTGCACGTCGCCTTCGGGGAACTGGCGCGCCGCGTTCACGAGGATCTGCGCGCGCAGGCGCGGCGGGTCGGTGAGCGCGAAGGCCATCGCGTCCTGCAGCTGGTCGCGAAAACCGAAGGCACCGCCGGCCTGGTAGAAGCCGGCCTTCGACCAGAGCCGGCAGGCCAGCGTCTGGTACACGAGCCAGCGGTTGACCAGTGCGTCGAACAGCGGGTCGGGCGTGCGCACCTGCAGGCGGCCCAGCAGCTCGTCCCAGAAGTCGCGCACCTGCGCCAGCGCCTCCGGCACGTCGCGCTGACGCCAGCGGCGCGCAAGCTCGAGCGCCGCGTCGGCATTGCCCGCGTGGCCCAGCACGAAGCTGAAGCGCGCGGTCTCGCCCGCCGCCACGACGAACTCACCGCCAATCGCCGCGCAGGCATCGAGCCCGCTGCCCGCGCGCCGCGCCAGCGTGTCGGGCACTTCGACGATGCCGCGGCCGGCGAAGAACTCGCTGCGGTCGCAGGTCCATTGCGTGGCCCCGGTTGTCGCGCCTTGCAAACCTGCGAGCAGCAGGAAGGCCGCGCTGCCGCCGAAGCCCGCGCTCGATTCGCGCTGCTGGCCGAACACGGCCGGCTGGTCTTCGGGCTTCCAGCAATGCACGGTGCGCCGTTCGCCGCGCGCGGCGCCCAGTTGCCACTCGACCATCGCGAGCGCGCGCAGGCGGCGCTGGCCGGCGCCTTCGTTGCGCACGCGCACATGCACCAGCTTGACGGCCTCGTCGCGGTCCGCGAAGAAGGTGGTTTCGAGTGCGAGGTCGCCTTGGCGGCATTCGAAGACGGTGTAGCCCTGCCCGTGCCGCACGCGGTGGCGGGTGGTGCCGTCGCCACCGCCGGCAGGTGTCAGCGGCAGCATCTCGCGCGTCGCGACGTCCTGCAGCAGGTAGTGCTCGAAGGCCGGGTCCTGCACCGGGTCGTTCGACCAGGGCGTGACCTGGTGCATGCGGCTGTTGCCGGCCCAGGTGTAGCCGGTGCCCCATTCGGACACCTGGAAGCCGAAGGTGGCGTTGGCGATCACGTTGATCCACGGGCGCGGCGTGCGGTGGTCGGGGCCGACCTCGAAGCGGAACTCGCCGCTCTCGGCGTCGAAGTCGCCGGTGGGTGCGGTGACATTCGACGAGGTGGCCTGCCGCGTCAGCAGCGGCGTGCGGTGCTGCACCGGCGCGCTGCTGTCGTCCGCAATCGTCGGGCTGCGTGCCTCATGCAACGCCGCCACCTGCACTTCGAGTGCGCGGCCGTCGGCCGTGAACACCACGCGCGCCAGGCTGGAGAGCGCGGCCTTTTCCGACGGCACCACGTCCTGGTCGCGCAACAGGTAGAAGCCGGCGGTGTCGTTGCGCGGAAAGCTGTTCTGCGTCTGCTGTGCGACGCGCGTGCGCAGCATTTCGATCTCGCGCTGCAGCGGCATGAGGTACGAGTTCGGTTCGCTGTTGAGCACCACGAGGTCGCAGGCCACGCCGCCGAAGCCCCACCACGGCTGCGCGCGCAGCAGCGTGTTGATCAGGCCCATGCCGTTCATCGAGTGGATGTAGACCAGCACGATGGGCTTGTCGCCCGAGATGCCGAAGCGCCAGATCTGGCGCAGGTCGATCAGCCCGCGGTCGCTCATCACGCGCGGCGTGGTGTAGGTGAGGATGGTCGTCAGGTCCTGCAGCGCCAGGTTCTGCGCGGGCGCGATGCTCAGGTCGCGCAGCCGCACCTGCGCCAGCGTGGCGGCCATGCGGGTGGCGCGCTCCACGTGCATGGGCTGCAGGTAGCGGTCGATGCAGGGCATCAGCGCCTCGATGCTCTCGTCGGCGGCGGTGGCGAAGCTCAGGCGCGCGGTGGTGCCCGGCGCGATCGACAGGCGCACGCGCAGGCAGGCGATGGGGTCCAGGCCGTTCACCTGCTTGCCCTGGGCCGTGAGCGGTTGCGGGTCGAGCGCAGGGTCGGCCAGCGTGCGGTTGCGGCCGATGAAGGCGCGCCGGTCGGTCATGCAGTCGATCGACAGCACGTTGGCGTCGACCGAGGCCACGAAGTGCACCGCGGCCACCACCGCATCGCCATGCAGGCGCGGCTTGCGCGACAGCAGCAGCGCGCGCCATGCCGGTTCCCAGCGCGATTCGACGAACAGGTTGGCAAAGGCCGGATGCGCCTCGTCGGCCTTGGGGTTCGACAGCACCGGCTCGAAGTACGAGATGAGTTCGAGCGTGCGCGTTTCGTCGCCCGAGTTGTGCAGCGTGATGTGGCGCAGCTCGGTGTCGTCCTCGGGGCTGATGAGCACCGTGGTGCGCACCTGCAGGCCGGGGCCGGTCGCATCGAACTGCACCTGGTCGGCCAGGAAGCGGGTGCGGTAGTGCCAGTCGGCGCCGGGCGCGGGCAGGGCGGTGAGCGAGGTGAGCTCGGCTTGCCCTCCGTCCTTTTCGATATCGCGCACATAGAAGAAAGTGCCGTAGCTGTCGCGCAGCGGATCGTCGCGCCAGCGCGTCACGTTGAACGCGCGCCAGCGGCTCACGCCCGCGCCGTTGGCCCGCAGCGCCACCGTGTAGCGGCCGTTCGACAGCAGGTGCGTGGGCTGGAAGCCCGGCCCCGTCGGATCGACCACGCGCGGCTGGAACAGCGGCGCCAGCTCGGCCTGGCTGGGCTCGGGCGGCGTGCGCGGGTCGGCGCTGCCGATGATCTGGCGCGGCGTGCGCTCGTGCAGCAGCGACTCGTGCGCCTGCACCAGCGCGGCGCTGCCGAACCAGCGGCGCGGCGCGTCGTCGCGCAGCACGTTGCACAGCGCCACCAGCGACATGCCCTGGTGGTGCGCCATGAAGTTGCGCACCACGGTGAAGTCCTGGCCCTCGGCCTGGCGCGAGGTGGTGAAGTCGATCGCGTCGTGAAAACCGAACTCGCCGCGCGCGCCGAGCGATTCGAGCAGCTCGAGATTGATGACGGCCGCTTCGGGCGCGAACGGCGCGGCCATCAGGCTGGCGTAGGGCGCCACCACGCGGTCGGTCGGCGGCGTGCGCCGCAGCGCCAGGCGCGGCACGCCGAAGGGCGAGTACTGGTACGCCAGCGAATGGTCTTGCGCGAAGTAGGCCGACTCGGACACGCCCCACGGCATGTTCTGCGCGCGGCCGAAGGCCTGCTGCTCGGCGATGGCCGCGGCGTTGGCCACCTGCAGCAGGCCGTCGGTGGGCTCGGTCATCACGAGCGCGGGCATGAGGTACTCGAACATCGAGCCCGACCACGACTTCAGGCTGGGCTTGAAGCCCACCAGCAGGAACGGCCGGCCCAGCGCCATCCAGTGGCGGCGCGGCACGTCGCCCTTGGCAATCGCCAGGAAGCTCAACAGGCGCGACTCGGAGGCCAGCAGGTCGTAGTAGCTCGCGTCGAGCACGTTCTCTTCGACGCGCAGGCCGATGTGGAACAGGTGGCGCTTGGCGTCGTAGAGGCCGCTGAAATCCATGCCGTCGTGCAGCGCGGCGCAGCGTCGGGCCAGTGCTTCCAGTGCGGGGGCTTCGCGGGGCTGGCAGTTTGCGTCCGCTGCGAAAGCGCGGCAGGCCTGCGCCACGGCTACGAGGTGGCCCGCGAAATTGCCGCTGTCCACGCTGGACACGTAGTCCGGCGGCAGCGGCTTGAGCGTCTGCGTGTCGTACCAGTTGAACAGGTGGCCGTTGTGCTTGTGCATGCGGTCGACGGTGTCGAGCGTGGCCGTGAGGCGCGCCAGCAGGGCTTCTGTGTCGATCCATCCGAACTCGCGCGCGCAGCAGGTGGCCAGCAGGTACATGCCGATGTTGGTCGGTGAGGTGCGGTGCGCGAGGGTCGGCTGCGGTTCGAGCTGCAGGTTGTCGGGCGGCAGGTGGTGATCGTCCGGGCCGACCACTTGCTCGAAGAAGCGCCAGGTGTCGTGCGCCAGCGTCTCGAGGTAGCTGCGTTGCGCGGGCGCGAGCGGGTCCTCGGCGTGCGTATCGACACGGCTGCCCCACCAGGCCGCAATGGGCGCCAGCGACCACAGCACGAAGAGCAGGGGACCGAGCACCGGCCAGGCGCTCCAGTTGGCGAGCACGGCCAGCACCAGGCACACCGCGCTGCTGAGGGCCGCGCTGCGCACGAAGGGCTTCAGGCGCTGGCTCGATTGCGCCTGCGCCTGGTCGGCCGTCGTCCACTGCAGCAGGTGCCTGCGGCTCACGACCAGCCGCCAGGTGGCGAGGAAGGCCGCGTCGAGCAGCAGGCGCGTCTGCGCCGCCAGCTGCACGAACTGCCAGGCCGCGCCGGCCAGGGCGCGCAGCAGCTCGACCGCGCCCGCGTCGAAGAAGTGGCGCAGCTCGATGGCGCGGCGTGTCGGCACCAGGCCGGCCAGCGCGCCCAGCAGCGGGCCCAGCGTGAGCGCCGCACCGACGGCGGCCAGCGCCCAGCCCAGCGGCATGGCCTGCGTGAAGATCACCAGCACCAGCAGCGCGAAAGACGCCGGCACCACCAGCGACCGGCGCAGGTTGTCGCTCATCTTCCACAGGCCCAGCGCGTCGATGCCGAAGCGGCGCGCGCGCCACATCAGCGGCAGCAGCTGCCAGTCGCCGCGCACCCAGCGGTGCACGCGCGAGGCGGCCACCCCGGCATGGTGCGGATGGTCTTCGACCAGCACCACGTCGCTGACCATCGCGCAGCGCGCGACGCTGCCTTCGAGCAGGTCGTGGCTCAGCACGGCGCTGTCTGGCAGGCGGTCGTTCAGCGTGGCGTGCACCGCGCGCACGTTGAGCAAACCCTTGCCGGTGAAGGAGCCGCTGCCGAACACGTCCTGGTAGATGTCGGAGGCGCCGCTGCCGTACGGGTCGAGCCCGCACTGCCCGGCGAACACCCAGTGGAAGAAGGAGCGCTCGCTGCGCATCGGGAACGGCGTGACGATGCGCGGCTGCAGGATGCCGAAGCCCGCGACCACGCGCCGGCTCGGCATGTCGATCTCGGGCGCGTTCAGCGGATGCGCGGCAATGGACACGAGGTCGCGCAGCGCACCGGGCGGCAGGCCGGTGTCGCTGTCGAGCGTCAGCACATAGGGCGTGCGGCCGGGCGCGAGCTGCTGGCCCGGTGCGAGCGGCAGAAAGCCGCTGGCGTCGCCGCTGGCCAGCAGGCGCATCAGCATTTCGAGCTTGCCGCGCTTGCGTTCCCAGCCCATCCAGCGCTGCTCGGTCTCGCTCCAGCTGCGCGGGCGGTGCAGCAGCAGGAAGCGCGGCGCGGTGCCATCCGCTGGCGGGTACTTGGCGTTGAGCGCGGCGATGCGTTGCTGGGCGTCATCGAGCAAGGGCGCGTCGTCGGGCATCGCCGCTTGCGAAGCGTCGGCCCAGTCGGTCAGCAGTGCGAACTGCGCGTGGGGCTCGCGGTTGGCGAGCCAATGCAGTTCGAGCCGGTGCGCGAGCCTGGCGTTGTTCGCGGTCGAGCCCAGCATCGTGGGCATGACGACGAGCGCGCGGTGCCGCTCGGGAATGCCGTTCGCGAAATCGAGGCGTGGCAGGGCCTGCACGCGCACCGACTCCGCCATGATGCGTTGCGCCAGTGCAATCAGCGCTTCGGACAGCGGCCACGCGAGCAGCAGCAACGCCGCGACGGTGGTCCAGTCACCGCGATGCGGCAGGCCGTGCAGCACGGCGGCCAGCAGCAGCGCGGTGCCGAGGGCGACGGACCCCACGTAGACGGGCAGGCGCCAGCCGCGATGGCTGCGCGCGGGGCGTGTGTGCGCGGTGCGTGTGGCCTGGCCCGGCGCTGCGTTCGCCTGCAGCGACGCAATCAGCGCGGGCCGGCCCTGGCCGAAGAGGTAATAGCCGGCGGTGCCGTCGGCGCGGTCGGTCTCCGCACCGGCTTCGTCGGCCGGCGCACTGGACGCCAGCGTGACCACGGCCTGCGCCACTTCGCGCTCGGGCCGTTCGGTGCTGCGCGCCACCTGCTCCATCGCATGCGTGATCTGCTGGCGCGTGAGTTCGCTCTCGTTCGCAAAGCTCGGCAGTTCGCGCAGCACGCGCAGCGAGCGGCTCACCGGCTCGATGAGGTCGCTCCATTCGACCTGGCCGATCATGCGCAAGGTCGTGATGATGTTGCCGACCGTGAGGTTGGCCGCGGCCTGCGCGTTCTGCGCGTCGCCGATCAGCGCCGGGCCGTTGGGGCAGTGCTGCTCGGTCCAGCGCACCAGCGCGGGCATGTCGTCGCCGTGCTCGACGGGCAGGCGCTGCCACAGCTGCGTGAGGTAGCTGTCCTGCAGGCCGTGGCTTTGCAATGCGCGGTAGAGCACGTCGAGGTCTTGCACCGAGAGGTGCGGCGCTGCGTCCCAGGCCGCGTGCGCGATCTCGCGCGCGACCTTGTTCTCGGCAATGCGCTCGGCCACGCGGCGCAGGTTTTCGAGCAGCACCACGCGCAGGGTGGTGGGCAGCGCCCACAGCTCGCCGAGCATGAGCTCGTCGATGTCTTGATAGGCGTTGAGGAAGGCCGTGAACAGCGTCTTGTTGAGCACGCTGTCGGTGTGCGCCACATAGGCCCACGCAATGCCGTACACGCGCGGCAGCCCTGCCAGCGGCGGCGTGACGAGCTTGGGCAAGCGTGCGTAGTAGCTGCGCGGCACGCCGTCATGGATCTGCTGGAGCTGCGCCTCGACGAGGTGGAAGTTGTCGAGCAGCCATTCGGCTGCCGGCGACACATAGCGCCCGCTCAGCGAGATCAGCGCGATGTAGTCGAAGGCGGCGCGCAGCGACTCGAGGTTTTCGTCGACCCGCGGAAAGAAGGGCGCGCCTTCGCGCGCGCGGTGGTGTTCGTCTTCCACCACCTGGGCACGGGCCAGGCTGTGGCCGTGCTGTTCGAAACGTTGGGCGCCGAAGAGTTCGGCGCGAATCGGGAGGGCTACCGGGTCGTGCGGACCGAGCAGAAGGGTCCGGGCGTAGTGACTGAGCCCTTGGAGGCGGTCGACGACGGCAGCGGCGCTCAAGTGACCGCGAACAGGCCGATGCCCAGAACCACGGCCACGCAGGCCATCGTGACAATGCGGCCCGCAGCGAGCGCGCGCACACGTTGCATGTGGCTTCGCAGCGAGAACCATCGCCCGTGGGCACGTGCACAGTGGTGCATGTGGGAAGCCAGGGCTTCGAAGTCGCTGCCGACGAAATCGATCTGAGAATGGGAAAGGGACTGCGGGACGGACATTGCAACGGGCTCCTGTGAAACGACTTCGAGCTGCCGCGCGATTGCGAGAACTGTGAACGTGTCCCGACCGTACCCTTTTAAATGACCTTACAGGTACCTCATTGCCGACAGCGCACGTAGGAAAGGGCGCACAAGGCGCCCTTTGTCCATGGAGGCTGTGTGCCGGTCAGCCCGTGTTGCGCAGCCCCGCCGCCACCCCGTTGATCGAGATGTGGATGCCGCGCTGCAGCCGCTCGCCGCCGTCGCCCGCGCGATAACGCCGCATCAGCTCGACCTGCAGGTGGTGCAGCGGGTCGATGTAGGGGAAGCGGTGGCGCACCGAGCGCTGCATTTCTGCATTGCCCTCGAGCCGCTGCTTGGCACCCGTGATGAGCGTGAGCGCGTCCGAGGTGCGTTGCCACTCGGCCTCGATCATCGAGAACACCTTCTGGCGCAGCTTGCGGTCGGTGACCAGCTCGGCATAGCGCGAGGCCAGCGCGAGGTCGCTCTTGGCCAGCACCATGTCCATGTTCGACAGCAGCGTGCGAAAGAACGGCCACTGCGCGTACATGCGCTGCAGCAGCGCCTGGCGCTCCTTCTTGCCCGCGGCGGTGCCGGCGGCGGCCAGGAACTGCTCCACGCCCGAGCCGAAGCCGAACCAGCCCGGCAGCGTGAGGCGGCACTGGCCCCAGCTGAAGCTCCACGGCACGGCGCGCAGGTCGTCGATCTTGTGGCTCGGGTTGCGCGAGGCGGGGCGCGAGCCGATGTTGAGTTCGGCGATCTCGCGGATCGGCGTGGAGCCGAAGAAGTAGTCGCCGAAGCCCGGGGTCTCGTACACGAGCTTGCGGTACGCGGCCATGCTGGCGGTCGAAAGTTCGCCCGCGGCCGACAGGAAGTTCGCCGGTGCCGACTTGCCCTGCGGCAGCAGCGTGGCTTCGAGCGTGGCGGCCACCAGCGTCTCGAGGTTGCGCCGGCCGATCTCGCGGTTGGCGTACTTCGAGCCGATCACTTCGCCCTGCTCGGTGAGGCGGATCTGGCCGCGCACCGTGCCGGGCGGCTGCGCCAGGATCGCCTGGTAGCTCGGGCCGCCGCCGCGTCCGACCGTGCCGCCGCGGCCGTGGAACATGCGCAGGCGGATGGGGTTCTTTTTCTTCTTGTTCAGCTCGTCGAACAGCGACACCAGCGCGATGCCCGCGCGGTACAGCTCCCAGTTGCTGGTGAAGATGCCGCCGTCCTTGTTGCTGTCGGAGTAGCCCAGCATCACGTCCTGCTCGGCGCCCGAGCGCTCGATGAGCGCCTGGATGTTGGGCAGCGCGTAGAAGGCGCGCACGATGGGCGCGGCGTTGCGCAGGTCTTCGATGGTTTCGAACAGCGGCACCACGATCAGGTCGCAGGTCGCGTTGCTGTCCATCGCGCCGCGCAGCAGGCCCACTTCCTTCTGCAGCAGCAGCGCCTCGAGCAGGTCGCTCACCGTTTCGGTGTGGCTGATGATGTAGTGGCGGATGGCCGCCGCGCCGTAGCGTGCACGCGCGGTGCGGGCGGCCGCGAAGATGGCCAGTTCGCTTCGGGCGAGCGGCGAGTAGTCGGCGTCGGGCACGCGCAGCGGACGCGCGTCGTCGAGCAGCTTGAGCAGCAGCGTCTGCTTGGCCTCTTCGGCCAGCGACGCATACGAGGGCTCGATGCGCGCGGTGGCCAGCAGCTCGGCGATCACGGCCTCGTGCTTGTCGGAGCTCTGGCGCAGGTCGACCGTGGCCAGGTGGAAGCCGAACACTTCCACCGCGCGGATCAGCGGGCGCAGGCGCGGCGCGGCGAGCACGGTGCCGTGCTTCTCGACCAGCGACTCTTCGATGGTGCGCAGTTCGGCCAGGAATTCTTCGGCATTGGCATACGGGTTCTGCGGCGCGACCGCATGGCGCGCGGCCTCGCCGCCGCTGAGTTCGCGCAGCGTGGCCGCCAGGCGCGCGTACACGCCGGTGAGGGCGCGGCGGTAGGGCTCGTCCTTGCGGTGCTCATTGGTGTCGGGCGAACGCTCGGCCAGCGCCTGCATCTCGACCGACACGTCGACCAGCGTGGCCGACAGCGACAGCTCGCCGCCCAGGTAGTGCACCTCGGTGAGGTAGTGGCGCAGCGCGAGCTCCGACTGGCGGCTCAGTGCGTACTCGAGCGTTTCGGCTGTGACGTTGGGGTTGCCGTCGCGGTCGCCGCCGATCCACTGGCCCATGCGCAGGAAGGGCGCGACCGAGGGCGTCTGCCCGCCTTGCACCAGCGCCTTCTCGAGGTCGGCGTACACGCGCGGGATTTCGCGCAGGAAGGTGGCTTCGTAGTAGCTCAGCGCGTTCTCGATCTCGTCGGCCACGGTGAGCTTGGAGAAGCGCAGGATGCGCGTCTGCCAGATCTGCGTGACGCGGATGCGCACCTGGGTTTCGTTGTCGGCCAGTTCGATGGGCGAGAGTGCGTCTTTTCCGCCGGCGTAGGCGTTCTGGCGCAGCTTGATCTCGTCGCGCGTGGTCAGCAGCAGGGCGATGGCGCGCTCGGCGTCGAGGATGCTCTTGCGCTGCACTTCGGTGGGGTGCGCCGTGAGCACGGGCGACACGTAGCTGTGGGCCAGCGAGGCGACGATCTCGTCGGGCTTGATGCCGGCCTTGCGGATGCGGGCCAGGGCGGTCTGCAGGTCGCCGTCGGCCTGCACGCCTTCGCGCTCGGCCTCGGTGCGGCGGCGGATCTGGTGGCGGTCTTCGGCCAGGTTGGCCAGGTGGCTGAAGTAGGTGAAGGCGCGGATCACACGCACCGTTTCGGCGGCGCTCAGGCCCTTGAGCAGGTTCTTCAGCGCGCGGTCGGCGGCATGGTCGGCGTCGCGCCGGAACGACACCGACAGGGTGCGGATCTTCTCGACCAGCGCGTAGGTTTCGTCGCCCTCCTGCTCCCGGATCACGTCGCCGAGGATTCGGCCCAACAGCCGGATGTCGTCGATCAATGGCTGGTCTTCGGTCTGGCGGCGCTTGGCGGGAGATGCAGGAGTCTTGCTGGCTTTCATTCGATGTTGTTCCTGGGGACTTGAATGGACGCGCCGCCTCCGTTGCTGCGGCGCAACATGCTAGCATTCCAGAGGTCAGAAACCATGTACTTTTTTGGGAGCGATCTTGAGCAACATCGTGATCGCCACGCGCGAAAGCCGGCTGGCCCTGTGGCAGGCCGAACACGTGCAAACGCTTTTGCAAGAACGAGGCCACAGCGTCAGCCTGCTGGGCATGACGACCCGTGGTGACCAGATCCTGGACCGCACGCTGAGCAAGGTCGGCGGCAAGGGCCTCTTCGTCAAGGAACTCGAAGCCGCGCTCGAAGACGGGCGCGCCGACATCGCCGTGCATTCGCTCAAGGATGTGCCGATGGAGCTGCCCGAGGGCTTCACGCTGGCCTGCGTGCTGGAACGTGAAGACCCGCGCGACGCGCTGGTGTCGCCGCGCTACGCCTCGCTCGACGAGCTGCCGCAGGGCGCGGTGGTCGGCACCTCCAGCCTGCGCCGCGTGGTGCTGCTGCGCGCGCAGCGGCCCGACCTGCGCATCGAACCGCTGCGCGGCAACCTCGACACCCGCCTGCGCAAGCTCGACGAAGGCCACTACGACGCCATCGTGCTCGCGGCGGCCGGGCTCAAGCGGCTGGGCCTCGAAGACCGCATCCGCGTCGCCTTCGACCCCGACACCATGCTGCCCGCCGCAGGGCAGGGCGCCCTCGGCATCGAGGTGCGCGCCGACCGCCAGGACCTCATCGACCTGCTGGCGCCGCTGGCCCACAAGAGCGACTGGCTCTCGACCACCGCCGAGCGCGCCGTGAGCCGCGCGATGGGCGGCAGCTGTTCCATGCCGCTCGCGGCCCATGCGCGCCGCCAGCCCGACGGCACGCTGCGCATCGACGCCGCCTGGGGCGACCCCGAAGGCGATGCGCCGCTGGTGCGCGTGCACGCGCAGGCCGAGGCCGGCGACTTCGCGGGGGCCGATGCCCTCGGCCAGCACGCCGCCGGGCTGCTGCGCGACGCCGGTGCCCACTGATCACGGTGGGCGCCGAGCGATGCGCGCGGGGCCTGTCATCGTCACGCGGCCGGCGCACGAAGCGGCGGCGTGGGTCCGTGATTTCCAGTCGGCCGGGCTCGAGGCCGTGGCGCTGCCGCTGATCGCCATCGCGCCCGCGCTCGACGTCGAACCGCTGCGCGCCGCGTGGGCGCGGCTCGCGGACTACGCGGCGCTGATGTTCGTGAGCGCCACCGCCGTCGACCACTTCTTCCAGCACCGGGGCACCTCGACCCTCGCCGGTTGCCGCTTCTGGGCCACCGGCCCCGGCACCGAGCGCGCATTGCTGCGCGCCGGCGTGCCGCCCGCCGCCATCGACGCACCGCCACCCGGTGCCACGCGCTTCGACTCCGAGGCGCTGTGGGCGCTGGCCCACGGGCAGGTGTCGCCGGGCGTGCGTGTGCTCATCGTGCGCGGCGGCGACGAGGCCGGCCAGCCGGCCGGGCGCCAATGGCTGGCCCGCGAGATCGATGCCGCCAGCGGCGTGCGCGACACCGTCGTGGCCTACCGGCGCCTGGCGCCCGCGCTCGATGACGCGCAGCGCCGCATCGCGACCGAAGCCGCCGCCGGACACGGCATCTGGCTCTTCAGCAGCTCGGAAGCCATCGGCAACCTGCAGCGCGCACTGCCGGGCACCTCCTGGCAGGCCGCGCGCGCCATCGCCACCCATGCACGCATCGGCGAAGCCGCACAGGCCGCGGGTTTCGGGGCGTTGCGTGTCTGCACACCCCTGCGGGAAGCACTGATCGCGTCGATAGAATCCTTCGCATGAGCGCCGCGTCCCCGTCCGACGACCTTTCTCCCCCTTCCGCCGCCCCGGTGCAGGTGCCCGCCACGGTGGCGCCGCACCAGACGCCCGCCGCCCAGGCGGCCGCGGCCACCCTGCTGGCGCGCATCGGCATGGGCCTCGTGGCCCTCGTGGCGCTGATCGCGCTGCTGTCGACGATCGCGCTGTGGCAGAAGGTCGGCGGCATGAAGGAACAGCTCGCGCGCCAGAGCGCCGAGGCCACCGCCCAGTCGATGGAAGCGCGCACGCTGGCCCGCCAGGCCAGCGACACGGTGCGCGATGCCGCCGCCCGCGTGGCCCTCATCGAGACCCGCGTGGCCGAAGTCGCGCTGCAGCGCTCACAGCTGGAAGAACTCATTCAAAGCCTCTCGCGTTCGCGCGACGAGAACCTGGTGATCGACATCGAATCCGCCGTGCGCCTCGCGCTGCAGCAGGCACAGGTCACGGGCAGCCTGGAGCCGCTGCTTGCCGCGCTCAAGGCCGGCGACCTGCGCATCGCGCGTGCCGCACAGCCCCGGCTCGCGCCTGTGCAGCGCGCCATGCAGCGCGATGCCGACCGCCTGCGCAGCAGCGCCAGCACCGACAGCGCCGAAGCGCTGCAGAAGCTCGACGAACTGGTGCGCAGCGTGGACGACCTGCCCACGCTCAACGCAGTGGCCGTGCGCGGCAACGGCGTCAACGCCTGGCGTCCCGAACCCATTCCCGCCGATGCGCCCTGGTGGCAGCGTGTGCTGCTGACCATCCGCGGCGAGGCCCGCTCGCTGGTGCGCGTGGGTCGCATCGAAAGCCCCGAGGCGGTGCTGCTGGCGCCCGAGCAGTCGTACTTCCTGCGCGAGAACCTCAAGCTCAAGCTGCTCAACGCGCGGCTGTCGCTGTTGTCGCGCCAGATGGACGCCGCGCGCGGCGAACTGGGCCAGGTCACCACATCGCTCAACCGCTATTTCGATCCGGCCTCGCGCCGCACGCAGGCCGCGGCCACGCAGCTGCAGCAACTGCAGCAGCTCGTGCGCAGCACGGAGCCGGTGCGCATCGACGACACGCTGGCCGCGCTGACCACCGCGGCCGCAGGGCGCTGATCCGTTCATGCGCGCTGCAATCTGGCTCCTCGCGCTGTTCGCCGTCGCCGCGGCGGTGGCGCTCTTCGCCGGCAACAACCAGGGCACGATCACCGTGTTCTGGCCGCCGTGGCGGGTCGATCTCTCGCTGAACCTCGTGCTCGTGATCCTGCTGCTGACCTTCGTGCTGCTGCACGTCGCGTTGCGCGCGCTCGCGGCGCTGTTCTCGCTGCCCACGCAGGCGCGCCACTGGCGGCTGCAGCAGAAGGAACGCATGCTGCACTCCGCCTTGCTCGATGCGATGGTGCAGCTGATCGCCGGCCGCTTCTCGCGCGCCCGCAAGGCTGCGCAGGCCGCGCTCACGCAGGAAAAGACATTGGCCGCGCTCGGCGCCGAACTGCCGCAGGCGCAGCAGGTGCGCGTGCTGTCGCACCTGCTGGCCGCCGAAAGCGCGCAGGCCCTGCAGGACAAGGCGGCGCGCGACGCCCACCTGCAGCAGGCCCTCAACGAAAGCGCCGACCGCACCGTGCTCGCGAGCCCCGAAACCCGCGAAGGCGTGCAGCTGCGCGCCGCACGCTGGGCGCTCGACGACCGCGACCCCACGGCCGCGCTCGCACGGCTCGAAGAACTGCCGCAAGGCGCGCAGCGCCGCACGCTGGCGCTGCGGCTGCGCCTCAAGGCCGCGCGGCAGGACCGTCGCACGGTCGAGGCGCTCGACACCGCGCGCCTGCTGGCCAAGCACCGCGCCTTCTCCGACGCGGCGGCGCAAAGCATCGTGCGCGGCCTCGCGACCGAACTGCTGACCGGTGCGCACGACCCGGCGCAGCTGCTGCGCGCATGGTCCGAACTCGATTCCGCCGAGCGGCAGATGCCCGAGGTGGCCATCCACGCGGCCCAGCGCATGGTCGCGCTGCGCGGTGACCTGGCGCTGGCACGCGGCTGGCTGCTGCCGGCCTGGGAGCGCATGGTGGCGAACCCGCGCGGCCTCGGCGACGGGCTGCGGGTGAAGCTCACGCGCGCGCTCGAGGCGGGGCTCGATTCGGTGGATGCCGACTGGCTCGCACGCATCGAGAGCGCGCAGCGCAACAACCCGCGCGACGCCAACCTGCAGTACCTTGCCGGCATGGCCTGCATGAAGCGCCAGCTGTGGGGCAAGGCCCAGCAGCTGCTCACGCAGGCCGGGCTGGGCCTGCAGGACCCCGACCTCTACCGGCGCGCCTGGCTCGCGCTGGCTCAGCTGGCCGAGGCGCGCGAAGACCACGCGCAGGCCGCCGACGCGTGGAAGCGCGCGGCGCAGATCGACAACACCCCCTGATCGTTTTTGGGTTCCGTCGCGCGTCCTGGCCTCAGGAGCACGCGGATTCCTTGGCGGCCGTCAGGCCCGCCGCCCGCACCGATGGCTTGCCGTTGCCAAAGATCAGCAGGCTGAGGCCGGCGAGCACCCAGACCCCAATCCCGCCGTAGAGCATCACCCACCCGAAGCTCTGCACCAGTGCCGCGTGCACGGCGGCGCCCGACGGGTCGGCCCGAGACAGCGCCGGAAAACTCTCGGGCAGCGACGCGAAGCTGCCCGCCGCGACCTTCTCCGCCAGCGCGCGCAGCTGCTCTGCATCGAGCGATGCCGACAGGGCGTTCTTCAGGTGCGCGTGAATGCCTTCGAGCAGTAGGAAGCCCATCAGCGCGATGTTCACGGCCAGCGTGATCAGCCGCGCGCTCATGTCCATGCCCGAGGCCATGCCCGCGCGGGCGCTCGACACCGAACCGGTGGTGGTGTTGGTCACGGGCGTGTTCGTCAGCCCCAGCCCGATGCCGGCCAGCAGGCAGCCGGGCAGCAGCGTGAGCCAGCTCGCATGCGCCACGCCGCTGCCCCAGCGCATCGCGATGAAGCCCAGGCCGATCACGAACAGCCCCGCCGGGATGACCACGCCGGGCCGGTAGCGCATCGACAGGCGCTCGGCCAGCGGCGGCAACACCAGCGTGGGCAGCGTGTAGGCCAGCAGCGCCGAGCCGGCCGTGACGGCGTCGTAGCCCAGGCCGCTCTGGAAGTAGATCGGCAGGTAGATCATGAACGGCCAGAAGCTGAAGTTCATGCCGATGGAGCCGACGATCGAGCCCGAGAAATTGCGGATGCGGAACACCGAGAAGTCGAACATCGGGTGCGGGTTGATCTTCTCCACCCACAGGAAGACCGCGAAGCAGGCCAGCGTCGCCACGAGGATGCCGATGGCCACGGGGCTTGCGAACCCGAGGCCCGGCCCCTGCGTGATGAAGTAGGTGAGGCCGAACACCGCGAGCGACAGCGTGACGATGCCCGGTAGGTCGAGCCGTTTCGCGTCGGGGTCGCTGGACTCTTCCACGCTGCCCAACACCAGCGCCAGCGCCACCACGGCCAGCGGCACATGGACCAGGAACACCCAGTGCCAGCTCGACAGCGCCACGATCGCGCCGCCGACGATCGGCCCGAAGCCCAACCCCATGCCGAACACCACGCCCCAGATGGCGAAGGCCTTGCTGCGCTCCTTGCCTTCCTGGAACTGGTGCGACAGCACCGCGAGCTGGCAGATCAGCATCGCGCCGCCGGCCAGGCCCTGCAGGAAGCGGCTGACGATCAGCACCGGCGCGTTGCCCGCGATGCCGCAGGCCAGTGAGGTGGCGCCGAACAGCACCACGCCGACGATCAGCACGCGCTTGCGGCCGTAGCGGTCGGCCAGCGTGCCGGCGGCCATCAGCACCGTGGTGCAGGCGATGGTGTAGGCGTTCATGATCCACTGCATGTCGCTGAAGTCGCCATGCAGTGATTGTTCGAGCGTGGGAAGAATGACTGGCACGCTGGAGATTTCCAGGCCGAACATCAAGGCAATCAGGCAGACCGCGGACAGGGCGATCCGGTTCTTGCCGGCGGGGGAGAGGGACATCGGGCGCTTTCCAAAAAGGCAGAGCGGCCGATTCTGGTGAAACCCTCTTCATGATGGAAATGATTTGATTTCCTAGAATTCATTAGGAAACATCATTTATAAAAACTCGCCATGGACTTCGACCCCACGCTGTTGCGCGCCTTCGTGGCCGTCAAGGAAACCGGCGGCTTCACGCGCGCCGCCGAGCGCCTGCACCTGACCCAGTCGGCCATCAGCCACCAGATCCGCAAGCTCGAGGAGCAGGTGGGCCGGCCGCTGCTGCACCGCACGACGCGCCGCCTCACGGTGACCGAGGACGGTGAAGACTTCCTGCGCTACGCGACGCAGATCCTCGACACGCTCGACGCGATGACGCGGCGCTTCCAGCCCTCGCCGATCTCGGGCGTGGTGCGTTTCGGCGTGCCGGACAACTTCATGGGCGACCGCCTGCCGCCGCTGCTCTCGCAGTTCGCGCGCGGGTTCCCGGCGGTGCGCATGGAGGTCTGCGTGAGCATGCACACCGACTTGCGCGCGGCCATCCGCGCCGGCGAGCTCGACCTCGCGGTCGTGATGTCGCCGCCCGACGTGGTGGAGGGCACCTGCCTGCGGCGCACGCAACTGGTCTGGGCCGCGGCCGAGGCCTTCGAGGCGCCGAAGGGCGCATCGCTGCCGCTGGCCTTCTTTCCGAAGCCGTGCGTCAACCGGCAGGTGGCCGGGTCGGCGCTTGACCTCGTGTCGCTCGACTGGCACGTGGTCTTCACTTCGGCCAGCCCGCAGGGCATTCGCGCGGCGGTGCTGGCGGGGCTCGCGGTGACGGTGCTCACGCGCGAGGAGGTGGAGCCGGGCATGAAGATCGTCGACGGCCGCTACGGCCTGCCGCCGCTGCCGAGCGTGAACTTCTCGCTGATCTGGAGCGAGAACGGCAAGACGCCGTGTGCCTGCCGCTTCGGGCAGCTGATCCTGGAGATGCCGGACCTGCCCGGCATCGAGGCACTGCCGCAGCAGGCCTGAACTCCGAAGCAAAAAAACGGCGCCACGAAGGCGCCGTTTTCATTTGCGAGGGAGCAGGGCTCAGAGCGAGCGCCGCTGTTCCTGCGGCTGCTGTTGCTGCTGTTCGAACGGCAGCGACATCGAACCGAGGTCGCGGCGGGTTTCGACCAGCACCAGCGGACCTTCGTCCAGCACGATCACCGGCGGGCGCTCGCGCGGCACGTGCACCGGCTTCGGCTCGGCGGCGATCGCGGCGCGCGCCTGCGCGATGCGCTCGGCGTCCGAGTTGACCCACTGCAGGCCCGAGCTTTCGGCGATCTGCGCGAGCTCGTTCAGCGGCAGTTCGAAGGCCTGCACCTTGGGCAGTGCGCGGCCGTTGCCGGCGGGCGCTGCTGCTGCGGGCTTGGCTGCGGCTTCGACCACGATGGGCGCTGCGACGGGTGCCGGTGCGGGGGCGGCGGGGCGCTCGAAGCGCGGCTGCTCTTGCACCTGCGGCGCGGGTTCGCGCACTTCGACCGCGGTGGCGACCACGGCCACTGCGGCGGCTTCCGCCACCAGCGGCAGTTGCTGCTGCGGCTGGCGCTCGGCCTGGCCTTCGGCAGCCACGGCGCCTTCGGCGACCGGTGCGGCGTCTGCGCCGTTGGCTTCGCTGCCACCGTTGCCGGCGTCGTCGCGCGGACCGCGTTCGCGGCGGTCACGGCCGTAACGGTCACGCGAACGGCCGCGGCGCTCTTCGCCTTCGCGGCGCGGGGCTTGCTGCTCGTTGCCTTCGTTGCTGCCTTGTTCGGCATCGCCGGCGGCAGCCGATTCGGCCACGCGTGCGTCGCCTTCGTTGGCGGCAGGCGCGTCGTTGCGGCGCTCGCGGCGGCCGTCGTTGCGCTCACCGCGCGGGCCGCGCGACTCGTCGCCACGGCCGTTGCGGGGCTGACGCTCGCCGTCGCCGGCGGTGGCTTCGTCGCGCGGCTGTTGCTGCTGCGCGTCGCCGTTGCGCTCACCGCGCTCGTTGCGTTCGCCGCCACGTTCACCACGTTCGCCGCGCTCGCCACGTTCACGGCGCTCGCCGCGGGCGCGGGGTGCGCGTTCCGCTGCGGCATTGCCGTTTTCGTCGCCGCCGGGTGCCGGCTGCTGTTGCTGCACGTCGAGGTTCAGGTTACCGTCGAGCAGGGCTTCGGCCGGCGCGTTGCGGCCTTCGCCACCTTCGCGGCGCTCGCCGCGACCGCCACGGCGTTGTTCGCCGTCGCGCGGGGCGCGTGCTTCACGGGGCTCGCGTTGCTCGCGTGCCGGGTTGGTGCTGTCGTTGCGCTGCTCGGTGTTGCGAGCCTCGCCGCGGCGTTCGCCGCCTTCACGGCGCTCGCCGCCGCGTCCGCCACGGCGGTCGCCGTCGCGTCCACCCGAACGGCCGCCGCCTTCGCCACGGCCTTCGCCGCCGCGTCCGCCGCGGCGCTGTTCGCCGTCGGCGCCGCGCGCACCGCGCGTTTCGCCGTCACGGCCCGGGCGACCGCCTTCGCGGCGGGGCTTCGGTGCTTCGACCGGAATGGCGCTGGGCGCCGGTGCTGGTGCGGGCGCCGGCGAGGCGCCGCCGAAGAAGCTCTTGATCCAGGCCATGAAGCCGGTCTGTGCCGGAGCCGGAGCGACCACCGCGGGCGGGGCCACCGGGGCGGGAGCGGGCGCAGCGCGCACCGCTTCGGGCTTGGGCGGCACCACGGGCGCGGGTGCGTCGGGCAGCACGCCCTTGATGACCGGCGTCTGCTTGTTGGTGGGTTCTTGCGAACGGCGCGTGACCGAGGTCGGGTCTTCGATCTCGTCGGCCATCTTGTAGCTGGCTTCGATGTGATCGAGGCGCGGATCGTCGTGCTTGAGGCGCTCGAGCTTGTAGTTCGGCGTTTCGAGCGTCTTGTTGGGCACCATCAGCACGGTGACGCGCTGCTTGAGCTCGATCTTGGCGATTTCGGGGCGCTTTTCGTTCAGCAGGAACGAAGCGACTTCCACGGGCACCTGCACATGCACGGCGGCCGTGTTGTCCTTCATGGACTCTTCCTGAATGATGCGTAGGATCTGCAGCGCGCTCGATTCGGTGTCGCGGATGTGGCCCGAGCCGCCGCAACGGGGGCAGGGGATCGACGAACCTTCGCTCAGCGCCGGCTTCAGGCGCTGGCGGCTCATTTCCATCAGGCCGAACTTGCTGATCGAACCGAACTGCACGCGGGCGCGGTCCTGGCGCAGCGCGTCGCGCAGGCGGCTTTCGACTTCGCGGCGGTTCTTCGACTCGTCCATGTCGATGAAGTCGATGACGATCAGGCCGCCCAGGTCGCGCAGGCGCATCTGGCGGGCCACTTCGTCGGCGGCTTCGAGGTTGGTGCGGGTGGCGGTTTCTTCGATGTCGCCGCCCTTGATGGCGCGGGCCGAGTTCACGTCGACCGAGACCAGCGCTTCGGTGTGGTCGATCACGATGGCGCCGCCCGAAGGCAGCTGCACGGTGCGGGCGTAGGCCGACTCGATCTGGTGCTCGATCTGGAAGCGGCTGAACAGGGCCGCGTCGTCGCGGTAACGCTTCACACGGGCGGCATGCTCGGGCATGACGTGCGCCATGAACTGCTGCGCCTGGTCGTAAATGTCGTCGGTGTCGATCAGGATGTCGCCGATGTCGTGATTGAAGTAATCACGGATGGCGCGGATGACGAGCGACGATTCCTGGTAGATCAGGAAGGCGCCCTTGCCGCCCTTGGCCGCGCCGTCGATGGCGGTCCACAGCTTGAGCAGATAGTTCAGGTCCCACTGGAGTTCGGGCGCCGAGCGGCCGATGCCGGCGGTGCGCGCGATGATGCTCATGCCCTTCGGGTACTCGAGCTGGTCCATCGCCTCCTTGAGTTCGGCGCGGTCGTCGCCCTCGATGCGGCGCGACACGCCACCGCCACGGGGGTTGTTGGGCATCAGCACGACATAGCGGCCGGCCAGCGAGATGAAGGTGGTGAGGGCCGCGCCCTTGTTGCCGCGCTCTTCCTTTTCGACCTGGACGGTGAGTTCCTGGCCTTCACGGATCACGTCCTGGATGCGGGCCTGGCTGGCCGACACGCCTTCGGCGAAGTACTGCTTGGAGATTTCCTTGAACGGCAGGAAGCCGTGGCGGTCTTCGCCGTAGTCGACGAAACAGGCTTCGAGCGACGGCTCGACGCGGGTCACGACCGCCTTGTAGATGTTGCCCTTGCGCTGTTCGCGCCCTTCGATTTCGATTTCGTAGTCGAGCAGTTTCTGCCCGTCGACGATGGCCAGGCGGCGTTCTTCGGCCTGCGTGGCATTGATCAGCATCCGCTTCATGATGCGTTGTCCTTATATGTATCGTTCTACCGGCTCATGACGAGCCAACGATGCACGGACGACGCCCGCGAAACCAGGGAATTGCCGCTTGGCCCCGGATGCTGTGACTGCCGCGCCAGGCGCGAACAGGCCTCTCGAGCGTCAGCTCAAGAAGACAGCCGGGGTGGGGGCGCGTGGATGGGCGCGAGCCAGATTCGGTGTTGGGTGGCTGCCTTTTTGACAGCCGGTTGCGCAAGGGTGGCGCGCACTGCGGGCGATTCAATGCCTGAGGCGACTGGTCGAAACCAGGTCGACCAGCGCAGGCATATTTGAATCAGCAGCATCAACACAACAAGGGACTCGCTTCGATCCGCCTGCAGCTTGGAAGCTGCAGGCTGGGTATTCCGTATCGGTGTTTCGTGGGTGTCGGCTTGACTTGGGTGCCTGGCCTGCCACTTTGCGCGATTGCGCGGGGTTTGCGGGCTGGACGCCAAAGCGGCATCGACCTCACAGCATGGTCGTCAGTGCTCTAAACTTCTGTCTAATCAAGCACTTACACGACCGCGCTGGTGAAAAACATTATAGGTGCGAAGAAAAGCCCCGCGGGGGCTCCAAATCCCGCGGATCGACCCGCGGGCGCCGACACCGGCACGCCGCACGCCGCCATCCACTTCCTGACCGTCGACGCCGAATCTGCTGGGCAGCGGCTCGACAACTTCCTGTTTCGCCATCTGAAAGGCGTGCCGAAGACGCACGTCTACCGGATCATCCGGTCGGGCGAAGTGCGCATCAACAAGGGCCGGGCCCAGGCCGAGACCCGTATCGAAGACGGTGACCTGGTCCGGATTCCGCCGGTCCGCATCTCGCCACGCGCCGAAGAGGGCGCCACGCCGCCCGCGCCGGCGCGCGAATTTCCGGTGCTGCTCGAAGACGAGGCCGTGCTGGCCATCGACAAGCCCGCCGGGGTCGCGGTGCACGGCGGCAGCGGCGTGAGCTTCGGCGTGATCGAGCAGTTGCGCACGGCGCGCCCGGGCGCCAAGTTCCTGGAACTGGTGCACCGGCTCGACCGCGAAACCTCCGGCATCCTGCTGGTCGCCAAGAAGCGCAGCGCACTGGTGGCATTGCAGGACCAGTTTCGCGAGCGCGAAACCGGCAAGACCTACCTCGCGCTGGTCGAAGGCGACTGGCCCGCCAACAAGAAGGTGCTGGACGCGCCGCTCGCCAAGTACCTGCTGCCCGACGGTTCGGGCGCCGGTGCCGGCGAGCGCCGCGTGCGCGTGGTCGCCAAGGACCACCCTGACGCGATGCGCGCCGTCACGCTGGTGCGCGTGCTGGCCCGCCTCAGCCTGCCGGGCGACGCCGCGCCACTGTCATTGCTGGCGGTGACCATCAAGACCGGGCGCACCCACCAGATCCGCGTGCACCTGGCCTCGGCCGGGCATCCGATTGCCGGCGATGACAAATATGGCGAGTCCGATCGGCAACGTGCCTTGCACAAACTCGGCCTCAAGCGCATGTTCCTGCATGCGTGGCGGCTGCAATTCAACCACCCGGGCAGCGGCGAGCGCATTGCGCTGCAGGCCGGGCTGCCGCCCGAGCTGCATGCGCTGATGTCGCGTGCGGCGCTCGAGGCGATGGCGCAACACCCCACCCCCACGGCCCATGACTGATTCTTCCGCCAGCCCTGCACGTTCCCCGCGCTTCGACCTGATCGCCTTCGACTGGGACGGCACGCTCTACGACTCCACCCGCCTGATCGTGCGCTGCATCCAGGCGGCCGTGGTCGATGTCGGCGGCGCCAAGCCCAGCGAGGACGATGCCGCCTGGGTGATCGGCCTGGGCCTGGCCGAGGCGCTCGCGCGCGCGGCGCCCGACGTGCCCAAGGAAAAGTACCCCGAGCTCGGCGCCCGCTACCGCTATCACTTCCTGCAGCACCAGGACGACCTCGTGCTGTTCGACGGCGTGCTGCCCATGCTCGATGCGCTGCGCGCGCGCGGCCACAAGCTGGCCGTGGCCACGGGCAAGTCGCGTCGCGGCCTCAACGAGGCCCTGAAGACGGTGGCGCTGCGCGACCGCTTCGACGCCTCGCGCACCGCCGACGAAACCTTCGGCAAGCCGCATCCGCGCATGCTGCTCGAACTGATGGAAGAGCTCGACGTGCCGGCCGAGCGCACGCTGATGATCGGCGACACCACGCACGACCTGCAGCTGGCGCAGAACGCCGGCTGCGCCAGCGTGGGCGTGGGCTTCGGCGCGCATGCGTCGTCCACCTTCGACGAGTTCAAGCCGCTGTACGTGGCGCAGTCGATCGCCGAGCTGCAGGCCTGGCTGCTCGAGAACGCCTGAGGGCCAAGGCATGAGCGATTCGCGCATCCCGCTGTGCAACGCCTCGGATCTGGTCGAGGGCGGCAACGCCGTGCCTTTCGACGTGGTCCACGGCGGCGAAACCTGCCGCGCCTTCGCGGTGCGCTTCGAGGGCCTGCCGCATGCGTACCTCAACCGCTGCAGCCATGTGGCGATGGAGATGGACTTTCAGCCCGACCGCTTCTTCGACGACAGCGGCCAGTGGCTGCTGTGCGCCACCCACGGCGCCGTCTACAAGCCCGACACCGGCGAATGCGCGGGCGGGCCGTGCCGCGGCGGGCTCGTGAAGATCGCGCTGAGCGAAGAAGACGGCGTGGTGCACTGGCATACTGACTGGAACCTCCAACCTCTTTCCTTCTGACATGACCGATCCGAACCGCAGGGAACCCCAGGGTTTCGAACCGCTGGAGCCGGCCGTCCCCCTCACGACATCCCAAGACAGCCCCCGCACCATGGCCCAAGACCCCACGCAGCGCCCCGGGTGGGAGCGCGCCACGCTCGAGAAACTCGCGTTCGCCTCCCTGAATGAGCAGAAGGCCACGCGCCGCTGGAAGACCTTCGTGCGCCTGGGCTGGCTGGCCTTCTTCGTGTTCCTGGCCTGGTTCGCGTTCTCGCGCAGCACGCCCAGCACCGCCAAGACCACGGCCCACACGGCCGTCGTCGAGATCAAGGGCGAGATCGCCAACGGCGGTGACGCCAGTGCCGAGTTCGTGATCGCCGCCATGAAGACGGCCTTCGAGGACGAGGGCGCCAAGGGCGTGGTGCTGCTGATCAACTCGCCCGGCGGCAGCCCGGTGCAGGCCGGCATCATCAACGACGAGATCAAGCGCCTGAAGGCCAAGCACAAGAAGCCGGTCTACGCGGTGGTCGAAGAAACCTGCGCCTCGGCGGCGTACTACATCGCCGCGGCCGCCGACAAAATCTTCGTCGACAAGGCCAGCATCGTCGGCAGCATCGGCGTGCTGATGGACGGCTTCGGCTTCACCGGCGTGATGGAAAAGGTCGGCGTCGAGCGCCGCCTGCTGACGGCCGGTGAAAACAAGGGCTTCCTCGATCCGTTCAGCCCGATGAACGACGCGCAGCGCGCGCATGCCCAGTCGATGCTCAACCAGATCCACACGCAGTTCATCAACGTGGTGAAGGCCGGCCGCGGCGACCGCCTCAAGCTCGACACCCCGGGCCTGTTCAGCGGCCTGTTCTGGAGCGGCGAACAGGCCGTCGAGTTCGGGCTGGCCGACCAGCTGGGCAACGTCGACTTCGTGGCACGCGAGGTGATCAAGGCCGAGGAAGTCATCGACTACACGCGCCGCGACAACGTGGCCGAGAAGCTGGCCAAGAAGTTCGGCGCCGCCATGGGCGCGGCCTCGGTGAGCGCGCTGAAGACCTCGCCGGCGCTGCGCTGAGCGCGGCTCTTGTCAGGCGGCGCTGCTGTCGCCGCTGCCGGTGAACCGGGCCGAGGCCGCCAGCGCGGCGGCAAAGGCCACCACCACATAGAGCGCGGCGGTCAGCGAGCTGACCCGCGCCAGCAGGCCGATCACCGCGGGCCCTGCCATGAACCCCAGGTACGCGATGGCCGACACGGCGGCGATGCCGTTGGCAGGCGCCACGCCCGGTACGCGGGCCGAGGCCCCGAACAGGATCGGCACCACGTTCGCAAAGCCGACCCCGACACCCGCGAAGCCCAGCAGCGCGAGCCAGGGCAGGTCGGTCAGCAATACCAGCGTCATGGCCGCCGCCGCGAGCAGGCCGCTGCCGCGCAGCAGCGCCGTGGGTGAGAAGCGGGCGCGCATCGCGTCGCCACCGAAACGCGCAGCCGCCATCGCGGCGGAAAAGCTCGCATAGGCCAGCGCGGCCTGCTGCTGCGGGCTGCCCAGCTCCTGCTGCATGTAGAGCACGCTCCAGTCGTAGATGGCGCCCTCGGCGATCAGTCCCAGCGCGGCCAGCACGCCGAGCACCGCGAGCACGCCGCGCGGCAGGCGAAAGCCGTGGTCCGTTGCAGCCGCGCCGTGGGCGGGTGCGGCCGGCGTGGGCAGCATGCGTGTTGCTGCGATCGCGACCACGCCGATCATCACCACGGCCACCGTCCACAGGTGAGTCTGCGGCGCCATGCCGGCGGCCAGCGCCGCGCTGCCGCTCGCGGCACCGACCATGCCGCCGAGGCTGAACATGCCGTGCATGCCGCTCATCAACGGCTGGCCGCCGCGCAGTTCGAGCTGCGCGGCTTCGGTGTTGATCGCCACGTCGAACACGCTGGTGACCAGGCCAAACACCGCCAGCAGGCCCAGCAGCGCGGCATAGCCGGGCATCGCGATCAGGCCGGCGATCAGCAGTGCGTAGACGCAGCCGCACAGCGCGGCCATGCGGCGCGGGCCGTGGCGGCCGATCCAGCGCCCGGCGCTGGTCAGGCCGACCATCGCGCCGGCGCCCGCTGCGAGCATGGCGAGCCCGAGCTGCGCCTCGTCGATGGCGTAGTGCGCCTTGACCGTCGGCACGTGCACGCCCCAGGTCGCAAAGATGAAGCCCGACGCGAAGAACTGGGCGCGCGACGCCCAGCGCGTACCGGCCGTGACGCCCGGCCCCACCGTCAGCGCCCGATGGCGAACACGGCGGGCAGGCGCTCGTCGGTCGTGGCCTGCGGCTTGGCAGCGCGCCAGGCTTTCACCGTCTCGCTGCGCACCTGCGCGGTCGCCAGCGTCAGGCCGCGCGCGACGGCGAGGCGGGTGTTGTGCTGCAACGTCTGCACCAGCGCCTGCAGCAGGGCCGCGTTGCGGTACGGCGTTTCGATGAAGAGCTGCGTCTGGCCGGTCTTGAGTGCGAGCGCTTCGAGCTCGCGGATGCGCGCCTGGCGTTCGCCGCCGTCCTGCGGCAGGTAGCCGACGAAGGCGAAGTTCTGTCCGTTCAGGCCGCTTGCTGCGAGGGCCAGCAGCAAAGACACCGGCCCGGTGAGCGGCACGACGGTGATGCCCAGGTCGTGCGCGGCGCGTGCCACCGACGAGCCCGGGTCGGCCACAGCCGGCATGCCGGCTTCGCTCAGCAGGCCGACGTCGTGGCCTGCGAGTGCGGCGGCGAGCAGCGGGCGGGCGTCGAACTGGCCGGCGTGGTCGCCTTTCTTGTGCACTTCGCGCGGCAGTTCCTGGATGTCCTGGGCCTGCAGCGGCGCGGCCAGCGGCACGACGGCATCGATGCGCTTCAGGTAGGCGCGCGCCGACTTGGCGTTCTCGCAAATCCAATGCGTGATGCCGGCGGCGGCCTGCAGCGTGCCCAGGGGCAGGGCGTCCTGCAGTGGTGCCTGGAGGTCGCAGCCGAAATCGAGCGGTGCCGGGACGAGGTAGAGCTTGCCTGGGGTGGTCACAGCAGGTCGACCCCCGCGGCGCGCAGCATCCGGCAGGTGCGGATCAGGGGCAGGCCGACCAGCGCGGTCGGGTCGTCGCTGTCGATGGCGTCGAGCAGCGCGATGCCGAAGCCCTCGCTCTTGGCGCTGCCGGCGCAGTCGTAGGGCTGTTCGGCTAATAGATAGCGCTCGATGGCGGCGTCGGAAAGGTCGCGGAACACCACGCGCACGGGAGCGATGTCGCGCTGGACGAAGCCCGTCGCATGGCAGACGACGGCGACGGCGGTCTGAAAGATCAGCGTCTGGCCGCGCATGCGGCGCAGCTGGGCGGTGGCCCGTGCGTGGTCGCCGGGCTTGCCGAGCGCTTCGCCCGCCAGGTCGGCGACCTGGTCGGAGCCGATCACCACCGCCTCGGGAAAGCGTGCGGCCACGGCGTTGGCCTTTTCCAGCGCCAGGCGCTCGGCCAGCGCGCGCGGCGTTTCGCCGTCGAGCGGGGTTTCGTCGACGTCGGGGGCGTGCACCTCGAAGGGCAGATGGAGGCGGGTGAGCAGTTCGCGGCGGTAGCGCGAGGTCGAGGCAAGGATCACGGTGCGTTGCATGCAGCGATTGTGCGTGAGCGACCGGACCCGACCCATCCGGTGGGTTGCTTGCCGAGGAAGCCGGCCAGCGCGCTAGACTGGGGCGGATGAAGAGAGAATTTGCCCCCGAAAGGCTCAATGTGCCCGCGTTCACCGCGGCGGCCGCCACGCTGGATGGTGCCGATCCGGTCCCGGGTTTCGCACGCCTGGTCGCCGAACTGGCGACGCCGGCCACCGACGCCGTGGTCCGCTGGGAAGCGACCGGCGAAGAGCGCCCCGGCGCCGACGGCAAGGCGACGCCCTGGCTGCACCTGGATGTCGAAACCACCGTGCCCTTGGTCTGCCAGCGCTGCCTGTCGCCCGTCGACACCGAACTGTTCGTGGACCGCTGGTTCCGCTTCGTGGCCGACGAGGCCACGGCCGAGGCGGAAGACGAGGAGTCCGATGAAGACTTGCTGGTCGTCAGCCGCGATTTCGACCTGCGCGGGCTGATCGAGGACGAGCTGCTGATGGAAATCCCCGTCATGCCGGTCCACGACGTGTGCCCGACGCCGGTGCGCTTGTCCTCCAGCGACGACGATTTCCAGGCGGCCGAGGAGGCCAAGCCGAACCCCTTTGCCGTGCTCGGTGCGTTGCGTCCGCGCAAGCCCGAAGAGGGCAAGTAGCCCTTTCTCTCTGGCTGGGCTATAATCATGGGCTTCGCGCGCGCCGCCGTGAGCAGCAATGCATACAAGGCAAAGGCAGAACGTGGCATTCCATGCATGCCGCCGGAGCTTTCGCCTCATTGCCACCGCTTGAGCCCGCATCCAGTCACCCACCTAACCGTCCAGGAGCCATCATGGCCGTCCAGCAAAACAAGAAGTCGCCTTCCAAGCGCGGCATGCACCGTTCCCACAACGCCCTGGGCGTGCCCGGCATCGCTGTCGAGCCCACCACCGGCGAAACGCACCTGCGCCACCACATCAGCCCGAACGGTTTCTACCGCGGCCGTCAGGTGCTCAAGAACAAGTCCGAAGCCTGATCTCGAATCCCAAGGCCAAGGCCCGAAGCTACTTTTGCTGTAGCGTCGGGCCTTTGTTTTGATGGCTGCGCCTTTTTCTCCCGAACTCACTGCTGCGCCCGCCGCAATCACGCTCGCCGTGGATTGCATGGGGGGCGACCATGGGCCGCGTGTCACGCTCGCGGCCTGCCGCGCGTTTCTCGAGCGGCACAGCGAAGCCTCGTTGCTGCTCGTCGGTGCGCCGGCCGCATTGGCGGGGTTTGCCGACCATCCGCGCGCCCGCATCGTGCCGGCCAGCGAAGTCGTCGGCATGGACGATCCCATTGAAATCGCCCTGCGCAAGAAGAAAGACTCTTCGATGCGCGTCGCGATCCAGCAGGTCAAGGATGGCGCGGCGCAAGCGGCCATATCTGCCGGCAACACGGGCGCATTGATGGCGATCGCACGCTATCTGCTCAAGACGCTCGATGGCATCGACCGTCCTGCCATTGCGCCCCAGCTGCCCAATGTGAAGGGCGGAGCGACCACCGTGCTCGATCTCGGCGCGAACGTCGATTGCGATGCCGAAGACCTGCTTCAGTTTGCCGTGCTGGGTTCGGCGCTCGTTTCGGCATTGACCGGCAACGAATCGCCTTCGGTCGGCTTGCTCAATATTGGTGAAGAAGCCATCAAGGGCAGCGAAACCATCAAGAAGGCCAGTCAACTGCTGCGTGCAGCTGCCAACTCCAAGGATCTGAACTTCTACGGCAACGTCGAAGGGAACGACATTTTCAAGGGCACGACCGACATCGTCGTGTGCGACGGATTTGTCGGCAACGTGGCGCTGAAGGCCAGCGAAGGCGTCGCGTCGATGATCGGCGAGTTCATTCGTGTCGAGTTTTCGCGAAACATTCTCACGAAACTGGCGGCTATTGTTGCTTACCCGGTTCTAAAAGCGTTCAAAGGTCGCCTGGATCACCGTCGCTACAACGGTGCGGCCTTGCTGGGCCTGCGCGGGCTGGTGTTCAAGAGCCATGGCTCGGCCGACGAAGTGGCTTTCGGCCATGCGTTGGATCGCGCTTATGATGCCGCTCGCAACAACCTGCTCGATCGCGTGCGGGCCCGCATCGCCCACGCCGCGCCTTTGCTCGCGCGGCAGGAGTCGGCGGTGCCGGCCGACGCGACAGCCCTTCACGCTTGATGACCCCTTTTTCGCGCATTACCGGCACCGGCAGCTACCTGCCCCCCCGCCGCGTCACCAATGACGACCTTGCCAAGGATCTGGCGACACGCGGCATCGAAACTTCCGATCAGTGGATCGTCGAGCGCACCGGCATTCACGCGCGCCACTTCGCGGCGCCCGATGTCAGCAGCAGCGATCTCGGCCTCGAAGCCGCGAAGCATGCACTGGAAGCCGCCGGCCGCAAGGCGAGCGACGTCGACCTGATCATCGTCGCGACCTCGACGCCGGACATGGTGTTCCCGTCGTCGGCCGCGATCCTCCAGCACAAGCTCGGCATTGCCGGCTGCCCGGCCTTCGACGTCCAGGCGGTCTGCAGCGGTTTCGTCTACGCACTGACGGTGGCCGACGCGATGATCCGCACGGGCACCGCGCGCTGCGCGCTGGTGATCGGCGCCGAAGTGTTCTCCCGCATCCTCGACTTCAACGACCGCACCACCTGCGTGCTGTTCGGCGACGGCGCGGGCGCGGTGGTGCTCGAGGCTTCCGACGAACCTGGCATTCTGGCCAGCGACCTGCATGCGGACGGCAAGCACGTCGGCATCCTGTGCGTACCCGGCCATGTGTCGGGTGGCAACGTGCTCGGCACGCCGCTGCTGCACATGGACGGCCAGGCCGTCTTCAAGCTGGCGGTCCGCGTGCTCGAAGATGCCGCGCGCGCCACGCTGGCCAAGGCCGACAAGACCGAGGCTGACATCGACTGGCTGATTCCGCACCAGGCCAACATCCGAATCATGGAAGGCACGGCCAAGAAGCTGAAGCTGCCGCGCGAGAAGCTGGTCGTCACGGTGCACGAGCACGGCAACACCTCGGCCGCCTCGATCCCGCTGGCGCTCGACGAAGCCGTGCGCTCGGGCAAGGTGAAGAAGGGTGAGACCCTCATGCTGGAAGGCGTGGGCGGTGGCTTCACCTGGGGCGCGGTGCTATTGAATCTGTAGTGCGTCGCGGCGCCCCGAAGCGGGCGTCGGCGCGATGACGAAGAAACAACAATGAAATCCTTTGTTTTTGTCTTTCCAGGTCAGGGCTCGCAGGCGGTCGGCATGCTCGACGCCTGGGGCGATCACCCGGCCGTGGTCGAGACCTTGCGTGAAGCCTCCGAAGCGTTGGGCGAAGACATCGGTGCACTGATCAAGAACGGTCCCAAGGAAGAACTGGCGCTCACCACCAACACGCAGCCCGTGATGCTGGTGGCTGGCGTGGCCGCCTGGCGTGCCTGGCTGGCCGAAGGCGGCGCCACGCCGTCCGTGGTCGCCGGTCATTCGCTGGGCGAGTATTCGGCGCTGGTGGCCTCGGGCGTGCTCACGCTCTCGCAGGCCGCACCGCTGGTGCGTTTTCGTGCGCAGGCTATGCAGCAGGCGGTGCCGGTCGGTGTCGGCGCGATGGCGGCGATCCTCGGCATGGCGTCCGACAAGGTGGTCGCCGGCTGCGCCGAAGCCACCGCCACGTTCGGCCCCGGCAGCGCCGAAGTGGTCGAGGCCGTGAACTTCAACGATCCGATGCAGACCGTGATCGCCGGCAGCAAGGCCGCGGTCGACAAGGCCTGCGAGCTGCTGAAGGCCAACGGCGCCAAGCGCGCATTGCCGCTGCCGGTGTCGGCGCCGTTCCATTCGAGCCTGATGAAGCCTGCGGCCGAAGCCCTGCGCGAGAAGCTCGCGAGCGTGGCGCTGGCCGCGCCGCAGATTCCGGTGCTCAACAACATCGACGTGGCCGTCGAGACCGATGCCGATCGCATCCGCGACGCCCTGGTGCGCCAGGCCGCCGGTCCGGTGCGCTGGGTCGAGAGCGTTCAGGCCTTGAAACTGCGCGGTGCAACCGCCATCATCGAGTGCGGTCCCGGCAAGGTGCTGGCCGGCATGGTGAAGCGCATCGCCCCCGAACTGGAAGCCGCGTCGGTGTACGACCCAGCCACCCTCGCGGACGTCCGACAATCGCTCGCCGGCTGAACGCCGCCAGGCCCCGATACTTTTTCTCTTTTATGAGCACTCCCAAATTCGAAGGCCAGGTCGCCCTGGTCACCGGCGCAACGCGCGGCATCGGCGCTGCCATTGCACTCGAACTCGCGCAGCGCGGCCTCAAGGTCGTGGGCACCGGCACCACCGACGATGGCGCCGCCAAGATCACCCAGGCGCTGAGCGCGTTCGACGGCCGCGGCCGTGCGCTCGACGTGAACGACGGTGCTGCCGTCGAAGCCCTGATCGACGAGATCGTGCAGGCTTACGGCGCGATCCACGTGCTGGTCAACAACGCCGGCATCACGCGCGACACGCTCGCCATGCGCATGAAGGACGACGACTGGGACGCGGTGCTTGACACCAACCTCAAGGCCGTCTTCCGTCTCTCGCGCGCGGTGATCCGCCCGATGATGAAACAGCGCTATGGCCGCATCATCAGCATCACGAGCGTGGTGGGCGCGTCCGGCAATGCCGGCCAGGCCAACTACGCGGCCGCCAAGGCCGGCGTGTCGGGCATGACCCGTGCGCTGGCCCGCGAACTCGGCAGCCGCAACATCACGGTCAACTGTGTCGCGCCGGGCTTCATCGAAACCGACATGACGGCCAGCCTGCCGGAAGCCCAGCAACAGGCGCTGCTCTCGCAGATCCCGCTGGGCCACCTGGGCAAGCCGGCCGACATCGCGCATGCGGTGGCCTACCTCGCATCGCCGCAGGCCTCGTACGTGACGGGGCAGGAGCTGCACGTCAACGGCGGCATGCACATGTAGCCGAAAGGCGCAATCTTTTTCCGTACCGGAGCGCGGGGCAAATGCCACGGGCCGCCCGGCTAAAATCCACCAGTTACCTACAACCCTTAGAGGGAATCAAATGAGCGATATCGAAGCACGTGTCAAGAAAATCATCGCCGAGCAACTCGGCGTGGAAGAGTCCCAAGTGACGAACGAAAAGGCTTTCGTGGCCGACCTCGGCGCTGACTCGCTCGACACGGTCGAACTCGTGATGGCACTCGAAGACGAGTTCGGCATCGAGATCCCGGACGAAGACGCCGAGAAGATCACGACGGTGCAGAACGCCGTCGACTACGCCACCAAGAATCAAAAGGCCTGATCGGCCAGCTGACACTGCAACGACGGCCGGCGGCTCTTTTTTCAACCGCCCGCGCCGATCGGCAGCTGCTCAGCGCTTCCAGAAAGGTTTGCCGGCATGACCAAACGCCGCGTCGTCGTGACCGGACTCGGTTGCATCGCTCCTGTCGGAAACACCGCAACCGAATCCTGGGCCAACCTGTTGGCCGGGAAGTCGGGCATTGCGAACATCACCGCGTTCGATGCAAGCGCCTTCGCCTGCAAGTTCGCCGGTGAGGTCAAGGGTTTCGACATCACCCAATACATCTCGGAGAAAGAAGCGCGTCACATGGACCGCTTCATTCATCTGGGACTCGCCGCCGCCATCCAGGCGGTGCAGGACAGCGGACTGCCGACCGGCGAAGCGCTGCCCTATGAAAAGGCCGTGCGCATCGGCTGCAACATCGGCTCGGGCATCGGCGGTCTGCCGATGATCGAACAGACGCATGGCGAATACGCGAGCCGCGGCCCGCGCCGCATTTCGCCGTTCTTCGTGCCGGCGTCGATCATCAACATGATCTCGGGCCACGTCTCGATCAAGTACGGCTTCAAGGGCCCGAACATCGCCGTCGTGACCGCCTGCACCACCGGCCTGCATGCCATCGGCACGTCGGCACGCATGATCGAGTACGGCGATGCCGACGTCATGATCGCGGGCGGCGCCGAATCGACCATTTCTCCGCTCGGCATCGGCGGCTTCACCGCGCCTCGCGCATTGAGCACCCGCAACGACGATCCCACCACGGCCTCGCGCCCGTGGGACAAGGACCGCGACGGCTTCGTGCTGGGCGAGGGCTCCGGCGTGCTGGTGCTCGAGGAGTACGAACACGCCAAGGCGCGCGGCGCCAAGATCTACGCTGAGGTTTCAGGCTTCGGCATGACCGGCGACGCGTACCACATGACCGCGCCCGACGTCGACGGCCCGCGCCGTTCGATGGCGATGGCGCTGGCCAATGCGGGTGTCAACGCCGACGAGGTCCAGTACCTGAACGCGCACGGCACCTCGACGCTGATCGGTGACCTCAACGAGACCAACGCGGTCAAGCTGGCGTTCGGCGATCACGCGAAGAAGCTCGTCGTCAATTCGACCAAGTCCATGACCGGCCACCTGCTGGGCGGCGCGGGCGGCATCGAATCGGTGTTCACGGTGCTTGCGCTGCATCACCAGAAGAGCCCGCCGACGATCAACATCTTCAACCAGGATCCGGAGTGCGATCTCGACTACTGCGCCAACGAGGCGCGCGATCTGAAGATCGACGTCGCGGTCAAGAACAACTTCGGCTTCGGCGGTACCAACGGTACGCTGGTGTTCAAGCGCGCTTGAGCGTCGCTCTCCCATGCACAGCGCACCGTCGGTGACCTATCCGGTGGGGCGCACCCGCGGCGCGACCCGGATTCTTCTGGCCCTTTGGACCCTGGGCGTCTGCTGCGCCGGCGCGGCCTGCTATCTGTTCGATAGCAATGGCTGGCGCCAGTTGCTGCTGCTCCTCAGCGTCGTCTTTTCCGGTGTCGCGGCAGGTTTTGGCCTGCGGCGCGACGGTGCGGCGACGCTGCATTTCGATGGATCGCACTGGTCGCTGACCGGTGCCGATCCGACGCGTGGCGTGCTCGCCGCGCGCGCCGTCGTGGCGCTCGATTTCCAGTCGCTGCTGCTTGTGCGCCTGGCCGAACCCGGCCGCGCGGCGCGCTGGGTCTGGCTCGAGCAGCGGGCCATGCCCGAGCGCTGGCGCGACGTGCGCCGTGCGGTCTATGCGCGGCCCCCGGCGGCCGAGCCGGCCGGCGATCCCTGGCGCGCGACCGCTCCGGCCGACGCGCCCTGACCCGTTTCGATGACCACGTCCTTGCCTCCCGTGCCTCCGGAGTCCGCGCTGCCCGATGAGGCGGCGCAGGCGCCGCGCCCGGGTGAGGTCGATTTCCAGCTGGTGCAGCGCACCGTCGCGGGCGACCAGAAGGCGTTCGAGCTGCTGGTCATCAAGTACCAGCGCCGCATCGAACGGCTGATCGGGCGCATGGTGCGCGATGTCGACCTGATCGAGGACATCGCCCAGGAAACCTTCATTCGCGCCTACCGCGCGCTGCACCAGTTCCGCGGCGAGGCCCAGTTCTACACCTGGCTGTACCGGATCGCAGTGAACACCGCCAAGAAGGCGCTGGTGGACATGAAGCGCGATCCGACCGTCTCCGAAAGCGCACTGCGTTCGTCCTCGGACGACGAAGATGAAACTTACCGTCCTGGAAACGAACCAACCAGCGATGAAACCCCCGAATCGGTCATGGCGGCGAACGAAATCGCCAGTGCCGTCGAGGCTGCCATGGAAGCGCTCCCGACCGAGCTGCGCCAGGCGGTCACGCTGCGCGAGATCGAGGGGATGAGTTACGAAGAGATTGCCGAGGTCATGGATTGCCCGATCGGCACGGTGCGCTCGCGTATTTTCCGGGCGCGCGAGGCCATTTCGGCCAGGGTCAAGCCGCTGCTGGACAACCAGTCCGGCAAGCGTTGGTAGATCAGCAGGTGAATGACATGAATCAGACGATGACGGTTCGGGAACAGGTGTCCGCACTGGCGGACGGCCATTTGCAGGGCGAGGCGTTCGCGCGTGCGATCGAATCCGTCTGCGCCGAGGACGACTCGCGCGACGCCTGGCACGCCTACCACGTGGTGGGCGATGTGCTGCGTTCGTCGGCGCATTCGCGCTGCAGCGACACCTCGGCCTTCCTGGCGCGTTTCCAGCAGCGGCTCGCCGATGAGCCTGTCGTGATCGCTCCGCCCGCGTCCGTGGCCCCCCTGGCCGCCGTGCCGGCTGCGATGCCCGTGCGGCAGCGTGCCGAGGCGGCCAACGAGCCGGTGTTCCGCTGGAAGCTGGTGGCCGGCGCTGCGTCGCTGATGGCCGTGGCGGCCATCAGCTGGACGCTGGTCGGCAACGGCGCTGCGGTGCCGAACGGCGGTGCCCAACTGGCCGCGGTGCAGCCGCCCGTGGCGAATTCGGTCCTGGCGGCCGCTGCCGGTGGCAGCGCGGCGCCCGGCAACGGCGCCCTGACGCCGACCCGCGTGCTGGTCGGCAGCGGCAATCCGCAGGTCATGCTGCGCGATCCGCGCCTCGACCAGCTGCTCGAAGCCCACCAGCAGGCCGGTGGTGCATCGCAAATGCCGTCCGGTTTCCTGCGCAACGCCACCTTCGAGGGCCCCACGCGCTGATTGCGCGACCGTCGCCGCCTGCAATGACCGTTGTTCACATGCCGATTTCCGCACGCACCCTGGTGCTCGCGTTTGCTGTTCTTTGCCTGGGGCAGATGGCCACCGCGCAGACCCGCTACGGCGCGGCGAACACGAAGAGCGTGCCCTCGGCGCAGACCGACGAACCGCCGGCCATGGGCGTGACCGAGTGGCTGCAGCGCATGCATGCGGGCGCGCGGCAGCGCAGCTACGTGGGCACCTTCGTGGTGTCGGCCCCGGGCGGAGACCTGTCGAGCGCGCGCATCTGGCATGTGCGCGACGGCGATCACCAGCTGGAGCGCATCGAAGCGCTGTCGGGCCCGCCGCGCTCGACCTTCCGGCGCAACCGCAACGTGATGACCTTCCTGCCCGAGGCGAAGGTCGTGAAGGTCGAGAAGCGCGAGAACCTCGACCTCTTCCCCAACCTGCCCGACAAGCCCGATTCGTCGGTGGGCGACTACTACGACGTGCGCGCCATCGGCAAGGACCGCGTCGCGGGCTTCGATGCCGACGTGGTGCAGCTGGTGCCGCGCGACGGCCTGCGCTTCGGCTACCGCATCTGGAGCGAACGCCGCTCCGGTCTCGTGGTGAAGCTCCAGACCGTCGACAGCGACACCCGCGTCGTCGAGCAGTCGGCGTTCTCCGAGCTGCAGCTCGATGCGCCCGTGAAGGCGCAGGCGCTGGCGCAGATGATGGCCAACACGAACGGCTACCGCATCGAGAAGCTCGAACTCGAGCGCAGCACCGCGCAGGACGAAGGCTGGATGCTGCGCACACCCGTGGCCGGATTCAAGCCCCGAAGCTTCTTCCGACGCCCCGCGCTGCCCGCCGGCGACGGCAAGCCGCCCAAGTCCGAGGCGACCACCGTCCAGTGGACCTTCTCCGACGGCCTGGCAACGGTCTCGCTCTTCATCGAACGCTACGATCCCGCGCGCACGCCCAGCGATGGCGTGCTGACCATCGGTGCCACCAACGCGATCCGTCGGCGACTGCCCGCACCGGCCAGCGACTGGTGGCTGACCGCGGTCGGCGAGGTGCCGCAGCAGACGCTCAATGCCTTTGCCCAGAGCCTCGCGCGCACGCGCTGACGGGCGGTGCGCTGACGCTGTGCAGGCGTTCGGGCTGAACCAAGCCGGCGCCGGGTACTCATAGCCTCTGTCGTTATTTGCAGCTCTGTTCTTTTTGAAAGACAACCGATGATGTTCAAAGTCGAGGGACACAAGCTTCGTTCCGGTCTGCTGGCCTTTGCGCTGGCGCTGACGGCCGGCGCCACTTTCCTGCCGGTCGAGTCGGTGCATGCGCAGACGCGCACGCTGCCCGACTTCACCGACCTGGTCGACCAGGTCGGTCCGTCCGTGGTCAACATCCGCACCGTCGAGAAGGTCGCGCAGCGCGGCGGCGGCAACGGCGAGATGGACGAGGAGATGCAGGAGTTCTTCCGCCGCTTCTTCGGCCAGCCGCTGCCGGGCACCCCGCGCCAGGGGCCGCGTCCGAACCGTCCGCAGCAGGAAGAAGAGCGCCCGCGCGGCGTGGGCTCGGGCTTCATCCTGACGGGCGACGGCTACGTCATGACCAATGCGCACGTGGTGGAAGACGCCTCCGAGGTGCTGGTCACGCTGCCCGACAAGCGCGAGTTCAAGGCCAAGATCATCGGCGCCGACAAGCGCACCGACGTGGCCGTGGTGAAGATCGAAGCCACGGGCCTGCCCGCGGTGAAGGTGGGTGACATCTCCAAGCTGCGCGTGGGCGAGTGGGTGATGGCGATCGGTTCGCCCTTCGGCCTGGAGAACACCGTCACGGCCGGCATCGTGAGCGCCAAGCAGCGCGACACGGGCGAGTACTTGCCGTTCATCCAGACCGACGTGGCCATCAACCCCGGCAACTCGGGCGGCCCGCTGATCAACATGCGCGGCGAAGTGGTGGGCATCAACAGCCAGATCTATTCGCGCTCGGGCGGCTTCATGGGCATCTCGTTCTCGATCCCGATCGACGAGGCCATCCGCGTCAGCGAGCAGTTGCGCACCTCGGGGCGCGTCTCGCGCGGGCGCATCGGCGTGCAGATCGACCAGGTCACCAAGGACGTGGCCGAAGCCATCGGCCTGGGCAAGGCGCAGGGCGCGCTGGTGCGCGGCGTCGAAGCCGGTTCGCCGGGCGAGAAGGCCGGCGTGGAGCCGGGCGACGTCATCACCAAGTTCGACGGCAAGGCGATCGAGAAGCCGAGCGACCTGCCGCGCCTCGTGGGCAACACCAAGCCGGGTACCAAGAGCACGTTGACCGTGTTCCGCCGTGGCAGCTCGCGCGACCTCAGCGTGACCATCGCCGAGATCGAGCCCGACAAGCCCGCCAAGCGCGCAACCGACCGCGATGAGCCGGCTGCGAAGCCGTCTGCTTCCGCGGCCCTCAAGTCGCTCGGCCTCGCGGTCAGCGACCTCAGCGATGCGCAGAAGAAAGAGCTCAAGCTGAAGGGCGGCGTGAAGGTCGATGCCGCCAACGACGCCGCGGCACGGGCCGGCCTGCGTGAGGGTGACGTCATCCTCGCGGTGGGCAATCTCGAGGTGGCGAATGCCCGCGAATTCGAGGCAGCGGTCGCCAAGGCGGACAAGGCCAAGTCGCTGAGCGTGCTCTACCGCCGGGGCGACTGGGCGCAGTACGCCCTGATCCGACCCGCACGCTGATACGGCGGCGGCGTCAAGTGGCCCCACCCGGCAGTCGGGTTTGGGGCCATTTTTTCGAGGTGTTTACGACGCTTCGGCACCAGCCTCTAAAAAAATCCAGGGCCTCGAAAACGACAAGATTTGTTTGCGTTCACTAACTTATAAAAGGGCTAAGGACGAATTTCGGTAGAATAGACAGCTCCTGGCGGCCAGTCAGCGCATAAAGAGGGCGATGGCCTTCACGATGCGAGATGTCACACAGCCGTCCACCGGTGCTCCACAGATCGCCCACAAGTTGTTCAGCTACTGCTCCACCGATCCTGTTGATAAGTTGTGAGTATCTTTGATGTTGTGGACCTGCAACGAGCCCTTTGGACCCTGTTCCCGGATGTACGTGCTTCCCTTTTTGCCTACAATGAAGTTCCAACTACTGCAGTTGCCATTGCTTGTTGGTTCAGGGCGCGTCTCCAGAAGACGCGCCCTTTTTTCTTGGCCCCGCCCCTCGGCGCCCGAGCCAATTCAAGTACTTAAGCGTTCCCGTTGATGAATCACATCAGAAATTTTTCGATCATTGCGCACATCGATCATGGCAAGTCGACGCTCGCAGACCGTTTGATCCAACGTTGCGGCGGCCTCGCGGAACGCGAGATGGAAGCGCAGGTGCTCGACTCGATGGACATCGAAAAAGAGCGTGGGATAACCATCAAGGCGCAGACCGCCGCGCTGCACTACAAGGCACGCGATGGACAGGTCTACAACCTCAATCTGATCGACACGCCGGGCCACGTCGACTTCTCGTACGAAGTGAGCCGCTCGCTGTCCGCGTGCGAAGGCGCATTGCTCGTTGTCGACGCATCGCAAGGCGTCGAAGCGCAGACGGTGGCCAACTGCTACACCGCGCTCGACCTCGGCGTCGAAGTGATCCCGGTGCTCAACAAGATCGATCTGCCGAATGCAGACCTCGACAACGCGCGCACTGAGATCGAAGACGTGATCGGCATCGATGCGACCGACGCGATTCCGTGCTCCGCAAAAACCGGTGTCGGCATCGACGACATCCTCGAGACCATCGTCGCGCGCATGCCCGCACCGCGCGGCAATCCCGACGGCCCGCTGCGCGCGATGATCATCGACAGCTGGTTCGACCCGTACGTCGGCGTCGTGATGCTGGTGCGCGTGGTCGACGGCCGCCTCGTGAAGGGCGAGCGCATCAAGATGATGGCCTCGGGCGCCATGTACAACGCCGACAGCATCGGCGTCTTCACGCCCGCCAACGAAGCGCGCGCGTCGCTCGAAGCCGGCGAGGTGGGCTACATCATCGCGGGCATCAAGGAGCTGCAGGCGGCCAAGGTCGGCGACACGGTCACGCTGATCCGGCCCGGCACTGGTGGCGCGGCCGCCACGGCCACCGAGGCGCTGCCCGGCTTCAAGGAAATCCAGCCGCAGGTGTTCGCGGGCCTGTATCCGACCGAAGCCAGCGAGTACGACTCGCTGCGCGACGCGCTCGAGAAGCTCAAGCTCAACGATTCGTCGCTGCGCTACGAACCCGAAGTGAGCCAGGCGCTGGGCTTCGGCTTCCGCTGCGGCTTCCTGGGCCTGCTGCACATGGAGATCGTGCAGGAGCGTCTGGAGCGCGAGTTCGACCAGGACCTGATCACGACCGCGCCCAGCGTGGTCTACCAGGTGGTGCGCAACGACGGCGAAGTGATCATGGTCGAGAACCCGTCCAAGATGCCCGACGTCGGCAAGATGGCGGAGATCCGCGAGCCCATCGTCACCGTGCACCTGTACATGCCGCAGGAATACGTCGGCTCCGTCATGACGCTGGCCAACCAGAAGCGTGGCGTGCAGCTGAACATGGCCTACCACGGCCGCCAGGTCATGCTGACCTACGAGATGCCGCTGGGCGAAATCGTGCTCGACTTCTTCGACAAGCTGAAGTCGGTGAGCCGCGGCTACGCCTCCATGGACTACGAGTTCAAGGAGTACCGTGCGTCCGACGTGGTGAAGGTCGACATCCTGCTCAACGGCGACAAGGTCGATGCGCTGTCGATCATCGTGCACCGCAGCCAGTCGCAGTACCGCGGCCGGGCGGTGGTGTCGAAGATGCGCGAGATCATTTCGCGCCAGATGTACGACGTGGCGATCCAGGCGGCCATCGGGGTCACCATCATTGCGCGTGAGACAATCAAGGCACTTCGCAAGAACGTGCTCGCCAAGTGCTACGGCGGCGACATCTCCCGCAAGAAGAAGCTGCTCGAGAAGCAGAAGGCGGGCAAGAAAAGAATGAAGCAGATCGGTTCCGTCGAAGTCCCGCAAGAGGCCTTCCTCGCGATTCTGCAGGTCGAAGACTGATCACCACGAACATGGCATACCTCACCACCCTGGTTCTCGCGGCGTTCGCCAGCTACGTCGGCGCCTGGTATTTCGGCGCGCTCGAAGGCAACTTCGCGCTGCTGCTGTTCGTGGCCACGGTGGTCACCGGGGTCTACTGGCTGGCCGAGCGCTTCTACTTCCTGCCGCAGCGCGAACGCGCCGCCGCCACGCTCGAGAGTTCCATCGCCGAACGCAACACGCGGCTGGCGGGGCAGGGCATCACCCAGGTCGACACCACCGACGCCAAGGCCAGCGAGCGCCTGCTGATGCAGCCCTGGTGGCTCGACTGGACCGCGGGCCTGTTCCCGGTGATCCTGGTGGTGTTCCTGCTGCGCTCGTTCCTGTACGAGCCCTTCAAGATTCCCTCGGGCTCGATGATGCCCACGCTGCTGACCGGTGACCTGATCCTGGTCAACAAGTTCACCTACGGCCTGCGCCTGCCAGTCGTCAACACCAAGCTCACCGACGGCACGCCGCTGGCGCGCGGCGACGTGGTGGTGTTCCGCTACCCGCCCAAGCCCAGCATGGACTACATCAAGCGCGTGGTCGGCATCCCGGGCGACGAGGTGGCCTACCTGAACAAGAAGCTCACGATCAACGGCCAGCCGGTGGGCAAGGCCCCGATCGCCGACTACCTCGATGGCGAGTCGATGCGCATCCTGAAGCAGTTCGACGAAGACCTCGGCGGCAAGCAGCACAAGATCCTCAACGACGAGAACGCCCCCGCCTTCGTGCCGGGTGCCAGCGACTTCCCGTTCCGCGAGAACTGCCGCTACTCGGTCGAGGGCGTGGTGTGCAAGGTGCCCGAAGGCAACTACTTCATGATGGGCGACAACCGCGATAATTCGGCCGATTCCCGTTTCTGGGGATTCGTACCGGACAAGAACATCGTGGGCAGGGCCTTCTTCGTCTGGATGAACTTCGGCGATCTCGGTCGCATCGGTCCGTTTCAATAATTAATCAACAGTCAACGTTACTGTTCGAGGGGTAAGAGGGCATGAGAACCAACAGTCGGTCCGTCCGTGGCAGTGCCGCGCACCAGCGCGGCATCTCGTTCATCGGCCTGGTGTTCGTCGCGGCGGTGCTGGGCTGCGTGGGCGTTGTCGTCGCGCAGGTCATTCCGACGCTGATCGAATGGCAGGCCATCGACAAGGCCGCCAACAAGGCCAAGGAAGGCGCCACGGTGCCCGAGATCCGCGCGATCTTCGACCGTGCCCAGGCCATCGACGACTTCAAGTCGGTCAGCGGCCGGGACCTCGAGATCAAGAAGGTGGGCGACAAGGTCGTCGTGTCGTATGCGTACGAGCGCGAGATCCCCCTGTTCGGGCCGGCCTACCTGACGCTCAAATACAAGGGCGCGTCCCGCTGACCGCGGTGTCGAACAAGAAGGTGGACGGCAGCCTCGTCGCGCTGCAGGCGCGCCTTCAGTACACGTTTTCGGACCCGCGCCTGCTCCAGCTCGCGCTCACGCACCGCAGTTTCTCGGCCGACCACAACGAGCGCCTCGAGTTTCTCGGCGACTCGGTGCTGAACCTGGCCGTCTCGCACCTGCTGTACATCCGTCTCTCGGAACTGCCCGAGGGCGACCTGTCGCGCGTGCGGGCCAACCTGGTCAAGCAGGACACGCTGCACCGGCTCGCGCTGGGACTGGCGCTGTCGCCGCTGTTGCGCCTGGGCGAAGGCGAAGCCCGCTCGGGCGGCCCGAACCGGCCCTCCATCCTGGCCGACGCGCTCGAAGCGCTGATCGGCGCGGTCTACCTGGACGCCGGCTTTGCCGCCGCGCAGGCGCTGGTGCACCGGCTCTACGAGGCGGTCGAGATCAATCCCCGCATGGAAGCCGCCGCGAAAGACCCGAAGACCGAATTGCAGGAATGGCTGCAGGGCCACAAAATGAAGCTGCCGGTGTACCGCGTGGCAGCGACGCTGGGTGCAGCGCACAAGCAGACCTTCGATGTCGAGTGCGAGGTGCCCGAGCTGGGCCTTCGCGAGCGCGGCATCGGCGGCTCGCGCCGCGCCGGCGAGCAAGCTGCCGCGGCCGCCATGTTGATCCGGCTCAAGGCACGCGGCGCCGCGTGAAATCAGAATGAACGATGTAACCAATCCCGCAGCGGGACCCGAAGACACCGCAGGCGACACGCCTGCCACCGGGCCGCAGCACTGCGGCCTGATCGCCATCGTCGGCAAGCCCAATGTGGGCAAGTCGACGCTGCTCAATGCGCTGGTCGGCCAGAAGATCAGCATCACCTCGCGCAAGGCGCAGACCACGCGCCACCGCATCACCGGCATGCGCACGCTGGGCGTCACGCAGTTCGTGTTCGTCGACACGCCGGGTTTCCAGACCCTGCATGCCAACGCGCTGAACAAGTCGCTCAACAAGACCGTGCAGGGCGCGGTCGGCGACGTCGACCTGATCCTGTTCGTGGTCGAGGCCGGCAGTTTCACGCCGGCCGACGAGCGCGTGCTCAAGCTGCTGGGCAAGGGCATCCCCACGGTGCTGCTGGCCAACAAGCTGGACAACGTGCACCGCCGCGGCGACATCGCGCCGTGGCTGCAGACGATGCAGGCCAAGCACAGCTTCGCGGAGTTCGTGCCGATGTCGGCCAAGAACTCGAAGGACGTCGAGCGCCTGTTCGGCATCTGCGAGAAATACCTGCCCGAGCAGCCCTGGTTCTACGACGAAGACGAGCTCACCGACCGCAGCGAGAAATTCCTCGCCGGCGAGCTGGTGCGCGAAAAGCTCTTCCGCCTCACGGGCGACGAGCTGCCCTACACATCGACCGTCATCATCGACAAGTTCGAGGAAGAGCCGCCCCAGAAGAAGGGCCAGAAGCGCCTGCTGCGCATTGCCGCCACCATCGTGGTCGAGCGCGATGGCCACAAGGCCATGGTGATCGGCGACAAGGGCGAGCGCATCAAGCGCATCGGCATGGAAACCCGCGTCGAGCTCGAGAAGCTGGCCGACGCCAAGGTGTTCCTCGAGCTGTGGGTGAAGGTGCGCTCCGGTTGGGCCGACGACGAGGCGCGCGTGCGCTCCTTCGGCTACGAATGAAGTGGCTGCCGCTCATCGCGTTTCGCATGAACCGGCTTACGTGCTCCATCGCTACGACTGGAGCGAGTCGAGCCTGATCCTCGAAGTCTTCACCCGCCACCACGGGCGCATCGCGCTCGTGGCCAAGGGGGCGAAGCGGCCGAGTTCCAATTTCCGACCCGTGCTGCTGCCGCTGCAGCCGCTGCAGCTGAACTACGGCGGCGACGCCGAGATCCGCACGCTCAAAGGCGCCGAATGGATGGGCGGCCACGTCATGCCGACCGGCGAGGCGCTGCTCTCGGGCTACTACGTCAACGAACTCCTGCTGCGCCTGCTGGCGCGCGACGACGCGCACGAGGCGCTGTTCGACGCCTACGCCGGCGTGGTGCAGGTGCTGGCCGGCGACCATGCGGGCGCCCAGGCCGCGACGCAGGCCGCCGCGCTGCGCGCCTTCGAGCTGCTGCTGTTGCGCTCGGTCGGCCTGCTGCCCTCGCTCGACGTGCAGACGCTCACCCTGGAGCCGCTGGCGGCCCGCACGCGCTACACCCTCGTGCCCGAAGCCGGCCTGCGCCAGGCGGCCAAGGACGAGGCCGCGCTGGCCGGCGCCGACTGGCAGGTGTTGCAGAGCGTGCTCGACGACCGCACCCCGTTCACCGCCACCCTGCGCGAGGTCGCGACGATGAACGCCGGCAGCAACAGTGCCCTGCGTAACCAGCTGCGGGCCTTGCTCAACTACCATTGCGGCGTGACCACGCTGCGCACGCGGCAAATGATGAGGGATCTGCAAGCACTATGAGCACTTCTTCGGGCGATGCCGGTACCACGGCCCTGTCAGTCAATCTCAACAAGGTCGCCCTGGTGCGCAACACGCGCCACCTCGGCATCCCGAGCGTGGTGGGCGCGGCCCAGGCCTGCCTGGCTGCGGGCGCGCAGGGCATCACCGTGCACCCGCGCCCCGACGCGCGCCACATCCGCGCGCACGACGTGAGCGACCTGTCGGAACTGCTCGCCAAGGACTGGCCGGGCATCGAGTTCAACATCGAAGGCAACCCCTTCCACAACCTGATGGACTTCGTGCGCGAGCTCAAGCCGCACCAGGCCACCTTCGTGCCCGACAGCGAAACCCAGTCGACCAGCGACCACGGCTGGAGCTTCCCCGAAGACGCCGAACGCCTGCGCCCGCTGGTCGCCGAAGCCAAGGCGTTGGGCGTGCGCGTGAGCCTGTTCATGGACCCGATCCCGGAGATGATGGCCGCCGTCAAGGCCGTGGGCGCCGACCGCGTCGAGCTCTACACCGAAGGCTACGCCGCCTCGCGCGGCACGCCGCAGGAAGCCGCCGTGCTCGCGCGCTACGTGGCCGCGGCGCAGGCCGCGCATGCGGCGGGCCTGGGCGTCAACGCCGGCCACGACCTGAGCCGCGACAACCTCACGCCGTTCCTGCGCGCCGTGCGCGGCGTGCACGAGGTGTCGATCGGCCATGCCTTCGTCGCCGATGCGCTCGAACTCGGGTACGCCGCGACCACGCGCGACTACCTGCGCTGCATCGCCGACGCCGCATGATCTACGGCATCGGGACCGACATCTGCGACGTGCGCCGCATCGCGGCCACCTTCGAGCGCCAGGGCGAGCGCTTCGCCCGCCGGGTGCTGAGCGATGCCGAGTTCGCCATCTGGCAGGCCCGCGCCGCGCGCTGGCCCAAGCGCGGCCTGAGCTACCTCGCCACGCGTTTTTCCGCCAAGGAAGCCTTCAGCAAGGCCATCGGCCTGGGCATGCGCATGCCGATGAGCTGGCGCCTGTGCGAGATCGCCAACCTGCGCAGCGGCAAGCCGGTGATCGTGTTGCACGGCGAACTCAAAGACTGGTTCGAGGCGCAGGGCCTGACGGCGCACGTGACCGTCACCGACGAAACCGAGTACGCCGCCAGCTTCGTGGTGGTGGAAAAGGCCTGAACGAATCTCCGGCGCCGTTGCGCCTTGCCGACCGATCGACCGACATGACCGAACTGAACCACGCGCCGCTCCTCATCGATGTGGCCGGCACCGAACTCACCCCCGCCGACCGCCGGCGCCTCGCGAACCCGCATGTGGGCGGCGTGATCCACTTCACCCGCAACTGGCAGGATCGCGCGCAGATGACCGCGCTGAACGCCGAGATCAAGGCGATCCGGCCCGATCTGCTGATCTGCGTCGACCACGAAGGCGGTCGGGTGCAGCGCTTTCGCACCGACGGCTTCACGCGGCTGCCCTCGATGCGCAGCCTGGGCGAGCTGTGGATGCACGATGCCCTGCGCGCCACGCAGGTCGCTACCGCCGCCGGGCAGGTGCTGGCCGGCGAGCTGCGCGCCTGTGGCGTCGACTTCAGCTTCGCGCCGGTGCTCGACCTGGACTACGGCGGCAGCAGCGTGATCGGCGACCGCAGCTTCCACCGCGACCCGCGCGTGGTCGCGCTGCTCGCCAAGAGCGTGATGCACGGCATGCTGCAGATGGGCATGCGCAACTGCGGCAAGCACTTTCCGGGGCACGGTTTCGTGCAGGCCGATTCGCACGTCGAAATTCCGGTCGACCGGCGCAGCCTGAAAGCCATCCTGGCCGACGACGCGCGGCCCTACGACTGGCTGGGCGGCACGCTCGCGGCCGTGATGCCGGCGCACGTGATCTACCCGAAGGTCGACAAGCGGCCGGCGGGTTTCTCGTCGAAATGGCTCAAGGCAATCCTGCGCCAGCGCTTCGCGTTCGATGGCGCCGTGTTCAGCGACGACCTGAGCATGGAGGCGGGGCGCTACATCGATGGCGAGCTGCTGAGCTACACAGATGCGGCCCTGGCTGCGCTCGAAGCCGGATGCGATCTGGCGCTGTTGTGCAACCAGAGTGTGGGAGACGGGCGTTTGCTGGACGACTTCCTCGACGGCTTCGAGGCTGCCGTGCGCGCGGGCCGATGGCAGCCGGACACGAACAGCGAAGCGCGCCGACAGGCGCTGCTGCCGACGGGCGCCGCCCCCGGCTGGCAGACGCTGGTCGCCTCGCGCGGATACCGCGACGCAAGGCGGATCGTGGACATCTGAGCGCTGCTGTCCCGCCAATCCAGAGCCCGCCATGCCCCTGTGCCTCAGTCTTTTTCAGCGCATGGATGAGGCTGTGCTGCGCAACCATGCGCACTACTGTCGCCTGTTTGGTTACCCCCACCAATGGCTGGAGAGCGACAAGCTGATCCATCCGACGCTGCGTGCCAGCGCCAAGTACAGCCAGATCCTTCGCCATTTGCGGACGCTGGACGAGGGTGACTGGCTGCTTTTTCTCGATGGCGATTCGGTGATCTTTCACCCCGTGGCCATCGACACCCTGGTGCAGGGCCTCGACCTGCTTGCGGCGGAAGGGCCGCCAACCGACGGTCGGCCGGGGCCGGCCATGACCAACACGCTGGTCGTGCGCAACACGGCGGCCAATCGCGCGTTGCTGCACCAGCTGATCGTGGACTCGGGCCATGTCGTTGCACTGGAGTCTGACCGGCTCGACGAGACGGCACGGCTGCGTCCAGCAGGACTGCTGGCGTGCAATGGCATCGTGGCCGATGTCTACTTCAACGTGTCCTGGCGCATTGCGCAGTGGCACAACGCGCGGGTCTTCGTGGTCAATCTGGCGCCATTGCCTGTTCCGTTGCCAGGCGGTGGATGGCGCGACGAGGTCCTGCACGACGTGAACCTGCAGGCCTTGCTGGTGCGTGAAGTCAACGGCGCGCTGATGCACGGTCGGCCCGTACTGCAGCCACCCCAATACCCCTCGCTTGGCGACGAACCTCTCAGCAGCCTCAACCCCGGCGCACGCATCGCGTTTGTGACGCTTTACACCCACCACGTGCAGACCTATGCCCGGGTCTCGGAGCACAACGTGCGCCGCTACTGCGAGAGGCACGGCTACGCGTACCACGTGTATCGCGAGGTTCCCCACGAGATCGGACCGGGCATCAACGGCTCCTGGGTCAGGAGCTGGCTGCTGCAACAGCACCTGCCAGATCACGACTGGGTGATCTGGGTCGATGCCGATGTGCTCTTCTTCAACCAGTCTCGTCCGATCGAGCCCCTGCTGCAGGGGCGCGACCTGCTGCTGGCCAAGGATGTGGGCGCGTGGCTCTTCAATTCCGGCGTGATGGGGTTCCGCAGTACGCCGCGCAACCTCGAATTGCTGGCGCAGATCTGGTCGCGGATCGGCGAGGTGGCTGACAAGTCGGGCGTCTACAGCAGTATGGGCGACCAGTACTACACCAACGAGGTGTTGAGCCAGGCGTCGCTCCTGGACGAGCGCAGCGTGCTCGACAACCTGACCATCAACACGCCACCCTTGCTTGCAAGCGAAGACACGTTGCTCGTGCATTTCGTGAGCCTCGCCGAGCCTTATCGGTCCGTGTACATGGCTGCGATGGACGCCGCGTCGCAGCAGGTCCGGTAGGCAGGCACGACGCCGGTGCATTGCCACAAGCTGGGAAGCACACGCTACCACCAGATTCTTCCGATCACGGCCGATAAGCTCTATGAGCGCAGCAACGATCTCTACGACGTGGTGATCCTGGGCGATGTCATCGAGGACATGCTCCACGCGCAAGGCCGCGACTTGCTGGAATTTCTCAACTACCGGTCGCGCTATCTCATCGTTTCCGCACCGGAATGGGACATGACAACTGGGCCGGGCCCGGTCTGGCCGAGGTGGTGAGTGCGGTCAATGGGGCCTGACTTTTCAACGGACATTCCAGCGGCCAGAAGCTGCCGGTCAACCTGACGATTCGCGACACGCGCTACAAGGAACAGACCGACGGGCACAATGTGGTGCTGTATCGCCCCCTCTGACAAGCGTTGTCCCATGGCCGAAGCCGACAAGATTTCCCTTCGTGATATCGACATCATCGTCTCCTACAGGGAGGCGAATGAAGAGCGGCGAGAGAACCTCTACGCCGTGCTGGCGCATCTGGGCCGCACCTATACCGACTACCGGTTGTGGTTGATGGAGGCTGCGCCGACTCCGCGCTTCGAGTGGCAGAGGTTGAACGATCCGAAGATCCGGCATGTCTTCATCCACCACGACGGGCCGTTTCCCAAATCGATGCTCTACAACACGGGCGTTCGGCTGGCTCGCAGCCCTGTCATCTGCTTCCATGACGCCGACTCCATTGCCCAACCGTCAACGCTGCGCGGCTGCGTCGATGCGCTGCTGGACCGAGGCGACAGCGACGTGCTGTGCCCTTACTGGAACGTCATCAACATTGCCGGCGAGCTCAAGCGCAATTTCATGCAGTCGCCCGACTACGCACGGTTCGCATCGATCAACGCGGAGCAGTTGCCTGCGGACACCAGCGTGCTGTACTCGAATGCCAACGGGGGCATCGTGCTGTTCAAGCGCAGCGAGTACATCCGCGTCGGCGGATACAACGCGCGCCTGGAGGGGTGGGGCGGCGAGGACGATGAACTGCTGCGCAGGGCAGGGCGGCTGGGGTTGCGTTGGCACTCGATACCCGTGCCCTTGTTCCACTTGCACCACGACTCGGGTTCGCGCAATGCATTGATCGAGAGCATCCGCGACTCCGACAACTTGCGCGCGTCGAACGCCATCGAGAGCATGTCGCAGGAAGAGTTGGAAACACTCGCGCGTGAGTTGGCCGATTTTTTTCGCTGAAACCGAGCGGCAAACCCGCCTCAACCGTCGACTGAATCAGCGCACAGCCTGGTTCTCGCGCCAAGCGAAGAATTGTTCCAGCGCTGGCTGAATGAACGAAGCCTGGGACTTCGCGGTAAATAGCCGATGCCCCAGGTCGGCGCGTTCGCGCAACTGCTCGGGCGTGGAAATCAGTCGCTCTGCTGTGTCGACCAGCTGCTCGTAGGGGACGCCGAAAAGGCCCTGGCGCAACTCGGTGCGCAATTCGCTGTCATCGTAGATCTCCGTGAGGATGGCTTTCCTTGCGACAAATCCTACGGCCAGCCGCGGAAGCTCCACGGTTCGCGTGGTGTCAAGATAGCTCACATTGAGCATCAACTTGCTTCGCATCAGGAGCGCAGACCTCTCTTCGGCAGGAATCGAGTGATGTGCTTCGACACGCAACCCTCGCTCGCGCATTTCATCGAGGAGGCGATGCCGCCGCGCATTCAGGCTGCCGAAGAAAAGCACATCGATGTCTTCCACGGGAGGGGCCTGAGCTTCCGGCGGTGCCAAGATCGCCCCGGCCTGGTAGCCGAGTGGAACCAGGCTGGCGTGCGGTATGCCGAGTTCCGCGTACCTTCTAAAGTTCAGCTCGCTGTACTCCCACACGTAGCTGTTACGCAGAACTTCCAGATAGATCGGATTGAAGGCGTTTCCACCCTCCACGAGTTGCTCGATGTTCACGACGATGCAGTTCGGCGCCAGATGAGCGAGATCCTTCCACTTCAGCGATGCGGCCCCGAACATGATGATGTTGACTCGAGCCGCATCGATCTGAGCGTAGTTCCACGTGACGTCGTACCCGAGCTCGCACAATCCCAGCCGGAAGCCTTCGACGATTTCCCCGACCATTTGCGGGTCGCCGACAGAAGTGAGATGCAGTTTTGGATTCATTGAATGATCACGCGCTAGGGGCGCTGCCTGCGAGCAAGGTGTCGGGGCGGGCTCGATCAAGATTTTCGTTGGTCACAGCTTTTTTCCTGCGAAACCCGTTGATGCCTGCGATCAGGAGTTTCATTTTTTCACTCCTCGCAGTCACGCGGGATCTTGCCCAATGCCTGCGAGCTGAAAAAGTTTACGCCCCGTTTGACTCGGCGGCCAGAGGATGAGCGCGGCCGTTCGATGCCCAGAGCGGCGTTCCGTCTGAATCCAGGTGCGTCAGATACAGCCGCAAGTCGAATTCAAGCTGCCGATAGTCCGGCTCCATGTGCATGCACAGTGCGTAAAAAGCCTTGTCGTGGTCGCGCTCCTTCATGTGCGCGAGCTCGTGCACGACGATCATCCGCAACAACGCCAGCGGCACGTCCTTGAACAGGCTCGCCACCCGAATCTCGCGCTTGGCCTTGAGCTTGCCGCCCTGCACGCGCGACACCGTGGTGTGCGTGCCCAGCGCATTGCGGATCACGTGCAGCTTGTTGTCGAACATCACCTTCGACAGCGGGGCGGCCTTGCGCATGAACTCGTTCTTGAGTTCGGTCACGTAGTCGTAGAGTGCGCGATCGGTCTGGATGCCGTGCACGCCGTCGGGATAGCGCTTGCCGAGCAGCACCCCCAGCTTGTCTTCGGCGACCAACTGGCGGACCTGGTCCAGCAGAGGCCCCGGATAGCCCGCCAGGTATTTCATGCGCGACGGCGCGCTGTGTGCGCCGCGCAGGCCAGCCCCGTGGCCACGCCGCCGAACAGGTCGCCTTCGACCAGGTTCACGCCCGCAAAGCTCTTGCGCAGGGCGTGCTGGAATGGCCGCAGCGCCGAGGAGCCGCCGGTGAGGTAGATCGCGTCGAGGTCGCTGCTGCGCAAGCTGGCGCGCTTGACGCACGCATGTGCGCAGGCGATCACGTTCTCGAGCGGGCCGGCCAGCTGCTGCGCCATATCGTCCGGTGTGAGTGAGGCCACCAGCCCGTGCTCGGCGCAGGAGAGGTCGATGGCTGTCGCCGCGTCGGTCACTGATGCATCGATCTTGGCCGCTTCCACCGCGCTCGCGATGCGGTGGCCGTGCCGTTCTTCGAGCACGGTCATCAGCCGGTCGTGCAACCGCGTGTCGCTGTAGCTCGTGCGCAGGTCTTTCGCCTGGCGCACCGCCTTGGCGGCGTAGAGCCAGTTGATCAGGTGCCAGGACGAGAGTTCGAAGAACACCTTGCTCGGCACCTCGCGCCCTTGCGGCCCGGTGTGGCGAAAGCCGAACTGCGGCATCACGCGTTCGAGGTTCAGGCGCTGGTCGAAATCGGTGCCGCCGATGTGCACGCCGCTGGTGGCCAGCACGTCGTCGGTGCGGTCCTCGCGTGCAGCTCGCTCGGGGCCGACGCGCACGACGGTGAAGTCGGAGGTGCCGCCGCCGATGTCGACGATGAGCACGATCGACTCTTTGGTGATGCGCTGCTCGTAGTCGAAGGCGGCTGCGATCGGTTCGAGCTGGAAGCCGATCTCGCGAAAGCCCGCGGCGCGCGCCGCGTGACGCAGGCTTTCCTCGGCGCGTTCATCGCGTTTCGGATCGTCATCCACGAAATGCACGGGTCGCCCGATCACCACGCGCTCGGGCATCTGGCCGAGCTCGCGGCTGGCGCGCACGGCCAGTTCGCGCAGGAAGCGCGCGATGATGTCCTCGAAGCTCACCAGGCCGTCGTAGATGGCGGTCTTTTCCTGCATCAGCGCGCTGCCGAGCAGGCTCTTCAGCGAGCGCATCAGGCGGCCTTCGGTGCCCGAGAGGTACTGGCCGATGGCGTCGCGACCGAAGTGGGTCGTGCGGTCTTCGGCGTTGAAGAAGATCGCGGTGGGCAGGGTGGTGGCCGCGCCTTCAATGGGCAGCAGGCGAGCCACGCCGTCGACCCGGCAGGCCACGGCGGAGTTGGAGGTGCCGAAGTCGATGCCGATCGTCGGCAGCGACGACGGTGACAACACGCTCAAGATTCCCTGCGCAGCGCCGGGAACAGGATCACGTCGCGGATGCTCGGCGAATCCGTCAGCAGCATCATCAGGCGGTCGATGCCGATGCCGCAGCCGCCGGTGGGCGGCATGCCGTATTCGAGGGCGCGCACGAAGTCGTGGTCGTAGAACATGGCTTCGTCGTCGCCGCTGTCCTTGGCGGCCACCTGTGCGTTGAAGCGCGCGGCCTGGTCTTCGGCGTCGTTCAGCTCGCTGAAGCCGTTGCCGAATTCGCGGCCCGTGATGTACAGCTCGAAGCGCTCGGTGACCTCGGGGCGCTCGTCGTTGGCGCGTGCCAGCGGCGAGATCTCGGTCGGGTGCTCCATGATGAAGGTCGGCTGCCAGAGCTTCTCTTCCACGGTCTCCTCGAAGTACATCACCTGCAGGCTGGCGAGGCTGCGCTGCGAGAGCTTGTCCTTTTCTTCGCTCAGGCCGAGCTTGCGCAGGGCGTTGATGAGCCAGGCGCTGTCGTCCACGCCATCTCCGGCCTCTGTGTACTTGAGGATCGCTTCGCGGATCGTCAGGCGCTCGAACGGCTGCGTCAGGTCGACGGCCTTGCCGCCGTAGGTGAGCTGCTGCGTGCCCACGGTTTTGTCGGCGATGGTGCGGATCAGCGTCTCGGTGAAGTCCATCAGGTCGCGGTAGTTCCAGTAGGCCGCGTAGAACTCCATCATCGTGAACTCGGGGTTGTGCCGCACCGAGATGCCCTCGTTGCGGTAGCTCCGGTTGATCTCGAACACGCGCTCGAAGCCGCCGACGATCAGGCGCTTGAGGTACAGCTCGGGCGCGATGCGCAGGAACATTTCCTGGTCGAGTGCGTTGTGGTGTGTCTTGAAGGGCTTGGCATTCGCGCCGCCCGGAATGGGGTGCAGCATGGGCGTCTCGACTTCGAGGAAGTCGTTGGCGACCATGAACTCGCGCAGCGCGCTCACGGCCTTGCTGCGCGCGGTGAAGCGCACGCGGGCCGACTCGTCGGTGATCAGGTCGACATAGCGCTGGCGGTACTTCTGCTCCTGGTCGGCCATGCCGTGGAACTTGTCGGGCAGCGGACGCAGGCTCTTGGTGAGCAGGCGCAGGCGGCTGACCTTGATCGACAGTTCGCCGGTCTTGGTCTTCATGAGCGTGCCTTCGGCGCCGAGGATGTCGCCGAGGTCCCAGCGCTTGAAGTCGGCGTACGCCTCTTCGCCGATGGCGTCGCGCGTCACGTACAGCTGGATGCGGCCGGTGGCGTCCTGCACGGTCGCGAAGCTGGCCTTGCCCATCACGCGCTTGAGCATCATGCGGCCGGCCACGCTGACGGCGACGGCCTGTGCTTCCAGGGCTTCGGGCTCGGTGCCGCCATGCTGCTCGACCAGCGCCGCGGCGCGGTGGCCGGGTTTGAAGTCGTTCGGGAACGCGACCCCCTTGCCTTCGGTCTGCGCCGTGCGCAGCAGCTTGAGCTTTTCGCGGCGTTCGACGATGAGCTGGTTGTCGTCGACGGCGGGTGCAGAGGAGGAGGCTGCAGCGGGCGCGGGAATGGGAGGGGTGAGGTGATCGGACATGAGGAGCGGATGAGGCGCAACCGGAGCGTGCGCGAGCCCGGCATTTTAGCCGATCGCTTTCGAATCAAACCGCCCCTGAGCGCCCGTCAATCCTGCACAAGACGCTATAAAAAAAGAAGCAAACTATTCAGTGATGCCGGTGCGTGCCAGCAGGTCGCTCACCAGCTCCAGCCGCATCAGCGGGCTGTCGAGTTCCATCAGCCGCTGCTTCAGCTCGACCTGCATCGGCACCAGCTCGCACCAGCGGTTGGCCACCCAGCCGCAATCGTCGAAGCGGTAGGGCGCGCCGATCGGCAGGCGCACCGCGTCGCCTTGCGCGCGGCGGCGTTCTTCGAGGGTGTCGATGAGGCGGCGCAGCGCGGTGGCGGTGTGGCGCAGGTCGTCGGGGATGTCGAGCGCGATGTCGTCGGCGACGGCTTCGACTTCGGCGACCCACAGGCCGTGTTTCTGCAGCTCGCTGCTGCGCACGTGAAAGCGCTGCGTGCCGATGCATTCGATCTGCAGCAGGCCGCTTTGCGGCGCGTCGAACGTGCGGATGTCGGCGAGCGTGCCGATGGCGGCAAAGCTTTCGGCTTCGGCGCCGGCCTTGCGCACCTCGGCGCCGCTCGTCAGGCTGACCACGCCGAAGGGGGCACCGGCCTTGCGGCACTTGCCGATCATGTCGAGGTAGCGGACCTCGAAGATGCGCAAGGGCAGCAGGCCGCCGGGGAAGAGAACCGTGCCGAGTGGGAACAATGGCAGTGAATGCAAAAGGGGTTGTGTCGTCATCGAAGAACCTTGCGTGGCTATCATCGCATTCCGCTCACGGCTGCGCCCCATGCTCTATCAGATTCCTTCGTTTCTTCTCGACGTGATCGTCGGCCTGCTCGGTGGCGCCTGCCTGCTGCGCCTGTACATGCAGTACCACCGCGTGCCCTTCGGCAATCCACTGGGGCGTTTCGTGTTCGCCATCACCGACTGGATCGTGCTGCCGCTGCGGCGCATCGTGCCCGCGGTGAAGCGCTGGGACCTCGCGAGCCTGATCGCGGCCTGGCTGCTGGTGATGCTCAAGTTCCTGGTGCTGTGGCTGCTGGCCGGCAGCCTAGCGCGGATCACGGCGCTGCCGCTGGTGTCGCTGGTTGGCCTGCTGCAGCTGGCGGTGTCGGGCCTGACGGCGCTGCTGGTGGTGTATGCGGTGCTGTCGTGGATTCCCGGCGCTTCGCCGATGCTGCTCGACCTGATCTCGCGCCTGGCCGAGCCGCTGGTGCGGCCCTTCCGGCGCTTCATTCCGCTGATCGGCGGGGTCGACCTGTCGCCGCTGGCCGCCATCGTGGTGCTGCAGGTGGTGGCGATCGTGCTGGGCAACCTGCTGGTCTTCGCGTTCCGGCTCGGCGCCTGACGCGTCGGGGTACCCCAGACAGCAAAACGCCCGCACCGCCTTTCGGCGTGCGGGCGTTCAGGCCGAAGCCTGAGCTACGGTGAAGGTCAGAGCACCGCGTCGGCCGGCTGGCGCAGCAGCATGGCCAGCGTGCTGGCGATGGTCTTGCGCAGTTCGCGGCGGTCGCTGATGAAGTCGATCGCGCCCTTGGTCTGCAGGAACTCGGCGCGCTGGAAGCCTTCGGGCAGCGTCACGCGCACGGTCGATTCGATCACGCGCGGGCCGGCAAAGCCGATCAGCGCCTTGGGCTCGGCGATCACCACGTCGCCCACGAAGGCGAAGCCGGCGCTCACGCCGCCCATGGTCGGGTCGGTCAGCACGCTGATGTAGGGCAGGCCTTTCTTCGCCAAGCGCGTGAGTGCGGCGTTGGTCTTGGCCATCTGCATCAGCGAGAGCAGGCCTTCCTGCATGCGCGCGCCGCCGGTGGCGGTGAAGCACACGAAGGGCACCTTCTGCTCGATGGCGGTCTCGACGCCGCGCACGAAGCGCTCGCCAACCACGCTGCCCATGGAGCCGCCCATGAACTCGAACTCGAAGCAGGCCACGACCACGCTGATGCTGTGGACCGAGCCGCCCATGACGACCAGCGCGTCGGTTTCGCCGGTGTTCTCCAGCGCTTCTTTCAGGCGCTCGGGGTACTTGCGGCTGTCCTTGAACTTCAGGGCGTCGACCGGCAGCACTTCCTGGCCGACTTCGTAGCGGCCTTCGGCGTCCAGGAAGGCGTCCAGGCGGGCGCGGGCGCCGATGCGGTGGTGGTGGCTGCAGCTCGGGCAGACGTTCTGGTTGTGCTCGAGGTCGGTCTTGTACAGAACGGTCTCGCAGGCCGGGCATTTGATCCACAGGCCCTCGGGCACCTGGCGGCGCTCGGACGGGTCGGTTTGTGCGATCTTGGCGGGTAGCAGTTTTTCAAGCCAGCTCATGGGGGCTCCTTGTGAGGGCAGTGATTATCGACCAGCCGCGTTCTTGGCCGTGGCGGCCGGCAGGGCGTCGAGCGCCTCGCGGATGCCGGCCAGGAATTCGCGCACCGTGGGCACCACGTTGTCGCGGGGCTGGTCTTCGATGAGTTGAATGATCTTGGTGCCGATGACCACGGCGTCCGCCGCCGAGCCGATGGCCTGCGCCGTGCGCGCGTCGCGGATGCCGAAGCCCACGCCGACGGGGATGCTCACGTGCTCGCGGATGCGCGGGATCATGCGCCCGACCGCCTCGGTGTCGAGATGGCCGGCGCCGGTCACGCCCTTGAGCGACACGTAGTACACGTAGCCGCTCGCGATGCGCGCCACCTGCGCCATGCGCTCGGAGGTGCTGGTGGGGGCCAGCAGGAAGATCAGGTCGATGCCGGCGGCCTTCAGGTCGGCGGCGAAGTCCTCGCACTCCTCGGGCGGGTAGTCGACGACCAGCAGGCCATCGACGCCGGCCGCGGCCGCGTCGCGGATGAAGGCCTTCTTGCCGTGCACGAGGTCGTAGCGCTCGACCGGGTTGGCGTAGCCCATGAGCACGACCGGCGTGGTCGTGTCTTTGGCGCGGAACGCGGCCACCATGGCGAGCACCTGCTTCATGCCGACGCCCAGCGCCAGCGCGGCCTCGCCGGCCTTCTGGATCACGGGGCCGTCGGCCATCGGGTCGGAGAAGGGCACGCCCAGCTCGATGACGTCGGCACCCGCCTCGACCATGCCGTGCATGAGTTCGGGCGTGATGTCGGCGAAGGGGAAACCGGCGGTGACGTAAGGGATCAGCGCGCGACGGCCTTGCGTTTGCAGGGCCTGGAACTTGGCGGCAATGCGGCTCATCACTTGCCTCCCTTCACGCTCAGACCGCGCATCGAGGGGCGGTCGTAGAAATCGACGCCCGACAGGTCGGCGACGGTGCCGATGTCCTTGTCGCCACGGCCCGAAAGGTTCACGAGGATCGACTGGTCGGGGCGCATGGTCTTGGCGAGCTTCAGGGCGTAGGCCAGGGCGTGGCTGGATTCGAGCGCGGGAATGATGCCCTCCGTGCGGCACAGGTAGTGGAAGGCTTCGAGCGCCTCGGCGTCGGTGATGCCGACGTACTCGGCGCGGCCGATGTCGGCCAGGTAGGCGTGCTCGGGGCCGACGCCCGGGTAGTCGAGGCCCGCACTGACGCTGTGCGTCTCGGTGATCTGGCCATCGTCGTTCTGCAGCAGGTAGGTGCGGTTGCCGTGCAGCACGCCGGGGCTGCCGCGCAGGATCGAGGCGGCGTGCTTGCCGCTGTCCAGGCCTTCGCCCGCCGCCTCCACGCCGATGAGGCGCGTGCCCGCGAACGGGATGTAGGGGTGGAAGATGCCGATCGCATTGCTGCCGCCACCCACGCAGGCGACCACCACGTCGGGCTGCTTGCCCTCGGCTTCACCGGTGATGCCGTCGGCCGCCAGCATGGCGGGCATCTGTTCGATGCACTCGGTGCCGATCACGCTCTGGAAGTCGCGCACCATCGTCGGGTAGGGGTGCGGGCCCGCCACCGTGCCGATGATGTAGAAGGTGTTTTCGACGTTGGTGACCCAGTCGCGCATGGCCTCGTTGAGCGCGTCCTTCAGCGTCTTGCTGCCCGACTCGACGGGCACGACGGTCGCGCCCAGCAGGTTCATGCGGTAGACGTTGGGGCTCTGGCGCTTCACGTCCTGGCTGCCCATGTAGACCACGCACTCAAGGCCGTAGCGCGCGCAGATGGTGGCCGTGGCCACGCCGTGCTGGCCGGCGCCGGTCTCGGCGATCACGCGGGGCTTGCCCATGCGGCGCGCGAGCATCGCCTGGCCGATCACGTTGTTGATCTTGTGGGCGCCGGTGTGGTTCAGGTCTTCGCGCTTCAGGTAGATCTGCGCGCCGCCCATTTCGCGGCTGGTGCGCGCGGCGTGGTAGATCGGCGAGGGGCGGCCGACGAAGTGCTTCAGCTCGTAGTGGAACTCGGCCAGGAAGGCCGGGTCGTCCTTGAACTTCGCATACGCGTCGCGCAGCTCGTTGATCGCGTGAGTGAGCGTCTCGCTCGCGAAGGTGCCGCCGTAGGGGCCGAAGTGGCCGCTGGCGTCGGGTTGCTGGTAGTCCTGGAATTGGCTTTGCATGGTTCTCGATCGATGGGCCGCAGCCCGAATGCGATCGGGTGCGGCGGCTAACTGGAGAAGGACGAAGCGTCGGCAGCCGAGGCTTTGACAGTGTGCGCCGCATCTGCGGCTCTCACGGCGGCGACGAATGCCCGGATCTTTCCGGCGTCCTTGAGGCCCTTGTGCCCGGGACCGTCGATTTCGACGCCCGAGCTCACATCAACGGACAGCGTCTTGCAGCGCGTCCGCAGGCTGTGAATGCCATCGCTCACGTTTGCAGGTGTGAGCCCACCACTCAAGACGAGGTGAGCGTCGACGGCGGGTGGAAGAAGTGACCAATCGAAAGCCTTGCCGCCTCCGCCATAACCTTCGACATGGGCGTCGAGCAGGATGGCCTGGGCGCGGGAGTAATCGGACGCGTATTTTACGAGGTCGAAGCCGGCCCCGGCAGCCCCCAGCGGAATCCGGGCGGCACGCATGTAACGAAAGCGCCCCGGACCGGTGGCTTCCTCGCACTGTTCGGGCGTTTCTTCCCCGTGGAACTGCGCGATGGCGCCTTTCACGCGGGCCAGGGAGGCCAGGACCTCGGGAGCGTCCGCGTTCACGAACAGCAGCACCGGCGTGATGAAGGGCGGCAGGCGCGAGGCCAGTTCGGCGGCGCGCTCGGCGGTCACGGCGCGCGGGCTCTTCGGGTAGAGCACGAAACCGATCGCGTCGGCGCCAACCTCGACCGCCGCGTCCACGTCGGCCTCACGCGTGAGGCCACAGATCTTGATGCGCGTGCGTGGGGCGAGAGGAGCAGGGGATGTCATGGCGGGCCATCATACGAAGCCCGCTCGCCCTGGAACGTGGCCTCGGCCGGCAGACCCCACTTGGCGTCGTACAACGGGCCGAGGAAGTACAGGCCGTCGGCGGAGAAGGTGGGCGCGGCCACCTTGCGGCTGCGCGCCTCGAGCACCTCGGTGATCCATTCGGGCCGCTCGTCGCCGCGGCCGATGCGCACGAGGCTGCCCATCAGGTTGCGGATCATGTGGTGCAGGAAGGCGTCGGCCTCGAACTCGAAGTGCCAGCGGCAGCGTTCGCCATCGCCCACGCGGGTGATCTCGAGGCGCCGCAGGTCCTTGACCGGCGAGAGGGCCTGGCAGGCCGAAGCGCGGAACGAGCTGAAATCGTGCCGGCCGACCAGCAGGGCCGCCGCGGCGCGCATCGCATCGCCGTCGAGCGGGTACATCGACCAGCCGACCCGGCCCGCATCGAGGCTGGGCCGCACGGGCGACTGCGAGAGCACGTAGACGTAGCGACGCGCCAGGGCACTGGCGCGGCAATGGAATTCGTCGGGCACCGGGTGCGCCCACTGCACCGCGATGTCGTCGGGCAGGTAGCGGTTGGTGCCGCGCATCCAGGAGAACGGATCGCGTTCGATGTCGGTGTCGAAGTGCACCACCTGCATCAGCCCGTGCACACCGGCGTCGGTGCGGCCGGCGCACAGCGTGCTGACCCGGCTGCCGGCGGGCAGGCCGGCGAACTTCGCGAGGGCGGCTTCGAGCTTGTCCTGCACCGTGCGGCCCGAGCGCTGGCTCTGCCAGCCCTCGTATGCCTGGCCGTTGTAGCGGATGCCGAGTGCCAGCCTCACGAAGCGATCAGAAGGGCAGTCGGCAACCGGCTCAGCGCAGTTCGGCGAGCAGCTGCTTGGCTTGCGACTTGAGGTCGCCGGCGCTTTCGGCTTCGACTTCCTCGACCAGCGAGCGCGCGCCTTCGACGTCGCCGATGGCCTGCAGTTCGCGGGCCAGCGAGAGCTTCACGGCGTGCGGGTTGTCGTCGCCGTCGTCGTCCAGGGCGGACGGCGAGGTGGCCACGGCCGCGGAGCGCGGTGCTTCGGCGGCGGCAGAGCGGGCCGGCAGGCCGGCGAGGGCGCTCATGTCGAACTCGATGAAGCCCGAATCGGCGGGCAGCGTGTCGCGCAGCATGGCCGGGCGGGTGTTGTGCTCCGCGTCGTTCAGCGACGAGGGGCGGGTGTGGGCCGTCAGCGCGCCGGGGGCCGTGTCGAAATCGTTTTCAAGGTCGACCGGTGCCGCGGCGTGGCCGTTGCTCAGCGGGGCCGGTGCGGCCGTCGGCGCGTAGACCGACTTCGGCAGGCTGGCACCCACGGGGGCGGGCGCCGGTGCGGGTGGCTGGGTCAGGTCGAGGTCGAAGTCCAGCGGCGCGACCGAGGGCATGAAGGCCGGCGGGGCCGACGCCACGGGCGGTGCGGCCGGGGGCGGCGGTGCCACGACGGCGGGTGCGACTGCGGCAGCCGGCTTGGCGGCGGCGGCCAGCGCGCCGGCGAATGCGGCGGTTTCGGCCTGGCTGGCGCCTCGCGCGGTGCCCGTGCCCGATTCGTACAGCGGGTTGCCCGGATCGAGGTCCTTGCCCATGTCGACCACGCGGTTCCATTCGGAGCCCGCGCCGTTGGTCAGCTTGTGCACTTCGGTGGCCAGGCCGTCGAAGGCGCGCACGTCGCGGCGCTTGGCGTGGATTTCGAGCAGCTTCAGATGGATGGCGGTGCGGTCCGGGTTCAGGCGCAGCGCTTCACGCAGGATTTCCTCGGCCTGCAGGTCGCGGCCGTAGGCGAGGTAGACGTCGGCCTCGGCGACCGGGTCGACATCGCCCGCGTCGAGCTGGCTCGGCGAGTACGACAGCGACGACACAGTGGAGTCGCCGCGGTTCTTGGTGTCGACCGATTCGCCGCCGCTGGCGCCGAAGAACGAGTCCTTGGGAATGCGGCTCTCGAGGAACACGCTTTCGCTCATCTCTTCGCGACGGCGGCCCAGCACGCGGTACAGCAGGAAGCCGACCAGCAGCGCGATCAGCGCGGCGCCGGCGAGCATCAGCGGGTTGTCGAGCAGCTCGTCGAGGAAGCTGCGCTCCGGCGGGGGAGGCGGCGGTGCGGCCTTGACCACAGGCTTGGGAGCGACGATGGGCGCGGCGGCGGCTGCAGCGCTGGCTGCGGCTGCCACGGGCAGGGCGGCTGCGTCGGTGGCCGACGGTGCGGCGGCTGCGGCGGGTGCTGCAGCGGAGGCCGCGGCGACGGGGGCCGTTGCAGCGGGAGCGGTTGGTGCGGCTGCCGGCGCCGGCGTTGCCGGAGCGGTGGCTGCGGCGGCAGGGGCCGCGGCGGGCGCAGGAGCGGCCGCAGGCGTCGGCGTCGTGGCTCCGGTCAGCGGCGCGGGAACGGCGATGCCGGGCGCGGTGGCCGGCGCTGCGGGCGCGGCGGCAGCAGACGATCCGGTGCCAGTGCCGGTGCCGGCCTTGAGCTTGTTCAGCTCGTTGATGTTCTTCGTGAGTTCGGCGACGCGATTGCTGCTGTCCTGCGCCTGGCGGGCCTGCGCGACCTTTTCATCGGCGGCGCGCGCGGCGGCGTTGCCTTGCGACACCGTGAGCTTGTCGGGGGCGCTGGCGGCGGCATTGCGGTCTTCCACGCTGGCCTGCAGCTTGCCCGAGGCCTGGCGGCTCGCGGCAGCCACGTTGGTGGTCGGGGCGTTTTCGGCAAGGCGCTGGCGGTAGCTGCCGAAGTCGCGGCTTTGCGCGGTGATCGTGCGGCGTGCGTCGGCTGCCGGCACGGCGGCTGCTGCGGCAGCATTCGGCAGGTCGAGCACGGCACCGGCCTTCATCCGGTTGACGTTGCCGCCGACGAAGGCGTCGGGGTTGGCGTTCAGCAGCGCGACCAGCATCTGGTCGAGCGAGACGTCGGCCGGCTTGTGAGCGGAGGCGATCTTGCCGGCGGTGTCGCCACGGCGCGTTGTGACTTGCTCGCCACTGCCGCCACTGGGCGCGGCGACGGCGGCACGTGCCGGCGCAGGAGCTGGCGCGGCCGCAGGGGCCGGTGCAGCCGCAGCGGGTGCGGGCGTTGCAGCGACTGCAGGCGCGGGTTCGCGGCGCACGCGCGGGGCGGGCGCGGGGCGCTCGACCGGCGTGGCGATCTGCGGTGCGATGGGCGTCGCCGGTGCGGCTGCCGCCTGGCGCGTGGCCGGCGGATCGAGCAGCACGGTGTAGTCGCGCACGATGCGGCCCGAGGCGCCGTTGGCTTCGAGCAGCAGGTCGATGAAGGGGTCGTTGAGCGGGCGGTTGCCGGCCAGGCGCACCACGTACTGGCCGCCGGCGCGGCGTTGCAGCGTGGCTTTCACATCGCCCAGGGCCGCGTTGTACGGGATGCCTGCGTTCTTGAAGGCCTCGGCCGTGGCGATGTTGATCTTCAGGCCTTCCGCCTCGTTGGCGGCCATTTCAGTGACATCGATCTCGGCGCGCAGCGGTTCGCCCAGTGCCGACTGCACCCGCAGCGGTCCCAGCGCGAAGGCGCTGGCGTCGGCGCTGGCCAGTCCCAGCGTCAGGGCCGCAGCGGCACCCAGGATGGAAAGGCGCCAGCCATTCGACGGCAGGGCGGGGCGGGCGGCCGAAGGGCGGGCCGCGGGCAACAGATGTCTTGTCATGCTGATAGGGGCGGCTCAGGCCCTGAATTTGTAAGAGGACGTTAGCATCATCAACATGCACTGACAAGGCAATGCGCCTGATCTACCCAGTGCGCGCATACTTCCGATGACATCCTGTGTTGCCTTTCGGCAACATTTTTGTATTTCAAGGCCCTGAGCTGCCCGCATCAGGCTTCGAGCAGGATGCGCAGCATGCGGCGCAGCGGTTCGGCCGCGCCCCACAGCAGCTGGTCGCCGATGGTGAAGGCGCCGACGTACTCGGGGCCCATCGCCAGCTTGCGGATGCGGCCGACCGGGATGTCCATGGTGCCCGTCACGGCCACCGGCGTCAGGTCCTTCACGGTGGCTTCGCGCGTGTTCGGCACGACCTTGGCCCAGGGGTTGTCGGCGGCGATCATCGCTTCGATGTCGGCCACCGGCACGTCCTTCTTGAGCTTGAAGGTCAGGGCCTGGCTGTGGCAGCGCATCGCGCCGATGCGCACGCAGAAGCCGTCCACCGGCGTGGCGGCGGTGCCGAAGCCCGCGCCCTGGCCGAGGATCTTGTTGGTCTCGGCGCCGCCCTTCCACTCTTCCTTGGACATGCCGTCGCCCAGGTCCTTGTCGATCCAGGGGATCAGCGAGCCGCCCAGCGGGGCGCCGAAGTTGGCGATTTCGGACGCGCTCAGGCTCTGCTGCTTGTGCAGCACCTTGCGGTCGATCTCGAGGATGGCCGACTTCGGGTCGTCGAGCAGGGCGCGCACTTCGGCGTTGAGGGTGCCGAACTGGGTCAGCAGTTCGCGCATGTGCTGCGCGCCGCCGCCCGAGGCCGCCTGGTAGGTCATGCTGGTCATCCACTCGACCAGGCCGGCCTTGTAGAGGGCGCCCACGCCCATGAGCATGCAGCTGACGGTGCAGTTGCCGCCGACCCAGTTCTTGCCGCCCTTGGCGAGCGCGTTCTGGATCACGGGCAGGTTGACGGGGTCGAGCACGATGATCGCGTCATCGTTCATGCGCAGCGTGGAGGCCGCGTCGATCCAGTGGCCGTTCCAGCCGGCGGCGCGCAGCTTGGGGAAGACCTCGCTGGTGTAGTCGCCGCCCTGGCAGGTGATGACGATGTCGCACTTCTTCAGTGCCTCGATGTCGTTCGCATCCTTGAGCGTGGTTTCGTTCTTGGCCATCGCCGGGGCCTTGCCGCCCGCGTTCGAGGTCGAGAAGAAGACCGGCTCGATGAGGCCGAAGTCGCCTTCGGCCTGCATGCGGTCCATGAGGACCGAGCCGACCATGCCGCGCCAGCCCACGAGGCCGACCAGAGGTTGCTTGGATGCGTTCGCCATTTCAGTTTGCCCTTAGTGAAGAAAGAAAAAATCAGTCTTTTTTGCCCCCGACTCGTCGGCCGGGGGAGGGCGTGACGAAGCGGGCTGCGGTTAGCCGGTAATCGTCTTTTTGGTGATGGCTGCTACGACCGCGTCGCCCATTTCGCGGGTGCCGACGCGCTTCGTGCCTTCGGACCAGATGTCGCCCGTGCGCAGCCCGGAGGCGAGCACGTGCTTGACCGCCGACTCGATACGGTCGGCAGCTTCGGGCTGATTGAGGGAGAAGCGGAGCATCATGGCAGCGGACAGGATTGTAGCCAAAGGATTGGCAACCCCTTTGCCGGCAATGTCTGGCGCGCTGCCGTGGCTCGGTTCGTACAGGCCCTGGTTGCTCGCATTGAGCGAGGCCGAGGGCAGCATGCCGATGGAGCCGGTGAGCATCGCGGCCTCGTCCGAGAGGATGTCGCCGAACATGTTGCCGGTGACGACCACGTCGAACTTCTTGGGCGCCTTCACCAGCTGCATGGCCGCGTTGTCGACGTACATGTGGTCGAGTTCAACGTCCGGATACTCCTTGCCGACCTCGGTCACGATGTCCTTCCAGAACTGGAAGGTCTCCAGCACGTTGGCCTTGTCCACGCTGGTCACGCGCTTGCTGCGCTTGCGGGCCGCCTCGAAGGCGACGCGGGCGATGCGCTCGACCTCGGGGCGCGAGTAGCGCATCGTGTCGAAGGCCTCTTCGGCGCCGGGGAAGTGGCCGTCAGTGGCAATGCGGCGGCCGCGCGGCTGGCCGAAGTAGATGTCGCCGGTCAGCTCGCGGATGATGAGGATGTCCAGGCCCGCGATCAGCTCGGGCTTGAGGCTCGAGGCGCCCACCAGCTGCTCGTAGCAGATGGCCGGGCGGAAGTTGGCGAACAGGCCCAGGTTCTTGCGCAGCCCCAGGATGGCCTGCTCGGGCCGCAGCGGGCGGTCGAGCTTGTCGTACTTCCAGTCGCCGACGGCGCCGAACAGCACCGCATCGGCGTCCTTGGCGAGCTTGAGCGTCGATTCGGGCAGCGGGTGGCCGTGCGCCTCGTAGGCCGCGCCGCCAACCAGTGCCGATTCCATCTCGAACTTCAGGTCGAGGACTTCGAGCACCCTGACGGCTTCCGCCACGATTTCGGTGCCGATGCCGTCACCCGGGAGAACTGCGATTTTCATAAGTTGGTCTGAGGTTTTTTCTTGAAAACGGAAAGGCCGCCGATCACGAGATCATCGTGTGCGCGAGCCAGGGCTTCTGCGCCAGGCGCTCGGTCTCGAAGGCCTTGATCTTGTCCTTGTGGCGCAGCGTCAGGCCGATGTCGTCCAGCCCGTTGATCAGGCAGTACTTGCGGAAGGCCTGCACGTCGAACGCGAACTCCTGGCCGTCGGGCTTCACGACCACCTGGCGCTCCAGGTCGATGGTCAGCGTGTAGCCCGGGAAGGCGAAGGCTTCGTCGAACAGCTGCGAGACCTGCGACTCGGGCAGCACGATCGGCAGCAGCCCGTTCTTGAAGCTGTTGTTGAAGAAGATGTCGGCGTAGCTCGGCGCAATGATCGCGCGAAAGCCGTACTGGTCGAGGGCCCACGGCGCGTGCTCGCGCGACGAGCCGCAGCCGAAGTTCTTGCGCGCCAGCAGCACCGAAGCGCCCGCGTAGCGCGGCTGGTTCAGCACGAAGTCGGGGTTCGGCTTGCGGCTGGCCGGGTCCTGGCCCGGAAAGCCGGCGTCCAGGTAGCGCCACTCGTCGAACAGGTTCACGCCGAAGCCGGTCTTCTTGATCGACTTGAGGAACTGCTTGGGAATGATCGCGTCGGTGTCGACGTTCTCGCGGTCCATGGGGGCCACGAGGCCCTTGTGCACGGTGAATTTCTGCATGTGATGTCTCCAGATCAGGCGAAGGTGCGCACGTCGACGAAGTGGCCGTGCACCGCGGCGGCGGCGGCCATGGCCGGGCTCACGAGGTGGGTGCGGCCACCCGCGCCCTGGCGGCCTTCGAAGTTGCGGTTCGAGGTCGATGCGCAGCGCTCGCCGGGCTCGAGCCGGTCGGCGTTCATCGCCAGGCACATCGAGCAGCCGGGCTCGCGCCATTCGAAGCCGGCGGCCTTGAAGATCACATCGAGCCCTTCGCGCTCGGCCTGTTCCTTCACCACACCCGAACCGGGCACGACCATCGCGAGCTTCACGTTCTTCGCGACCTTCTGGCCCAGCTTCTTCACCACGGCGGCGGCTTCGCGCATGTCCTCGATGCGGCTGTTGGTGCACGAGCCGATGAACACCTTGTCGATGAAGATGTCGTTCATGGCCTTGTTGGGCTCCAGGCCCATGTAAACCAGCGCGCGCTCGATGGCGCTGCGCTTGCTGGCGTCCTTTTCCTTGTCGGGATCGGGCACGCGGCCGTTGATCTCGACCACCATTTCGGGTGAGGTGCCCCAGGTGACCTGCGGCTGGATCTGCGTGGCGTCGAGCTCGACCACGGCGTCGAAGGTCGCGCCGGGGTCGGACTGCAGCGTGCGCCAGTAGCTCACGGCCTGGTCCCATTCGACGCCGGTGGGCGCGAGCGGGCGGCCCTTCACGTAGGCGATGGTCTTCTCGTCGACCGCCACCAACCCGGCGCGCGCGCCGGCCTCGATGGCCATGTTGCAGACCGTCATGCGGCCTTCCATGCTCAGGTCGCGAATGGCCGAGCCGGCGAATTCGATCGTGTAGCCCGTGCCGCCGGCGGTGCCGATCTTGCCGATGATGGCCAGCACGATGTCCTTGGCCGTGCAGCCCAAAGGCAGCTTGCCTTCGACCTTCACGAGCATGTTCTTGGCCTTCTTGCCCAGCAGCGTCTGCGTGGCCATCACGTGTTCGACCTCGCTGGTGCCGATGCCGTGCGCCAGCGCGCCGAACGCGCCGTGCGTGGAGGTGTGCGAGTCGCCGCAGACCACCGTCATGCCCGGCAGCGTCGCGCCGCTCTCCGGGCCGATCACGTGCACGATGCCCTGGCGCTTGCTCAGGAACGGGAAGAACGCGGCGGCGCCGAACTCGGCGATGTTGTGGTCCAGCGTGGTGACCTGTTCCTTGCTGGTCGGGTCGGCAATGCCTTCGTAGCCGCGCTCCCAGCCGGTGGTGGGCGTGTTGTGGTCGGCGGTGGCCACCACCGAGCTGATGCGCCACAGCTTGCGGCCGGCTTCGCGCAGGCCTTCGAAGGCCTGCGGGCTGGTCACTTCGTGCACCAGGTGGCGGTCGATGTAGAGGATCGCGGTGCCGTCTTCCTCGGTGTGGACGACGTGTTCGTCCCAGATCTTGTCGTAGAGCGTGCGTGCCATGTCGGTCTCTTCTTTCGTGGGGAAATGGATTGTCTGTCGACGCGGTCTAGGCCGCGAGTCGTTCGGTGGCGTCGGCCGAATCGGCCGCCGCGTGCAGGTGGTTCACCAGCGTGCGCGCCGCCACCGGCAAGGTGGAGAAGTCGCGCGCCACCAGCCGGATTTCGCGCGCGGCCCAGGCGTCGTTGAGCGTCACGCTCACGAGGCCGCGGCCGATGCCGTTGTGCATGAGTTCGAAGGCGCGCTGCGGCATCACGCCGATGCCCAGGCCGTTTTCGATCATCCGGCACATGGCGTCCAGGCCCGTGACGTGGATGCGTAGCTTGACGCTGCGGCCGGCACTGAGCGCCGCTTCGTGCATCGCCACGTAGATCGAACTGTTGGTGTGCAGGCCGACATGGTCGAAGGCCAGCGAGTCGATGAAATCGATCGCTTCCTGTGCGGCCAGCGCGTGCCCCTCGGGCACGATCAGCGCGAGGCGGTCGTGCCGGTAAGAGAGGCTTTGCAATTCGCCCGCGCCGCCGGCCACGTGGCACACGCCGAGGTCGGCCGCGCCTTCCTGCACCGCGCGGATCACTTCGCTGCTCAGGTGCTCCTCGAGATCGATCTTGATGGCCTCGTGCGCGCGCGAGAACACGCCCAGGTCTTCCGGCAGGAACTGCACGATGGCCGAGATGTTGGCGTGCACCCGCACGTGGCCGCGCACGCCGTCGGCGTACTCGCTGAGCTCGCCCTGCATCTTCTCGAGGCTGTAGAGCACCGAGCGTGCGTGGTGCAGCAGGCTTTCGCCGGCCGGCGTGAGGTCGACGCCGCGCGCATGGCGGTAGAGCAGGGCGGTGCCGAGCGTGGCTTCCAGGTCGGACAGCCGCTTGCTGACGGCCGAGGCTGCAATGAACTCGCGCTCCGCCGCGCGCCCGATGCTGCCCAGCTCGCACACGGCCACGAACAGCTGCAGCGACGTGAGGTCGATGCGGCGGGCGAAGTTGCGTTCGGATGTGCTCATGGGGGCTTGGGCATCGCGTTTGGCGATGAGTTGGCTATTTTCTTCCTGTTTTTAAGCCATTGCCATCGCGATGCGCGATGACCTCGCTGCCGGCTGGCGAGGAGGGGCATGCCGAACGGGCAATAAAAAAGCTGCCCGGAGGCAGCTTTTTCAGGGGGCGGAAGTTCCGCGCTAGATCGATCAGCGGGCCGAGATCGGCTTCACGTCACGCTTGGGCGAGCCTTCGAACAGCTGGCGCGGGCGGCCGATCTTGTACTCGGGGTCGCCGATCATTTCGTTCAGCTGGGCGATCCAGCCGACCGTGCGGGCCAGCGCGAAGATCGCGGTGAACAGCGGCACCGGGATGCCGATGGCGCGTTGCACGATGCCCGAGTAGAAGTCGACGTTCGGGTACAGCTTGCGCGACACGAAGTACTCGTCTTCCAGGGCGATCTTTTCGAGTTCCTTGGCGAGCTTGAACAGCGGGTCGTTTTCCAGGCCCAGCTCGGTCAGCACTTCGTTGCAGGTTTCCTGCATGAGCTTGGCGCGCGGATCGTAGTTCTTGTACACGCGATGGCCGAAGCCCATCAGCTTGACGTTCGAGTTCTTGTCCTTGACCTTCTTGATGAACTCGCCGATCTTTTCCACGCCGCCTTCGCGCTGGATGTCGTACAGCATGTTCAGCGCCGCTTCGTTGGCACCGCCGTGGGCAGGGCCCCACAGGCACGCCACGCCGGCTGCAATGGCCGCGAAGGGGTTCGTGCCCGACGAGCCGCACAGGCGCACCGTCGAGGTCGAGGCGTTCTGCTCGTGGTCTGCGTGCAGGATGAAGATGCGGTCGAGCGCGCGCTCGAGCACCGGGTTCACCTTGTACTCTTCGCACGGCGTGGCGAACATCATGTGCAGGAAGTTGCCTGCATAGCTCAGTTCGTTCTTCGGGTACATGTACGGCTGGCCGACGGTGTACTTGTAGGCCATGGCCACGAGCGTGGGCATCTTCGCGATCAGGCGGATCGCGGCGATCTCGCGGTGCTCGGGATTGTTGATGTCCGTGCTGTCGTGATAGAAGGCCGACAGGGCGCCCACGAGGCCGGTCATGATGGCCATCGGGTGGGCATCGCGACGGAAGCCGCGCAGGAAGAACTGCATTTGCTCGTTGACCATCGTGTGGTTCGTCACGAGCTTGGTGAAGCTGGCCTTCTTGCCTGCGTCCGGCAGCTCGCCGTACAGCAGCAGGTGGCAGGTTTCCATGAAGTCGCAGTTGGTCGCGAGCTGCTCGATGGGGTAGCCGCGGTACAGCAGCTCGCCCTTGTCACCGTCGATGTAGGTGATGGCCGACTGGCAGGCGGCGGTCGACATGAAGCCCGGGTCGTACGTGAACATGCCGGTCTGTGCATACAGCTTGCGGATGTCGATCACGTCGGGCCCGATGGTGCCCTTGTAGATCGGCAGTTCGACGTTGTCGCCGCCATTGCTGAACGACAGCGTGGCCTTGGTATCGGATGCTTTCATTTCGGTTTACTTTCAGAGGTGGATTCAGGACGAAGGAGAAAAAATGGCAGGACGCTGAGCGCCGTCGGTACGCATCAGCTGCAGCAATGCGACCACCTCGGCCCCGGCCCATGCGGGCTCGGGCTCCTTTCTGCACAGCAGCAGGTCGAGGAGGTCGTTGTCCGACAGGTCCATCAATGTCTCCATCGCTCCCGCTTGACCGACGGTCATGTGGGATTCGTGCCGCTCGAAGAAGCGGGCGATGAACAGGTCGTTCTCCAGCAGGCCGCGCCGGCAACGCCACTTGAGCTTGCTCAGCGCGCGTTCGCCGAGCAGCGTATCGGGGGCGTTGGCGGGGGTCGACATAAGTAAGGTTTCTCGGAAAAACCGTCAGATGGCGCGACGCACCATCAGTTCCTTGATCTTGCCGATGGCCTTGGTCGGGTTCAGGCTCTTCGGGCACACGTCGACGCAGTTCATGATCGTGTGGCAGCGGAACAGGCGGTACGGGTCTTCCAGGTTGTCCAGGCGCTCGGCGGTGGCTTCGTCGCGGCTGTCGGCGATGAAGCGGTAGGCCTGCAGCAGGCCGGCCGGGCCGACGAACTTGTCGGGGTTCCACCAGAAGCTCGGGCAGCTCGTCGAGCAGCTCGCGCACAGGATGCACTCGTACAGGCCGTCGAGCTCTTCACGCTCTTCGGGCGACTGCAGGCGCTCCTTCTCGGGCGGCACGGTGTCGTTCTGCAGGTACGGCTTGATCGAGTTGTACTGCTTGAAGAACTGGGTCATGTCGACGATCAGGTCGCGGATGACGGGCAGGCCCGGCAGCGGCTTGAGCACGACGGTGCCCTTGAGCGTGTTCATGTTGGTCAGGCAGGCCAGACCGTTCTTGCCGTTGATGTTCATCGCGTCGGATCCGCAGACGCCTTCGCGGCACGAGCGGCGGAACGACAGCGTGGGATCCTGCGCCTTGAGCTTCATCAGGGCGTCCAGCAGCATGCGTTCGTGGCCGTCGAGTTCGACCTCGACCGTCTGCATGTAGGGCTTGGCGTCCTTGTCCGGGTCGTAGCGGTAGATCTGGAATGTGCGCTTCATCGTATGGACCTTGTAAATATTCTTAGAACGTGCGGACCTTGGGCGGCACGGATGCCACCGTCAGCGGCTGCAGCTTGACGGGCTTGTACGAGAGGCGGTTGTCCGCGCTGTACCAGAGCGTGTGCTTCATCCAGTTGGCGTCGTCGCGGCCCAGCGGCGCGACCGGGTCGTCCGCGGGACGCTCGTAGTCTTCCACCGTGTGGGCGCCGCGGCATTCCTTGCGGGCGGCGGCCGAGACCATGGTGGCCTGCGCCACTTCGATCAGGTTGTCGACTTCCAGCGCTTCGATGCGGGCGGTGTTGAACACCTTGGACTTGTCCTTCAGACCGATCGACTTGACGCGCTCGCGCACGGCGGCGATCTTGACCACGCCTTCGTCCATCGAGGCCTGCTTGCGGAACACGGCGGCGTGCTGCTGCATGACGGCGCGGATCTCGCCGGCCACGTCCTGGGCGTACTCGCCGCCGGTGGAGGCTTCGAGCTCGTTCAGGCGCTGCAGGGTGCGGTCGGCCGCATCCTTGGGCAGTTCCTTGTGTTCCTTGAGCTTGTCGTTGAACTCGACGATGTGGTTGCCGGCCGCGCGGCCGAACACCAGCAGGTCGAGCAGCGAGTTGGTGCCCAGGCGGTTGGCGCCGTGCACGCTCACGCAGGAGCATTCGCCCACCGCGTACAGGCCGTTGACCACGGCGCTGTTGTCTTCACCCTTCTGGATGACGACCTGGCCGTTGATGTTCGTCGGGATGCCGCCCATCTGGTAGTGGATGGTGGGCACCACGGGAATCGGTTCCTTGGTGACGTCGACGTTGGCAAAGTTGATGCCGATCTCGTAGACCGACGGCAGCCGCTTGTGGATGGTGTCGGCACCCAGGTGGTCCAGCTTCATGTGGATGTAGTCCTTGTTGGGACCACAGCCACGGCCTTCCTTGATTTCCTGGTCCATCGAGCGCGAGACGAAGTCGCGCGGTGCCAGGTCCTTCAGGGTGGGCGCATAGCGCTCCATGAAGCGTTCGCCGTTGCTGTTCAGCAGGATGGCGCCTTCGCCGCGGCAGCCTTCGGTCAGCAGCACGCCCGCGCCGGCCACGCCGGTGGGGTGGAACTGCCAGAACTCCATGTCCTGCAGCGGGATGCCCGAACGTGCGGCCATGCCCAGGCCGTCGCCGGTGTTGATGAACGCGTTGGTGGACGCACCGAAGATGCGGCCTGCGCCGCCGGTGGCCAGCAGCACGGTCTTGGCCTGCAGGATGTGCAGGTCGCCGGTTTCCATTTCGAGGGCCGTGACGCCGACCACGTCGCCTTCGTCGTCACGGATGAGGTCGAGCGCCATCCATTCGACGAAGAACTGGGTGCGGGCTTCCACGTTCTTCTGGTAGAGCGTGTGCAGCATCGCGTGGCCGGTGCGGTCGGCCGCGGCGCAGGCGCGTTGCACGGCCTTCTCGCCGTAGTTGGCGGTGTGGCCGCCGAACGGACGCTGGTAGATCGTGCCGTCGGGGTTGCGGTCGAAGGGCATGCCGAAGTGCTCGAGTTCGTACACGACCTTCGGGGCTTCACGGCACATGAACTCGATCGCGTCCTGGTCGCCGAGCCAGTCGGAACCCTTGATCGTGTCGTAGAAGTGGTAGTGCCAGTTGTCTTCGCTCATGTTGCCGAGCGAGGCGCCCACGCCGCCCTGGGCAGCGACGGTGTGCGAACGGGTCGGAAACACCTTGGAGAGCACGGCCACGTTGAGGCCGGCACGGGCGAGTTGCAGCGAGGCGCGCATGCCGGAGCCGCCGGCACCGACGATGACGACGTCGAACTTGCGCTTGGTGATGTTTTCTTTTGTGTAGGTCATGGTGGGTCAGATCTTCCAAAGCACTTGAATGGCCCAACCCGCACAACCGACAAGCCAGACGATGGTGAAAACTTGCAGCACGAGACGGATGGCGACGGGCTGGACGTAGTCCATCCACACGTCGCGCATGCCGACCCACACGTGATAGAGCAGGGCAACGATCACGGAGAAGGTCAGGACCTTCATCCACTGTGCGGCGAAGATGCCGGCCCACAGGTCGTAACCGATGGGGCCGCGCGAGAAGATCAGCTGTGCGAGCAGGATGATCGTGAACAGCGCCATCAGGGCGCCGGTGATGCGCTGGCTGAGCCAGTCGCGCAGACCGTAGTGCGCGCCGACGACGATGCGCTTGGAGCCGTAATTCACAGACATGGGTGGCTCCTTCTCAGTACAGGCCGAACAGCTTGGCGCCAAGCGCCAGCGTGAGGATGATGCTTGCGCCCAGCGTGAACATGGCCGAGCTGTGACCGAATTCCTTCGTCACGGCGGAGTGGCTCACGTCCATCCAGAGGTGACGCAGGCCGGCGATGAAGTGGTGCAGGTAGGCCCAGATGAGCGCCAGTGCGACGAGCTTGAAGAACCATCCCGGAGCGAAGCCGACGCCGATGTTGAAAGCAGACTTGAATTTCGCGAACGAATAGTCAGATGACAGCGAGGTGTCGAACATCCAGATGATGAAGGGCATCAGCAGGAACATCAGCACACCGCTCACGCGGTGCAGGATCGACACGATGCCGGCCGGCGGCAGCCGGTAGGTCGTGAGATCGGTGAAGGCGTTGATGTTCCGGAATTCGCGACGCGGCGGCCGGGGGGGAGTTGCAAGCTCTGTCATAGGGAGATGGCTTTCGTGGCTTTGTGACTTGTTGGCTTGTTCTGAGAGCGAACGCTTTTGTTTCTTCTGCGGAATGCAAACAACGCAAAATTCTATTGCAATGCACCATCGCGCATCGGACGCGCAGGAGTCAACGCACTGCGGCAGTCGGATGCTCGGGGATTGAGGTTGCGTTGCGCGGGCTGAGTGTGCGCGTTTGTGCCCGCGCGGGCGAGGTTCTTCGGCGCCATCGGATCAGCCCAGCTGGTTGCGGTAGTGGTGGGTGTCGGTGCGGTACAGGCCGCGGCGCAGTTCCATCGGCATGTCGTGGTACGTGTGCGCCACGCGCTCCACGCTCAAGAGCGGCATCTGCAGCGGCACGTCGAGCAACTGCGCCTGTTCGGCATCGGGCAGCACGGCGCGGATCTTTTCTTCGGCGCGCACCATGCGCACGCCGAACTCGGTTTCGAACATCGCGTACATCGGGCCCGGCCAGGCGCGCAGCCGGTCGGCCGTGAGGCCCTTGAAGGGCGCGCCGGGCAGCCAGAGGTCTTCGAGAATGGTCGGCACGCCGGCGTAAGCGAGCACGCGGCGCACCTGCAGCACGGCGTCGCCGGTGCGCAGGCTCAGCGCGCGCGCCACGTCGGCCGAGGCGCGCAGGCGCTTGCAGTCGACGATGGTGCGCTCGGCCGGACCTTCGGCGCTCGGGCTGCCGGCGTCGGGCACCAGCTTGAGAAAACGGTACTGCACATGCTGCTCGGCATGCGTGGCCACGAAGGTGCCCTTGCCCTGGCGGCGCACCACCAGGTTTTCGGCCGCCAGCTCGTCGATCGCCTTGCGCACCGTGCCCTGGCTCACGCGGTAGCGCACGGCCAGGTCCATCTCGCTGGGGATGGGCTCGCCCGGCTTCCACTCGCCGGCCTGCAGGCTCTGCAGGATCAGGGTCTTGATCTGCTGGTAGAGCGGACTGAAGGACGGCGTCGTGGGCTCGTCGAGGGTGGAGGGCGTGTTCATGGCAGCGGTGGGGTGCGCCGTGGCGGACCCCCAGAGGATATCTTATATAAGACATAAGACGGCCTTTGTCGAATCGGCTTAAAATGCGGCCCGGTCCCGCGCCGCGGGAAAGCTTCCCCCCGCTGGACCGCGGCGCCCCACGAGAGCGCTAACCCGTTTCACCACCTTCTGGAGTCTTCCCATGAGCAAAAAGCCTGTCCGCGTTGCCGTTACCGGTGCCGCCGGTCAAATCGGTTACGCCCTGTTGTTCCGTATCGCTTCCGGCGAAATGCTCGGCAAAGACCAGCCGGTCATCCTGCAACTGCTCGAAATCCCCGACGAGAAGGCCCAGAAGGCGCTCAAGGGCGTGATGATGGAGCTCGACGACTGCGCCTTCCCGCTGCTGGCCGGCATGGAAGCCCACGGCGACCCGATGACCGCCTTCAAGGACGCCGACTACGCCCTGCTGGTCGGCTCGCGCCCCCGCGGCCCCGGCATGGAACGTGCCGAGCTGCTGGCCGTCAACGGCGCCATCTTCACGGCACAGGGCAAGGCACTGAACGCTGTCGCTTCGCGCAACGTGAAGGTGCTGGTCGTCGGCAACCCCGCCAACACCAACGCCTACATCGCCATGAAGTCGGCACCGGACCTGCCGCGCAAGAACTTCACCGCCATGCTGCGCCTGGACCACAACCGCGCTGCCAGCCAGATCGCCGCCAAGACCGGCAAGGCCGTGGCCGACATCGAGAAGCTCACCGTCTGGGGCAACCACTCGCCCACGATGTACGCCGACTACCGCTTTGCGACCATCAACGGCGAAAGCGTCGCCAAGATGATCAACGACCAGGAATGGAACGCCAACACCTTCCTGCCGACCGTCGGCAAGCGCGGTGCGGCCATCATCGAAGCACGCGGCCTGTCGTCGGCGGCTTCGGCTGCCAACGCCGCCATCGACCACATGCGCGACTGGGCCCTGGGCACCAACGGCAAGTGGGTCACGATGGGCATCCCGTCGGACGGCCAGTACGGCATTCCGAAGGACGTGATGTTCGGCTTCCCGGTCACCTGCGAAAACGGTGAGTACAAGCTGGTCGAAGGCCTCGAGATCGACGCATTCAGCCAGGAACGCATCAACAAGACGCTCGAAGAGCTCGAAGGCGAACGCGCCGGCGTCGCCCACCTGCTGTAAGTCAAGCAAGCCGCCCGCATGCTCGACTGGAACCCCGCGCTCTACCGTCGCTACGAGGACGAGCGCACCCGGCCCGCACAGGAACTCCTGGCGCGGGTCCCGCTTGCCGAGGCCGCCCGCGTGGTCGACCTCGGATGCGGACCGGGCAATTCCACCGAGCTGCTGGCACATCGGTTCCCGAAGGCGCAGGTCACGGGCACCGACAACTCCGAAGCCATGCTGGTCAGCGCGCGCGAGCGCCTGCCGGCGGCGCGCTTCGAGTTGAGCGACATCGCGACCTGGGCGCCGCGTGAAACAGAAGCGCCCGATCTCATTTATGCCAACGCGTCCCTGCAATGGGTGCCGGATCACGAAACGCTGATCCCCCGCCTGTTCGACGCGCTGGCCCCGGGCGGCGTGCTCGCCGTCCAGATGCCCGACAATCGCCAGGAGCCCACGCACCGCCTGATGCGCGCGGTGGCGGCCGAGGCGCCCTGGGCCGAGCCCATCGGCGACGCCGACAAGCTGCGCACCTTGCTGCTGCCGCTCGGCGGCTACTACGACCTCTTGGCCGCGCGTGCGGCCCATGTCGATGTCTGGCACACCATCTACCAGCACCCGATGGCCAACGCCGCGGCCATCGTCGAATGGGTGCGCGGCACGGGCCTGAAGCCCTTTGTCGACCGCCTGCCGCCCGACCTGCAGGCGAGCTACCTCGCCGAATACGAACGCCGGGTCAACGAGGCCTACCCGCTGCGCACCGACGGCAAGCGCCTGCTTGCCTTCCCGCGCATGTTCATCGTGGCGCACAAGAAAAAAGACGCATGACGACGAAGACCGCCGCTGCCCATCCCGCGGACGTGCTGCTCGGCGCACAGGCCGGCGCCGTGACCTTGCCGGTGTGCGACCACTACAGCGGCGTCGAAGCCCGCATGAAGAAGAGCCTCGCGCTCCAGGCCGAGATGGCGCAGGAGTTCGGCGCCTGCGTGTTCGACGTCACCCTCGACTGCGAAGACGGCGCCCCGGTCGGCGGCGAGGCGGAGCACGCCGCGCTCGTCACCGAGCTCGCGCTGGCCGCCCAGCCCGGCATGCGCGTCGGCGTGCGCGTGCACCCGGTCGACCACCCGGCCTTTGCCGGCGACGTGGTCACCATCGCCGGACGTGCCGGCCATCGGCTGAGCCACCTCATGGTGCCCAAGGTCGAATCCGTTGCCGATGTGTGTCAGGCTGTTGCCGCGCTCGACGCCGCCGATGCCGGCGCGCTGCCGCTGCATGTGCTCATCGAATCGCCCCTGGCGGTGCACAACGCCTTCGAAATTGCCGCGCATCCGCGCGTGCAGTCGCTGAGCTTCGGCCTCATGGATTTCGTGTCGGCGCATGCCGGCGCCATTCCCGCCGACGGCATGGGCGCGGCGGGGCAGTTCAGCCACCCGCTGGTCGTGCGTGCCAAGCTGGCACTGGCCTCGGCGGCGCATGCCTACGGCAAGGTGCCTTCGCACTGCGTGGTCACCGAGTTCAACGACATGGACGCGATGCGCACCGCGGCCCGCAAGGCGGCCACCGAATTCGGCTACACGCGCATGTGGAGCATCCACCCGAACCAGATCCGGCCGATCCTCGAGGCCTTCGCGCCCGACGAGGCGCAGATTCAAATTGCCACAAAAATCATTACAAAAGCCGCAGACGCGGATTGGGCACCGACACAAATTGATGGCACATTGCACGACCGCGCGAGCTACCGCCACTTCTGGCAGGTCCTGACGCGCGCCCACGCAACAGGGCGCGCGTTGCCCTCCGAGGCGAAAGCCTGGTTTGCATCGCGGTCTCCTGAAACCCACTGAATCAGCCTGAAGGAACCCCGCTCATGAAGAAAATTGCACTGATCGCCGCCGTTGCGCTGGCCCTGCCTTTCGCCGCCGTGGCCCAGAACGCCACCGCCACCAAGCCGGCCGCGGCCAAGGCCGAAGCCAAGAAGACCCCGCCGAAGCGCCAGGTGACCCGCAAGGCGGCCAAGGCCGTCGAAGAGGTCACGCCGATCGCCGACGACACCAACATCGTGCTGTCCGAGTCCGACCTGGCCGTGGCGCAGCGCGTGTCCATCGGCAAGGCCCAGTGCGAACTCGGCGCCGACGTGACCGTCACGCCCGACGAGAAGAAGCCCGGCTTCTTCACCGTGACCACCAAGGGCCTGAAGTACCGCATGCACCCGGTCGAAAGCCGCACCGGCGCCATCCGCCTCGAAGACCCGCGTGCCGGCGCCATGTGGCTCCAGCTGGGCAACAAGTCGATGCTGATGAACCAGAAGGCCGGCCTGCGCATCGCCGACGAATGCCAGACCGCCGCTCAGGTCGCCTTTGCCGACGAGATGAAGAAGAACCCGCCGAAGGCCCTTTTCGAAGGTGCCGACGCAGCCAAGAAGTAAGAAGAGCACCGAACCCGGGGTGCGGCGCGGCTCTTGCTTGGCCGCTAGAGACCGCTGCGCACGCCCGATAGCCTAGTTTCCGGAGAAAAGAAGATGTTGCAAGCCTACGTTGATCATGTTGCCGAACGCGCCGCGCTCGGTATCCCGCCGCTGCCCCTGAGCGCGAAGCAGACCGCCGAAGCGATCGAGCTCCTGAAGAGCGCGAACGCCAAGGACGGCGCCTTCCTGCTGGACCTGCTCACCTACCGTGTGCCCGCCGGCGTCGACGACGCCGCCAAGGTCAAGGCGAGCTACCTCGCGGCCGTGGCCCACGGCACCGAGAAGAACGCGTTCATCACGCGCGCTCGCGCCACTGAACTGCTCGGCACCATGCTCGGCGGCTACAACATCAGCCCCATGATCGACCTGCTGGACGACGCCGAAGTCGGCGCCGTGGCAGCCGAAGGCCTGAAGAAGACCCTGCTGATGTTCGACCAGTTCCACGACGTCAAGGAAAAGGCCGACAAGGGCAACGCCCACGCCAAGGGCGTGCTGCAAAGCTGGGCCGATGCCGAGTGGTTCACCAGCCGCCCCGAAGTGCCGCAGAGCATCACCGTCAGCATCTTCAAGGTGGCTGGCGAAATCAACACCGACGACCTGTCGCCCGCTCCTGATGCGACGACGCGTCCCGACATTCCGATGCACGCCCTGGCGATGCACAAGAACGCCCGCCCCGGCATCGTCCCTGAAGAAGACGGCAAGCGCGGCCCGGTGAAGTTCATCGAAGACCTGCGCGCGCGCGGCCACCTCGTGGCCTATGCCGGCGATGTGGTCGGCACGGGTTCGTCGCGCAAGAGCGCCACCAACTCGGTGCTGTGGTTCACCGGCGAAGACATTCCCTTCGTGCCGAACAAGCGCTTCGGCGGCGTCTGCCTCGGCGGCAAGATCGCTCCCATCTTCTACAACACGATGGAAGACTCGGGCGCACTGCCCATCGAGCTCGACGTGACGCAGATGAACATGGGTGACGTGGTCGAGCTGCGTCCCTACGAAGGCAAGGCCCTGAAGGACGGCCAGGTCATCGCCGAATTCCAGGTCAAGAGCGACGTGCTGTTCGACGAAGTGCGCGCCGGCGGCCGCATTCCGCTGATCATCGGCCGCGGCCTCACGGCCAAGGCGCGCGAGGCCCTGGGCTTGCCCGTGTCCACGCTGTTCCGCCTGCCGCAAAGCCCGGTCGACACCAAGAAGGGCTTCTCGCTCGCACAGAAGATGGTCGGCCGCGCCTGCGGCCTGCCCGAAGGCCAGGGCGTGCGCCCGGGCACGTACTGCGAACCCAAGATGACCTCGGTCGGCTCGCAGGACACCACCGGCCCGATGACCCGCGACGAGCTGAAGGACCTGGCCTGCCTGGGCTTCTCGGCCGACCTTGTCATGCAGTCGTTCTGCCACACGGCGGCGTACCCGAAGAAGGTCGACGTCAAGATGCACCACGAACTGCCCGAGTTCATGGCCAACCGCGGCGGCGTGTCGCTGCGTCCGGGCGACGGCGTGATCCACAGCTGGCTCAACCGCCTGCTGACGCCCGACACCGTGGGCACGGGCGGCGACAGCCACACCCGCTTCCCCATCGGCATCAGCTTCCCCGCGGGCTCCGGCCTCGTGGCCTTCGCGGCCGCCACCGGCGTGATGCCGCTGGACATGCCCGAATCGGTGCTCGTGCGCTTCAAGGGCAAGATGCAGCCCGGCGTCACGCTGCGTGACCTTGTCAACGCCATTCCGCTGTACGCCATCAAGTCGGGCCTGCTGACTGTGGCCAAGCAAGGCAAGAAGAACATCTTCTCGGGCCGCATCCTCGAGATCGAAGGCCTGCCCGACCTGAAGGTGGAGCAAGCCTTCGAGTTGAGCGACGCCTCGGCCGAACGCTCGGCCGCCGGTTGCACGGTGCACCTGAACAAGGAACCGATCCAGGAGTACATCAACAGCAACATCACGCTGATGAAGTGGATGATTGCCGAAGGCTACGCCGACGCCCGCACGCTGGCACGCCGCATCGCCGCGCAGGAAGCCTGGCTCAAGGACCCGCAGCTGCTCAAGGGCGATGCCGACGCCGAGTACGCCGCCGTCATCGAGATCGACCTGGCCGAAATCCACGAACCCATCGTGGCCTGCCCGAACGACCCGGACGACGTGAAGACGCTGAGCGACGTGGCCGGTGCCACCATCGACGAAGTGTTCATCGGCTCGTGCATGACCAACATCGGCCACTTCCGCGCCGCGTCGAAGCTGCTCGAAGGCAAGCGCGACATCCCGGTCAAGCTGTGGATTGCGCCGCCGACCAAGATGGACGCACAGCAGCTCACCGAGGAAGGCCACTACGGCGTGTTCGGCAACGCGGGCGCGCGCACCGAAATGCCGGGCTGCTCGCTGTGCATGGGCAACCAGGCACAGGTGCGCGAAGGCGCGACGGTGATGTCGACCAGCACCCGCAACTTCCCGAACCGCCTGGGCAAGAACACGAACGTGTACCTGGGCTCGGCCGAACTGGCCGCCATCTGCTCGCGCCTGGGTCGCATCCCGACCCGCGAGGAGTACATGGCCGCCACGGGCGTGATCGACGCGTCCAGCGCGCAGATCTACCAGTACCTGAACTTCGACAAGATCGAAGACTACAAGGGCGTGGCGGACACGGTCACGGCCTGAGGCTCGTTGCAGCCGGCGAGCGATTCGCCGGCCCCATGAAAAAGCCCCGCTTCGGCGGGGCTTTTTCATGGGCGTTCGTTATCGGTGTCAGCCCGGCGGCGGATTCGGCTTCAGGTGTTCCTGGCCCTTCAGCACCATCGCCATGCCGGCGGGGCCGCCCACCGCGTAGGGCAGCGAGGCCTGCAGCGAATGGGCGAAATCGCCCCGGTACAGCTTGGCGCCCTGGTGGGTCAGGTTCGAGTTGGCGTCGATGTAGATCGACTCGCCCAGCCCCGACCACAGCCGGCAGAAGCCGTAGTCTTCCGACAGGTAGCGCCGCGTGACCGGGTCGACCATCACGTCGAAGAAGCGGTAGTGCAGCCCGCGGTCGGCTTCGCCGATGCTGTCGGGCACGTATTGCAGCTCGGGGTAGGCGGCCATGAGCCGCTCGAACACGCCGCGCCGGATTGCCATGAAGCCCGTGGGCGCCTCGGTCATCTTCATGAAGCCGTCGGGCTGCACCTCGAGCTCGATCTGCGTCGCGCCTTCTTCGGCCTTGGCATTGACCGTGTAGCGCGTGAACGCGGCCTCGAACTGCTGCTGCGTGGTGCCGGCCGCCACGCCGTCCTGCGGCCAGTCTTCGCGCTTGAGCGGGTAGACGCCGGCGGCGATGTCGTAGCCCGACAGCAGCAGGCGGAACGCTGCCTCGGCCGAGAAACCGATGTCCGCGTCGATCCAGAACAGGTGGGTCCACTCGGTGTTGGCCAGGAACTGGGCCACGCAGTTGTTGCGCGCACGCGTGACCAGGCTTTCGCCCTGGTGCATCAGCACCTGCACCTTCATGCCGGCGCGCTCGGCGCTCACAGTGAAGTTCAGCAACGATGCCACGTAGTTCTGGAAGAACTTGCCGTCGTGGCTCGGCGTCACGATCACGGGATAGAAGTTCCGGAGTTCGGACGGGTCGAGCATGCGAGGGGGCTCCGTGGGGCGAGGGTCTGGCTAGCGGGCAGGGCGCTGCATCAGGCCCTGCAGCAGGGTGTCGTAGGTCTGCGTGGCCGCCGCATCCCCGGGCAGGTAGCGCGCGATGAGTGCGCGCTGCCGCTCACGGTAGGCCTGCGCCTGGGCGTCGTGCCCGTCGATGGTCTCGATCACGCGGGCGCTCCCTGCGGCCACGTCGTTCTCCGGGTAGTAGTAGCCCAGGTCCGCGCACAGGTGCGCGTTGTGCACCAGCGGATAGCCCTGCCAGCAGGTCTCGAGGTAGAAGTAGTTGAGCGGGTTCTCCCACTGGTGGGAGACCACGATGTCGGTGTTCTGCGCCAGGAACACCGGGGTCTCGTGCCGGCCCAGGAAGACCGCCTTGTGCTGGCGCACCAGGTCGAGCTGGTTCATCAACGTGATGAACTCCATGCTGTCCTTGGCCATGCGCTCCACGTTCGTGACCTGCAGCAGCCCGATCGCGTCGGGGCGGGCGCGGTAGGCCAGCTCGGCGATCAGGATGGGGTAGACGCAGAACTTCACCACGTTGATGTTCGGCTCCATCACGCTGAGCCGCCGCGGGCCGCTGCGCGGCTGGTACGCACCGCCGTCGGGCAGGGCGCGGGCGCGCTCCTCCAGAAACACCGGGCTCCAGACGAAAGGCACGGCGCGCGCCTCGGCGCGGCGCAGCACCTCGAAGTACGGCTGGCTGATGTGGGCCACCTGCGGAACCATCCAGATGTCGTCGTAGCGCTGGTTGATGAACAGGTTGCGGCCCCACAGCGGCTTGCCGAACAGCATCGACTCCATCGCGTGCACGTACTCGAAGCCGCAGCAGTACGACACCAGCCGCGCGCCGCGACGCTTGAGGTGGTCGGTCTGGTCGGCGTCGATCTGGCCGCCCAGTTCGATCAGCACGTCCACGCTGTCCTTGGCCGCCTCGAAAGTCACGGTCGGCCAGCGGGCCTGGTCCCAGGGCAGGGCGGGGGTGATGGGGGTGGCGGTGGTGTTGACCAGCACCACCGAGGCGACGCTGGGGCAGTGCTTCAGCGCCTCTGCCAGGAACACGGCGTTCTGCTTGATGCCGTTGTTCCAGAGGGTCTCGGCCTCGTGGTGAAGGCCGATCGTGATGCCGATGCGCAGGCCGGCACCCGAGGCGGTGGTCATTGGTTTTCGCGGGGGACGTAGCCCGTCAGGCGCCAGCCTTGGGGTTCGAGGCGGAAGCTGACTTTTTCGAAGACCGTCTTGTCGTTGGTCAGGCGGGTGGCGAAGTCGACGTTGGCGTACAGGCCTGCAGGGATGCCGGTGCTGTCGTCCAGGTAGCGGATGCGGGTCACGCTGGCCCAGTCACGGCGGGCCACGACGCCCACGGTCTGGCGCGAGCGTTGCGTGTTGGCAACGAATTCGGCCTTGGGAAAGCGAGTCTTCACAAACGCCGACGCGGTGTCCCAGATCTCTCCCGCCCGGTTTTCGTCGATCTGCTTGAGGCTGCTGAGGCCCGCCTGGACGAGTTCGTCGGCGGAGTTGCCGTCCTGCGCCAGGGCGCAGGAACCGGCCAGGGCCAGCGTGCATGCGGCCAGGAAACGGGGGAGAAACGGCTTCATTGGGCACCTTTTGTGAGGAAAACCGCTGTGACAGACAGCGGCGGCGATTCTAGGCGGGGCGTTCGGATCGACGTTCCACAGCGACATCGCCGCGCCCGGATTTGTCGCCAATCGTGAAAGTTTGTGAACTAAATCATCATTTCACGGTTTCCGGTAGACCGAAATGGCTGCAAATGTAAACGGCTGCGTACATTACCGCGTCCATTGTGAACGTCAGGGTAACTACGACCCTGGCTGGGGCGACGAACCGCGGGCGGTCGTTGCCTTCCTCCGCCGTTGATACCGCGCCCGCCCTCTGTGAACCGAGCTCGAAGAATATGAACAAGTCTTACCGAAGTATCTGGAATGAAGCCCTGGGGGCCTGGGTTGCGGCGTCTGAAATCACTTCGGCGCGGGGGAAGAAAAGCAGTTCGCGGGTGGCCACGGCGGTGGCGGCCGCCATAGTTTTAGCGGCCGCTGGCTGGAATGGTGCAGCGCAAGCCGCCTATACAGGCACTAGCGCAACGGTTGGTTCGGCAACCACCAACAGCGTTGCGATTGGTACGACCAATAGCACGGCTGCGGGTTCGGGGCGCGCCTACGCCAATAGCGGTGACTTTGCTGTGGCGATTGGGTTTGCTGCCAATGCACTGGGTGCAAATGCCACGGCAATGGGTGCAAACGCGGTCGCATCAGCTACGGGGGCAACCGCACTGGGTTCTGGCGCAAATGCCTCGAATGCTGGAGCAGCCGCTATAGGCTTGAACGCGGCTGCCAGTGGCAGTGCTGCGATAGCTCTTGGCCAAAACACAGCTGCGTCTGGTACCGCAGACATCGCCATCGGCCTTAAGGCGCGCACTACCGGCAGTTCCGGTTACAGCCTCGCAATTGGACACGACGCGGCGGCAACCGCGGCGGGGGGGAGCGTGACGGCGATCGGCTCTGGCGCCAAAGCAACTGGCGGTGCTGGCGCGTTCGCACTTGGTAATGATGCCAACGCCAATGGTGTGTCATCGGTCGCCATCGGAGGTGGGAATGGAACGGGCGGTGGTGGTTCCGTGGCAGCGGGTGACCAAGCTGTGGCCATCGGCCGGAATACGAATGCTGGCGGCACAAATAGTGTGGCGATTGGCGGCGCTTCGTTGACCAATCCTGGTGCGACGAGCGCAGGCAACAACACCGTAGCAATCGGTTCTGGTGCTAGCGCGAGCACCGACAACAGCGTTGCTTTGGGCAGCAACAGCGCGACTGCTGCGGCGGTCGCAGTTCCTAGTGCAACGGTCAACGGCGTCGTCCTCAGCGGATTTGCCGGTGCCGCGCCGGTTGGTGTCGTGAGTGTTGGCTCGGGCGGGAAGGAGCGTCAGATCACCAACGTGGCCGCGGGCCAAGTGAATTCGACTTCGACTGATGCGATCAATGGCAGCCAACTGTTTTCTGTTGCCAGTGCCGTCGGGTCTCTGTCGAGCTCGACTTCCTCGGGGTTGAGCACGGCGACCAGCGGAATTTCAAGCCTGTCGACTGGTCTGAGCACGGTCACAAGCGGCATTTCTAGTCTTTCCACCGGTCTGAGCACCACGAACAGCAACGTGAGCAGCCTGTCGACTTCCACGTCGAGCGGTTTGAGTACGGCGACCAGCGGCATTTCCAGCTTGTCGACGGGCCTGAGCACCACGAACAGCAACGTCGCCAGCCTGTCGACCTCCACATCGTCGGGCCTGAGCACGGCGAGCAGTCGCATCAACAGCCTGTCGACTTCGACGTCGTCGGGACTGAGCACGGCCACGAGCAGCATCTCGAGCCTGTCGACCGGCCTGAGCACCACGAACAGCAACGTCGGCAGTCTTTCGACCTCCACGTCGACCGGCCTCAGCACGACCAACAGCCGCATCGACAGCCTGTCGACGTCGACGTCGTCGGGCCTCAGCACCGCGACGAGCGGGATCTCCAGCCTGTCCACAGGTCTGAGTACCACGAACAGCAACGTCGGCAGCTTGTCGACGTCCACATCGTCGGGCCTGAGCACCAGCAGCAGCCGCATCGACAGCCTGTCGACGTCGACGTCGAGTGGCCTGAGCACGACCAACAGCAACGTCAGCAGCCTGTCGACTTCGACATCGTCCGGTTTGAGCACGGCGACCAGCGGCATCTCCAGCCTGTCGACTGGCCTGAGCACCACGAACAGCAACGTCAGTAGCCTGTCGACTTCTACGTCGTCCGGACTGAGCACCAGCAGCAGCCGCATCGACAGCCTTTCGACATCGACGTCGAGCGGTCTGAGCACGGCGACCAGCGGAATCTCGAGCCTGTCCACAGGTCTGAGCACGACGAACAGCAACGTCAGTAGCCTGTCGACATCGACGTCGTCTGGCTTGAGCACGGCCACGAGCGGCATCTCGAGCCTGTCCACAGGTCTGAGCACGACGAACAGCAACGTCAGCAGCTTGTCGACCTCCACGTCGTCCGGATTGAGCACCAGCAGCAGCCGCATCGACAGCCTTTCGACATCGACGTCGAGTGGTCTGAGCACGGCGACCAGTGGCATCTCCAGTCTGTCGACTGGCCTGAGCACAACGAACAGCAATGTCGGCAGCCTGTCGACCTCCACGTCATCGGGTCTGAGCACGACCAACAGCCGCATCGACAGCCTCTCGACGTCCACGTCGTCTGGCCTGAGCACTGCTACCAGTGGCATCTCCAGCCTCTCCACGGGGTTGAGCACAACGAACAGCAACGTCAGCAGCCTGTCGACATCGACGTCGTCTGGCTTGAGCACGGCCACGAGCGGCATCTCCAGCCTGTCCACAGGTCTGAGCACTACGAATAGCAATGTGAGCAGCCTGTCGACCTCGACGTCGTCGGGTCTGAGCACGGCGACCAGCGGAATCTCGAGCCTGTCCACGGGCTTGAGCACGACGAACAGCAATGTGGGCAGCCTGTCAACGTCCACGTCGACTGGCCTGAGCACGACCAACAGCCGCATCGACAGCCTCTCGACGTCGACTTCAAGCGGTCTGAGCACCGCCACGAGCGGCATCTCGAGCCTGTCCACAGGTCTGAGCACCGCGACCAGCGGCATCGCCAGCTTGTCCACGGGTCTGAGCACGACGAACAGCAACGTGAACAGCCTGTCAACATCGACGTCGTCGGGCCTGAGCACTGCCACCAGCGGCATCTCCAGCTTGTCCACGGGCCTGAGCACCACGAACAGCAACGTCAGCAGCTTGTCGACGTCCACGTCGTCCGGTTTGAGTACCGCTACGAGCGGCATCAACAGTCTGTCGACGGGCCTGAGCACGACCAACAGCAACGTGAGCAGCCTGTCGACGTCCACGTCGTCCGGCCTGAGCACGGCCACGAGCAGCATCGACAGCCTCTCGACCTCCACCTCGAGCGGCTTGAGCACGGCAACCAGCGGCATCTCTAGTCTGTCTACGGGCCTGAGCACAACCAACAGCAACGTGAGCAGCCTGTCGACTTCGACGTCGTCCGGCCTGAGTACCGCGACCAGCGGCATCTCCAGCCTTTCGACCGGTCTCAGCACCACGAACAGCAACGTCAGCAGTCTGTCGACCTCGACGTCGTCGGGCTTGAGTACGGCAACCAGCGGTATCTCGAGCCTGTCCACGGCCCTGAGCAGCACCAACAGCAACCTGGACAGCCTCTCGACTTCCACGTCGAGCGGGTTGAGCACCGCGACCAGCGGTATCTCCAGCCTGTCCACGGGCCTGAGCACCACGAATAGCAATGTGAGCAGCTTGTCGACTTCGACGTCGAGCGGCCTGAGCACCACCAATAGTCGTATCGACAGCCTCTCGACGTCTACGTCGTCGGGCCTGAGCACGGCGACGAGCAGCATCGATAGCTTGTCGACGTCTACCTCGAGCGGACTGAGCACAGCAACCAGCGGCATCTCCAGCTTGTCGACGGGCCTGAGCACGACCAACAGCAACGTCAGCAGCCTGTCGACCTCGACGTCGTCTGGTCTGAGCACCGCGACCAGTGGCATCTCCAGCCTGTCCACGGGTCTGAGCACGACCAACAGCAACGTCAGCAGTCTTTCGACCTCGACGTCGTCCGGCCTGAGCACGGCGACCAGCGGCATCTCGAGCCTGTCTACGGCTCTGAGCAGCACCAACAGCAACCTGGACAGCCTCTCGACTTCCACGTCGAGTGGTTTGAGTACCGCGACCAGCGGCATCTCCAGCTTGTCGACGGGCCTGAGCACCACGAACAGCAACGTGAGCAGCCTGTCGACTTCGACGTCGTCGGGCTTGAGTACGGCAACCAGCGGTATCTCGAGCCTGTCCACTGCTCTGAGCAGCACCAACAGCAACCTGGACAGCCTTTCGACGTCTACGTCGTCGGGCCTGAGCACCGCGACCAGTGGCATCGCCAGCCTGTCGACGGGCTTGAGCACGACGAACAGCAACGTGGGCAGCTTGTCGACCTCCACGTCCTCGGGGCTGAGCACGGCGACCAGTGGCATCGCCAGCTTGTCCACGGGCCTGAGCACGACCAATAGCAACGTCAGCAGCCTGTCGACCTCGACGTCGTCTGGTCTGAGCACCGCGACCAGCGGTATCTCCAGCCTGTCCACGGCTCTGAGCAGCACCAACAGCAACCTGAACAGCCTCTCAACTTCGACGTCGTCGGGTCTGAGCACCGCCACGAGCAGCATCGATAGCTTGTCGACGTCGACTTCGAGCGGTCTGAGCACAGCGGCCAGCGGCATCGCCAGCTTGTCCACGAGCCTGAGCACGACCAACAGCAATGTGAGCAGCCTGTCGACTTCGACATCGTCGGGCCTGAGCACCGCGACCAGTGGCATCGCCAGCCTGTCGACGGGCTTGAGCACCACGAACAGCAGCGTGGGCAGCTTGTCGACCTCGACGTCCAGTGGTTTGAGCACGACCAACAGTCGAATCGATAGCCTTTCGACCTCCACATCCTCGGGTCTGAGCACGGCGACGAGTGGCATCGAGAGCCTGTCGACCGGGCTGAGCACCACGAACAGCAACGTGAGCAGCCTGTCGACTTCGACGTCGTCGGGTCTGAGCACCGCCACGAGCAGCATCGACAGCCTCTCGACGTCTACTTCGAGCGGTCTGAGCACCGCGACCAGCGGCATCTCGAGCTTGTCGACGGGCCTGAGCACGACCAACAGCAACGTGAGCAGCCTGTCGACTTCTACGTCGAGTGGCCTGAGCACGGCGACCAGCGGGATCTCTAGCCTGTCTACGAGCCTGAGCTCGACAAACAGCAATGTCAGCAGCCTGTCGACCTCCACTTCGAGCGGCTTGAGCACAGCCACGAGTGGCATCGACAGCCTGTCGACTGGGTTGAGCACGACCAACAGCAACGTCAGCAGCCTCTCGACCTCGACGTCGTCTGGCCTCAGCACCGCCACGAGCGGCATCTCCAGCCTGTCTACAGGCCTGAGCACCACGAACAGCAATGTGGGCAGCCTGTCGACTTCGACATCGTCGGGTCTGAGCACAGCCAACAGCCGTATCGACAGCCTGTCGACGTCCACGTCGAGCGGCCTCAGCACCACGAACAGCAACCTGGACAGCCTTTCGACCTCGACGTCGAGTGGCTTGAGCACGGCGACCAGCGGCATCTCCAGCTTGTCGACGGGCCTGAGCACGACGAACAGCAATGTGAGCAGCTTGTCGACGTCTACGTCGTCGGGTTTGAGCACGGCCACGAGCGGCATCTCCAGCCTGTCCACGGGCCTGAGCACGACGAACAGCAACGTGGGCAGCCTGTCGACTTCGACATCGTCGGGTCTGAGCACGGCGACCAGTGGGATCTCCAGCCTGTCCACGGGCCTGAGCACGACGAACAGCAACGTGAGTAGCCTGTCGACCTCGACGTCGTCTGGTTTGAGCACGGCTACGAGCAGCATCGATAGCCTTTCGACTTCGACGTCGTCGGGTTTGAGCACGGCGACCAGTGGGATCTCCAGCCTGTCGACCGGTCTGAGCACCACGAACAGCAACGTCAGCAGCCTGTCGACGTCCACGTCGTCGGGCTTGAGCACGGCCACGAGCAGCATTGATAGCCTTTCGACGTCGACGTCGTCGGGTCTGAGCACCGCCACCAGCGGGATCTCCAGCCTGTCTACCGGCCTGAGTACCACGAACAGCAATGTCAGCAGCTTGTCGACCTCGACGTCGTCGGGGCTCAGCACGGCGACCAGTGGCATCTCCAGCCTGTCCACTGGCCTGAGCACTACGAACAGCAACGTCAGCAGCTTGTCGACCTCGACCTCGTCCGGTCTGAGCACGGCCACGAGCAGCATCGACAGTCTCTCGACGTCGACGTCGTCCGGTTTGAGCACCGCTACCAGCGGTATCTCCAGCCTGTCCACGGGTCTGAGCACGACGAACAGCAACGTGAGCAGCCTGTCGACCTCGACGTCCTCTGGTTTGAGCACCGCGACCAGTGGCATCTCCAGCCTGTCTACCGGCCTCAGCTCCACGAACAGCAACCTGGACAGCCTTTCGACCTCCACGTCGAGCGGTCTGAGCACTGCAACCAGTGGAATTTCGAGCCTGTCGACTTCGACGTCGTCGGGCCTGAGCACTGCGACCAGCGGCATCTCTAGCCTGTCCACTGGCTTGAGCACGACCAACAGCAACGTCAGCAGCCTGTCGACCTCCACGTCGAGCGGCCTGAGCACGGCGACGAGCAACATCGACAGCCTATCGACGTCCACGTCGTCTGGTTTGAGCACTGCCACCAGCGGTATCTCCAGCCTGTCGACTGGCTTGAGCACGACAAACAGCAATGTGAGCAGCCTGTCGACTTCGACCTCGTCCGGCTTGAGCACCGCGACGAGCAGCATCGACAGCCTTTCGACTTCGACGTCCTCTGGTTTGAGCACCGCGACCAGTGGTATCTCCAGCCTCTCGACCGGCCTGAGCACGACGAACAGCAACGTCAGCAGCCTCTCGACCTCGACCTCGTCGGGTCTGAGCACCGCCACCAGCGGCATCTCCAGCCTGTCCACTGGGTTGAGCACGACGAACAGCAACGTCGGCAGCCTCTCGACCTCCACGTCGTCGGGTTTGAGCACGGCGAACAGCAGCATTAGCAGCTTGTCGACGTCTACATCGTCCGGCCTGAGCACGGCCACGAGCAGCATCGACAGCCTGTCGACGGGCTTGAGCACGGCGACCAGTGGCTTCTCGAGCCTGTCCACCGGACTGAGCACCACCAACAGCAACCTGGACAGCTTGTCGACGTCCACGTCGAGCGGCTTGAGCACGGCCACCAGCGGTATCTCCAGCCTGTCCACGGGTCTGAGCACCACGAACAGCAACGTCGGCAGCTTGTCGACCTCGACTTCGTCTGGCTTGAGCACGACGAACAGCCGTATCGACAGCCTGTCGACGTCCACGTCGTCGGGCTTGAGTACGGCGACCAGTGGCATCGATAGCCTGTCTACCGGCCTGAGCACGACGAACAGCAACGTCAGCAGCCTGTCGACGTCGACATCGTCTGGCTTGAGCACGGCGACGAGCAGCATCGACAGTCTGTCGACTTCGACCTCGTCGGGTCTGAGCACTGCCACCAGCGGCATCGCCAGCCTGTCCACCGGCCTGAGCACCACCAATAGCAACCTGGACAGCTTGTCGACATCCACCTCGAGCGGCTTGAGCACGGCAACCAGTGGTATTTCGAGCCTGTCGACTTCGACGTCGTCTGGCTTGAGCACGGCGACGAGCAGCATTGGCAGCCTTTCGACCTCGACGTCGTCTGGTTTGAGTACTGCGACCAGCGGTATCTCCAGCTTGTCCACTGGCCTCAGCTCCACGAACAGCAACCTGGACAGCCTGTCGACGTCCACGTCGAGTGGCTTGAGCACGGCCACCAGCGGTATCTCGAGCCTGTCTACGGGCCTGAGCACCACGAACAGCAATGTGAGCAGCCTGTCGACCTCCACGTCGTCCGGCTTGAGCACTGCGACGAGCAGCATCGACAGCCTGTCGACTGGCCTGAGCACGACCAACAGCAACGTCAGCAGCCTGTCGACCTCGACGTCGTCCGGCCTGAGCACGGCGACCAGCGGCATCTCGAGCCTGTCCACTGGCTTGAGCACGACGAACAGCAACGTGAGCAGCTTGTCGACTTCGACGTCGAGCGGCCTGAGCACGGCCACGAGCAGCATCTCGAGCCTGTCCACTGGCCTGAGCACCACGAACAGCAATGTCAGCAGTCTTTCGACCTCGACGTCGAGTGGCCTGAGCACGGCCACGAGCGGCATTGAGAGCCTCTCGACTGGTCTGAGCACGACCAACAGCAACGTGAGCAGCTTGTCGACGTCTACGTCGTCGGGCCTGAGCACGGCCACGAGCAGCATCAATAGCCTCTCGACCGGCTTGAGCACGGCAACCAGCGGTATCTCCAGTCTGTCGACGGGCCTGAGCACCACGAACAGCAACGTGAGCAGCCTGTCGACGTCCACGTCGAGCGGGCTGAGCACGGCCGCGAGTGGCATCGATAGCCTGTCGACGGGGCTCAGCACGGCGACCAGTGGCATTTCCAGCCTGTCCACTGGCCTGAGCACGACGAACAGCAATGTCGGCAGCTTGTCGACCTCGACGTCCTCGGGTTTGAGCACGGCTACGAGCCGCATCGATAGTTTGTCGACCGGTCTGAGCACCGCAACCAGCGGTATCTCCAGTCTGTCCACCGGCCTGAGCACCACGAACAGCAACGTCAGCAGCCTCTCGACGTCTACGTCGTCCGGCCTCAGCACCGCCACGAGCGGCATCTCCAGCCTGTCCACGGGCTTGAGCACGACGAACAGCAACGTGGGCAGCCTGTCGACTTCGACATCGTCGGGTCTGAGCACAGCCAACAGCCGCATCGACAGCCTGTCGACGTCCACGTCGAGCGGCCTGAGCACCACGAACAGCAACCTGGACAGCCTTTCGACCTCGACGTCGAGTGGCTTGAGCACGGCGACCAGCGGCATCTCGAGCCTGTCGACGGGCCTGAGCACGACGAACAGCAATGTGAGCAGCCTGTCGACTTCGACATCGTCGGGTCTGAGCACCGCCAATAGCCGGATCGACAGCCTTTCGACTTCCACGTCGAGCGGTTTGAGCACGGCGACCAGCGGCATCTCGAGCCTGTCCACGAGCCTGAGTTCGACAAACAGCAATGTCAGCAGCCTGTCGACCTCTACGTCGTCTGGCTTGAGCACTGCGACAAGCAGCATCGACAGCCTGTCGACTGGGCTGAGCACAACCAACAGCAACGTCAGCAGCCTCTCGACGTCAACGTCGTCGGGGTTGAGCACTGCCACCAGCGGTATCTCGAGCCTGTCCACAGGCCTGAGCACGACCAACAGCAACGTCAGCAGCTTGTCGACTTCGACATCGTCGGGCCTGAGCACGGCCACGAGTGGCATCGATAGCTTGTCGACGGGTCTCAGCACCACGAACAGCAACGTGAGTAGCTTGTCGACCTCGACGTCGTCTGGCCTGAGCACGGCGACCAGCGGTATCTCGAGCCTGTCCACCGGCTTGAGCACGACGAACAGCAACGTCAGCAGCCTGTCGACTTCGACGTCGAGTGGCCTGAGCACTGCTGCCAGCGGCATTGATAGCTTGTCGACCGGCTTGAGCACGACCAACAGCAGTGTCAGCAGCCTCTCGACTTCAACGTCGTCGGGTTTGAGCACTGCGACCAGCGGCATCTCCAGCCTGTCCACGGGCTTGAGCACGACGAACAGCAACGTGAGCAGCTTGTCGACCTCCACGTCGTCTGGCTTGAGCACTGCGACGAGCAGCATCGACAGCCTGTCGACCGGGCTGAGCACGACCAACAGCAATGTCAGCAGTCTTTCGACCTCCACGTCGTCCGGCTTGAGCACTGCGACGAGCAGCATCGACAGTCTGTCGACCGGGCTGAGCACGACCAACAGCAACGTCAGCAGCCTCTCGACCTCGACGTCCTCGGGTTTGAGCACGGCTACGAGTCGCATCGATAGCTTGTCGACCGGGTTGAGCACCACGAACAGCAACGTCAGCAGCCTCTCGACGTCTACGTCGTCTGGTCTGAGCACGGCGACCAGTGGTATCTCGAGCCTGTCGACCGGCCTGAGCACCACGAACAGCAACGTCAGCAGCCTGTCGACTTCGACGTCGAGCGGCCTGAGCACGGCGACCAGTGGTATCTCGAGCCTGTCCACCGGCCTGAGCACGACGAACAGCAACGTGAGCAGCTTGTCGACCTCCACGTCGTCTGGTCTGAGTACTGCGACGAGCAGCATCGACAGCCTGTCGACCGGGCTGAGCACGACCAACAGCAACGTCAGCAGTCTCTCGACCTCGACGTCGTCGGGTTTGAGTACGGCAACCAGCGGCATCGATAGCTTGTCGACCGGCTTGAGCACGACCAACAGCACTGTCAGCAGCCTCTCGACTTCGACGTCGTCTGGCCTGAGCACTGCCACCAGCGGCATCTCCAGCCTGTCCACGGGCTTGAGCACGACGAACAGCAACGTGAGCAGCCTGTCGACCTCGACGTCGTCTGGCTTGAGCACGGCCACGAGCAACATCGATAGCTTGTCGACGGGGCTGAGCACCACGAACAGCAACGTGAGCAGCTTGTCGACCTCGACGTCGTCTGGCTTGAGCACTGCGACCAGCGGCATCTCGAGCCTGTCCACCGGCCTGAGCACCACGAACAGCAACGTCAGCAGCTTGTCGACTTCGACGTCGTCTGGCCTGAGCACGGCGACCAGCGGTATCTCGAGCCTGTCCACCGGCTTGAGCACGACGAACAGCAACGTGAGCAGCCTGTCGACTTCCACGTCGTCCGGCCTCAGCACCGCTACCAGCGGCATCGACAGCTTGTCGACGGGTCTGAGTACCGCAACCAGCGGTATCTCCAGCCTCTCCACGGGATTGAGCTCGGCAACCAGCGGCATCTCCAGCCTGTCGACGGGACTGAGCACCACGAACAGCAACATCAGCAGCCTCTCGACGTCGACGTCGTCCGGCCTCAGCACTGCTACCAGCGGCATCTCCAGCCTGTCCACGGGCCTGAGCACGACGAACAGCAACGTGAGCAGCCTGTCGACCTCGACGTCGTCTGGTTTGAGTACGGCCGCGAGCGGCATCGACAGCCTGTCGACGGGCCTGAGCACCGCAACCAGCGGTATCTCGAGTCTGTCAACGGGATTGAGCACCACCAACAGCAATGTGAGCAGCTTGTCGACTTCGACATCGTCGGGTCTGAGCACAGCGACGAGCGGCATCGACAGTCTCTCGACCGGCTTGAGCACGGCGACCAGTGGCATCTCGAGTCTGTCCACCGGCTTGAGCACGACGAACAGCAATGTCAGCAGCCTGTCGACATCGACGTCGTCCGGTCTCAGCACCGCTACCAGCGGCATCGACAGCTTGTCGACGGGGCTGAGTACCGCCACCAGCGGTATCTCCAGCTTGTCCACGGGCCTGAGCACCACGAACAGCAACGTCGGTAGCCTGTCGACTTCGACGTCGAGCGGCATCTCCAGCCTGTCGACCGGCCTGAGCACCGCCACCAGCGGCATCTCCAGCTTGTCCACTGGCTTGAGCACGACCAACAGCAACGTGAGCAGTTTGTCGACGTCTACGTCGTCCGGTCTGAGCACCGCCACGAGCGGCATCGACAGCCTCTCGACTGGTTTGAGCACGGCGACCAGTGGCATCTCCAGCCTGTCCACGGGCCTGAGCACCACGAACAGCACCGTGGGTAGCTTGTCGACTTCGACGTCGAGCGGCATTTCCAGCCTGTCGACGGGCCTGAGCACTGCCACCAGCGGCATCTCCAGCTTGTCCACTGGCTTGAGCACGACCAACAGCAACGTGAGCAGCCTGTCGACCTCCACGTCGTCGGGCCTGAGCACCGCCACGAGCGGCATCGACAGCCTCTCGACCGGCCTGAGCACAGCGACCAGTGGCATCTCGAGCCTGTCCACTGGCCTGAGCACCACGAACAGCAACGTCAGCAGCCTGTCGACCTCGACGTCGAGCGGCCTGAGCACGGCCACGAGCGGAATCGACAGCCTGTCGACCGGTCTGAGCACGGCGACCAGTGGTATCTCCAGCTTGTCCACTGGCTTGAGCACGACCAACAGCAACGTCAGCAGCCTGTCGACCTCGACGTCGAGTGGCTTGAGCACGGCAACGAGCGGAATCGACAGCTTGTCGACCGGCCTGAGCACCGCCACCAGCGGTATCTCGAGCCTGTCCACCGGCCTGAGCACCACGAACAGCACCGTGGGTAGCTTGTCGACTTCGACGTCGAGCGGCATCTCCAGTCTGTCGACCGGCCTGAGCACCGCCACCAGTGGCATCTCCAGCCTCTCCACAGGCCTGAGCACCACCAACAGCAACGTCGGCAGCCTCTCGACCTCCACGTCCTCGGGCCTGAGCACCGCCACGAGCAACATCGACAGCCTCTCGACCGGCCTCAGCACGACGAACAGCAACGTCGACAGCCTCTCGACCTCGACCTCGTCGGGCCTGAGCACGGCCACGAGCAGCATCGACAGCCTGTCGACCGGCCTGAGCACGACCAACAGCAACGTCAGCAGCCTGTCCACCTCGTTCTCGTCCGGCCTGAGCACCGCCTACAGCGGCATCTTCAGCCTGTCGACGGGCCTGAGCACGACGAACAGCAACCTGGGCAGCCTGTCGTCCTCGACCTCGACCGGCCTGAGCACCGCCAACAGCAGCATCGGCAGCCTGTCCACCGGCCTGAGCACCGCCACCAGCGGCATCAACAGCCTCTCGACCGGCCTGAGCACGACCAACAGCAATGTCGGCAGCCTCTCGTCGGGCCTGAGCACGACGAACAGCAACCTGAACAGCCTCTCGACCTCCACGTCGTCCGGCCTGAGCACGGTCACGAGCAGCGTGAACAGCCTGTCGAGCTCGGTGTCCACCGGCCTGAGCACCTCGGCCAGCCGCATCGACAGCCTGTCGACCGGGCTGAGCACGGTGGGCAGCAGCGTCGACAGTCTTTCGACCGGCCTGAGCACGACCAACAGCGCCGTCGGCAGCCTGTCGACGGGCCTGAGCACGACGAACAGCAACGTGAGCAGCCTGTCCACCGGGTTGAGCACGACCAACAGCACCGTCAACAGCCTGTCGACCGGCCTGAGCACCACCAACAGCAACCTGGACAGCCTGTCCACCAGCGTGGGCGGCGCGGCCAGCGGCCTCTCCAGCCTGTCGACCTCGACGTCGACTGGCCTGAGCACCGCCACGAGCAGCATCAGCAGCCTGAGCACGACGGTCAACACGATCAACGACAAGGGCACCAAGTACTTCCACGCCAACTCGACCAACACCGACTCCAAGGCCAGCGGTGCGGAAGCAGTGGCGATCGGGCCGCGTTCCGAAGCCAGCGGCGCCAACTCCTTCGCGGCCGGCAACGGCGCGCGGGCCACGGCCGACGGCGCGGTGGCGGTGGGCTTCGGGGCGCAGGCCACGGGCACCAACGCCATCGCCATCGGCACCGGGGCGCTGGCCACGGGCTCGCAGGCGATCGGCGCGAACTCCCGTGCCGGCGGCGGCGGCGTGGCCCTGGGTGACGGTGCGGACGCCGGCGGCACGCCGCTGAGCAAGGCGCAGAACATCGCGCAGGGCACGGCCATCGGCTTCGGCGCGGTGGTCCAGCAGACCGGCGGCGTGGCACTGGGTGCGAACTCGGTGGCCTCGCGGGCGGCGGGCGTGGCTGGCTACGTGCCGGGCAGCGCGAATGCGCAGCAGGAAGCGGCCATCAAGGCCACGACCAGCACGCAGGCGGCGGTGTCGGTGGGCGATGCGGCCAACAACCAGTTCCGCCAGATCACGGGCGTGGCAGCCGGCTCGGCCGACAGCGACGCGACCAACGTGGCGCAGCTGAAGGCGGTCTCGGCGGCTGCGAAGGCCAGCAGCGTGCAGTACGCCACCAACCCCGACGGGTCGGTGAACTACAACCAGATCACGCTGGGCACCGAGACTTCGGGTCCCACGCGCATCAGCAACGTGGCGCCGGGCGTGCTGCCGGGCGACGCGGTCAACCTGGGCCAGCTGCAGCAGGTGCAAAAGCAGGTGGGCGACGTGGCGCGCATCGCCTACTCGGGCTCGGCGATGGCCTTCGCGATGTCGGGCACCTACCTGCCCACGCTGTACCCGGGCGAGAAGACGATCGGCATCGGCATGGGTTCGTACAAGGGCTACAGCGCCGTGGCGCTGACCTTCAAGGCCCTGTCGGACGACGGCAAGATCTCCTGGGGCGCGGGCCTGAGCTCCACCGGCAAGGAGTGGGGCGTCAACGCGGGCATCGGCTGGAAGTGGAAGTAAAAGGCCGCTAGGCCGACGCCCCCCGGTCCGGTGGCTCCCGCGCCCTGCGCGCGGGAGCCATTGTTTTTTTGGTACACACTTCGGCCATGCGCATCGGTATTTCAGTCCTCTCCCACGCGGGGCAGAACATCTGGGAAAACGGAATGGGACAGAACGTCCTGTTCCTGGCCCGGCTGCTGCAACGCATCGAATTCGTCGAGTCCGTCACGCTCATCGACGCGGGCGACCAGCAGGCGATGCCGCCGCAGGTCGACCTGTTGGCGATGGGGCTCACGCTGGGCCGTGCCCGCGAGCTGACCGACGTGCTCGACGTGGTCATCGAAATGGCCGGCGCGCTCGACGTGCAGTGGCTGTCGTACTTCCGCGCCTGCGGCGGACGCGTGGCCTTCCACGGCGTGGGGCAGCCCTTCGTGGCGCTGGCCGAGCCGATCGTCTTTGCCGACAAGGGGCACTTCGGCGCCACCGACCGCTGCGACGAGATCTGGCTGCTGCCCAAGGACACGGCCTTTGCGCCGATGATGCGCACGCTGCACCGCTGCCCGGTGCACGAGGTGCCGTACCTGTGGTCGCCGCAGTTCCTGGCGCAGCGCGTGGACGAGGTGCAGGCGCAGGGCTTTCGCTTCGGCTACCAGCCGCGCACGGCGCAGCAGCCGGGTTTCCGGGTCGCGATCTTCGAGCCCAACATCTCGGTCGTGAAGTCGTGCAGCATCCCGATGCTGATCACCGACGAGGCCTACCGCGCCAACCCGGAGCACGTCGCGGCGATGCACGTGCTCAACACGCTGCACCTGAAAGACCATCCGACGATGCTCTACCTGGCCAACTCGCTGGACATCGTGCGCCAGCACAAGGCCACCTTCCACGGACGGCACGACTTCGCGGGCTTCATGGTGCAGCACGCCGACGCGGTGGTGTCGCACCAGTGGCAGAACGACCAGAACTACAGCTACCTCGACGCGCTGTACGGCAACTACCCGCTGGTGCACAACTCGCCCTGGCTGCGCGAGGCCGGCTACTACTACCCCGACTTCGATATCGCCGTCGGCGCCGAGCAGCTCGCCGCGGCAGTGCGCGGCCACGACGCGCAGCTCGATGACTACCGCGCGCGCAGTCAGCGCGTGTTCGACGCGATCGATCCGATGCACCCCGCCAACATCGACGGCTACGCACAGCGGCTGTTGAACCTGGTGGGCGGCGATCCGGCGTTCCGTGCCGGCAACGCGAAGGTGGTCGCATGAGCGAGGTGCAGAACCCCACCGCAGGCCCGCGCGCGGCCGTTTCACCCACGAAGCTGAAAGTCGGCGTCTCCATCTTCATCCGCAAGGGCGAGCAGAGCCTGTGGGAGAACGGCGTCTACCAGAACTGCCTGTTCCTCGTGATGCTGCTGCTGCGCTCGCCCTGCGTCGAACGCACGGTGCTGGTGGCGGGCGGCGGCGACGGCGGCCCGGCCGACGCCACCAATTTCCTGGCCGACTCGCCGGTGCCGATCATCGACATGGCCACCGCCGCGCAGGAGCTCGACCTCATGATCGAGATGAGCGCGCAGCTCGGGCGCGACTGGTCGGTGGCGTTCCGCGAGCGCGGCGGAAAAATCGCCTCGATGCGCGTGGGCAACGACTACGTGATCGACATCGAGCGCATGACCTTCAACAAGCCGCACGGCATGCTGGTCAGCGGCGCGCCCTACGACGAGGTGTGGACGCTGCCCGAGTACGAAACCTCCTGCAAGCCGTACTTCGCGAGCACCTTCCGCGCGCCCACCAAGCTCATGCCGCACCTGTGGAGCCCGATGGTGGTCGAGAAGGCGATGGCGCGCGGCGCCGAGGGCAAGCGCTTTGTCTACGAACCGGGGCGCAAGCAGTGGCGCGTGGCCATCTTCGAGCCCAACATCTGCATGGTGAAGACCAGCTTCATCCCGATGCTGGGCTGCGAGTCGGCGCACCGCGCGCAGCCGCGCCTCATCGAGAAGATGTGGGTCTACAACAGCTTCCACCTGAAGGACAAGCCGAACTTCGTCGCCTTCGCCCAGAGCCTGGACCTCGTGCGGCACGGCCTGGCGACCTTCGAAGGGCGCTTTCCGCTGTACCAGGTGCTGCCGGGCGCCATCGACGCGGTCTTTGCGCACCACTGGGAGAACGCGCAGAACTACCTCTACTACGAGGCGCTGTACGGCGGCTGGCCGCTCATCCACAACTCGCACCTGATCGGCGACTGCGGCTACCGCTACCACGGCTTCGACTGCGAGGAGGGCGGGCAGGCGCTGCGGCGCGCGTTCGCCGAGCACGACGCCAACCTGCCGGCCTACCGCGAGCGCGCCCGCGCCCTCATCGCGAAGCTCGACCCGGAAGGCGAGGAGAACGTGCGCCTCTACTCGGCGGCCATCGAGAGCCTCTACGCGTGAGGACGACACCGATGACCGCCCTGGCCCGATTCGCCGCTGCAGCCTGTGTGCTCGCGGCCGGCAGCGCGCTCGCGCAAGGCGTGCTGGCCCCGCCCGCGGCGCCGCAGGACACGCTCACGCGCGCCGCCGCCAGCGTGGGCGTGCAGCGCTGCCTGCCCGCCATCACGCGGCTGGCTACGCTCACCGTGCAGGGCAGCCGCGCGCACGACGTGCTGCTCGACTGGGACCGCAAGCGCCCCGATGCCGGCCCGGTGTTCTCGCTGGTCGGCATCCAGTACCCGAACGCGGGCGTGGCCGCGTCGATCACCGCCATTCCCGACGACAGCGGCGCGTGCACCGTGGCGGCCGAGCGCATCTCGGTCGCGCCCTTCACCTGCGCCAGCGTGGCCGAGCAGGAACTGAAGAACTACAAGCGCACGCCGCTGCTGCCGATCTACACGGTCTACACCGACGACAAGGAGCCGACCTCGTCGGTCTCGCTGATCGATTCGCCGCCGGGCTGCCTCGTGATCCGCCGCTACGTCGAGTACGGCTGGCGCGATCCCAATGCACCCGTGCCGGCCGCCGCGCCGGCCGGGCAGGCACCCAAGCGCCGCTGATCCCGCGGGCCGCGCGAGCCCGTCTCCGACACGCGTGAACGCCCTTGACCGGCCCGGTGCGGGCCGGTGCCGTCCAAGAATGGACGCATGCCGCGCGCTCCGGTGCGGCGCAAGGAGACCCCATGCCACTGGCGACCCTGATCGGCCAATGGGCGATGCAGCCTTTCTCCAAGGCCCTGCCGCCGCTGGGCGACACCGAGCGTGCCGCGCTCGAGGCCGGCACGGTCGGGTTCGAAGGCCAGCTCTTCGCCGGGCGCCCCGATTTCGACGCGCTGACGGCCGCCGGCCCCAACCAGCTCAGCGCGCGCGAAGAAGCCTTCCTGGCGAACGAAGTGCCCGCGCTGTGCCGCATGCTCGACGACCACGCCATCGACCAGGCGCACGACCTGCCGCCCGAGGTGTGGCGCTTCCTGCGCGAGAAGCGCTTCTTCGGAATGATCATTCCCGAGGCTTTCGGCGGCCTGGGCTTCGGGCACTACGCGCATGCCACGGTGGTGGCGCGCATCGCGAGCGTCAACGTGGCAACGGCCGTCACGGTGATGGTGCCCAACTCGCTCGGGCCGGCCGAGCTGCTGCTGCGCTACGGCACCGACGCGCAGAAAGACCACTACCTGCCGCGCCTGGCCGACGGCCGCGAGCTGCCGTGCTTCGGCCTGACCTCGCCCTACGCGGGCTCCGACGCCGCCGCCATCCCCGACCGCGGCGTGCTCGTCGAGCGCGAGTTCCAGGGCCGGCGCACGCGCGGCTTCCTGGTCGATTTCGACAAGCGCTACATCACGCTCGCGCCGGTCGCCACCGTGGTCGGCCTGGCGTTCCATGCCATCGACGAAAGCCAGCGCGAGCTGGGCATCACCTGCGCGCTGATTCCCGTGCCGCACGAAGGCATGGAGATCGGCCGACGCCACCGCCCGATGGACAGCGCCTTCATGAACGGCCCGATCCACGGCCGGCAGGTGTTCGTGCCGATGGACTGGGTCATCGGCGGCGAGGCGCAGGTGGGGCAGGGCTGGCGCATGCTGATGGAATGCCTGGCCGCGGGCCGCGCCATCTCGCTGCCCGCGCTGGGCTCGGCCATGCAGCAGACCGCGCTGTACGTGAGCAACGCCTACGGCCAGATCCGCGAGCAGTTCGGCCTGCCGGTGGGCAAGTTCCATGCGGTGGCGGGGCTGGTCGCGCAGATGTCGGCCGAGCTGTATGCGAGCGATGCGGCGCGCCGCTTCACCGCCGCCGCGCTCGACGCCGGCGAGCGGCCCAGCGTGGCCAGCGCGATCCTCAAGGTGCAGCTCACCGAGGCCGGGCGGCGCGCGGTCAACCACGGCATGGACATCCTCGGCGGCAAGGGGATCATCTCGGGCCCGTCGAACCTGCTCGGCGTGGCCTACCGGCAGGCGCCGATCGCGATCACGGTGGAGGGCGCGAACATCCTCACGCGCGCGCTCATCGTGTTCGGGCAGGGCGCGGTGCGCTGCCATCCGCACGTGCTCGACGAGATGGCGGCGGTGCAGGCGAAGGACGAAACCGCGCTCGGCCAGGCGCTCCTCGCGCACGGCAGGCATGTGGCGCGCAACCTGTGGCACAGCCTGTTCGGCGCGCCGGTGCTCGGCGATCCGCCCGCGGCGCTGGCGGCCGAAGCGCGGCTCATCGCGCGCATGAGCGCCAAGTACGCGCTCACAGCCGACCTGGCGATGGGGCTGCTCGGCGGCAAGCTCAAGCGCATGGAGCTGCTGTCGGCGCGGCTGGGCGACGTGCTGGCGCACCTGTACCTGGCGAGCGCCTGCGTGTGGCGCTACCGCGTCGATGCGGCGCCCGAGCTGCTGCCCTTTGCGCAGGCCGCGATCCGGCTGCAGCTGGACGAGGCCGGCAAGATCCTGCGCGACCTGTACGCCAACCTGCCGACGCCGGGGCGGCGCCTGCTGGGCGCGCTGGTGCTGCGCCGCACCGCGCATCTGGCGCCGCTGCGCGACGTGCAACTGATGGCACTGGCCGAGCTGCTGCGCACGCGCCCGGAGGTGGTCGCGCGGCTCGTGCCCGATCTGTCGGAGCCCGGCCCGGGCGGCCTGCGCGACCTGATGCAGGCGATGGCGCTCGGCGCGCAACTGGGCGACGAGACCGCCGCGCTCAACAAGGTGCTGCGCCGCACGCGCTCGCTCGACGAGGCCGCGCGCTCGGCCACCGACCCCGCGCTGGCGCTGGCCTACCTGCAGGCGGCCGACAAGGTCATTCAGGTCGACGACTTCGAAGGGCCGGCGCGCAACGCGGACGGCAGCGCCGGCCTCAGCGCGCCTGCTGCGCCGCCAGTGCCGTCAGCGCTGCCGCCGTCTGCTCGTCCGCCGGAAAGAACGACTCCACCGCGAGTTCCTGCAGCGTGACGTCCACCGGCGTGCCGAAGATCGTGATGGTGCTGATGAAGCTCAGCACGCCGCTGGGCATGACCACCTGGAACGGCACGGCCACCGCCGACAGCGCGGTGTCGAGCAGCGGCGCGTCGTGGCTCACGGCCGGCGGCGGGTAGCCCTCCAGCTCGTCGTGCAGCGCCTGCAGCACGGTGTCGCCGGTGGCGGCGATCTGCTGCTGCAGCCGCTCCAGCAGGTGCGTGCGCCACTGCGCGAGGTTTGCGATGCGCGGCGCCACGCCCTCGGGGTGCAGGCTCAGGCGCAGCACGTTGATCGGCGGCTTCAGCAGCTCGGCCGAGCAGCCTTCCATGAGCAGCGGCACCAGCGCGTTGTGCGCCACCAGGTTCCAGTGCCGGTCCACGGCCAGCGCGGGGAAGGGCTCGTGGCCCTTCAGCACGAGGTCGATGGCGCGGCGCGCCGAGGCCATGGCGGGGTCGTCGAGCGAGCGCTGGCGGTACATGGGCGCGAAGCCGGCGGCAACCAGCAGCGCGTTGCGCTCGCGCAGCGGCACGTCCAGGCGCTCGGCCAGGCGCAGCACCATCTCGCGGCTGGGTGCGGCGCGGCCGGTTTCCACGTAGCTCAGGTGGCGGGTCGACACCTCGGCCTCCTGGGCCAGATCGAGCTGGCTCAGGCGGCGGTGGGTGCGCCAGTGCCGCAGGTGGGCGCCGAACGGATCGCGCGCGCCGGGAAGGCCGGCGGCGGCGGCCTTGGACGAATGGGTGCGGGGGGTGTTCATGGAGCCGCATTCTGGCGCGACGGCGCCGCCGCGCCATGACCTCCCAGGTCATCGACGCGATCCACGTCCGGCGGAATCATCGACCCCAACGCAGCAGGACTGGCCTGCCGCGTACCCACCCAGGAGATCCACATGTCTGTTTTCGCTTCCCCCCGCTTCCTGCCGAACGTGATGTGGGCCGACGCCGCTTCGTGCGCCGCGACCGGCGCGCTGCAGGTGGCGTTCACCGATGCCCTCGCCTCCCTGACCGGCCTGCCGGCCTGGTTGCTCATGGGCACTGGCGTGTTCTTGCTGGCCTACGCGGCCGCCGCCGCCTTCATGGCCAGCCGCGCCACGCCGCCGCGCACGCTGATCGGCCTCGTGATCGTCGGCAACTTCGCCTGGGCGGTGGCCTGCGTGGCGCTGCTGGTGAGCGGCGTGTTCGCGGTCACCGCGCTCGGCACGGCCTGGGTGCTGGCGCAGGCGCTGTGCGTGGTCGTGCTGGCCGAGCTGCAGTGGACCGGGCTGCGCCGCACCCGGGGCGCCGCCGGCATGGCGATGGCCTGAGCGCCTGACCGTCCGCCCCACGCCCGCCGCACCCCGTGCGGCGGGCGTTTTCGCTATGAGAACGATAGTTCCGGAAGAGCCCGACAAGGAAGACCGACTACAGCCACTGACATTGAACCTCGCTATCCTTGAGAGGCTTCCACGAACACACAGGAGTCTTCTCATGGCCAAAGCCCCGGCGCACGCGTTTGCGTCCACCCTCAAGACCTTCAAGACCGCGTCGGGCAAGTCCGGCAAGTACTGGTCGCTGAAGGAACTGGCCAAGCAGTACCCCTCGGTGGAGCGCCTGCCGGTGTCGATCCGCATCGTGCTCGAGTCGGTGCTGCGCAACTGCGACGGCCAGAAGGTGTCGGCCAAGCACGTCGAGGAACTGGCCCACTGGGCGCCCAATGCCGAGCGCACCGACGAAATTCCCTTTGTCGTCACCCGCGTGGTGCTGCAGGACTTCACCGGCGTGCCGCTGCTGGCCGACCTGGCCGCCATGCGCAGCGTGGCCGCCAAGCTGAACAAGTCGCCCAAGACCATCGAGCCGCTGGTGCCCGTCGACTTGGTGGTCGACCACTCGGTGATGGTCGACTACTACGGCACGCCCAAGGCGCTGGACCTGAACATGAAGCTGGAATTCCAGCGCAACAACGAGCGCTACCAGTTCATGAAGTGGGGCATGCAGGCCTTCGACACCTTCGGCGTCGTGCCGCCGGGCTTCGGCATCGTGCACCAGGTCAACCTCGAGTACTTTGCGCGCGGCGTCTACAAGAGCCCGGCCGACAAGAGCGACACGCCGGTGTACTACCCCGACTCGCTGGTGGGCACCGACAGCCACACCACCATGATCAATGGCATCGGCGTGGTCGGCTGGGGCGTGGGCGGCATCGAGGCCGAGGCCGCCATGCTGGGCCAGCCGGTCTACATGCTCACGCCCGACGTGGTGGGCTTCGAGCTCACCGGCAAGCTGCGCGAAGGCGTCACGGCCACCGACCTGGTGCTGTACGTCACCTCGATCCTGCGCGCCGAAAAGGTCGTGGGCAAGTTCGTCGAGTTCTTCGGCCCCGGTGCCGCGTCCATCGCCGTGCCCGACCGCGCCACCATCGGCAACATGGCGCCCGAGTACGGCGCCACCATGGGCTTCTTCCCGGTCGACGAGATGACCGTGGCCTACTTCGAAGGCACGGGCCGCACCAAGGAAGAAGTGGAGCGCTTCGCCGCCTACTACAAGGCGCAGGGCCTGTTCGGCATGCCCGCCCCGGGCGACATCGACTACACCAAGGTCGTCAAGCTCGACCTGGGCACCGTCTCGCCCAGCCTGGCCGGCCCCAAGCGCCCGCAGGACCGCATCAACCTGGGCGACCTGTCGACCAAGTTCGCCGAGCTGTACAGCAAGCCCAACGACGCCAACGGCTTCAACCAGCCGGCCGACAAGCTCAAGCAGCGCTACGCGCTGACGCGCGAAGGCCAGAGCGGCGACACCGAAGTGCCCCCGCCGCCGCCCGGCTCGCCGCGCCCGGTCATCGAGATGGTGGCCAACCGCTCGACCAAGGCCGCGGCCCACACCAGCGCCACGGCGCCGTCGGCGCCCAAGGGCGACGTCACCATCGGCAACGGCGACGTGCTCATTGCGGCCATCACCTCGTGCACCAACACCTCCAACCCGAGCGTGATGCTTGCGGCCGGCATCCTGGCCAAGAAGGCGGTGGAAGCGGGCCTGAAGGTGCAGCCGCACATCAAGACCTCGCTGGCCCCGGGCTCGCGCATCGTCACCGAATACCTGGAGAAGGCGGGCCTGCTGCCGTACCTGGAGAAGCTGGGCTTCTACCTCGCGGGTTACGGCTGCACCACCTGCATCGGCAACGCCGGCGACCTCACGCCCGAGATCAACGAGGCCATCACGAAGAACGACCTCATCGGCGCGGCCGTGCTGTCGGGCAACCGCAACTTCGAGGCGCGCATCCATCCGAACCTGAAGGCCAACTTCCTGGCTTCGCCGCCGCTGGTGGTGGCCTTCGCCATCGCGGGCAACGTGATGACCGACCTCATGACCCAGCCCGTGGGCAAGGGCAAGGGCGGCAAGGACGTGTACCTGGGCGACATCTGGCCCACGCCGAAGGAGATCGATGACAACCTGCGCTTCGCGATGAACGCCAAGTCGTTCCGCGCGAACTACGAGAAGGTCAAGAGCGATCCGGGCAAGTTCTGGACGAGCATCAAGGGCACGACCGGCCAGGTCTACGACTGGCCCACCTCGACCTACATCGCCGAGCCGCCGTTCTTCGAGGGCTTTCAGATGCAGCCGCACGCGTCGGACGCGGGCATCCAGGGCGCGCGCGTCATGGCGCTGTTCGGCGACTCGATCACCACCGACCACATCTCGCCGGCCGGCTCCATCAAGGAAAGCTCGCCCGCGGGCATCTGGCTCAAGGCGCACGGCGTGCCCAAGGCCGACTTCAACAGCTACGGCTCGCGCCGCGGCAACCACGACGTGATGGTGCGCGGCACCTTCGCCAACGTGCGCATCAAGAACCTGATGATTCCGCCGGACGCCAACGGCACGCAGGAAGAGGGCGGCGTCACGCTGTTCCAGCCGGGCGGCGAAAAGATGTTCATCTACGACGCCGCCATGAAGTACATGGCAGCGGGCACGCCCACCATCGTGTTCGGCGGCGAGGAGTACGGCACGGGCTCGTCGCGCGACTGGGCCGCCAAGGGCACGCAGTTGCTGGGCATCAAGGCCGTGGTGGCGCGCAGCTTCGAGCGCATCCACCGCGCCAACCTGGTCGGCATGGGCGTGCTGCCGCTGCAGTTCCGCGGCGCCGATTCGTGGCAGACGCTGGGCCTCACGGGTGAGGAAAAGATCGACGTCGTGATCGGCGGCGAGCTCAAGCCGCAGATGGACGTGAAGCTGGTCGTGCACCGCGCCGACGGCACGCACCAGGAGGTGACGGTGCGCCTGCGCATCGACACGCCGATCGAGGTCGACTACTACAAGCACGGCGGCATCCTGCCGTTCGTGCTGCGGCAGCTGCTGGCGGCCTGATCGCTTGATCCGCGTCGGGCTCATCTCCGACACCCACGGCCTGCTGCGCCCGCAGGCCGTGGCGGCTTTGCAGGGCAGCGACTTCATCGTGCACGGCGGGGACATCGGCGACGCCGGCATCCTCGACGCACTCGCCGCGATCGCGCCGCTGACGGTGGTGCGCGGCAACAACGACCGCGAGGCGTGGGCCGGGGCCGTTCCAGAGACGGCATTCCTGAAGGTCGGCGACGTGCATGTCTACGCGATCCACGACCTTTCTCAGATCGACATCGACCCCGCCGGTGCCGGTGTGCGTGTCGTGATCTCCGGCCATTCGCACCAACCCAAGGTCGAGGAGCGCGGCGGCGTGCTCTACGTCAACCCGGGCAGCGCCGGCCCGCGCCGATTCAAGCTGCCTATCGCCGTGGCCGAACTGATCGTCGACGGCGACACCGTCAGCGCGCGCATCGTCGAACTGCCCTTGTGAGCGGGGCGGGGTCGAATACCCCTAATTGAGAATAAATCTTATTTGATGGGGTATCCTCGGGCCGTTCTTTGAAAAATGCACCACATCGGGGCATTTTCAAAGAACGTTCTTCTGTTCCGAGATGCTCATTCCCTTTCTCATCATGCTGCGCGAAGGCATCGAGGCCGCGCTCATCGTCGGCATCGTTGCCAGTTACCTGAAACAAAGCGGTCGCGGCGTGCTGATGCCCGCGGTGTGGGTCGGCGTGCTGCTGGCCACCGCGCTGTCGCTCTTTGCCGGCGCCGGCCTGCAACTGCTGGCGGCCGAGTTTCCGCAGAAGCAGCAGGAGCTGTTCGAGGGCGTGGTCGGGCTCATCGCCGTGGTCATGCTGACCACGATGGTGTTCTGGATGCGCAAGGCGGCCCGCTCCATCAAGGGCGAGTTGCATGCGTCGATCGACAAGGCGCTGGCGCAGCATGCCGACGGGCAGGGCTGGGCGCTGATCGGCATGGTGTTCCTGGCGGTCGCGCGCGAGGGGCTGGAGTCGGTCTTCTTCCTGCTGGCCGTGTTCCAGCAGAGCACCGGCTGGGAAGCGCCGGTGGGCGCGCTCGCGGGCATCGCCGTGTCGGTGGTGGTTGGCTGGGGCATCTACTCGGGCGGCGTGCGGCTCGACCTGCGCCGCTTCTTCCGCTTCACGGGCCTGTTCATCCTACTGGTCGCCGCCGGGCTGCTGGCGGGCGTGCTGCGCAAGCTGCACGAGGCCGGCGTGTGGAACCAGTTGCAGACCGTGGTGTTCGACATGAGCGAAACCCTGCCGATGGACAGCCCCGTGGGCGCCGTGCTGTCGGGCCTGCTGGGCTACCAGGCCGCGCCCGTGGTGGGCGAGGTGATCGTCTACCTGGCCTTCCTGGCCGTGGCCCTGTTCTTCTTCCTGCGCCCGGCGGCTGCTGCGGCGCCGCGCACGGCGACTGCCGGCTGACTTTTTTCCCTGATGTCTTCTTCCTCTCCTTCTTCGCCATCGACGCTCATGCGCGTCACCGTGGGCGCCTCGGCGCTGCTGGTCGTCGCCGGCCTTGCGGCCTTCTGGTACGCCTCGAACCAGGCGCGCAAGGCGCCGCCCAAGGCGGTCGACCATGCCGTCACCGTCACGATCCGCGGCAACGCCTGCGACCCGAACGAGATCACCGTGCCCGCGGGCCGCACGACCTTCACCATCGTCAACCAGTCGAACCGCGCGCTCGAGTGGGAAATTCTCGACGGCGTGATGGTGGTCGAAGAGCGCGAGAACATCGCGCCCGGCTTCTCGCAGACCATGACGGTCAAGCTCTCGCCGGGCGATTTCGCCATCACCTGCGGCCTGCTGAGCAACCCGCGCGGCAAGCTGCACGTCACGCCGTCGGCGGCCTCGCTGGCCGAGGAGGCGCGGCCCTCGCTCGTCAACTACGTGGGCGCGCTGGCCGAGTACCAGGTGTTCCTGCGGCTGGAGGCCGCCACGCTCGACGACGCGGTGCGCGCGCTGGCCGATGTCGTCAAGGCCGGCGACCTGGCGCAGGCGCGCGCGCTCTACGCGCCGGCCCACCAGGCCTACAAGCGCATCGAGCCGATGGCCGAGCTGTTCGCCGACCTCGACGCGCGCATCAACGCCCGCGCCGACTACTTCGAGAAGCGCGAGGCCGACCCGGGCTTCAGCGGCTTCCATCGCATCGAGTACGCGCTGTACGGCCAGGGCGATCCCAAAGCATTGGCCCCGGTCCTCGAGAAGCTGCTGGCCGACACCGAGACGCTGCAGGCGCGCTTGCGCGAGTTGAGCGTGCCGCCCGAGCGGCTCGCCAGCGCCGCCTCGAAGCTGCTGCGCCGCGTGGCCGACAACCTGCCCGCCGGCGGCGAGGACCACTACGGCCACGCCGAGCTGGTGAACCTGCAGGGCAGCTACGAAGGCACCAAGAAGATCGCCGACCTGCTGCAGCCGCTGCTGGTGAAGGCCGCGCCCGCGCAGCAGAAGGCCGTGGACGAGCGCTTTGCCGCCTTCGACGCCGCACTGGCGCCGTACCGCGCCGGCGAAGGCTTCCAGCCCGCGCCACTGGACGAGGCACAGCGCCAGGCGCTGGCCGTGCCGGTGCGTGCGCTGGCCGAGGAACTGGGCAAGGTGAACGCCGCGCTCGGTCTGGAATGAGTTGAGAGAGAACGACGACCCCATGGAACCGACGAAGAAGAACGACACCGCTCCTGCCTCGCCGCACCGCCGCCGCATGCTCGGCGCCGCGGGCGTGGCCTTTGCCGGGCTCGCCGCCAGCGCGCGCGCCGGCGCGGCCATTCCGGGCCCGCCCGACACCGGCGCGCAGGTCACCGACGCGCCGCAGAGCACCCACACGCAAGACCGCGTGCCCTTCCGCGGCAAGCACCAGGCGGGCGTGGTCACGCCGCGCCCGACGGCCGGCATGATCGCCTCGTTCTATGTGCTGGCAGAGAACCGCGCCGACCTGGAACGGCTGATGCGCACGCTCACCGAGCGCATCGCCTTCCTCACGCAGGGCGGCCCGCAGACCGACCCCGACCCCAAGCTGCCGCCCGCGGGCTCCGGCATCCTCGGCCCGGTGGTGCAGCCCGACGGGCTCACCGTGACGGTGTCGGTCGGTGCGTCGCTGTTCGACGAGCGCTTCGGCCTCGACAAGAAGAAGCCGCTGCGCCTGAAGCCGATGCAGCGCCACCCGAACGACGCGCTCGACGCCGCGCTGTGCCACGGCGACCTGTCGATCCAGTTCTGCGCCAACACGCCCGACACCAACATCCACGCGCTGCGCGACATCATCAAGAACACGCCCGACCTGCTGGTGCTGCACTGGAAGCAGGAAGGCTCCGTGCCGCCGATCCCGGCCGTGGCGGGCCAGCCCGCGGAGAGCGCGCGCAACTTCCTCGGTTTTCGCGACGGCTCGGCCAACCCCGACTCGGCGGACGACACGCTCATGAACAAGCACGTCTGGGTGCAGCCGAACGGCGACGAGCCCGCCTGGGCCGTGGGCGGCAGCTACCAGGCGGTGCGCATCATCCGCAACTTCGTGGAGCGCTGGGACCGCACGCCGCTGCAGGAGCAGGAGGCCATCATGGGCCGCCTCAAGCCCAGCGGCGCGCCGCTGGACGGCGGCAAGACCGAGCACGACGTGCCGGACTACACCAAGGACCCCGAAGGTAAGGCGACGCCGATGGACGCGCACATCCGCCTGGCGAACCCGCGCACCAAGGCCTCGGACGCCAACCTGATGCTGCGCCGGCCCTTCAACTACTCGAACGGCGTCACCAAGTCGGGCCAGCTCGAGATGGGCCTGCTGTTCATCTGCTACCAGGCCGACCTCGAGAAGGGCTTTGTCGCCGTGCAGACCCGCCTGGATGGCGAGCCGCTCGAGGAATACATCAAGCCCATCGGCGGCGGTTTCTTCTTCACGCTGCCCGGCGTGCAGGGCGCCGACGACTGGCTCGGGCGCAGCCTGCTGGCCGCCTGAGCCTTGCTTCCCCTTTTCATCACCACCGCATCGCATCCAAGGAGATCCATGACCGTGCAGTTCCGCCGCCGCTTCCTCGCCGCTTTCGTCGCAGGCTTTGCCGGGCTCTACGCCGTCGGCGCGCAGGCCGCCGTGTCGCCACTCGAGCTGGTCGGTCCGATCTCGGACTACAAGATTTACGTGACGCAGAACGTGCGCAAGCTGGCCGCCGACGTGCGCGTGTTCACCGCCGCCGTGAAGGCCGGCGACATCGAGAAGGCCAAGAAGCTCTACGCGCCCACGCGCACCAGCTACGAACGCGTGGAGCCCGTGGCCGAGCTGTTCACCGACCTCGACCAGTCGATCGACTCGCGCGCAGACGACCACGAGAAGGCCGAGAAAGACCCGGCCTTCATCGGCTTCCACCGCATCGAGTACAGCCTGTGGACGCTCAAGAGCACCAAGGACCTGAACCCCGTGGCCGACAAGCTGCTGGCCGACGTGCTCGAGCTGCAAAAGCGCCTGGGCGCGCTGACCTTCCCGCCCGAGAAGGTCGTGGGCGGCGCCGCCGTGCTGATGGAAGAGGTGGCCGCCACCAAGATTTCCGGCGAGGAAAACCGCTACAGCCACACCGACCTGTGGGATTTCCAGTCGAACTTCGAGGGCGCCTACAAGATCGTCGAACTGCTGCGCCCGCTGGTCGTGAAGCAGGACAAGCCCTTCGCCGAGAAGGCCGACGCCAACTTCAAGGTGGTGTTCGACACGCTGGCCAAGTACCGCACGGCCGACGGCGGCTTCGAAACCTATTCGAAGCTCACTGAGCGCGACCGCAAGATGCTGGCCGGCCGGGTGAACACGCTGGCGGAAGACCTGTCCAAGCTGCGCGGGATGCTCGGATTGAACTGAGTCCGGCCCCGGGGGACGCGCTCATTTCCGGCTGACCCGGGACTTTTTGGGGTTGGTCAGGTTTTCGCGAGTGAGAATTGCTAGCATCTGGCTTTTGCTTACTGGCGTGTCCCGGGGTTTCCGGGGGGCGCACCTCCACCGTGCGAAACAACGACCTCGGCGCAGCGCCGACCACCACCGCGCTGAGCCTCGACCAGCTTCCGTCCCATCAGTGGGCCACCGTGCTCGACGTGGCCCGCCCTGACAGCGCGGACGACCGCGAGCTGGTGCTGCGCCTGACCGAAATCGGCTTCGTGCCGGGCGAGGCCGTGCGCATCGTCGCCACCGGCACCCCGGGCCGCGAGCCGCTGGCCGTGCGCCTGGGCCACACCACCTTCGCGCTGCGCCGCCACGAGGCCGCGCTGATCCACGTCACGCCGGGGGCCGCGAACCATGGTTGAAGCCGTCATCCAGGGGCCGGGCCGTCTCGGCGCCACCGCGCAGCCCGCGCGCATCGCGCTGCTGGGCAACCCCAACTGCGGCAAGACCGCGCTCTTCAACCTGCTGACCGGCAGCCGCCAGAAGGTCGCCAACTACGCCGGCGTGACCGTCGAGCGCAAGGAAGGCACGCTGCGCACGCCGACGGGCCGCCGCGTGTTCGTGCTCGACCTGCCGGGCGCCTACAGCCTGAACGCGCTGAGTGCCGACGAAGCCGTCACGCGCGACATCGTCACCGGCCAGGCGCAGGAAGCGCTGCCCGACCTGCTCGTGTGCGTGACCGACGCCACCAACCTGCGCCTGAACCTGCGGCTGGTGCTCGAAGCGCGCCAGCTCGGCCTGCCGATGGTGGTGGCGCTCAACATGACCGACATGGCCAGGAAGCAGGGCATCGCGGTCGACACCGCCGTGCTCTCGCGCGAACTCGGCGTGCCGGTGATCGAGACCGTGGGTGTCCACACCGGCGGCGCGAAGAACCTGCTCGAGGCGCTCGACGCACCGGTCGCCGCCGCCGCGCCGCAGCCTTGGAAGGCGCCCGGCCTGGACGACGTGCTCGCCACGCAGCGCGAGGTGCGCCGCATCCTCGGCCTGGCCGTGAAGGAGCCCGTGGGCAGCCTGGACACCAGCGACCGCATCGACCGCGTCGTGATGCACCCGGTGTGGGGCATGCTGGTGCTGGCCGTCACCATGTTCCTGATGTTCCAGGCCGTGTTCAGCTGGGCCAACGTGCCGATGGACGCCATCAAGGCCGGCACCGAAGGGCTGGGCAACCTCATCAAGACGCACATGCCCGAGGGCATGCTGCAGAGCCTGCTGGTCGACGGCGTGATCGCGGGCGTGGGCGGCGTGATCGTGTTCCTGCCGCAGATCCTGATCCTGTTCCTGTTCATCCTGGCGCTCGAAGACTCCGGCTACCTGCCGCGCGCGGCCTTCCTGCTCGACCGCCTGATGGGCACCGTGGGCCTGTCGGGCCGCTCGTTCATTCCGCTGCTGTCGAGCTTTGCCTGCGCCATTCCGGGCGTGATGGCCACGCGCACCATCAGCAACTGGCGGGACCGCATCACGACCATCATGATCGCGCCGCTCATGACCTGCTCGGCGCGGCTGCCGGTGTATGCGCTGCTGATCGCGGCCTTCATTCCGGCGCGTACCGTGGGCGGCATCTTCAACCTGCAGGGCGTGGTGCTGTTCGCGCTGTATGTGTTCGGCATCGTCTCGGCAATGGCCGTGGCCTGGGTGATGAAGCGCTTTCGCGACAGCACGCGGCACTCGCCACTCTTGATGGAGCTGCCGGCCTACCGCTGGCCGAACCTGCGCAACCTGGCGCTGGGCCTCTATGAGCGGGCATGGATCTTCATCCAGCGCGTCGGCACGATCATCCTCACGCTCACGATCCTGCTGTGGTTCTTGTCGACCTTCCCGTCGCCGCCCGAGGGCGCGACCGGCCCCGCCATCCAGTACAGCCTGGCCGGCATGATCGGCCGCGGGCTGGAGCACATCTTTGCGCCCATCGGCTTCAACTGGCAGATTTCCATCGCGCTGGTGCCGGGCATGGCCGCACGCGAAGTCGCGGTGGGCGCGCTGGGCACGGTGTATGCGCTCTCGGCCACTGGCGACGACGTGGCCAGCGCGCTGGAGCCGCTCATCGCCGGCAGCTGGTCGCTGGCGACCGCGCTGTCGCTGCTGGTCTGGTACGTGTTCGCGCCGCAGTGCATCTCGACGCTGGCGGCCGTCAAGCGCGAAACCGGCTCCTGGAAATACGTGTGGATCATGGCGGGCTACTTATTCGCCCTGGCATACGTGGCATGCTTCTTGACCTATCGCATTGCACTCGCTTTCGGCGCGGGGTAAAACCACAGGGAAAGGGTTGAAGAAGACATGACACAGCAACTGATCGTCGGATTGATCGTCGCGGCCGCCGCGCTCTACGCGGTCTGGCGCTGGATGCCTGCCGGCTGGCGCCGTGGCGCCGCGCGCAAGTTCGCGGCCGGCACGCAGCGCGCGGGCCTCATCGACCAAGCCCGTGCCGATCAGCTCGCCGCCTCGCTGGCCAAGACCTCGGGCTGCGGCTCGTGCGACAGCTGCGGCAGCTGTGCCCCCAAGAAACCCGCTGGCGCCGACCCGGCCGACAGCCACAGCAGCCCCGCGCTGACTTCCACCACGCCCAGCACCGGACGCTGAGTCCGATGCCCGCGCACATCCTCGTCGCCGGGGGCGGGATCGGGGGGCTGGCCACGGCGCTGGCGTTGTCCCGTGCCCACCACCGCGCCGACGTCTTCGAACAGGCCGCCGACTTCGGCGAAATCGGCGCCGGCGTGCAGCTCGGCCCCAATGCCACCCGCCGCCTTCACCAACTCGACCTCGGCCGCGGCCTCGTCGCCATCGCGGCGCGCCCCGAGGCGCTCGTGGTCCACAGCGCCGGCAGCGGCGCCGAACTGGCGCGCATGCCCCTGGGCGAGGCCATGCAGCAGCGCTACGGCGCGCCGTACTGCTGCGTGCACCGCGCCGACCTGCACACGCTGCTGCTCGATGCCGTGCGCGCGCAGGGCACGGGCTCGCTGGTCACGGCCGCGCGCATCCGGCAGGTCGAGACCAGCGACGACCTCGTCTGCGTCTCGAGCACCGACGCGCGTGCGTGGGAGGGCGAGGCGCTGGTGGGGGCCGATGGCCTGTGGAGCCTGGTGCGGGCACAGCTTGAATCCGAATCTGCTGAAGCGCCGCCGCGCGTGACGGGCCACACAGCGTGGCGTGCGTTGGTGCGTCAGGCCGATCTGCCGGCGGCGCTGCGCCGTTCGCGCGTCGATGTGTGGCTCGGGCCGCGTTTGCATGCGGTCGCGTACCCGGTGCGCGCGGGGGATGCGCTCAACGTCGTCGTGATTGCCGAATCTGCACCCGCGGGCGATGCGCGCGATTGGGACCAGGCCAGCAGCCTTGTGGCGCTGAAGCAGGCGATGGGGCGCAGCTGTGCGAATCTTCAGTCATTGCTCGATGCGATGCCGAGTTGGCGCGCGTGGACGCTGAGCGACCGTGCGCCCGTGGCCGGCCCTGGCGACATGGCGCATGAGCGTGTCGCGCTGGTGGGCGATGCCGCGCATCCGATGGTGCCGTACCTTGCGCAAGGCGCTGGCATGGCGATCGAAGATGCGGTCGCGTTGGCGGATGCCTTGGGCGATACCTCGGCGTTGGGGGTGCCGGCTGCGTTTGCACGCTATGCCGATGCGCGCTGGGAACGCAACGCGCAAGTGCAGGCGCGTGCGCGTCGCAATGGCGAGATCTTTCACGCCACCGGGGCGGTGCGTTTGGGGCGTGACATGGCGATGCGCTTGTTGGGGTCCCGGTTGCTCGATCAGCCCTGGCTGTACGGCGGTTGATCCAGGGCGCGTGCCCAGGCCACCGGGTACTTCCCTCCGCGAATGTCCCCCGGGGCTTCGCCCCTCCTCCTTGATTTCGCTGCGGGAAGCAC